>CACWOZ010000003.1 GCA_902762655.1 uncultured Bacteroidia bacterium
CAGAGCCCCTGATAAGACAAGGCAGCTGCGAAGCAGCGTTGCCGGAGCGGAGAAGCAAAAAAGTCAGCCGTAACTGGCTGACTTTCAATTGCTTCGTAGCGGAGGCAGGACTCGAACCTGCGACCTCCGGGTTATGAGCCCGACGAGCTACCGACTGCTCTACCCCGCGATATTGGACTGCAAAGGTAGGAATAATTTTCCAAAATCCAAATTTTAATCCTTATCTTTGACAGATATGAAACTTCAAAGCAGAATCCTTATCATTGTTCTGGCCTGTCTGGCGGCCATTTCCTGCACCCATAACTTGCAAAATGGAAAGCGCATCGTTTTCATAGGCGACAGCATTACCGACGGCAACTGGGGCTGCATTTACAACTACAAGAGAACCTCGGCTGAGCGCAGCCACACCGATATGAACCACATCTACGGCCACAGTTACGTCTATATCATTGCGTCGTACTGCCAAAGCCGCTGGCCTTCAAGAAATTACGCATTCTTCAACCGAGGCTTCAGCGGCCAGGCCCTGGTCGATCTTGCGGCCCGCTGGCAGGAGGATGTCATCGACCTCCAGCCGGATATCCTCACAGTCCTCATAGGCACCAACGATATCCACAGATGGCTGGACGGCGACCGGCAGACGCCCTTCGATTTCGCCGCCTGGAAAGCCATGTACAAGAGCCTGCTGGAAAAAACCAAACAATCCAACCCCGATATTGAACTGACTCTCTGCACCCCCTTCGTAGCCAAAGAGGGGAGTGTTGGCAGCAGCGAGGACTACGCCCTTCGCGAAGAGATGGTCCGCCGCCTGGCCGCCTGTGTGCGTGAGTTATGCGAAGAAACTGGCGCCATCCTCATTCCCTACGACACCATGTTTGAAAAGCTGGTGAGCACCGAACCCGCTCCTTCCTACTGGATATGGGACGGCATACACCCGACCCCCGCCGGGCACAAACGCATGGCGGACCTTTGGCTTAAGAAAGCAAAAATCTAATTGAAAAGCATTATCTGGCTGCAGCTGGCCTTTCCGGAAGGATTGCTGATGACGACCCTGAAACTGGAAGTTGCAACAGAACTAAAGGGAAGCGTGATGCCTGTGCCGTCTCCTGTCCCCTCGGCAATGCAGGTCCAGGCCCCGTCCACCAGGGCTTCCACCCGGTAAGTCTGCATAGGATTTTCCCATAACTGCCAAGGTTCGACCGCGGCAAAACACTGAATGCTCTGCTTGGCAGGGAGTGTGATTTCTACGGTAGCCGTGGGCCCTTCCGCCGTCCAGACAGATTTGAAATCGGCATCGCTCAGCTGCGGAACAGCTGCCCCTTCCACCAGAAGCGGCAGCCCTTCCGTGGGCACGGCCTGCACCGGCACCTGCTCTTTCAGCTCCACCGCCAGCACGCTGACTGCGGCATCGGGAGAGAAAGGAGGAAGCTCGAAGGTGGTGGCGCCCTTCCGGCTGCGGCAGCGCACCAGACCTGAAGGATCTGCCAGCAGATATGCTTTTCGCACCTTCAGCCTGTACGGCACGATGATTTCCTTCGACCATTTGTGTATATGCAGATAGAGGGTGTTTCCCTTCCTGGTGGCGTAGCCGAAAGGTAAAAACGGGAATGGAGAGGCCTCGGTGCCGTAAATCGCCTCGCCGTTCACCTTCATCCAGGACCCAATTGCCATCAAATTATCCCTGCATATCTGAGGGATGCTGCCGTATTTGTCCGGACCTATGTTCAAGAGAAGATTTCCCCCCTTGCTCACGATTTCCGAGAGCTTGCGTATGAGTTCTCCGGAGCTTTTCCAGTTGTCGTCGTAGGCGCAATATGCCCAGTGGCGGTTCATGGTCATGCAGGTCTCCCATATCCTTCCGGGGTATCCGGTCGCGGGGATGAACTGCTCCGGGGTCACCACGTCCCCCTTCATCCCGCCGCCCATGCGGTTATTCAGAATGATATTGGGATATGCACGGACCTTGTCGTAGAAGAGCCTGGCCTCGTCCGGAGTTATGTCCCCGCCTTGGTCGAACCACACAATATCCACGTTGGGAATGCGCGTCAGGAGCTCGTCCACCTGCGGGAGAGCTATATTCTTGAGGTAGGCCTCCCTGCTCCCTTTGTGGGCCGGATCCCAGGCGCAGCCGTTCGCGCCGGGATGATACCAGTCCAGCAAGTGGGAGTAGTAGAATCCGAAATGCAGCCCCTGTGCCTTGCATTCCCGGGCGAGGGCTGCTATGACATCTTTTCCGTATGGAGATGCGTCCACTATGTTGTAGGCGCTAGCATCGGAGTCGTACATGGCAAAACCGTCGTGATGCTTGGCGGTGACTACCATATATTTCTGCCCGGCTTCCGCTGCGAGCGAAACCCAGTCGGCGGCATCGAAGCGTACGGGATTGAAACGTTTTGCCAGGGCAGAATACTCCTTGATAGGGATCTGCTTGCTATGCATCATCCATTCTCCGCCGTCGGTCTTGTCGCCGTAGATGCCGGCGAGTTCGGTGTAGATGCCCCAGTGGATGAACATTCCGAACTTGGCATCCCGGAACCATTCCATCCGTTCCGGAACCGCAGAGGCCTCTCCGGCCGGTTCAGGAGTGGGGGCCTTCTTGCAGCAGATGGCCGCAGCGGCAATCAGGCAGAGGACTATTTTCCGAGGAAACATACGATGCCGTCCAGATCGTCTTTTGCGAACACACGCTGCTCGCCGGAGGCCAGATTCTTTATCTGCACCGTTCCGGCCGCCGCCTCGTCCGCGCCCGTAATGGAAAGGAACGGAATGGCCTTGCGGTCGGCATAATCGAACTGCTTCTTGAGTTTCGAACTTTCGGGATAGATTTCCACGGAAATGCCTTTGGAGCGCAGCGCAGAGGCGATAGGCAGGACATACCTGACTTCCTCCACTCCCATATTAGCAAACAGGAGGGTGGTGGTGGAACGCACGCCTGCGGGGAATTTGCCCAGACCCTTCAGCACGTCGCAGATGCGGTCGGCGCCGAAGGAGATGCCCACTCCGGACATATCCGGGAGCCCGAAAATGCCGGTCAGATTATCGTAGCGGCCGCCTCCGCAGATGCTGCCAATCTCCCAGTCGAGGGCCTTGACCTCGAAGATGGCGCCGGTGTAGTAATTCAGCCCGCGGGCCAGCGAAAGGTCCATTTCTACCGGCACGGAAACTCCGGCGGCGGAAATCAGTCCGAACAGTTCCTCCAGTTCGTCGAGACCGCGAAGCCCGGTCTCGGAAACGATGCCGGAAGCCGACCCGCCGCCCATGAGGGAGCGCATTGCGGCAAGTTTCTCCGCCACGCTGCCGGACAGCCCGAGAATCTGCTCTACGACAGCTATCGCGCTGTCGGTCAGGCCCTTCTCGCGCATTTCTTCCTTGACTGCGTCCAGCCCGATCTTGTCCAGTTTATCTATTGCAACGGTGATGTCCACCACTTTGTCGGGTGCACCGCAGATTTCCGCCAGGCCGGTGAGCACTTTGCGGTTGTTAATCTTCAACACCACACGGATATCCAGCAGGCCGAAGACCTTATCTACTATCTGCACCAGTTCCAGCTCGTTCAACTGCGATTTCGACCCTATCACATCCACATCGCACTGATAGAACTCGCGGTAGCGCCCCTTCTGCGGACGGTCCGCACGCCACACGGGCTGGATCTGGAAACGCTTGAAGGGGAAGGAAATCTCGTTCTGGTGCTGCACCACGAAGCGGGCGAAGGGCACGGTGAGGTCGTAGCGCAGGCCCTTCTCGGGGGCCTGGTCGGCCTTTTCACCACTGTTCTGCACACGGAAAAGGAGCTTGTCGCCCTCATCTCCGTATTTGCCCAGCAGGGTGGAGAGAGTCTCCATCGCAGGGGTTTCTATCTGTGCGTATCCGAAGGTGCGGAACACGCTCTTGACTGTATCGAAAAAGTAATTCCTCTCAGCCATTTCCTGCTGCGAGAAATCTCTCATGCCTTTAGGAATAGAAGGTTTATTTGCCATAGGGTACAAATTTAGCAAGATTTGTCCAATATTATCTCCAGTTTCCATTTTGCGCGGCCCCGTACACTGCCACGTCTGCCGATAAACACGCGCCCGCCGACCTGCCGGCCGGATACCAGGAGGCCCCACAGATTATCCAGTGCGGTCGCTGACAGCCCGACCGGTTCCACCAGCCGGAAAAGTACGTAGCGGGGATGCTCCAGGCGCATCAGCGCGGGCACCGAAACCGCATTTCCCGACATCACTGAATCCCTGACACTCAGGAAGTAATCCTCCGCGATATCATCCACCTGGGAGATATGTGCCATAGTCCTCTGAAGCGATTCCAGGAAGGATGGATTCATCTCCTTCAGCACCGGAATCACCTCGCTGCGGAGACGGTTGCGTTTGTAGGCGGAGGATGTGTTGGTGCTGTCTTCGCGCCAGCGGAACCCGCGATCATCCATCCACTTGCGGATTTCCGAACGGGGAATGCCCAGCAGGGGGCGTACTATCCGGTCCCGGTTTCCCATCCCGCGGAGCCCCCGGGTGCCGGTGCTGCGGACGAGATTGAGGAAGAAGGTCTCGGCGTTGTCATCTGCATTGTGCGCCACGGCCACGCAGTTGAAACCCTCGGCATCCAGCAACTCCATGAACCAGGCGTAGCGCAGTTCGCGTGCCGCCATCTCTATGCTGATGCCGGAGCCGGAGGCAAGACCGGCGGTGTCGAAGCGTTTGACAAAAAGCGGGAGATTCTTGCGCTCACACCACTCTCGCACGAAAGCCTCATCGCCGTCGGATTCATCGCCGCGCAGTCCGAAATTGCAGTGCGCAACAGCGAAAGAGGCCCCCGGAAAAAGTTCGGGAGCCCTTTCGGCCATATACATCGAATCGATGCCGCCGCTCACTGCAAGCAGCACCTTCATTATTTCTTGGAACTGATGGTGTAGGAGAATCCGATCTCGAAGAACTCCTTCAGCTGCCAGGTACGGAATCCGCCAGGATGCTCGTCGTTGGTAATCCACACTGTGTCGTCGTAGATCAGATTCGTAGAGAAGGTCATGGTGAAGAACTTCGCCATCTTCCAGAACACCTTGTTGTCCCAGTTCACACGGATGTTCTGGGGGTTCTTCAGATAGTTGCTGAAGAGCACCAGCTGGGTGGTATACTTAAGATTGTCGTTGATGGTGAAGTTCGCATCCGCCTTGACCTGGGCACCAAGCTCGAAACGGGAACCCTTGTAATTGACCCCGTCATCTTCCAGTTCCATGCCGTAGGCCTTGCGGAGTTCGGGATTGTCCACTATGACGAATCCACCGGTAAGGGGAGCGACGTTCAGGGAGAACCACGGCTTGGGAGTCCACAGGAGACCGATACCGAGAGATGCGTAAGCAGGGGAGAAGAGGCCGCTCTTGAGGGTGCGGGCCGCTTTCCAGTCGGCGACGGTGGGATCCGCCCCGGTAGGGGTGCCGTAGGTGTAGTTGTTGTCGATCTGCGTCTTGAAGTCGAAGCCAGCGGAATAACTCAAGTGCCGGATGGGAGTCTCGTAGCCCCACTTCGATTCGAAATAGATACGGTCCTTGACTTTCTGGAGTATGGGTTTGTCGGCGGAATAGAGGAAGCCGTAGTCCACCTGCAGGCGGTTGTTCCATATCATCTTGTCCTTGGCATAGTTCGCATTCGCATCTACGTAGCCTGTCATCGTGTAGTTGTTGCTACCGCCGGCAGCCCAGTCGCGAAGCAGCGTCTGTGCAAAGTTGAGGTTTGTCATGAGAGACCTGGTCCAGTAAACCGGCTTGGGTGCTGCGGCCTCCTCCTGGGGAGCCTCGGCGATTGCAGCGGCAGCATCTGCTGCGGCTTTCTGGGCATCGTCTTGTGCGTATGCGGCAAGCCCCGCGAGGGTAGCGATTGCCAAAACTAATATCTTCTTCATAAATATCTGATTAATATGCTATTGCAAAAACAACACGGCCCTTCGAAGGTTTTCCGGAGAAGATGTCTTTCCCTTCTTCTTCGCATACGCAGCTGTCTACTGGGATGCAGCGTATGGTGGCCTTGGTGGCATCCTTGATGGCCTGTTCGGTCTCGGCTGTGCCGTCCCAGTGGCAGAGCAGGAATCCGCCCTTCTGGATCTCGGTCTTGAACTCCTCCCAGTCGTCGCATTTGCGGATGTTGGCATCGCGGAAGGCTAGAGCCTTGTCGTAGATGTTCTGCTGGATCTTTCCGAGCAGGTCCTCAATATATGCGTCGACTCCTTCGAGGCTGACGGTGGCCTTCTCGAGGGTGTCGCGGCGGGCTACCTCCACAGTGCCGGCGGCCAGGTCGCGCGCGCCGAGGGCAATACGCACGGGCACACCCTTGACTTCCCATTCGGCGAATTTGAATCCCGGGCGGAGAGTGTCGCGGTCATCTATCTTCACGCTCACACCCTTGGCGGCGAGGGCTGCCTTGATCGCCTCGAACTTGTCAAGCACGGCGGCGCGCTCCTCATCTGTCTTGTAGATGGGGACCATTACTACCTGGATGGGTGCGAGGACCGGAGGAAGCACGAGCCCGTTGTCGTCGCTGTGGGCCATGATGAGTGCTCCCATAAGACGGGTGCTGACTCCCCAGGAAGTCGCCCAGACATACTGCAGGCTGCCGTCCTTGTCGGCGTACTGCACCTCGAAACTCTTGGCGAAATTCTGCCCCAGGAAGTGGGATGTGCCTGCCTGCAGGGCCTTGCCGTCCTGCATCATAGCTTCGATGGTAAGGGTGTCGAGGGCCCCTGCGAAGCGCTCGTTGGGGCTCTTGTGGCCTACGATCACAGGCAGGGCCATGGTTTCGCGGGCGAACTTTGCGTACACACCCACCATCTGCTCCGCCTTTGCCTGAGCTTCTTCTGCGGATGCATGGGCGGTGTGCCCTTCCTGCCATAGGAATTCCGCGGTGCGGAGGAAAGGACGCGTGCGCATCTCCCAGCGAACCACGTTGCACCACTGGTTGCAGAGGATGGGCAGATCCCTCCAGGATTTGATCCAGTTCTTGTATACACTCCAGATGATTGTCTCGGAGGTAGGACGTACGATGAGTTCTTCTTCCAATTTAGCTTCGGGGTCTACCACCACGCCCTTTCCGTCTGGGTTGTTCATAAGGCGGTGATGCGTCACCACGGCGCATTCCTTTGCGAATCCGGCCACATGCTCGGCCTCTCGGCTGAAAAAGGATTTGGGTATGAAAAGAGGGAAATAGGCGTTCTGCACGCCGGTTTCCTTGAATGCCTTGTCGAGAATACTCTGCATCTTTTCCCAGATTGCGTAGCCGTAAGGTTTGATGACCATGCAGCCGCGCACGGCTGACTGTTCGGCCAGATCGGCCTTTACTACGATGTCGTTATACCACTGGGAATAATTTTCCGATCTCGGTGTAATTTCTTTTGCCATAAAAAACTTAAGAAAAATCTGCGCTTTTTTACGATATTTGCATCTAAATATAAAACGGAATGATATTTGTCCGTCTTTATCAGACGGTGCAAATATACAAAAATAAAAGGAGATTGGATTATGGCACGAAGACTGATATCGTTATTGGCCCTGGCGTTTATCGCAGTATCTTGCGGTGTGTCAGGCGGGTACGGCACAGCGCAGCGCTTCCAGGACGGAATATACTATAAAGGATTCGATGAAGACATGCTGGTGGCGGACCCTCTTACCGAGGAAGATTTCCAGCGGCTTGCCGCAGAGAACATCCGCAGGGAGCAGGGAAAGAAAGACACCCTCGTACTGATATATGACGACAGTTACGACTGGCGCTGGAATTGGGGCTGGAGCCGTCCCTGGTACGGCTGGTACGGCGGATGGCATCATGGCTGGTACGGTGGCTGGCGTTTTGGCTGGGGCGGATGGTACGATCCCTGGTACAGCCCCTGGTACAGCCCTTACGGCTCATACTATTCCTGGTACTACGATCCTTGGTATAATCCGTGGTACTATGGCGGATGGTACGATCCCTGGTACGGCCCTTATTACGGCGGATACTATGGCTACTACGGCCATCATCATTATTCAGGATACAACGAGAATTACTACCACTATCGAGGAGCTACGCGTTCCGAGGTCAAGGGCGGCAATTATTCCGGCTCGAGAGGCATGGGCAGCACCGGACGTTCCGGCGTGAACACCTATGGCGGAAGCAGGAGCGGAGCGGTCGGATCTTCCGGCGCTTCAGGATTCTCCCGCAACAGCATTTCCGGGGCAGCTTCGGGCTCTGGCAGGAGCAGTGCTTATTCCCGCAGCGGCGGATACTCCCGCAGCAGTTCCCCGGCCGGTTCTTCTACCGGTTCCGGCAGCAGCACTTATTCCCGCAGCTCTTCCTCCAGAAGCAGCAGTTCGGGCAGCGGTTCCTACTCCCGTAGTTCATCCTCCAGTTCGCGCAGCAGCAGTTCTTCCAGCTACAGCAGCGGTGGCAGTCGCGGCGGCGGATACAGCGGCGGAAGCAGCTCGGGCGGAAGCCACAGCAGTGGCGGCGGTCACAGTTCCGGTGGCGGCGGAGGCCGCAGCGGCAGATAGTTTCATCTATAAAACAGAATGGCAATGAAAAAGATATTGGTTTCAGTTTCGTCCCTCGTGCTGCTGGCTTCGGCCCTGTCGGCACAGACGATGTCGGATGCTCTCACGTTCGGCCAGAGTAACTATTACGGTACCGCCAGGACCATGGGTATGGGCAATGCCGTAACAGCGGTCGGAGGCGATCTCGGCAGCATTTCCATTAACCCTGCGGGCGGAGCGGTTTCTGCATTCTCCCAGTTCACCTTCTCTACGGGATGGAACACCGCCTCCAGCACATCCTCCTATGCCGCATCCTACGACACTTACGATTCCGGCGCTGTATATACCGGCGGCTTTGAGAACAAGAAGAGCAGGATGACCATCCCCAACATAGGGATGAATCTCTATTTCGACACCGGCAACCGCAGCGGCATTCTCGGATGGAACTTCGGTTTCATGGTCAATCGCACCCAGTCATATACCCAGATGATTTCGGCATCCGGCCTCGAGGGCCATACCTCCATGACCGGCGCAATGGCGACCTTCGCCGACGGCATGCCTGGCAATATCCTCGGAAACAACAACAAGTTCGATACCGAATATCCGTGGAACTCGATCTGCGCCTATGACGGCGGCCTCATCAACTACAATGCCGACGCCGGCACCTATTACGGATCTGCCGAAACCAAGAATCTGGTTGGCGGCCAATACAGTTACGAAGTGCTCGGATGGCTCAAGCAGAACATCGGCACCACCACCCTCGGATCGAAGAACGATATAGTGATGAACTATGGTTTAAATGTGGACAACCGTCTGTTCTTAGGCGTCAGCATCAACTGCCCCATCATCAATTACAAGTACTCCGAGTACTACGCCGAAATTGCCCAGGATCCTGCAGATTTCCCCGTTACTCCCGAATTTTTCGTTCCCAGTTCCGGAAAATATGAGCAGGGCGCTGCCACTCACTATCTCGGAAGCACCTATAACTATAATTATGTGGGCGATATCAGCGGTATAAACGCCAAGGTCGGAGCCATCTGGCTGCCTACTGACGGCCTGCGTCTCGGAGCGGCTATCCAGACTCCTACTGCATACACCATCCATGAGCAATGGTATGTGGATGTGTCCGCCGATTTCCAGGATGCCGCCCAGAACGCCAGTTCCAGCTCTCCCACCGCCGAGACCACCTACGATTTCAGGTCGCCATACAGCGCAAGCTTCGGCGTTGCATACACGCTCGGACGCGTCGGCATGCTGAGCGTTGACTACGAAATCACCGACTTCAGTGTGATGAAGTTCAGCCAGCAATATGACGACGGCTTCTACTCCTACGAAGACCCTTACTATCGTGTCAACCGCCTGAACAAACTCTTCTGCGGCGTACAGCATACTCTCAGGGCGGGTGCCGAATTCCGCGTGCTGCCCAGTTTCTCGCTGCGTGCCGGCATCAATCTGGCTACAAATCCTGAACGCCACTACAAAGACAGCGAAGGTGATATGGTCTATGCCGCCGACTACGACAACTGGTTCGATGATTATGAGAGCGGCAAGTTCGTGCTCGATGATAAGGGAAGATATTCGTCCGACAGGCTTTTCTCCCTGTCTCTCGGTGCCGGCTATTCTTCGCCCGGTTCATTCTATGCCGACTTCGCGATCAGGCGCACTTCGCTCCCCGACGCATATTACAAGGCATATAGCACTTACCTGAACCATAAAGTGGGAGACACGACTTACGATATTGTTTCGCCGTCAGTGAAATCCAAACTTTCGCAGTTCGACGCGGTTTTCACTTTCGGATGGAGATTTTAAATAATGGAATTAACAGCCAAGCAACTTGCAGAGATTCTTCGGGGCACCGTCGACGGTGACCCCGAAGTTCGGATTACGACCTTTGCGAAAATTGAACACGGGAAGCCCGGCGCACTCAGTTTTTACGCGAATCCGAAGTATGAACAGTACGTGTACACTAGCAAATCCAGTATTCTGCTGGTGAATGCCGATTTCGAGCCGAAACAGAAGGTAGGCCCCACCATGGTGCGTGTCGAAAACGCCTACAATGCAGTGGCCGAGCTTCTTAAATATGTCTCCGACCAGCGCAAGATGTACCGCCGCCACCGTGCATGGGGCAGCAGGATAGCATGCAGCGCCAAGTTGGGCAGGAAGGTATCCGTCGGTGCAGGCACCATCATCGGCAAGAGATGCAAGATTGGTGACTACGGTATCATCCATGAGAATGTGACCATAGGTGCCGGCACAGTGATAGGCCATCACTGCATCATCTATCCCGGTGTTGTGATTTATCCCGGGATGAAGATAGGAGACAATGTTATCCTCCATGCCAACTGCGTAATCGGTTCCGACGGATTCGGAAATGCACCCCAGCCGGACGGTACATGGAAGAAGATTGAACATCTTGGCAACGTTGTCATTGGCGATAATGTCGAAATCGGTTCCGGTACCACGGTCGACCGTGCCGAGATGGAATCCACTATCATAGGAAACGGGGTCCGTATCGACAATCTCTGCCAGATTGCACACAACGTCGTGATAGGCGACAACACCGTGATGGCTTCGCAGTGCGGGGTCGCCGGTTCGGCCATCATCGGCAAAAACTGCATATTCGGTGGCCAGGTGGGCATCATGGGTCACATCAAGATCGCAGACAACACCACCGTTGGGGCACAGGCAGGAATCGCAGGTCCGGTGCGCAAGAGCGGGCAGATACTCATCGGCTCCCCGGCTATTCCGCACATGCTTTACATGCGCAGTTATGCCAAGTTCAAGCAGGCCGGAGCCGAGTAATGCGGGGATAATCAAAATATTTGCTATCTTTGCGGGCTATTATGAAAGAACGTACTCTCAGCAAGAGCTGCAAATTCGAAGGAAAAGGCCTCCATACAGGTGTTTATTCACATATGACAGTCTGCCCGGCGGAATCCGGGACGGGTATTGTTTTTGTCCGCACCGATCTTGGTGAAACTATCCCTGCACTTGCAGAAAATGTTTCCAGCACGGCCCGCTGTACCCTTATTTCCAAAGGAGAGGCAAGCGTCTCCACCATCGAGCATCTTATGTCGGCCTTCACCGGACTCGGTATCGACAATGCCATAGTCGAAATAGACAATGGCGAGGTCCCCATTCTGGACGGAAGCGCCCGCTTCTATGCAAAGGCCTTTGCCGAGGCCGGCATTGAGGAGCAGGATGTCGAGAGGAAGTATTTCGATATTCCCGAAACCGTAGAGGTCAAGGACGAGAAAAGCGGCTCCTGGGTTCGTATCGAGCCTGCCGACCATCTCTCCTACGATATCACTGTCGATTTCAACTCCCATGTACTGGGAGTCCAGACGGCCCACTGGGATGAGACTGCCGACTATGCTTCGCAGATAGCGGACTGTCGTACATTTGTCTTCTTCCATGAGGTCCAATTCCTTGCAAGCCAGGGGCTTGTGAAAGGCGGCGATGTAGACAACGCCATTGTTGTGGTGGAGCATCCGGTAGACGATGCCACCGTCGCCCATATGGCGGAACTTTTCAACCAACCGAAACTTTCAGTCACCCCCGAGGGCTATCTCAGCAATCTTGTGCTGAATTTCCCCGACGAATGCGGCCGGCACAAACTGCTCGACCTCATCGGTGACATCCGGCTCGCAGGCGGATACCTCCGGGCCCATATAAGCGCGTACAAACCTGGCCATACGATTAACACAAATGCGGCCAAGGCCGTTCAGAAATTGATTTGAGATTATGGCAAACATCCATCCTCTTGCCTGCGTAAGTCCTCTCGCCAAACTAGGCGAGCATGTTGAAGTAGGCCCCTATGCCTTCATCGACGCCAATGTCGAGATAGGCGACTATACCAAAGTACATCCCCACGCGACCATATTCCCCTATGTAAAGATAGGAGAGCATTGTGAGGTTTTCCCCGGCGCTGTCGTAGGTGCGATTCCCCAGGACCTGAAGTTCGACGGAGAAGTCACTTATGTCGAGATTGGCGATTATGTCACTATCCGTGAGTGCGCCACTATCAACCGCGGCACAAAGGCTAGTGGAAAAGGCGTTACCAAGATCGGAAACCATACCCTTATAATGTCGTACGTGCATGTAGCGCATGACTGCACCGTTGGCAACCACTGCATCCTCGTGAGTTATGTCGGCATCGCCGGCGAAACCGACGTTGACGATTGGGCGATCCTCGGAGGCAGTACCGTGGTGCATCAGTTCACCCATATCGGAAAGCATGCCATGATAGGCGGCGGCAGCAAGATCAACAAGGATATCCCTCCTTATTCCCTCTGCGGCCGCGAGCCCGTGTGCTATGCCGGTGTCAACCTGGTCGGCCTTCGCCGCCGCGGATTCGACAGCGACACCATTCGCAATATCAAGGATATCTACGATATGCTCTATTTCCAGGGCTACAACATTTCGGATGCCTGCGCCCGAATCCAACTCGGATTTCCGGACAGCCCCGAGAAGGACGAGATCCTGAATTTCATCCGCAATTCCAAGCGCGGCATTGTGCGTGGAAGCGACAACCGCGAGAAAGTAATCATCGAGTAGTGCTGCTCACTACCGCATACTTCCCCCCTATAGAATACTTCGCTCTTCTTGCGAAGTATTCTGTCGTTTATATGGAGGCGTGCGAGAATTATCAGAAGCAGAGTTACCGCAACCGCTGCAGGATTCTGACTGCGAATGGTGTGGAGGCTTTGAACGTGCCGGTGGTGCACGAGAATGGTACGTTTTCGTTGCCAATCAAGAAGATACGTGTAGATTACAGCACGCCCTGGGTTCTCCGGACAGAACGCGCCATCGAATCTGCGTACAGTTCTTCCCCGTTTTTCCTCTACTACCGCGATGCCATTTTCGCCATTCTCGATTCGCATCCTGCTACCCTTTGGGAACTGAACCGCCGCATCATCGATTTTTTCTGCGCCAAAATCGGCATTGCGCCGGAAATCCGGGAAACTTTCGATTTTGTTCCGGCCGGCACGGACGGGGGAGACTACCGGCCCGTCATCCATCCGAAGCGGCCCAACAATATTATGCGGGACCTGGGTCTGGAGAGGCCCTACTGGCAGGTATTCCAGGATAAATTCGGCTTCGTGCCCGGGCTCTCCATTATGGACCTCCTCTTCAACGAAGGTCCCGAATCCATTTGCCTGCTCCGCTGTCCCTAAATCCCGGACAGCGTGCACGCCAAAGGGGAATTAAAGACGGATTTTATGTGCGGCGAGGAGCAGGCGGCCGATGGACGTGCCGACGCCGAACAGATGAGAGTCGCTGCTGCGCGGGGCTTTTTTGCCGGGAGATGCCATTTTCAGGCGGAGTTCGTCGCTGCTTAAAGGCAGGGCGCGGGCGGTGACTTCGGCGCCGGGCCAGTGGGAGGCGAAGTCGCGTAGGGACTGCTTTCCGAATGAGGCAACCTCTTGAATCTCAAAGCATTTGCCGTATCCGGCCAATTCCTTCATCGCGCCCGCCTTATGTGCCGTAACTGAATCCGCCGTAACTGAATCGAAAGAATCGATGCAATATAAGTGTGCCGATGGACCGAGTTTGCGCAGGCCGAAGCGAGCGCTTAAAAGATTAAATGCGCCGCTTTTGGAAAGAGCCGGCCCGGGTTCGAAGAGGATTTGGCCAGGAACCGGGGCCTCGGAAATATACTTGGGAACCGCCGCCTTTTCTTCGGACCTGCGGAAACGTAAACTGTCGTTAAAAACCGGAACGGTATCTGAAGCGTGGCAGGCAACGACTACGTCCGCTTCTCCATCGAAGCCCGGCACCATCAACAGCAGCAACTCTTTGCATTCTCCCTCAGCCTCCACGACGTATACTGACTTCACGCAGTGGAACTTGTTCAGCATAAGCGAGATATCTGCCATCGGCGATAACTTCAGCATCATCCGGCAGCCGCGGCTCAAAACAATGTCCTGCAGTGCCAGCACGTCCGGAGAGCAGTCCTCGGGAAGAAACACCTTTCTGCCCTCGGAGCGACGTGCAGGATCGGCAAAAACCAGGTCCGGCCTGAAGGAATCCAGCAGAGACGGCAGGGATTCAGGCGTGATGCAGAGCCCGCTGAACTCCACGTTGCGGCATCCGAGACGGAGGAGATTTGCACGGGCGGCCTCAAGCAGCAGAGGATTCATCTCGTTGTAAAGTACGCGGTCGGCGATGAGGGAAAACTGCCAGCAGTCCACTCCCAGTCCTCCGGTGAGATCGGCGATTCGCAGGGATGTAGGAAGTGCCGGTTGCAGGCTTGCGGAGGAGCAATGCCCGGACCGGGGGCCCTTTACGGGACACGGCCGGGCCCTTTGCTCCTCGCGGATTGCATTGAGCGGCAACCGGCATACCCCTTCTGCCACTGCGGCCTTGTACCGGGCCGTGGAGGTGCTGCTGCACTGCTCCGCACTGAGGGCGACCGGGCATACAAGCGCAGGATCGGCATACCACTCCGGCACCTTGTAGCGCAACTTGCGCCTGGCTGCGATGCATTCGGCTGCGAGGGCTACGTCGACATCAGGATACCGATCCCGGTGCAGTACCAGATCGGAAATGTCGTCGTTTTGATGCTGAACAACGAAGTCTGCCAGATTCATATCACAAAAATACTAAAAATGTTGATAACGGTCCACCACGCGGACCGTTATGCGCGTTTTAGCGGGCTTTTTGCCATCAACGGCCCAAACTTTGGACCGTTGTGCACACTGCCGGCACATCGGGTTTGCGTATTATTTAAAAAAATGCTATATTTGCATTCGTGAACGAGATAGAGGCCGCAAGGTCCTCTTTTTTTTATTATGTGATATGGAAAAAACTGAACTTCAACCGGTATTGGAAAAAGCCGCCGCTGAGCGTGCCTGCACCATCGTCCAGCTCGACGTGGACGACGACAACAACATCGAAGTGACCATCGACAAAGAGGGAGGCGCCGACCTTGCCGACTGCGAATATGTGCACCGTGCGGTGCTCGCAGCCTTCGACAGGGATATCGAAGACTACGCCCTGACCGTCGGAACGGCCGGCATCAGTTCGGAAGAGGCCGATGAATTGCTTGCAAACGAAAAATAAATCAAAATACAAATGAACAAAGAAGAAAAAGTTACTCTGATTGACGCCTTCAAGGACTTCAAGGAAGAGAAGAACATCGACCGCCCGGTGATGATGGGCGTGCTCAAGGACGTGTTCCTGACCCAGATTGCCAAGACCTACGGATCTGCCGACAATTTCGACGTCATCGTCAATGTCGACAAGGGTACCTGCGAAATCTACCAGAACTTCGAGATTGTCGAAGAGGTTGAGAACCCCGCAGCAGAGATGACCCTCGAGGAGGTCCGCAAGGACAGCGGAGACGACGACTACGAGATCGGCGACACCTATGCCAAGATCCTCCCTCTCTCCGCATTTGGCCGTCGCGGCATCCTGAACATCCGCCAGAACCTCCAGGGCCGCATCATGGACATCGAGAAGGCCAATGTCTACAAGAAGTACTCCGAGAAGGTCGGCGAAGTGTTCACCGGCGAGATCTACCAGACCTGGTCACGCGAGGTGCTGCTTCTCGACGAAGACGGCAACGAACTCCACATCCCCAAGGAAGAGCAGATTCCCGGCGAGCGTTTCAAGAAGAACGACACCGTCCGCGCTATCATCAAGAAGGTGGAGATGCGCAACAATACCACTCCTTACATCACCCTTTCCCGCGTCGATCCCGACTTCCTGGCCCGCCTCTTCGAGATGGAGGTTCCCGAAATCGCAGACGGCCTCATCACCATCAAGAAGGTCGTCCGCGTGCCCGGTGAGCGTGCCAAGGTGGCGGTAGAGTCCTACGATGAGCGTATCGACCCTATCGGAGCCTGCATCGGCGTCAAGGGCGGCCGCGTGATCGGCATCGTCCGCGAACTCCGCAACGAGAACATCGACGTTCTCCAGTGGTCCTCCAATCCCAAACTCCTCATCCAGCGCGCCCTCACTCCCGCACGCGTCAGCTCCATAGACATGGGCGAAACTCCCGAGGATAAGGTGAAAGTTTACATGCTTCCCGAGGAAGTGCAGAAGGGTATCGGCCGCGGCGGTGTGAACGTGCAGCTTGCCGGCATGCTCGTAGGCCGTGAAATCGAGGTATGGCGTGAGACTCCGAAAGGCGAGGTCGCTGCCGAAGAGGAAGATGATGTCGCACTCGAGGAATTCACCAATCCGGAGTATGGCCGCACCATCGACGGATGGGTTATCGACAAACTCAAGAGCATCGGCTGCGACACCGCCCGCAGCGTACTTGCTATCGATCCGGAAGACCTTGCCAAGCGTGCAGATCTCGACATGGAGACCGTCGAGGATGTCCGCAGCATTCTCTCCGCAGAATTCGAAGATTAATTTTAGAAAGAAAAGGGGTTAATATATGGCAGAAATCAGACTAAACAAGATAATGCGGCAGTTCAATATCGGACTGCAGGACCTTGTGGACTTCCTCAAGGCCCAGGGGGCGGACGTGGAGGAGAATCCTAATGCAAAGTTTTCCGATGAATATCTCCCTGCTATCCAGAAGCAGTTCGGGGCGGACCTGAAAGCTGCGGAGGAAGCCAATGAAAGGGCGATAAAGATGTCGGATATCCTGGAGAATTCCGGGAGGAAGAAGGAAGAGCAGGCCGAGGAGGAAGAGGAGGAGCGCGTCATTGTGCGTACTAATACACTTGCGCACAAGAAGAGCGAGCCGAAGGCTGAGCCCGAACCGGAGCCTGTAGCCGAGCCGGAACCCGAACCTGCTCCGGAACCGGAGCCCGAGCCGGTACAGACGGTCGCAGAAGTCGGAAATGCGGTCTCTTCCGCTGAAAATGCTCCAGAGCCCGATTCCGCATCTGCTCCGGAGCCCGAACCGGAACCCGAGCCCGAACCCGCTCCGGAACCGGAACCCGAGCCCGTGAAGCCCGCACCCGAAGAACCCGCCCCTGCCGTTGCTGAAAAAACCCCTGCAGCACCGAAGGAAGACGGCTTCAAGGTTGTCGGCAAGATAGACCTTTCCCAGTTCGACAGGAAGCCCGCAAAGAAGCGTGAACGCATCGCTAAGGGCACCCAGAAGGTGGATGTTGCAAAGGCAGGTGCCAATATCGAGCGCAGCCCCAAGAAGGACAAGAATGCATCCCAGCAGCAGGGTGGCGGCAAGGGCCGCAAGCGCGACCGCTTCAAACCCGCCATGACCGAGGCCGAACTGGAAGAGATGCAGAAAGAGATCCAGAAGCAGGTCAAGGAAACCTACGCCAAGATGAACGAAGGCAAGAAAAACAACTTCGGAGCGAAGTACCGCAAGGAGAAGCGCGAACTTGCCGCACAGCGTACCCAGGAGGAACTCGAACAGCAGTCCGCCGAGAAGAAGGTGCTGAAAGTCACCGAGTTCGTCACTGTCAACGATCTCGCCACCCTCATGAACAACACCCCTGTGAACAACGTCATCGGAGCGTGCATGAGCCTTGGACTGATGGTATCCATCAACCAGCGTCTCGACGCCGAAGCCCTTGTGCTCGTAGCCGAGGAGTTCGGATATAAAGTAGAGTTCGTAGGTGCCGAGCTTACCAACGAAATCGAGTCTGCAGAAGTCGCAGACAAGGAGGAGGATCTCGTTTCCCGTCCTCCGGTCATCACCGTGATGGGTCACGTCGACCATGGTAAGACCTCCCTGCTCGACTACATCCGCAAGACCAATGTCATCGCCGGTGAAGCTGGTGGTATCACCCAGCACATCGGTGCATACAACGTGCGCCTCGAGGATGGCCGCCGTATCACCTTCCTGGATACCCCGGGACATGAGGCCTTCACCGCCATGCGTGCCCGCGGTGCGCAGATGACCGACCTCGCCATCATCATTATCGCAGCCGACGACGCCGTGATGCCCCAGACCGTTGAGGCAATCAACCACGCACAGGCTGCCGGCGTGCCTATGGTGTTCGCAATCAACAAGATAGATAAGCCCGGCGCATCTGCCGACAAGATCTACCAGCAGCTCTCCCAGATGAACATCCTCACCGAGGCCTGGGGCGGCAAGTACCAGTGCCAGGAGATATCCGCAAAGCATGGTCTCAATGTCGACAAACTCCTCGAGAAGGTGCTTCTCGAAGCCGATATGCTCAACCTCAAGGCGAACCCCAAACGCCTTGCTCAAGGTGCCGTCATCGAGTCTTCGCTCGACAAGGGCCGTGGCTATCTCGCCACTATCCTCGTGCAGAACGGAACTCTGCATCAGGGTGATATCATCCTGAGCGGCAGTTTCTTCGGCCGTGTGAAGAGCATGTTCAACGAGCGCGGCCAGCGAGTGATGGAAGCCGGCCCTTCCACCCCTGTATCCGTCCTCGGTCTGAACGGAGCTCCCGCCGCAGGAGAGAAGTTCAATGTGCTCACCGACGAGAAGGAGGCCAAGAGCATCGCCGCCAAGCGCGAGCAACTCATCCGCATCCAGGGCATCAAGACGCAGAAGCACATGACCCTCGAAGAGATCGGCCGCCGTATCAGCATCGGCAACTTCAAGGAACTCAACATCATCGTCAAGGGTGATGTGGACGGCTCCGTCGAGGCTCTGTCCGACTCCCTCATCAAGCTCAGCACCGAGCAGATCCGCGTGAACGTCATCCACAAGGCCGTGGGTGCCATCTCCGAAAGCGATATCCTGCTCGCCGAGGCATCCGACGCAGTCATCATCGGATTCCAGGTGCGTCCTACCGTCGAGGCCCGCAAGGCAGCCGAAAAGGAAGGCATCGAAATCCGCCTCTATTCCGTCATCTACGACGCCATCAATGAAGTCAAGGACGGTATGGAGGGTATGCTCGAGCCCGAGAAGAAGGAAGAGGTCATCGCCACCGCCGAAATCAAGCAGACCTTCCACATCAGCAAGGTCGGCACCATCGCCGGCTGTATCATGCGCGAAGGAAAGATGGTTCCCAAGGTGCAGGTGCGCCTGATCCGCGACGGCATCGTGGTCTACACCGGCGAACTTGGTTCGCTGAAGGTTGGCAAGGACGATGTCAAGGAGGTTGCCGCCGGCAAGGAATGCGGTATGAGCATCGCCGGATTCAACGACATCAAGGAAGGCGACTTCATCGAAGCCTTCAAGATCGTGGAAATCAAGAGGACACTGTAAAGCGCCCCCTTTATGGCAGACGAAAAGATAATATTTTCTATGAACGGGGTGGGCAAGGTCCTGCCCCACAATAACAAGGTTATCCTCAAGGATATCTACCTCTCGTTCTTCTACGGGGCGAAGATAGGTATAATAGGTCTTAACGGTTCCGGAAAATCCACGCTCCTTAAGATTATCGCAGGGGTGGAGAAGGGCTACCGCGGCGAGGTTGTATGGGCCCCAGGCTATTCGGTTGGATATCTGGAGCAGGAGCCTCAGATGGACCCGGAGAAAACAGTTATCGAGGTGGTGCAGGAAGGGGTTCAGGAGGTGATGGACCTGCTTTCCGAATACAACGAAATCAGCCTGAAGTTCATGGAGCCGATGGATGATGAGCAGATGTCCGCGCTGATAGAGCGCCAGGGAGAGCTGACAGAACTGATCGAGCATCATAATGGCTGGGAGATAGATTCCAAACTGGAGAGGGCTATGGATGCCCTGCAGTGCCCGCCTTCCGATGCGCTGGTAAAGAATCTTTCCGGAGGAGAACGCCGCCGCGTGGCACTCTGCCGTCTGCTGCTGCAGGAGCCCGACGTGCTGCTGCTCGACGAGCCAACCAACCACCTCGATACCGAGAGTATCCAGTGGCTCGAGGCCCATCTGCAGCAATACAAGGGCACGGTCATCGCTGTTACGCACGACCGTTACTTCCTTGACAACGTCGCCGGCTGGATCCTGGAACTCGACCGTGGTGAGGGCATCCCCTGGAAGGGGAACTATTCTTCGTGGCTGGAGCAGAAGACCCAGCGCCTGGCGATGGAAGAGAAGCAGGAAAGCAAGCGCCGCAAGACTCTGGAGCACGAGTTGGAGTGGGCCAGGATGGCTCCCAAGGCACGCCACGCCAAGAGCAAGGCACGTCTGGGCGCATACGAGAAACTGGCTTCCGCCGATGCCAAGGAGAAGGAACAGAATCTGGAGATATACATTCCTAACGGCCCCCGCCTTGGCAACAAGGTCATCGAATTCAACGGCGTGAGCAAGGCTTACGGCGACAAACTCCTGTTCGAGAATCTGACCTTCAGCCTGCCGCCTGCCGGCATAGTGGGTGTAATCGGCCCGAACGGCGCCGGAAAGACGACACTCTTCCGCCTTATCATGGGTCTGGAGAAGGCTGATGCCGGCACGATAGAGATAGGGGAGACGGTGAAGATTGCCTATGTAGACCAGCAGCACAAGAGCATAGACCCTGATAAGACCGTGTTCGAGACTATTGCGGGCAACTCCGAATGGGTGCGAATCGGCAACCGCGATTTCAACGCCCGCTCATGGGTTTCGCGCTTTAATTTCTCGGGTGCCGACCAGGAGAAACTCTGCGGGGTGCTCTCCGGAGGCGAGAGGAACCGCCTGCATCTTGCGCTGACCCTCAAGGACGAAGGCAACGTGCTGCTCCTCGATGAGCCCACCAATGATGTGGATGTGAACACTATCCGCGCCCTGGAAGAAGGCCTCGAGAACTTCGCCGGCTGCGCCGTTGTAATTTCGCACGACCGCTGGTTCCTCGACCGAATCGCCACGCACATCCTCGCCTTCGAAGGCGACAGCAGCGTGTATTTCTTCGAGGGCTCCTACTCCGAATACGAAGAGAACCGCAAAGCCCGCCTCGGCGATGCCGAGCCCAAGCGCTTCAAATACAAGAAGTTGATGGAGTAAGCTTTTTGATGAATTCCTTCGGCGTGTATACCGGTATGTCGGTGTATGCGTCGAAGTGTTTTTTATCCCTGGTAACAATCACGTCACAATTGCCGTCATCTGCACAGTAGATTTGCAAAGCATCTTCGAAATCGGGGCAATCGGACTTGAGCGCATTGTAATAACACATATCACTCATAGATAATGTATTGATCGAATGGAACAGTTCTTTCATACATTTGACCGATTCTTCTTTCCCGACTCGCTTGCGAAGGGAATAAGCTGTATTTGCTACAGAAAGGATGGAAATGTATACTCTGGTCTGTTGGTCTTTTCTGGCCAGATCAACTATCTGTACTGCTTCAATCTGGCCTCCTCTGTCTGGAAAGTACAGATCGAGTACTACGTTTGTGTCAATAAAAATTCTCATTTTCCAAAGATGTATGCCAGTCTATCGTCTTTTCTCAATTCCTCTTTAGTGAAACTTGTGTAGTTTCTTGTGATAGCCATTGTTTCAGGAGAAATGTCTGCGGGAAAAACTATTTCCGGCCACACGAGATTTGCCGGGGTGTCTTTGACCAGCACATTTTCTACATATGCATTGAGGCTCTGCCCCCTTGCTTTTGCCTTGCGCTTCAATCTGCTCAGCAGGTCCGCATCAAAACGGAACGCCGTCTGTACTTTTCTTGTAGTTGCTCGCATAATCCTTTATCCTTTTTTTGCAAATATAGAAAATATATAACAAAATGCAAAAGTGTTATATAAATAATACTTGTGTGCAAAAAGCCCGTTTCTGCATACAGAACGGGCTTTTTTAGGAGACTTGTATGCAAAACAGCGTTTTTTGCATACCGATTGGTTGAAGTACCAGGATTCGAACCTGGACTGGCAGAACCAAAATCTGTAGTGCTACCGTTACACCATACTTCAATTCCGGGTGCAAAGATAGTAATTTCTGTGGAAAATAACTCGCTTCGCTCGAATCTCTATCGCTTGGACCGGAGGTAGTTCGAAACCAAGGATCCGCACTCTTCTGCGAGTATGCCGGAAAGGACTTCCGTGCGGGGATGCAGCAGGGAAGGGGAGTAGAGGCTGTAGCCGCGGCGCGGATCCGGAGCGGCATAGACGATACGGCTGATCTGGCTCCAATTGAGGGCAGCCGCGCACATCGGGCACGGCTCGACGGTGACATATAAAGTGCAGTCCTGCAGATACTTGCCCCCAAGAGCCTCTGTGGCAGCCGTTATCGCGATCATCTCCGCGTGGGCCGTGGCATCGTGCAGCCGCTCCACCATATTATGCCCCTTTCCGATAATCCGTCCCTTGCACACGATCACCGCCCCGATCGGAATCTCCTCCTCCGCAGCTGCTGCTCTGGCCTCCGCCAATGCCTCGCGCATGAATTTTTCGTCTTGTCCCATATTGCAGGCAATTTAGTAAGATTTCTTTGAAACTTCCGAAAAAAGTTTCAAATTTGTAGTACGATATGAAACTTTTCCTGATTGACGGCCATGCCCTCATCTTCAAGATGTACTATGCTTTCCTGGGCAGACCGATGATAAATGCCAGAGGGGTGGATACTTCCATTCTTTTCGGCTTCACGAAATATCTGCTGGAACTCATCCGGCGGGAACAGCCGACACACATCGCGGTGGGCTTCGATCCTCCCGGAGGCACTTTCCGTAACCAACTCTACCCGGAATACAAGGCTACCCGTGGGGAAACGCCCCAGTTGGTGATCGACGCCTTGCAGCCCCTTACGGAGATAGTTCACTCGCTGAACATACCTGTGCTGATGATTCCCGGCTTCGAGGCCGACGATGTTCTGGGCTCGATGGCCAAACGCAGCGCTCGCGAGGGTTTCGACGTATATATGGTCACGCCGGACAAAGACTATGGCCAGTTGCTGGAGGAGCATATCTTCCAGGTGAAGCCCGGCAAGAAGGGCAGCGACGATGAGCTCTATGACATCCCCCGCCTGCGGGAGAAGTACGGCATCGAGAGACCGGAGCAGATAATAGACATGCTCGCGATATGCGGAGATTCCGCAGACAATGTGCCCGGAGTGAAGGGCGTAGGCGAGGTCGGCGCAAGCAAGTTGTTACAAAAGTACGGCACCCTGGAGGGTATCTATGAGCATATCGGAGAACTGACGCCCCGCCAGCAGGAACTCTTCCGCGCTGCGGAAGACCACATCGCCCTCAGCAAGGTGCTGGTGACCATCAAGACGGACATCCCCATCGACACTGCCGCCGCCGACATGGCTCTCCGCCCCGCCAGCCCCCACGCCGCCGAACTCTTCAACCTCTACGGCTTCAACTCCCTGAAGAAGTACCTCGGTCCGGTAGACGCTGCGGAAGGTATTCCCCCGGAGGGCGAACTCCCTAAGGGGGAATACCTTCCGCAGGCATCCTCCACTGCCGACCTTGCCTTCCTTCTGGACGGCGATATATTATGGCTGGCAGATGCCCAGGGCACCCGCAGCGGAAGTCCGGCTGGATTCAAGTCCATACTCGAAGACCCGCAGAAAAGCAAAGCCGGATTCGGCATCAAGGCCCAGATGAATGCCCTTGCGAAACAGGGGATCGATCTTCAAGGGAAGTTGATGGACATAGAGTTGATGCACTACCTGATCAACCCCGAAAGCGACCACCGCCTGATATCTCTGGCGCAGAACTACCTCGGCATCACTCTTGAAGAGTCTGACGGCAGCAATGACGGCCTGCTCTTCGCCGACGATGCCACCGCCGACCGAAGCGCTGATGCCGACGCAATACTGAAACTCTCCTCCGTCCTGTCTTACGAACTTGCAAAGAACAGGATTACAGGCCTTTACGATGATATCGAGGAGCCTCTGATGAAGGTGCTTTCGCAGATGGAACTCGCCGGTGTGAAGGTAGACCTCGCATCTCTCAAAGATTTCGCGAACTCGCTGCGCAAGCAGATGAACGCGCGTGAGGCAGAAATACAGGACTATGCGCAGACTCCCGGCCTCAACGTCAGTTCCCCCAAGCAGATGGGAGAGGTGATCTTCGAGAAGCTTAAACTCGACCCCATGGCCAAAAAGCCTGCAAAAGGCACCTGGCCCACTGACGAGGAAACACTCTCCGCCCTGGCCGACAGGCATCCCATCATCGACGCCCTTCTCGACTATCGTGGCCTGCGCAAACTTCTCTCGACCTACATCGAGCCCTTCGCACAGTACATATCTCCCGTCGACGGGCGTGTGCATACCACTTTCAATCAGGCACTTACCTCTACCGGCAGGCTTTCCAGCAGCAACCCGAACCTGCAGAACATCCCCATCCGCACGGAGCAGGGGAGAGAGATCCGCAAGGCCTTCGTGCCCGGCGAACCAGGCTGGGTAATGATGTCGGCGGACTATTCACAGATCGAACTCCGGGTAATGGCCCATCTCTGCGGAGATGAGCACCTGCGGCAGGCCTTCCGCGACGGACTCGACATCCACGCCGCAACCGCGGCAAAGATTTTCGATGTGCCGGTGGAGCAGGTCAGCGCGGACCAGCGCCGGATGGCGAAGACCGCCAACTTCGGCATTATGTACGGGATCTCGTCCTTCGGCCTCGCCCAGAGGCTGAAATGCCCGCGGGCGGAGGCAAAGAAACTCATCGACGACTACTTCGCGTCCTTCCCCTCGATCCGTGCATTCATCGACGGCACTCTGGCAAAGGCACGCGAAACCCTCTATACCGAAACGATGCTCGGGCGGCGCCGCTATATCCCCGACATCAATTCCAACAATGCAAACATCCGCTCAAACGCTGAGCGCAACGCGGTGAACGCCCCCATCCAGGGCACGGCCGCCGACATCATCAAAATAGCGATGATACGCGTGGCGGAGCGCCTGCGCAAGGAAGGCCTCAAGGCCCGGATGGTATTGCAGATTCACGACGAACTTCTGCTGGAAGTGCCTGAAACCGAGATAGATGCGGCTAAGGTAGTGCTGGTGGAAGAAATGCAAGGTGTAATGGAACTCAGCGTTCCCCTAATCGTAGAATGCAACTATGGCAAAACCTGGCTCGAGGCCCACTAGCGAACTTATCCGCCTGGCAATCATAGGAGACGGTGCTGCATTCACCGAACTCTGGGATACTCACATAGATTCCCTGCGGACCTACATCAAGAGCCGGATGAAGAATCTGGACGATTTCTATGTAGATGACATCTGCTCGCGCAGTTTCGAGAAAGCCTTCCGGCAGATACGCAGTTACGATCCTTCCAAGAGCCAGTTCTCCACCTGGCTCACCAATATCGCGCACAACACGGCCCTGGACACCGTGCTGCAGGAGAGCCGTTCCCATAAGCACCTGGTTTCCATCGACCAGAGTGCTTCCGCCGGTGCGGCTGCAAGCACGATCGGGAGCGACGACGACACACCTCTCGAATCAATCATCCGGGACGAGGACCAGGTGCAGACTGAGAAATACATCGAAGGGCTGCCGGAACTCTACCGGCGCATAGCCCGCATGCGGCTGGTGGACGGGCTGCAGTACAGCGAGATCGCCGAGGAGACAGGCATCCCCCTGAACACCGTGCGCACCCGGATACGCAGGGCGAAGGAACAGATAGACAGAATGAAATCAGAAGAAAGCATATGACCACAAACAAGTCTTTCAAGTATTGGCAGTGGCGTACCATCATAGTCTCGATGGCCGTTTATGCCATTTACTATTTTGTAAGGAAAAACTTCTCCATCGCCATGCCTGGCCTCACGGCTGAATATGGCATATCCAACACCAGTTTCGGTATAGTTATAGCGATCGGGTCGCTGATCTATGGTCTGAGCCGTTTCCTTAACGGATTCGTGGTGGAGAGAGTGAGCCCTAAGACATTCATGGGCATAGGGCTCATCCTGTGCGCAGCGGCCAACATCTGCTTCGGTTTCGGAGTGGATGTCAGTTATTGGATTACCGGAGTGCACGAGGGCCCTCAATTCGTGAACACACTGATTCTCGTAATGGGCGTAACCATAGTGCTCAACCAGTATTTCCAGGGGATGGGATTCCCCCCTTGCGCACGAATGCTGCCGCAATGGATCGCTCCGGGCGAACTTGCTACCAAGATGAGTATCTGGAATGCCTCCCATTCCATAGGAGCTTTCGGCGCCGTGGTAATCTGCGGTCTTCTTATGACCAATTTGGGTGCAGACATGTCCGGTGACAGCAGCATCGTCGCCCGCATCACTTCCAACCTTGCAGCCAGCATAAAAGGCTGGGATGAACTGTCCGTCGCCGACCAGACATCCCGCATAATGTCTTACGCCTCGCACTACGGTGCCTGGCGCTGGTGCTTCATTGTCCCTGCAATCGTGGCCATCGGAGGTGCAATCCTCTGCTTTACCGGTCTCAGGGACACTCCCCAGAGCGTGGGCCTTCCCGAAATCGAGGAAACTCACACCGGCAAGGAGGCAACTGAAGGCAAGAAGGGAGCACACGGGGCGTTCCTCCGCCATATGGTTTTCTTCAACAAGTGGGTGGTCCTCTACGCCTTTGCGAACATCTTCGTTTATGTGCTCCGCATGGGCGTGCTCGACTGGGGACCCAAATTCCTTACCGAAGACCGCGGTATGAACATACAGGGTGCCGCATGGTCGGTGGCTGCGTTCGAGCTTACGGCCGTGTTCGGCACCATCTTCGCCGGCTGGGCCACGGATGCCATCTTTAAGGGACGTGCGCACCGTATGTGCCTTTTCTCGATGATAGGATCCGTTATCTTCCTCGGCCTCTTCGCCCTCGTCGAGATGCCCGTAATCCTCTCCACCATAGTCCTTGCGCTTGCTGGATTCTGCATCTACGGCCCTCAGGCCCTCATCGGAATCGGCGCCGCTAATCAGGCCACGAAGGAAGCATCCGCGACAGCCAACGGACTCACCGGAATCCTCGGATACGTCGGTTCAGCACTCTCCGCACTTGGAGTAGGCCTTATCGCCGATCACTTTGGCTGGCGTGCGGTGTTCATCACCTTCCTCTGCGTCGGTGTGGTTGGCGCAATCATCTTCCTGCTTATGTGGACTGCCCCGCGCGATGGTTATGAACGTTCCCGCAAATTCACCGAAAACTTCGCGAAGAATGACTGAAGAACTTAAATCCAAACTGCTGAAGATCAGGCACGTCGCCCTTGATATGGACGGCACTATCTACCTCAGCAACACCATATTCCCCTTTACCCTCGACTTCCTTGCGAAACTGGGGAAGATGGGGATTAGCTATTCCTTCCTTACCAACAACCCCACCCGTTCGCTGGAGGATTATCTCGCGAAACTCACGAAGATGGGTATCCGTGCGGACAAGAAGCAGATGTACAGCACCGTGCCCGCAACCATCGATTTCATAAAAGCGAATCATCCTTCCGCAAAGCGGCTGTTCCTGCTTGGTACGCCCTCGATGATCAGTCAGTTCGAAGAGGCGGGATTCATCAGCACTGCGGATTCCGCCGATGATGTGCCGGATCTGCTGGTGGCAGCTTTCGACCCTACGTTGGTATATTCCAGACTATGCCGCGCCAGCTGGTGGGCGCAGCAGGGAATCCCCTATATCGCCACCAACCCCGACCGCGTGTGTCCTACCGACCAGCCCACAGTGCTGGTGGACTGCGGGTCGCTGTGCGCCTGCATCGAATATGCCACCGGCCGCAAGCCGGATACCGTCATAGGCAAACCGGACCCTGCCATGATTGAGGGGATAGAACATCGTTACGGCCTTGATGCAGAGGAGATAGCAATGGTGGGTGACCGTATCTACACCGATGTCGAGTGTGCTTATAATGCCGGTGCTTTCGGGGTGCTGGTGCTCAGTGGAGAAACAACTTTGGAGGTGGCCAGGCAGTGGCCGCATGCTCCGTCTCTGATCTGCCGCGACATCGAGGAACTTGGTAATCTCCTGGAGGAGGCGCACGGGCTATGCTGATACCTTCTGAACAGGAATTCGCGCAGGCTGTCGCCCTTTGGCGCGAGTGGAACGGGCGCATCAATGTCATTTCCCGCAAGGACGAAGACAGCATCTTTGCCCATCACATCCTCCATTCCCTCGCCATCGCGCAGTATCTGGAACTCTACTATCCCTCCGCGACTGGCATTGTCCATCCTCAAATTTCTCCTGCTGTGGCAGGTAACGCGCTGAATGACAGTGATTTAACTACATGTCTCCCCCTGGAAAATGAAGGGGAGGGATGTGGCGAAGTTGCTGATAATCAGACATATGGCCGCCATGATTCATTTTTGGATGTTGGGACAGGCGGAGGCTTTCCCGGAATTCCGCTGGCGATGGTGATGCCGAAAGCGAAATTTATGCTGTGCGATTCGATAGGGAAGAAAGTCAAGGTGGCGCAGGCGGTGGCGGACGGCCTCGGCTTGCAGAACGTCGAATGCGTCAATGCCCGTGTGGAGAGCCTGCCCGGGCAGTGGGACTGGGTGGTGAGCCGGGCGGTCACAAGTCTCGAGAACTTCTACCCCTGGGTCAAAGGCCGCTTCCGCAAGAGCATTCTCTACCTGAAAGGCGGCGACATCAATGCCGAAATAGCCGCCATGCAGAAAAAATATCATATTCCGACCGGAAATATCCGCACCTGGAGAATAGATTCCTGGTTAAATGACGAATATTTTGCAGAAAAATTTGTAATTGAAATAGCCTGCAAGGCTCTGTAATATGGTTTTTATCAGTTAAACGTTTGAAACGTTTTTAAACCGATAAATCTGTGTAACTTTACCGCGATAGCTCGTGGCCATGTGGTCACGGGCTTTTTGTATTGTTAAACTATAAATGAAAAGTGGACTATGGTATTATCAAGAAATGAAATCGAAGAGAGAATGATTGTTGTCAGAGGGCAGATGGTCTTGTTGGACAAGGATGTTGCTGTTCTGTATGGAGTGGAGACCAAGCACGTTAATCAGGCGGTAAAAAACAACCCGTCCAAGTTTCCGGAAGGATATGTTCTGGAGTTGAATGATGACGAGATGTCACAGGTCAAAACTTTTGACCTGTCGGCGCGCTCCCATTATAATGCAAAGGTGTTCACTGAAAAGGGTCTTTATATGCTTGCTACTATTTTAAAAGGTGCCGTCGCAACCGAAGCAACAATAAATATAATTGAAACATATTCAAAACTGAAACGTTTGGGAAGAGAAATAAAAGGTGCTGCTTCGACACCAGATGAAGAAAAGAAAAAGAGTTTAGTTCAAAGGGCTGGCGAAATCATTTCTGATCTTGCTACGGATGCAATGGAGATAACAGAAGACGAATTTACTATGGAATTGAACCTGGTAGCTGTCAAGTTGTCCAGAAAAGTTAAAAGACATAAACGGCCCTTGAGTAATGATTAGAACAAAAATGACGAATATTTTGCAGAAAAATTTGTAATTGAGGTTGGAAAAAACTACCTTTGCACTCCCTAATGCGAAAAATTAAAAGAGTATAGATATGAAAAGGACATTTCAACCTTCGAACCGCAAGCGCGTCAACAAGCACGGATTCCGCGAGCGCATGAGCACTCCCAACGGCCGTCGCGTACTTGCATCCCGCCGTGCACACGGACGCAAGAAACTTACCGTGTCTTCCGAAGACAGGTGGTAGTTTAACCTTTAAAGAGGTTAAGAAAAGCGGTTGATTTTAAATTCAGCCGCTTTTTCTGTTAAAAAATGCCTATATTGCGCCTATGAAAAAGAATCTCCTCATAATTCTGGCAATGACTGCAATTGCAATTGAATCCTGCGCCCCCAAACTCCCGCAGACTCGCAAAGACGATACCGTAGACAATTACTTCGGCACCGAGGTCGCCGACCCCTACCGCTGGCTGGAAGATGACGCTTCTGCCGAAACCGCAGCCTGGGTGAAGGCCCAGAACAAGGTGACCGATGCCTATCTCAAGAAACTCCCCGCCCGGGCAAAGATCCTCTCAAGGCTGAAAGAGGTCGCCAACTACGAAAAGGTCGGCGCGCCCTCTCATAAGAAGAACGGCAAGTGGTATTTTTATAAGAATGACGGCCTGCAGAACCAGAGCGTGCTCTACGAAATGGATGAACTTGGAGGCGAACCCAGCGTATTCCTCGATCCGAACACCCTCAGCGAAGATGGTACCGTAGCCCTGAAAGGCACGTATTTCTCGCATGACTGCAAGTATATGGCCTATGTGATTTCCCGCAGTGGCAGCGACTGGGAGGAGATATTCGTGATAGATGTGGAGAGCGGCAGCCTGCTCGAAGACCATATCGAATGGGCAAAGTTCACCGGCGCATCCTGGTGCGGCAACGGCTTCTACTACAGCGCATACGACCGCCCCGAGGGAGAAGGCCACGAGTTCAGCGGCAAGAACGAGGTTCACAAGATTTATTATCATAAGATCGGTACGCCCCAGAGCGAAGACGAACTATACTTCAGCAACCCTGCAGAGCCCCTTCGCTTCTATCAGCTGGATATCAATGAAGAGGAGACCCTGGCCTTCCTCTACGAGGATGGGGCAGATGTGGGTAATAATCTATATGTCAAGGATTTGCGCGTAGAAGGTGCTGAATTCGTGCAGATGACAGCGGACATGAAGAATTCCTGCCTGCCGCTGGAGTCCGAAGGCGACAATATATATTTGTTCACCAACCTGGGCGCTCCGATGAACAAGGTGGTGGTGACAAATGTAAAGAACCCTTCATACTCGAACTGGAAGGACCTTATCCCTGAATCCGACTGTGTCCTTGAGGACGCGTCCTTTGTAGGGGGCAAAATCATTGCCTCATACCTGAAGGATGCTTCCACCCACGCCTGGCTATATGATATCGACGGCACCCGTCTGCAGGAGATCAAGTTGCCCGGAGTCGGCACAGCAGGATTCTCCGGCAAGAAGGAGGAGCCCTGGTGCTTCTACTCATATTCATCTTTCACCACCCCCGGCACCATCTATAGTTTCGATCTGGCCAGCGGAGAAAGCAGTGTGTACTGCCAGCCCAAGACAAATTTCGACTTATCCGATTATGATGTCGAGCAGATATTCTTCGAGAGCAAGGACGGCACCAGCATCCCAATGTTCGTGACACATAAGAAGAACGTGAAACTGGACGGCAGTAACCCCGTACTTCTGTATGGTTACGGTGGATTCGACATCTCACTGACTCCCGGATTCTCCGCCAACAGGATTCCTTTCCTCGAAGCGGGCGGCATCTATGCACAGGTTAATCTGCGTGGAGGCGGCGAGTATGGTGAGGCCTGGCATCTGGCCGGTACGAAGATGAACAAGCAGAATGTGTTCGACGACTTCATCTCCGCTGCGGAATGGATGATCGAGCACGGATTTACTTCTCCGGAGAAACTGGCCATCCTCGGCGGATCCAACGGTGGTTTGCTGGTAGGAGCCTGCATGACTCAAAGACCTGACCTGTATGCGGTTGCGATACCTCAGGTGGGTGTTATGGATATGCTCCGCTATCACAAGTTCACTATCGGGTGGAACTGGGCTCCGGATTACGGCACCAGCGAAGACAGCAAGGAGATGTTCGAATATCTCCGCAGTTACTCTCCTCTACATAATCTCAAGCCCGGCACCAAGTATCCCGCAACCCTGGTGACTACCGCAGATCACGATGACCGTGTGGTTCCCGCCCACTCATTCAAGTTCGCGGCTACCCTGCAGGAATGCAATGACGGCACCAACCCCTGCCTCATCCGCATCGATTCCAAAGCGGGCCACGGCGGTGGCAAACCCCTCGCCAAAGTCCTCGAAGAGCAGGCCGACATCTACGCCTTCATCTTCAAGCATCTGGGGATGGATTAAAAAAAAGCGGCGCAACGCCGCTTTTCTTATTCTTCACCGAGGAACATCGGGTCCCATGCCGGAAGCATGATTGGTTTCTGGTCGAGCAAGGCCTGGATGTCGGCGGGAACATATTTCTTTTCGACGACGAGGCGGAACATGTATTCGTTGAACCATTCGTCAGTCATGATAATGTTTCCTTTCCATCCGGTATCGCCCCAGCTGTTCTCCACCATCCACTTCTGCGGAACGCCGTCCTTGAGATCCACCGCGATGAGTGTCATGGCGTGGCTGGAACCGCTGGCGTGGGTGAGCACGCGCTGCTTCTTGTCCATGGTGAATTCTACGCCGAGCAGACTCTCATAATCAAAGTTCCGGATGTCGGCTATGCCGCGCTCGCGGTCGAGGAACTTGCCCACGTCGCAGGAGAAGTACATGGCGTCGCCGCCTTTGATCGAGGCGATGGCCATCTTCTTTATGTCATCCAGAGGAAGGTTGACATAGAGCCAGTTGTGTCCGTCGTAGGTGTGGCGGTCATACTCGATCTCATATACTTTGCCGTACTCGCGTGCAGGGTCGTTCATGAACATGATGTAGTTGTTCTGAAGGTCGTACCCCACGAATTCATTGTAAAACTCCAGTGGAGTGTATGTCTTGGTGCTCACCACGTTGCCCTTGGAGTCGCGGCGGGTCCACTCGAACTCTGCCGGGGGCACTCCCAGGGTAAGGGCGAGGATGCGGTATACCTCTTTAAGCATATCCACCTTCATCTTCTGCAGATCGGCTTTCTTGCCTGCATCACGGAGCGCAAGACCGTCCTGGCGGAGCAGGTTGGAAAGCTGGCCGCGGATAGCGGAAGTGCTGTTTGCAGTAAGGGTTTCAGGGAAGATCTCGGCAGGCACTACGCCATACTTGCTCACCAGATCGGCAACGCCGGTGAAGGTGCCGCCGTCGCTGATCGGATGCGAGAAGAGCCAGTCTACGGTGCGGTCGTCGAAGGGCTTGTTGCGGGTGTCGATCACTGCCTGGAGGAAGAGATTGGCTTTCTCCAGTTGGTCATAGAAGAAGCAGTAGTTCTGACTGAACTGGAATTCTCCGAGATCGAAACGCTGGATGGCGGATGCGCGCAGCACGTTGAGGCCGGTAAACAGCCAGCAGCGGCCGGAAGATTTCTGGTTGGTTCGGCCGACGGTCTTCACTTCGTCGGAGAAGTGGGTGTCGATCATCACCGCACGGTCTGCATTCTTGGCCAGGGTGGCCAGAGGAGTGGAGTTGAGGGCATTGCGGATTGCCTTGTCGGTCACGCTGCCTTCATAGCCCTTACGGATTTCTCCGAGGACATTTGCATCAAGCCCGCCCTTCTGGGCTATGGCACTGATAGATAGCAGCATCGCTGCGATTGTTAAGATCTTCTTCATATTTTGCTAGTTGTTATCTTCTTCGTCTTCCAGTCCGGATGCGAGTTGTGTGGGAATAACGGATTGCTTGCCTCCGACCATTCTGCCTCCTGTCTTGAGGCTTGCATTGGAGCGTTTGCGGGTAGCTCCGAGTTTCTCAAGTTTGGCAATCTTGCGCACCACGCTCTGGCTCGATTCAGTGAGCAGACGGGTGGATTCATCATAACTCTTGCCGAGTTCCTTGAGTTTATCTCCGACCTTCACATATTCTTTCATCCAATTCTCCAGCACGCTCATAAGTTCGGATGCAGTCTTGTAAACCTCCTGGATATTGCGCTGCTGATCGAACTGGCGCCAGGCCACAAGAATCATGTTCAGCACTATAGCGAGCGACATCTGGCTCACTATCAGCACACCCTGGTTCTTGGCCTGCTGCCATAGCAGGGGCTCCTCCTCCTGCATCAGCCGGAAGGCGTTCTCCACAGGGATGAACATGAGGTTGTAATCTATCTTCTTGCGTCCCTCGGGGATGTAGGATGCATAGTCTTTACCGCGCAGTTCGTCAATATGATTGCGGATACTGGATATGTGCTCCCGGGCCCAATGCTTGCGTTCGTCCGGGAGAATTGCCTGATTCCATTCCAGGAAGGCCTTGAGGCTCACCTTGGAATCCACTATGACTTCGCCGCCGTCGGGGTAGTGCACTATCACGTCCGGAATCATTGTACGGCCGTCATCACTCTTTATCTCGTGCCCGTATTCATCGCGTATCACCCCCTGGACGTCGAAATTCACGCCTTCCTGCAGGCCGCTCTCGCGCAGCAGGTCCACGAGGAGCATCTCCCCGAAATCGCCCTGCGTCTTGCTCTGGCCTGTAATAGCATCTGCCAGCGCCTGGGCCTGGGAGCCTACGCTCTTGCTCTGTTCGCTGAGCAGATGGATCATCTTCTCCATCGAGCCGCTGCGTTCGGCATTCTTCTCGTCGGAGGTCTTGACACTGTCGCTGAATTCCTTGAATTTTTCCTGAATGGGTTTGAGGAGCTCGCCGACACTTTCCGCACTGGTCTTGCGGAAATGCTCGCTGTTCTCCGCACTCAGCGCCTTGAAGGCGTTGCGCATCTCTTCCAGGCTTTTTGCTGCCTGCTCCTGGAACAATTCCTTTTGTTCTTTCAGGCTGCTTTCACGCTGGGCGTCCAGCAACTGATGTGCTTTTTCCTGGGTTTGGAGTTTAGCCTCCAGCCCTGCCTTCTCAGCATAAAGACTTTCGATGCGGCTCTGCAGTTCCTGCTGTTTTGCAGTGGCATCCCTGCGGAGTCCATCGGCCTTCCTGCTCCCTTGAATGGCAATAATTACCACTGCTGCCAGAGCCAGCAACAGCAGTATCCCCAGTATGATTGTCAAAACATCCATAATCCCAAATATAGGAAAAAACTTCCGTTCCGGTGTTCACGGTTAGCTGAAAATTGCAGGACCGGGAACACCCGCCCGTCACCTGGACCTGGAAAGCCTTGGCGCCATAGCAACGAGAAGCCCGATCAGGGCCACTCCGGCGGCGGAAAGCAGCACGTCGCCCAGCCGCAGCACCACAGGATATGCATCCACCACGAAATTGCCGGGCATCTTGATCAGCCCGAAGTGCTGTTGCAGCAGCGCCAGACCTACGCCGAGCACAACTCCCACGGCCATCCCCAGCAGAGATATCAGCCATCCTTCCAGGATGAAAATGCGACGGATAAGGCGGTCGTCCGCACCCATTGCGCGCAGGATTGCAATATCATCCTGCTTCTCGATGACCAGCATCGACAGCGAGCCGAAGATGTTGAGCGAGATGATTATTACTATAAAGATGAGTATCAGGAAGATAGCCGCCTTCTCGTAGCGCATCATCTTGTAGAGGGACTCGTCCTGCATGTAGCGGTCCTGGACTATGAAACCATCGCCGAGTTGCTTCCGGAGGGCCTTGCGGAATCCCCTTGCGCCGCGTTGGGAGAGCCCGTCCGAATAGCGAATTTCAACTGCGGATACTTCTTTATAATACCCTGTCAGCGAACGCATTACCCCGATGGGGAGAATCATCGTGCCATCTGCCCCGGCATCGGAGGTGTGCGGAATGTCCATGACCTTTGCGGCGTAGATTTCGGCGCTGTGCAGAGATGCTGCCGGATTGGAGGGGGAGATGTATCCCGTCCTGTCCGGATACCAGACCTGGATGGGGGAGAGGAATTTGGGATTGATGCCGAGTTTCCATGCGAGGTCGCTGCTGACGGCCGCGAGCCGCAGATCTCCTTTGCGGAGGGCCAGCCCCATCTCCTCCTCATACACTTCGTCCACCCCCTTGGCGTTCACCACGCTCTGCTTGCCTTCATATGAGATGAAGACCTTGTCGGAGATGACACTGGAGAGACTGCCGGCCTGCGGAGCATCGTAGAGCCAGTCAAATGCCTGGCCTTCAGGCACGAACGTCTTGCCCTCGGCCGGCACGATGCGGAGGTCTGCCTCAACGCTGGCGAGATTGCTCTCTATAATGCCGTTGAAGCCATTGAAAACAGAGAGGATAAGTATGAGTGCGGCAGTGCCTATGGCCATGCCGGCCGCGCTTATCGCAGAGATGATGTTTATCACATTGTGAGATTTCTTTGCGAAAAGATAGCGGCCAGCTATGTACAGGGGCAGTCTCACTTTTTCAGGAGTTCGTCGATATGCTCTGCATAGTCGATGGATGTGTCGAGATAGAACACGAGTTCAGGAACTATGCGTATCTGCTTGCCAATCTTGTGGCCGAGTTCTCCGCGCAGGGCCTTGTTCTGGTCCTGGAGAGAGAACATCACCTCCGACTGTTTTTCGGAGGGGAAGATGCTGACATAGACCTTGGCTACGGAGAGGTCCGGGCTGATGCGAACTTCGCTAACCGTGACCATCGCTCCGCCGAAAGCGGCCATACCCTTGCCGCGGATAATCTCCGCCAGGTCTTTCTGTATTTCGCGGGCAACCTTCAACTGCCTTGTGGACGGGGCTTTCTCCATAACTATTTGACTATGATGATGAAATAATCCTTCTTACCCTTCTGGGCAAGGATGTACTTGCCGTCGATGATGTGCTCTTCGCCTATCATGCCGGCAGGGTCGGTGAATTTGTCTTTGTTGATGCTGACTCCATTGCCCTGGATCATCTTGCGGGCTTCGCCCTTGGAGGGGAACACTGCGGTTTCTACGGCAAGGAAATCCTGCACGGGGCAGGGAAGTTTATCCTTTGAGATCTCGAAAGTGGGCACACCGTCGAACACAGCGAGGAAGGTGCGCTCATCAAGTTTGCGCAGATCCTCCGAGGTGCTCTTGCCGAAAAGCATCTGCGAAGCGGCCACGGCGTTTTCATATTCCTTCTCGCCATGCACCATGATGGTCACTTCCTTCGCAAGAAGTTTCTGCAGGGTCCTGCGGCCGGGGTCGGCGCGATGCTCTTCGATGGCAGCCTCGATGACGGGACGCTCGAGCATGGTGAATATCTTTATGTAGCGCTCAGCATCGTCGTCGCTCACGTTGAGCCAGAACTGATAGAACTGGTAGGGCGTAGTGCGCTCTGCATCAAGCCAGATATTACCCTTTTCGGTCTTGCCGAACTTGCCGCCGTCGCTCTTGGTGATGAGAGGGCAGGTGAGGGCGTAGGCATCCTTTCCGAGCACCTTGCGGATGAGTTCGGTGCCGGTGGTGATGTTCCCCCACTGGTCGGCGCCGCCGAGCTGCAGGCGGACGTCATTGTGCTGGTAGAGATAGAGGAAATCGTAGCCCTGGAGCAGCTGGTAGGTGAATTCGGTGAAGGACATGCCCTCCGAGGAGTCGCGGCTGAGGCGCTTCTTCACGGAGTCTTTGCTCATCATGTAGTTGACTGTGATGAGTTTGCCGATATCGCGGGTGAAGTTGATGAAGGTATAGTCCTTCATCCAGTCGTAATTGTTCACCAGCTCAGCCTTGTTGGGAGCATCGGAGTCGAAGTCGAGGAACTTGCCCAACTGGGCCTTGATGCATGCTACATTGTGGGCAAGGGTGGCCTCGTCGAGAAGATTGCGCTCCGCGCTCTTCATCGAAGGGTCCCCGATCATGCCGGTGGCACCGCCTACCAGGGCGTAGGGCTTATTGCCGCATGCCTGGAAGTGCTTCAGTATCATAATGCTGACAAGGTGACCGATGTGAAGGGAGTCGCCAGTGGGGTCGATTCCTACATATGCGGACATCTGTCCTTTAGCCAGTTCTTCTTCCGTTCCCGGGGTGATGTCGTGTATCATCCCGCGCCATTTCAGTTCTTCTACAAAATTCTTCATCGAATGATTTTCTAATAGTCTGCAAATTTGGTCAATTATTAGTAAATTTGCAACTGCAAAGCCGGAGGATGTCCCACTGCGGAGACATTTTTTTGCGGAGCAACGGGACATCCTCCGGCTGGCATGGGAATTATTCTATTGAGCAGGATTGTCCCCAAAAAGGAAGATAGCAATCTAATATTATTATAAAGATGAGAAAGAACATTGTTGCAGGGAACTGGAAGATGAACACAACAGTTCCCGAAGGCGTACAGCTCGCCAAAGAAGTAGTTGCCAAGGCCGCTGAGGTCCCTGCAGAAGTAGGCCTCATCGTCGCCACCCCTTTCACCCACCTCTGCGCAGTCGCTGGCGTGGTTGGAGGAACCCGCGTAGAACTCTCCGCACAGAATTGCGCCGACAAAGAGAAGGGTGCCTACACCGGAGAAGTTTCGGTCGATATGATCAAGTCCACCGGTGCAGGTTGGACCATCCTCGGCCACTCGGAGCGCAGGCAGTACTACGGCGAGACGGATGCCAAGCTTGTGGAGAAAGTTAAACTCGCCCTTGCAGCAGGCCTCAAGGTCATCCTCTGCGTAGGTGAGAACCTTGACGAGCGCGAGGCTGGCAAGCACTTCGACGTCGTGAAGGCTCAGACCGAGAACGTCCTCTTCAACTTCACTGCAGAAGATATGAAGAACATAGTGGTAGCATACGAGCCCGTATGGGCTATCGGCACAGGCAAGACCGCTACCGCTGAGCAGGCAGAGGAGATCCACGCCTGCATCCGCAAGGTGCTCGCCGGCAAGTTCGGCGCACAGGTTGCCGACGATACCACCATTCTCTACGGTGGCAGCTGCAAGCCCTCCAATGCCAAGGAACTCTTCGCACAGCCCGACATCGACGGCGGCCTCATCGGCGGCGCCGCCCTCAAGGCCGACGACTTCATCGGCATCGCACTGTCGTTCTAAGGCAGGCCCCTACTCCAGCTCCATCACCACTGCGGCGATGCGTGTGCTGGGAGACCAGAGCCAGATTTTTCCTCCTTCGAGCCGGATGACTTCGAAGGAGGTCTTTTTTGTGTGGAGGTCGTCGCCGGTGGTCCAGGAAGTGGCGCCGTTCACTATCTGGCCTTCGGCCGACGGCATCTCGTCCAGGCGGATGATAAAGAAATCCGACATGTTGTCGGTGTGTATGCGGAATTCGCTGCGTTCGCGGTTGAATCCTATCTGGCAGGTCAGGGGATTGTAGCGGAAAACGGTATAGCCCTTGATCTCCATGCGTATGGTGCTGTCGAACTTGAAATCGTCCGACAGGTTATGCTCCCGGCATCCGGAGAGGCATCCGGCGATGCAGAGGACAGACACGGTAATCAATATGGGCAGGCGCAATCTCATTTTATTACCACTTCCTTAATTATTACATCTCTGGAACCGTCGGAATTGGTGATTTCCGCTTTGAGAACACCGTTCCCGGGGATGGCCCACAGACCGTCCGGCCCCGTGCTTATCGGACGGCCGTTGAAGGTCCAGGAAATCTCCTCATCGACACAGTTGTAGACTATCAGCGGAATGGCAGTCCCTTCCTTTAAACTGCCGTCACGGTTTCTTGGAGCATCTCCCAGCCATATGAAACGGAATATTCCGTTACGGTAGATCCTGGTCGTAAAAGTGCCGCCGGCAGAGTATGATGCCCCGTCGGAATAGTAGACGGTGGCCGTATAACGGTAGGTCGTGCGCGGGCTGAGCCCCTTGATGGTGTAACAGTAACGGCTGTCCCCGGCGGCAATGCCGTCCACTCTGCCAAGAACCGAATTCTGCGCCGACCATTCCAGCTTGCAGCTGTCCACGGCCCCCAGTTCGGCGGAAACGCTCCATGCGATGATAGCGCTGCTCTGGAAGACGGATGTGCCGTCTATCTTCAGAGGTTCTACAGCCTTGAATGAGATGTGGCCATCGGCACTGCGGGTGATATCGGTTATGGCGATGCGCCCGGGGCTGAACACGGCCTTGCCATCCTGCGGCCAGAACATCATCGAACTGTCCGCAGTGTCCGCCTGCGCGGGGATGATAGCGGCGCAGGGGTACTCGGGATTGCAGTTCACCTGATTATGCTGCCACCTTTGCAGAGCGCTCAGCGTGCGCTGGAAATAGGTAGAGTATCCGGCCGGCGAATCTGACTTGTCTACTTTATATATAAGCATACCCTCGCCGCCGATGAAGGCATCTCTCCCTTCCGCCTTGCGGTTTTCCAATAGATAATATCTGTTTTCGGTGTAGGTGGGGATCTTGAAGAAGCGCCCGGACAGGTGGATGGGCTCCAGGGTGTAGTCGCCTACGTTGTCCAGCACTTCGCATCGGCCGATCTTCAGGATCTCCCTTTCTATCGCATTCAGATTGGGCGGAGTCCTGCCGCCGTCATTGTTCAGCCCCAGTGCCATAAGGCTGGTATTGCCGAGACCGGGACAGAGCCCTCCACTGGATTCCCCGTCGGTATCGTACATGTCTTTGAGGCCGAGGATATGCCCGAATTCATGGGCGATCACCCCGATTCCGGCAACGGTGCTGTCCGCGGCGAATTCACTGACCAACGCGAAGCCCTTCAGTTTGTAACGGAGGGAGTAGGGAATGTCTTTGTCTTCAAGTTCAGAGTACTCCGGCCAGAACTGGTTTTCTCCTCCTCCTGCTGCCTCGGAAATGCCCGGGGTTATGAAGATTATATCGTTGATGAATCCGTCTTTATCGTTGTCGTAGACGGAGTAGTCAATCCTGCCGTAATTGTTTCGATAGACGTTGAGGGCCATCTTGTATGCAAGGGCATCTCTCTTGTAGGATGTATTCGACCCGAAAATCGAGTAATTGCCGCTGATACTGTTTATGGGGGCAATATCGAAAATAAAATCAAGGCTGTCCCGGAACTGATGCTTATAGTAGGCGGCAAGCTCGGATGCGATGCTGTCGATGGTTTCTGGCGGTGTGCTGAATTTAAGGTCCGAGAATTCGACCGGGAAGATCAGGGTTCTGTGCGCTTTCTGTGCATGTAACCGGCATGCACCGGTAACGGTCAGCACAATGGCGAGGAGTATGGGAATGACCCTTTTCATCGCCATAAAGATAGTAAAAGAAGGATAAAAAAGCAAAGGGCCGCCAGCCTCACGGCCCTCGACCCTTAGACGTGTACTAAAACCTAAACCTGCAATATAGATGCAGATGGTTTTATAAACGTTGCAATTATATTTGCAAAAAATGCAAATTATTTCTTTGCCTCAGCAACAGATACTGCACGGAATTCCTTGAGGTCCTTCATGAGGGCGAGAGCAGCCTTGCGTGCGCGGGCACCTGCAGCCTTATTTCCCTTAACGATCTGAGCCTCAGCGTTTACCTGGAAATCAGCGATTTCAGCATTGATCTTTTCAACAAGCTTTTTCATTTTTGTGTAATTTAATGGTTTATAAAATAGTAACGTTATGTAGCTCTACAATAGCAAGTGGCAAGATAATCAATAACTTAAAGATTTGCAAAGGTTTTTTGAAAAAAATTGAATTTTTCAGCCTTTTTTGGCGTTAAGAGCGTTCATTGCACGGTCTGGACCCACGAAAATCCAGTCAATAACGCCCTGTATCACCTTCTGGGACAGTTCCGGCATCAGAGCTTTTTCCTCTTCGGTCAAAGCGCCCAGCACATAGTCGACCTGCCCCCCTTGCGCGAAGTCGTGCCCAACCCCCATACGGATGCGGGCATAGTCCTTTGTCCCTATTGTCTCCTCGATGTTCTTGAGCCCGTTGTGCCCTCCGTCGCTGCCGCTCCTGCGCATGCGGATTGTGCCGAACGGCAGGTTGATATCGTCGCAGATAACGATGGTGCGCTCTATCGTAACGGGCAGTTTCGTAAGATAATACCTGACTGCGTTGCCGCTCAGGTTCATGTAGGTGGAAGGCTTGAGGAGATAGATATTCCTTCCCTTGATGCTGAGGGCTGCAACGTCACCGTAGCGATGTGTTTCAAAAGCAGTATTGGATGCGTGAGCCCACGCATCCAATACCATGAAACCCATGTTGTGGCGGGTTCCGGCGTACTCCGGGCCGATATTGCCCAGTCCTGCCACCAGATAACTCTCGCCTGCCATGTCCGGGGATTTTATTCAGCCTCGGCTGCTGCGCTGGTGTCCACGTTGCGGGTGGTCTTGACGAGGCAGAGGATGGCATCCTTGTCGGTAAGGACGGAAACCTTTTCGATCTTCACGTCACCGGCCTTGATCTTCTTGTCGAGGTCGAGTTTGGTGATGTCGATGGTGATGTCGTCAGGAAGGTTCTCCATCTGTGCGCTGATGCGCAGGCTCCTTGCACCGGGAACGAACTTACCACCCTTCTGTACGCCGATTGCGTGGCCTTCGAACTTGATAGGCACGTTGATGGCGATAGGCTTCTTGTCGTCCACTGCGAGGAAGTCGATGTGGAGGCAGTTGTCCTTCACGGGATGGAACTGCAACTCGTGGAGAATCACGGTGTAGTTGTTCTTGCCGTCGAGGGTGAGGTCGATGATGTGGGAATAAGGAGTGGAAAGAAGACCTTTGAGATCTTTTTCGTTAACGGTGAAGAGAATGTTCTCGATACCGTTTCCATACAGATTGCAAGGGACGAGGCCCTGCTTGCGGAAAGCCTTGATGACGGCTTTGTTTCCAACCTTACGGGTCTCCCCGTTAAGTGCGAAATGCTTCATTTCAGTTAATTGTTAAAATGTGTTACTCAATCCGGAAAACAGGGTCCGGATCCCATTGCACCAAAGCCCCTTAGGGGTTTTATGAAATGCGGGCGCAAATATATGAATTTTTGCTTATTCTACCAAATTTGTAGCTCTGTTCCATGCAAGAGTCCGGTAAAAATCATTCAGCTGCGAATCTTCCTTGCCATCTTTGTCTTTGGTCGCGGAAGGCAGATACATACTGAGACCGCTGAAAACCTTTATTTCAATTCCGAGGAACTGGGGTGTTGCAGCCTTGTAGCTGATGCAGGCGTCGAGCGCTGTTTCGAGTGCCGACTTTTCGTCATCAGAAATCCCGGCTTTTACAAGCACATCCTCCAAATCGAAAAACCAGTGGTAATTAACCCGGAAATATTTTTGGATTCCGGTGCCTGCTTCCAGGGCGGCTATCTCGCTGCGATATTTTTCGAACAGATTCTTGCAGATGGCGGCGAGAGCCGGAAGGGCTTCTGTTTTCACGACGCTTATAGTAGCGGACCGGAGAGCGCCGCTCTGACTGTCGTAATGCTCGAAATACTGTCTGCAGAAGCTGTCAATGTCAGGTTTGTCCGAAAGCAGGCTGCTGATATCGGAGTAGTCGAAGCCTGTGGCAAGCACCTCGGTGGGCGAGAAAGCGATTTTGTCAGCCACATCTTTCAGTTCGTAGGCCACTTCGATCCCTCCCATGAGACAGGCGTCGAAAAGCAGGTAGTCCAGATGGATGGGGATGGCCCTGGCCATACTTTGGATCGACATCTCAACAGAATAATTGACGGATTCATTCTGCTTTACCTCCGCTCCGAAGGTCTTGACTTTGGGAACATCCGGATCATTGTTGTAAAGATATCGGGGCAGGCCGTCCGTTTCATGCTTGCGGCGTGACATCTGGATTACACTGCCGCTGCTATATTTTCCGGCTGGCAGCCAGCCGGTGCCGTGCGAGGAGACGACCAGGCCGTAATGGGCATCGGGGAACAACTCGTGCACCTTGTCCAGGACTTCCTTCATTACTTCCGGATCCGTAGCGAAGCGGTTTTTGTCTATGGTGAGCAGGGTGTCTGCTTCAAGCTTGCCGAATTCTTGGGTGAGTTGGATAAGATGCGATTCTGTCAGGGTCTTGAAGTTGCTGTCATCCACGGACAAATGGGAGAATACCAGCATCCTGTGCTTGGAGCCGGGGAACGGCAGGACCCCTTTTTTGAGAACCTCTATGTTTCTTTTTATGTCGGAAGACAGGTTGTTGAAGCCGGCGCAATAGTATAGCGTAACGAATTCCTTTTTTGGGAAGGAACTGCGGTCGGATTCTTTGCTGCATCCCCAGGCAAGCAAGGTCAGGAGAATGGCAACTATGGCGATAGTCTTCTTGAGCATAGTTTACAAATATACTACTTTTTTTGTTTATCTTTGTAATAACATGGCCGGGGATTCCAAAAGATTGCTTAAGGACTACCGCTATTATCTGCGGATAGAGAGAAAGATGTCGCCGAATACGGTGGCATCGTACTGCTCCGATGTGAATTTTTTCCTGGACGGCACCGACTCGGATGTACGCTGCGTCGGGAGCGAAGCCATCGCTTCATTTCTGGCAGAGAGGGCGGAAGATGTATCGAAGCGCAGCCAGGCCCGCCGGTTGAGCGCCCTTCGTTCTTTCTTCGACTGGCTTATCATGGAAGGGGAGAGGGCGGACAATCCCTGCGATGCCGTAGACCAGCCCAAGCTCGGCCGCTATCTTCCGGAAGTGCTTTCGGTTGAGGAAGTTACGGCGATAATAGAAGGGGTGGACACCCACACCTGGCAGGGTGTCAGGGACAGGGCTATCCTGGAGATACTCTACGGCTGCGGACTGCGGGTCTCCGAAGTATGTTCTCTAAAGATTTCGAATGTATATGTCAGCGAAGGCTTCGTGCGGGTTGTCGGGAAAGGAGATAAAGAACGCCTGGTGCCCATAGGAGGGGCCGCGGTGGATGCTTTCGAAGAGTGGCTGTCAATGCGGCCCGAAGCGGTGGCTCCGGCATTCGACGACTATGCTTTCCTGAACCGCTTCGGCAAGCCGTTGAGCCGGATCTCAGTGTTCAACATGGTAAAGAAGGCGGCGTTGCTGGCCGGTGTCACAAAAGAGATATCCCCTCATACTTTCCGCCATAGTTTCGCGACGCATCTGATCGAGAACGGCGCCGACCTGCGTGTGGTGCAGGAAATGCTGGGCCACGAGAGTATCCTCACAACCGAACTCTATACCCACATCGACTCCGCCACATGGCAGAAAGCGATCCTGGAGCATCATCCTCGCAGATGGTAATCAGTCTTCAGCGAGAGCTTTGTTGAAGCATTCGCGGCAGAGGGGCTCGTAGATGTCCTTCTCGCCGAGCACAACCAGTTTGCGGCTCTTGCTGAGGCGATGGGAGTGGTTGGCGAGACCACCGCACTTGACGCAGATGGCGTGCACTTTCTGCACGTCTTCGGCTATGGCCATAAGGGCCGGGATGGGGCCGAAGGGCTTGCCGAGATAGTCGGTGTCGAGGCCGGCGGCAATCACGCGGACGCCGCGATTTGCCAGGGCCTGGCAGACTGCTGCCAGATTCTCTCCGAAAAACTGCGCTTCGTCAATACCGACAACTTGTACCTCGGGGCCGATCTTGAGCATCTCCGCGGCATCCTTGATGGGCTTGCTGGTGATTCTGTGGGAGTCGTGGGAGACCACCTCGACATCGGAGTAACGGTTGTCCACCGATGGTTTGAAGATTGCTATCACCTGGTTTGCGAACTGGGCCCTGCGGAGCCTGCGGATGAGTTCTTCCGTTTTTCCCGAGAACATCGAGCCGCACACAACTTCGATGCAGCCCCTCTTTTTGGTATTGTTTTCTGCGTACATTTTGGTTAAATTTGTCGTCGACTTGTTATGCAAAGATAAGAATAAGTCACGTTTTATGAAAGGAAAACTTTACATCGTGCCTACCCCGGTGGGAAACCTTGAAGACATGACCTTCAGGGCTGTGGAGATATTGAAAGAGGCGGATCTGATCCTGGCCGAGGATACCCGTACCAGTTCGGTTCTCCTTGATCATTACGGCATTAAGCGGCCCTTGCAGTCGCATCACAAGTTCAACGAACACCAGACCGCCGAGCGCGTAAAGGAAATCATCCTCGCCGGAAAAAACGTCGCCCTTGTCAGCGATGCCGGTACTCCCGGCATCTCGGATCCAGGCTTCCTGCTCGCACGCACCTGTGCGGAAGAAGGAATAGAAGTTCAGACTCTGCCTGGCGCCACCGCCTGCATCCCGGCCATAGTCTCGTCCGGCCTGCCCTGCGACCGCTTCTGCTTCGAGGGTTTCCTTCCTCAGAAAAAGGGTCGGCAGACCTTACTTCAGTCCCTGGCCTCCGAGCCCCGGACTATGGTTTTTTATGAATCCCCCCGTCGCCTGGTGAAGACTCTTGAGCAGTTCGCCGAGGTTTTCGGGCCGGACAGGCAGTGCAGCGTCGCGAGGGAGATTTCCAAAGTCCACGAAGAGCATGTCCGCGGCACACTGGCGGATGTATTCGCACATTTTTCCGCCACCGAGCCCAAGGGTGAGATAGTCATTGTCGTGGCAGGGGCTGTCATCGAAAAAGGAGAGCACAGGAACAAGTATAAAGATTGAGGGGAGGGTCCAGCCATGAAATCATCATTCAAGACGGGGGCGATAGCCCTCGCTTTTCTCGTCCTCGGATTCGAGTTGGCGATGTTTGTGCATCGGGCCGCAGTCGAGCGTGTGGTTGCCAACCGCGATAAGCCGGATACGGTCTTTTTAGAGGCTCCGCCCCTAAAGTACCCTGCGGCTCCCGGTCTACCGACATCGCCGCAAAGCGGCTCCGTCCCGACCTCCGCCGGGCGCTCTGAGGAGCGCCTTATCATGCCTGAAATGTCGTCGCACACAGACACTTCCGCCACCCGGATAAAGACCAGCAGGTTGCGGGTGGCGAATCATGAACCCAGGGCCAGGGCGATGTATGAGGCGGCGCCGCAGAGGCGGGTGGAGAGTTTTCGTTTCAATCCTAATACCGTGAGTATAGAGGAGTTATGCCGTCTTGGATTCACCGAAAAGCAGGCGCAGTCTATAATCAATTACCGCGAAAAGGGCGGGCGGTTCAGGCGCAAGAGCGATTTCGCTAAGAGTTACGTGGTGGCGGATTCTGTGTTCAAGCGTCTGGAGCCCTTCATCGACATCCCGAAAATCGACATCAACAAGGCAGATTCCGCAGCATTCGACAGCCTGCCTGGAATCGGCGGCTGGTTCGCCCACAAGATGGTGGAGTATCGGGAGCAGCTTCACGGTTACAGTTGCCCGGAGCAATTGATGGAGATCTATCGTTTCGATCAGGAGAAGTTCGACGGCCTGAAAGATTTGATAATCTGCTCTCCTGCAGAGCCTTATCCTTTCTGGTCCGGCACGCAGGAAGACATCCGCAACCATCCTCACATCCGCAACTGGCAGACTGCCCGCGACATAGCTTTCTACCGGGACCACAATCCTCCGGAAAACCTCACGGTTGATGGCTTGCTGCAGGCCGGAATAATCACCGAGGAACAGACAGAACGTCTCCGCCGTTGCCGCCTGAAATAGCGCATGGCAGATATATCGCTGATAATCAGCATATTAAATATAAGCCTCCCCTGGAAAACAAGAGGGGAGGCTTGTGGTTAAATGGTTGAAATTCAGTTAGTTGACCGCCACGGCCCAGAAGCCACGGCCCGGAAGCTACCTGTACTTCTCGCTCTGTTCGGCGATGAGTTCGTCCAGGATGCCGGGCTCGAAGTAGTTGATCTTCATGGCGCGCTTGACCTCTGCAAGGGTCTGTGCGGCCACTTCCCGTGCGGCATCGGAGCCTTTGCGCAGCACCTCGTAAACATAAGGGATATCCTGCTCGAACTTGTGGCGCCTCTCGCGAATCGGTGCGAGGGTGTCTTCCAGTATCTCGTAGAGGAAATTCTTGCACATCACGTCCCCGAGGCCTCCGGCGCGGTACTGGGCCTTCATCTCGTCGAGCGAAGCGAACGAGAATGAAACCTTCTTGCCCACGAAGCAGGAAGCGAACTTCTCGAAATGCTCCGGTTTGCAGAAAGCATCGAGATATGTGAACACCGTGTTGCCTTCCACCTTTCCGGGATCGCTCACCTGAAGGTGACCGGGATCGGTGTACATGCCGCGGATCTTCTCGCGCACAGTCTCGGAAGTGTCCGACAGATAGATGCAGTTGCCGAGGCTCTTGCTCATCTTTGCCTTGCCGTCGGTACCGGGCAGACGCATGCAGGATTCCCCTTCGGGAAGCAGTGCCGAAGGCTCCACCAGCACGGGGGCATAGGTGGTGTTGAACCTGCGCACGATCTCGCGGGTCTGTTCTATCATGGGGAGTTGGTCGTCCCCGACAGGAACGGTGGTGGCTTTGAACGCCGTGATGTCCGCCGCCTGGCTGATGGGGTAGCAGAAGAACCCGACGGGAATTCCTGCTTTGTTGTCGGCCGAGGCATCGTCGTTGAAGCCGCGCATCTGAATCTCGGCCTTCACGGTAGGATTGCGCTGAAGCCTCTGCACCGTCACCAGGTTATTATAGAAGAAGGTGAGCTCGGTAAGCTCGCTTATCTGGCTCTGTATGAACAGATTGCTCTTCTCCGGATCCAATCCCGCCGAGAGATAGTCCAGTGCTACCTCTATAATATTCTGACGCACCTTTTCGGGATTGTCGGCATTGTCGGTAAGCGCCTGGGCGTCGGCGATCATGATGAATATCTTATCGTATTCCCCGCTGTTTTGGAGCTCGACGCGCCTGCGAAGGGAACCTACATAATGTCCGATATGGAGCCGCCCCGTGGGGCGGTCTCCAGTCAAAATGATTTTTTTCTCTGCCATCAGTCTTTAACTGCTTTAAGAGCTTCGCGGATTTTTGCCTCGATTTCGTCGGCAAGCTCGGTGTTGTCTTTAAGGAGTTGTTTGACGGCCTCGCGTCCCTGGGCGAGCCTGTCGCCATTGTAGCTGAACCAGGAACCGGATTTCTGGATTACATCGAATTCCACGCCGAGGTCCACCAGCTCACCGCTGTGGGAGATGCCCTCGCCGAATACGATGTCGAACTCTGCCTTCTTGAAAGGCGGAGCCATCTTGTTCTTGACCACTTTCACGCGGGTGCGGTTGCCGGTGGCTTCTTCACCGTCCTTGAGCTGGGTGGTGCGGCGCACGTCGATACGCACGGATGCGTAGAACTTGAGCGCGTTGCCGCCGGTGGTGGTCTCAGGGTTGCCGAACATTATGCCGATCTTCTCGCGCAGCTGGTTGATGAAGATGCAGCAGGTGTTGGTCTTGGAAATGTTTGCGGTCAGTTTGCGGAGCGCCTGGCTCATCAGGCGGGCCTGCAGGCCGACTTTGTTGTCGCCCATTTCGCCTTCGATCTCGGCCTTGGGGGTCAGGGCGGCCACCGAGTCTATGACCACGATGTCCACTGCGCCCGAACGGATGAGGTTGTCTGCGATTTCAAGGGCTTGTTCGCCGTTGTCCGGCTGCGAGATGAGCAAGGTCTCGAGGTTCACTCCGAGAGCCTTGGCATAGGTGCGGTCGAATGCGTGTTCAGCATCGATCATAGCGGCGATTCCGCCCGTCTTCTGGGCCTGCGCGATGGCGTGGATGGCCAGGGTTGTCTTACCGCTGGACTCCGGCCCATAGATTTCGATGATCCTTCCGCGGGGGTAACCTCCGATGCCGAGGGCATGGTCGAGGGCGACGCTGCCGCTGGGAATCACCTGGGCGTCACTCCATTCTGGCTGGTCTCCCAACTTCATGATCGTGCCTTTCCCATAATCTTTCTCAATCTTGTCGATCGTGGCCTGCAATGCCTTCAACTTGGCGGCATTGATGTCTGTGGCCTTTACTTCTGCTTCTTTAGCCATAATGAATGTTATTAATTGTTCTAGGGCTTATGCCCGAAGGCAAATATAGGTAAAAAATGTTTAACTTTGCCTTGATATGGAAAAGTTACTTGGCAAATCTCCGGCAGAACTCGGGACGGTCGCTCTCAACTGCGGCCTCAAGCCTTTCGTGGCCAAACAGATAGCCCGCTGGCTCTATGTTTCAAAGGTCCGTTCCATCGACGAAATGACCAACATCTCCAAAGAAGGGAGAGAAACATTGAAACGCTGCTACGACCTGGGTGTCTCGGCGCCCATAGGCAAGGCGGAAAGCAGCGACGGCACGCTGAAGTACCTTTTCAAAGTGCAGAATTCCGCGATAGAATCCGTAGTGATCCCGGACGGCGACCGCAGCACCCTCTGCGTATCTTCGCAGGCCGGATGCCGCATGAACTGCAAGTTCTGCATGACCGGCCGTGGAGGCTTCAAGGGCCAGCCTCTGGCAGGCGACATCCTCAATCAGTTCGTGTCGGTTGACGCGCCCGATAAACTTACCAATGCCGTGTTCATGGGGATGGGCGAGCCTCTCGACAATTACGATCAGGTATCCAGGGCGATAGAGGTGCTTACCGCGGACTGGGGCTTTGCCTGGAGCCCGAAGCGGATAACTGTCTCGAGCATAGGCGTTTTGCCCAATTTGAAAAGATATCTCGACGAACAGAAAACTCATCTGGCCATAAGTTTGCATAATCCTTTCAGCGAGGAGAGGGCGGAGTTCATGCCGGTAGAGAAGGCCTGGCCCATCAGCAAGGTGGTGGAACTCATCCGCCAGTACGACTGGACCGGCCAGCGCAGGGTGAGTTTCGAGTACACGATGTTCGCGGGATGGAACGACTCCAAGCGCCATGCGGACGCTCTTATCCGCCTGCTGAAGGGGATGGAGTGCAGGGTGAACCTGATCCGCTTCCACAAAATTCCGGATTTTCCCTACGATAGTTCGCCCCGACAGGTGATGGAGGCCTTCCGGGACCGACTCTCCTCGAACGGGATCACCTGCACCATCAGGGCATCGCGCGGAGAGGATATCCTGGCCGCCTGCGGCCTGCTCGCCGGGCAGGTGGAAAACGTATAGGTGAAAGATTATGAACAGACTTAAATATATCGCAGTTGTACTGCTGCTTCTGCTGCCATTTGCGGCGCAGGGGCAGAGGCAATATCGCAGGCATACGGACTACAAAAAACAGACAACGGTAAGGCTGGCGGCCACCAGCACCGATCCTGATACCGATTCTCTCGTGTTCCTCAGGATGCGGGAGAGAATGGACAAGGTGCGCAAGGACCAGCACCGTCCTACCGTAGCTCTCGTCCTCAGCGGGGGCGGTGCGAAGGGAGCAGCTCAGGTGAGCATACTCAAAGCCCTGGAAGAGAGGCAGATACCCATAGATATGGTTTTAGGCACCAGCATAGGTGGCCTTATAGGAGGTCTGTACTCCATAGGATACACGGCGGATGAGCTGGATTCCCTGGTCCGGAACATGGACTGGGACAAGGTCCTGTCGGACAATGTAAATCAGGATTTTGTTTCCTACAACAAAAAGATGCGCCAGCAGCGCTATCTGGTCTCGATACCCTTCCATTATGCAAAGGAAGATTTCGTATCGAAGGTAGGGGAAGGAGTTATCATGTCGGCCCGCAGGAAAGGGCTGCACCTCAGTGCTGCCCAGGAAGATGAACTCGTGAACGGAGCGGCCGCAACCACCAGCTTCAACAGCCTGCCGGCAGGCTATGCATACGGCCTCAATGTGAACAACCTTATATCTTCGCTGACGGTGGATTATCATGATTCCCTGGATTTCATGTCCCTTCCCATCCCGTTTGTATGCGTGGCCTCCGATGTAGTGTCCTGCAAAGCCAAATACTGGACTTCCGGCCCGCTTGCCACCGCCATGCGTTCCACAATGTCGATTCCCGTGATGTTCGAGCCTGTCCGTTATCAGGACATGATTCTGATCGACGGAGGCACCAGGAACAATTACCCGTCCGACGTTGCGAGGGCTATGGGTGCGGATATAGTGCTCGGAATTGTCCTGGCGGACGCCGACCTGTCTTATGCCCAGATAAACAATATAATGGATTTGGTGATGCAGGTATCCGACATGCTCGGGCGCGAGGCATATGTGGGCAACGTGCGCCAGTCCGACGTCATCATCCGGCCGGACCTTACCGGTTTCAATATGTTGAGTTTCAGCACAGAAGATATAGGCGACATTATCCGTAGGGGTGAGGACGCCGTGTTGGCGAACAAGAAAGAACTGGATGATCTGAAAGCCAGAGTTGGAACTGCACCCACTAAACTGCAGGCTCCCAAGGCAATCAACATAAACAGGCAGGCGGTAAAGATTAACGAGATAAGATTCAGTGGAGTTGATGACCGTGATGCGAAGTACCTCCGCAAGCAGATTTCCATAAAGGAAGGCGATGAAGTCATGGCTCAGCAGCTGGAAGAAGCCACCTCCCGGCTTTTCTCACTGGATGCCTTAGAGGCGGTGAAGTATCAATTGTCGAAGGACGGGGAAGGATACATACTCACATTCAACTGCAGCAAAGGCCCCGTACACCGCATCGGCGTTGCCGGCAGGGCGGACAGCGAAGAGTTCGTGGCCGCCATGGTAAACCTGGGGCTCAATGTCAACAAACTGCGTGGTGCCCGCTTCGATTTCGAAGGCCGCCTCGGCTCGCACTGGTACGGTCAGGCAAAGTACTCTTATACTTCTCCCAGGTTCCCTACATTGAACATGTCGATAACAGGCGGGCATACCAATGCCACCATCAGCCGGGACGAGTATAACTACCTGGCAGGTTATTCGGTGTTCAAGTACGACGCATTCCTTTCCGGGATCCAGTTGGAGACTTTCGATTTCAACAGCGGATTCCGCTACGAGGAATACAACGTCAACTCGTGGCTTACGGATTCCGGCACAGCTGTTCCCAAAAACCAGCTCCAGCTTCTCAGCAAGGGCTACTGCTCGCTGTATGCATCCCTGCGCCGATATACCCTGGACGATCTTTACTTCCCTTCCAGGGGATTGAATATCGGGACAAACATCCAATTGCTTCCGTGGTCGGGCTCTACCAAGGTAATGGGCCTTGACGTCAAGACCGTTTTCCGTCTGAATGACTGGCTGAGCCTGCTTCCGTCGTTCTATATGAGGTCCATTATCGACAAGGCGTCGAACAATATGTTCATCGCCAATTACGTGGGCGGAGTGATGCCGGGGCGCTATATCGACAGCCAGATTCCTTTTGCAGGCTTCAATTATGCCACGCTAGCCAAGGATTTCGTAATGGTTCTCAATCTGGATTTCCGCGCCAGACTGGCCAAGAATTTCTATGCCACCCTGCAGGGAGGGTACTTCAACGACAATGATGGCATGCCGAATGAGTTCAGGGACTTGAAACCTACATATTTAGGCCTTGCCGGGGAGTTGGCATACGATTCCCTTATCGGTCCTGTCAGAGCGCGTTTACAGTGGTCGGATTACCGTGGCTGGTCGGCTTACGTTGGCGTTGGTTTTGATTTTTAGTGCCATGGACAATCAGCAACAGGATGTTTTATCCCTATTGCAGGGCCAGTGCGCCAAGCGGGAGTATTGCGTAGGTGATATCCGGCGCAAGGCGCTGGAAAAACTGGAAGGGAACCGCGAAGCGGCTGAAGAAGTGGTTGCTGCGCTGGTGGCTGACAAATTCGTGGATGATGCCCGCTATGCATCCGCATTCGCCCGCGAGAAAGCATCCCTGCAGGGCTGGGGCCCTATAAAGATTCGTTTCCAACTACGTGCCAAGGGCATCTCCGACGCCGAAATTTCCTCTGCTCTCGAAGAAATAGATTCCGACAAGGCGTCCGCCCGCCTGCAGAAACTTCTCGAGAACAAATGGCACTCTCTCCAGGACGACCCTCAAGGCCGCCTGAAACTCATTAAATTCGCCCTCACGAGAGGATATGAATACGAAGAAGTAGAAGCGCTTGTAAAACAAATAACTACTGTACAATGAAAGCCAGAGCCGTCATTTCCGCTATTCTTATGCTTGCAGTCCTGATACCTTCGCAGGCAAAAACAGCTCCGGAAAAGAAATCCAAAATCTATCAGAAAGGCTGGATAGACCTAAACAAGAACGGCCGCATGGACGTGTATGAAGACCCTTCCGCTTCCATTGACGCCCGAATTGAAGATCTTCTCGGGCAGATGACCCTTGAGGAGAAGACCTGCCAGATGGTGACTCTCTACGGCTACAAGCGCATCCTTGCCGACGACCTGCCCACTCCGGAATGGAAGAACAAGATATGGAAGGACGGAATAGGGGCGATAGACGAGCATCTTAATTCGTACGTCAATTCCAGGACAGTCCTTCACCCCGAAGAGAATCCTAATGTTTGGCCTGCATCCGCCCACGCCAAAGCCCTGAATATGGTGCAGCGCTTCTTCATAGAGGAAACCCGTCTGGGCATTCCGGTGGACTTCACGGACGAAGGCATCCGTGGGGTAGAAGCATACAAGGCTACCAATTTCCCTACCCAGCTCGGCCTCGGGCATACATGGGACCGCGAGCTAATACGCGAGGTAGGCCGTATCACAGGGCAGGAGGCGCGGCTTCTCGGCTATACCAATGTCTACGCTCCTATTCTCGATGTAGGCCGCGACCAGCGCTGGGGCCGCTATGAAGAGGTTTACGGAGAGGATCCTTATCTGGTCGCCGAACTTGGAGTCCAGATGGTGAAGGGCCTTCAGGAAGATGGCGGCGTGGCCGCTACTGCCAAGCATTATCTTGGTTATTCCAACAACAAAGGCGCTCGCGAGGGAATGGCGAGGGTAGATCCTCAGATGTCCCCCCACGAGATGGAGAATGTGCATGTCTATCCATGGCGCGAAGTGATACGGAGGGTCGGGCTGATGGGTGCGATGAGCAGTTACAACGACTATGACGGCATACCCGTGCAGGGCAGCAGGTACTGGCTCTACGACCGCCTGCGCGGGGATTTCGGCTTCCGTGGATATGTCGTTTCCGACAGCGATGCGGTGGAGTACCTCTACATGAAACATCGCACGGCAGCCGATATGAAGGAGGCTGTGCGCCAAAGCGTGGAGGCCGGGCTGAATGTGCGCTGCACTTTCCGCAGTCCGGACAGCTATGTGCTGCCTCTTCGCGAGCTGGTGGAGGAGGGCTCCCTTTCGATGGCCACCATAGATGAGCGCGTGAGGGATATCCTTCGCGTGAAGTTTACCGTCGGCCTCTTCGACCATCCTTATCAGGAAGATTATAAAACCGCCGATGCCGTTGTGGCGGGCCCGGAAAATGCAAAAGTTGCCCTCAGGGCTTCCCTGGAATCGCTTGTGCTCCTCAAGAACAACGGGATTCTGCCTCTGGATGCCGCTTCGCTGGGTCGTGTGCTTGTGACCGGCCCCAATGCAGATGATACCGCCTATGCCAACCTGCACTATGGCCCCAGACATACCGACAATGTTTCGGTCTATGCGGGTCTGAAGAAGGCTCTTGAGGGGAAAGCAGAGGTGCGCTTTGTCAAAGGCTGCGAGGTGGTGGACAAGTCCTGGCCGGATTCGGAACTGATTCCAGTTGAGCCGGATGCGGAGGAGCAGGCCCAGATAGACGAGGCGGTAGAGGCTGCCCGCAATTCTGATCTGGTGATAGCCGTCGTGGGAGGAAACAGCCGCACCTGCGGAGAGAACCGCAGTCGCAGCAGCCTGGAACTTCCCGGGCATCAGAACCGCCTTCTGCAGGAGCTGAAGAAGACCGGCAAGCCGCTGGTAGTGGTGCTGGTGAACGGCCGTCCGCTTTCCATCAACTGGGCGGACCGCAACGCGGATGCCATCCTTGAGGCCTGGTATCCCGGGCAGTTCGGCGGAACCGCGGTTGCGATGGCCCTGCTGGGGGATTACAACCCCGGCGGAAAGCTTACCGTCACCTTCCCCAAGACCGTTGGCCAGATACCGTTCAATTTCCCATATAAGCCTAATTCACAGATAGATGCAGAAAATAAGCCGGGCCTCGACGGCACCCAGGCCCGCGTGAACGGAGCACTCTACAATTTCGGGTATGGCCTGAGTTATACTACTTTCAAGTACTCTAACCTCAGGCTTTCCAAGACTGCGGTCAAGCCTGGGGAAAGTGTCGAAGTGGCCGTCGATGTCACCAATACAGGGAGCCGCGATGGCGATGAAGTGGTGCAACTCTACCTGCACGACCGTGTCAGCTCCATTACCGTTTACGAGAAGATGCTGCGCGGTTTCGAACGCGTGCACCTGAAAGCCGGGGAGACCAGGACTGTGCGCTTCACCCTTGGTCCTGAGGCATTCCTCGTCCTGGATGCTGACTTCAATCATGTCTTCGAAGCCGGAGAATACAATGTGATGGTCCGAGCCTCATCAACCGACATCGGCCTGCAGCAACGCCTGATAATGCTGAATCCGGATGGAAGTATGCCAAAGGGCTGCGGGTTGGCAGAGGATGGCCCGCTGCCGGTAGTCCTGAAAAGAGGAGATTTCGTCACCATCCCGGTAGATCAGGAAAAGGAGATCAAAGGAATAATGCTGGAGTGGGGGCCTGATTCAGATTGCGAAATCGACATCCAGACCACCTTTGGAGGGGGGCTCTACACCACCTGCGACCATGCAAAGTTGCGTACCGGCAACTCGTTAGAGCGCCGCTTCGTCCCCGTGCGCGCTTCGGAACTGCGCATCCTGGTTACTTCCGGGTCGCTGGCAGTCGATAAACTGACAGTGTTGTATTAGGCGATCTGCGGTTTGCCGTTGCGGGGCTTGTCTTCATCGAGGGGCTTCTGCTCCTGCATCTTGCCATCCTGCAGGTTTTTCCAGTCCTTGCGGTGTTTCCAGATGTCGATAGCTGCAAATATGGCTGCACGCATCGAACGGGGATCCGCCTCGTCGCGGCCTGCGAGTTCGAAGGCAGTGCCGTGGTCGGGCGATGTACGCACCACGGGCAGGCCTGCGGTGTAGTTGACCCCGTCTTCGAAAGCAATCGCCTTGAAAGGTGCAAGCCCCTGGTCGTGGTACATTGCGAGGGTTGCATCGAATTGCTCGTAGTGCCCCATGCCGAAGTATCCGTCCGGCGAGAAAGGCCCGAAGGCGAGAATGCCGTCTTCGACAGCCTTCTGTATAGCAGGGATGATAATGGTCTGCTCCTCTGTTCCCAGCAGGCCGCTGTCTCCGCTGTGAGGGTTGAGGCTGAGCACTCCGATACGAGGGTTGTCGATGCCGAAATCCTGCTCCAGCGACTGCTTCATGAGGTGCAACTTGCTCAATATCTTTTCTTCGGTAATGGCCGTAGGCACATCTTTGAGAGGGATGTGCCCGGTGACCACGCCCACTTTCAGGCGCTCACTGATCATCAGCATGGTCACATCCTTCACTCCGAAGGCTTCCTGGAGGAATTCGGTGTGGCCGGGGAATCCGAACCCCTCGGCAACTATCGCCTTCTTGTTTATGGGGCCCGTTACCAGCACGTCTATCGTACCGGCCTTCAGATCGCGCACAGCCCACTCGAGGGCGGTGATGGCAGCCTTAGCGGATTCTGCCGTTGCTCCGCCAGGTTCGGCATAAACGTTGTCCGGAAGACATCCCACTATATTTACGCGCTTCGGATGAGCCTCTGCGGCGGACGAAATGGCATTGGTATCCATCTGCTCGATTTCCGGGATGGATTTTCGGTAGAAGCTGAATATCTTGCTCGAACCGTAAACCACGGGCGTGAGCATATCGAGGATGCGGGGGTCGCTCAGTGCCTTGATGATGACTTCGTAACCTATTCCGTTGCTGTCGCCCTGGGTAATGCCTACTACAAGTTTATTATCTTTCATATTCCTAAAGTGTTATCTTCGTTAACATAGCCCTCGTCCTGAGGTAGTCCCGTCTGGCCGTAGGCGGCTACGGCCAGACGGTCGCAGCGCTCGTTCTCGGGATGTCCGGCGTGGCCCTTGAGCCAGTGGAAATGCACGTTATGCTTCCTGTACAAAGGAACGAAACGCAGCCAAAGGTCCTGATTCTTCTTTTTCTTGAATCCCGTGGCAAGCCACTTGTCGAGCCATTTTTCCTCCACCGCCTTAACCACGTAGGAGGAGTCGCTCCAGACCTCTATGTCGGCATTTTCCCACTTGATGGCTTCCAGCCCCATGATGACTGCAAGGAGCTCCATGCGGTTGTTGGTAGTGAGCGCGAATCCTCCGGACATCTCTTTGCGCAGGTTGCCGCATACAAGCACTGCACCCCAGCCCCCGGGACCGGGGTTGCCGCTGGCCGCGCCGTCGGTATAGAGGTATATAGGCTCTTTTCGTTCCATTTTCAACAAAAATAGTTATTTTTGTAAGATTATGCACGATAAAAAGCTCAATATTCTCGTAACCGGTGCAAACGGACAGCTCGGAAGATGCCTGCGCGACGCTGCGATGCTCAGCCGCAACCGCTTCATCTTTACCGACGTGAGCGAGATCCCCGGCCTGGAGACAGTCAGTCTGGATGTCACCAACAAGGATACGCTGGATATCGTGGCCGATTCCGAAAATGTGGATGTGATAGTCAATTGCGCGGGCTACACAAATGTCGACAAGGCGGAGGATGAGATCCAACTTGCCGACCTCCTGAACCATCAGGCTGCGGCGAACCTTGCAGCCTGCGCCCGCCGCAGGAAGGCCATGCTCATCCATATCTCAACCGACTACATCTTTGACGGCACGGCATCCAAGCCCATCACGGAAGATTGCGCCCCGGCACCACTGGGTGTGTATGGCGCCACCAAACTTGCCGGCGAGCAGGCCGTCATGGCCTCCGCTTGCAGGTATATCATCTTCCGCACTGCCTGGCTGTACTCCGCATACGGCCGGAACTTCGTAAAGACCATGCTTTCCCTGACAGCCGGCCACCCCATGGTCAAAGTAGTGAACGACCAGGTGGGCACTCCAACTTACGGACCGGACCTCGCCCGACTGATAGTTGATGTTATCGACGGCGGAAAATTCGACAGGACAGGCATTTACAATTATACCGGCGAGGGGGTGTGCAGCTGGTACGACTTCGCAAGCGAGATAAATTCCCTGGCCGGTCACGGCTGCAAGGTGCTGCCTTGCAGTAGTTCGGACTATCCCACCAAGGCCAGACGCCCGCATTATTCCGTGCTCGACAAAAGTCTGGTGAAAACCACATTCGGAATCAGCATCCCCCACTGGAAAGAGCCGCTCAAGGCCTGCATACAAGAATTGACAAATGAGAATTGAGCATACATCCATACCGGAAGTAGTCATAGTGCATCCCGACATTTTCCGGGATGCGCGCGGTTATTTCTTCGAGTCTTTCAACGAAAAAGCCTTTGCGGAGGCCATGTACCCCGTGCATTTCGTGCAAGACAACGAAAGCAGGTCCTGCAGGGGAGTGATCCGCGGCCTGCATTATCAGAAGGGGGATGCCGCTCAAGGCAAGTTAGTACGTGTAATCAGAGGCATGGTCCTCGACATCGCGGTGGATATCAGGAGGGGTAGTCCCACATTCGGAAAGTGGGCCGCTGCCGAACTGTCCGGCGAAAATGCCGCCCAATTGTTCATCCCCCGCGGTTTCGCCCATGGATTCAGCGTCCTTAGCGACGAGGCTGTTTTCCAGTACAAATGCGACCGTTTCTACGATCCTTCGGCCGAAGGGGCGGTTGCGTGGGACGACCCCGACCTGGGCATAGACTGGAAGATTCCCTCCGGCGAGGTGATACTGTCCGGGAAGGACAGGCAACATCTCCGCCTGAAAGACATCCCGGCAGAGGACCTCTTCGAATATGGGAAGGATTTATATGAATAGGAGAGTCGCGATACAAGGATATTCCGGCTGCTTCCATGAGGAGGCAGCCCGCCGTTTTTATACTTCGATAGGAGAGAATAACCTTGATATCGTGGAGTGCGACACCTTCGGGGGACTTTACGAGGCGCTCGACGCCGGCAGGGCCGATGCTGCCGTAATGGCCATCGAAAACACCGTCTCCGGCGGTCTTATCCCCAACTTCGACCTGCTCCGCAAGAATCCCCGCAAGATTAAGGGAGAGGTCTTCCTGCGCATCGAGCAGAACCTGATGGCTCTGCCTGGGCAGAGCCTGGAGGATATCCGCGAGGTGCGTACCCACTATATGGCCATCAACCAGACCCGCGAGTTCTTCAACGGCTTGCCGCAGATACGTCTGGTGGAGTCGGAGGATACCGCCAAATCTGCCGCCCAGGTGGCGCACGAGGGCCTTGCCGGGGTAGGCGCGGTCGCATCCAGGCTCGCCGCGGAACTCTACGGCCTCGAAATCCTCGCTCCGGGCATAGAGACCTACAAGCAGAATTTCACCCGTTTCCTGATCATGGACGACGGCCTCGAGGTACCTCGGGAGAAAATCGACAAGGCTTCCCTCTGCTTCACCCTCCCGCACACTCCCGGCTCCCTCGCGCACATACTTACCATTCTCTCGTTCTACGAGATGAATCTTACGCGAATCCAGTCCCTGCCCATCCCCGGAAGGGAATGGCAGTACTTCTTTTACGCAGATATCAAGTTTGCGACCTATGAGAGATACCAGCAGGCCCTTGCCGCGGTAAGGCCTCTGATTGATGAATTCCAGATTCTTGGAGAATACAGTTCCGCCCTATGATCATCCATCCAGCCGACCGTACCGGCAGTGTTAAAGAATACTACTTCTCGAAAAAGAACCGGGAGATAGCCGCTATGAACGCGGACGGCCGCACCGAGCCAGTCATCAACCTTGGCATCGGCTCGCCCGACGGACGTCCCCCGCAGGCCTCGATTGACGCCCTTTGCTCTTCCGCCGTGCAGGACGGAGTGCATGCTTATCAGCCCTACATCGGTATCCCCGAACTGCGAAAAGCCTTTGCCGGGTGGTATGGGCGCTGGTATGGTGTGCAGCTGGACCCTTCTTCCGAAATCCAGCCCCTGACCGGCTCCAAGGAGGGTATACTTATCACCTCGCTCGCTTTCTTGAACAGGGGCGACAAGGTGCTGGTGCCGGATCCCGGTTATCCCACCTACAGTTCTGCAGCCCGCCTTTGCGAGGCGGAGATAGTGACTTACGACCTTGTCGAGGCCCTTGGCTGGCAGCCGGATCTGGAGGCCCTGGAGGCTTCCGACCTGAGCGGGGTGAAGATGATGTGGACGAACTATCCGAACATGCCTACGGGCGCTCCGGCTGATCCCGCCCTCTATGAGAAACTTGTGGACTTTGGACGCAGGCATGGCATCATGATCTGCAACGACAATCCCTACAGTTTCATCCTGACCGAGGATCATTATTCCATACTCTCTGTTCCGGGAGCAAAGGAATGCTGCCTGGAACTGAACTCCCTCAGCAAGGCACACAACATGGCAGGCTGGCGCATAGGAATGGTCGCCTCGTCTTCCGATGTCATATATGAGATCCTGAAAGTCAAGAGCCAGTTGGATTCCGGTATTTTCCGCCCTCTGCAACTTGCTGCCGTGGAGGCCCTTTCGCAGGGCCCGGAATGGTTCGCGGACCTGAATGCGGAGTACCGGCGCAGAAGGGTTGCCGCAGGCCGCATATTCGATGCCCTGGGAGTTCGCTACAACCCTGATTCTCAGGGGCTTTTCCTCTGGGGACGGGTGCCGGAGGGCGTCGATCCCGTGGCGCTTTCCGACAAACTGCTGCACGAAGCGGGAGTGTTCATTACTCCTGGATTCATCTTCGGGCATAATGGAGAAAAATATCTGCGCGTTTCGCTCTGCGCCACCGTGGAGAAATTGGGACGTGCTCTTGAAAAGATAAAAGCCGTATTATGAACGTAGGTATTATCGGACTCGGCCTGATCGGCGGATCCATGGGGCTGGACCTTCGGGGACGCGGATTTGCAGCGAAGGTCATAGGTGTTGAAAACGTGAGCGTGAATGCCGAAGCAGCCCTTCGCATAGGTCTGGCTGACAGCATCGCCGGCCTGGACGAGTGTGTTGCGGAATCGGACATAATCGTGCTGGCCATTCCCGTCGGGGCCGCATGCAAACTTCTTCCGCAGGTGCTGGACAAGGTTGCCGGTACTGAAAAGGTGGTAATCGATGTCTGCTCCGTCAAGGAGGCCATGTGCCAGGTAGCGGCAGGACATCAGGCACGGGGACAGTACGTAGCTACCCATCCCATGGCCGGTACCGAATATTCGGGTCCCTGGGCGGCTATGCCCGGGCTCTTCGACGGCCGTGCCTGCATACTCTGCGATGTCGAGGAATCTTCTCCCAAAGCCGTGCGCCTCGTCGAGCAACTCTACGACGCGTTGAACATGAGGGTTACCTACATGCGCAGCGATGCCCATGACATGCACGTGGCCTATGTGTCGCATATTTCGCACATCACCTCCTTCGCACTGGCTCTCACCGTGCTCGACAAGGAAAAGGACGAAAAACACATTTTCGACCTTGCGTCCGGCGGTTTCTCTTCTACCGTGCGTCTGGCTAAGAGCAGCGCGGACATGTGGGTGCCGATACTCGCCCTGAATCACGACAACGTACTCCGCGTCATAGATACATATATAGACAAGATGAAGGAATTCCGTTCAGCCATAGATGCTTATGACGAAGAAAAGATACGGGAACTTATCGCGGAAGGCAACAAGATTAAACGCATCATCAGATAATGGCAGCAAAGTTCGACATCGTCCCCCTCAATGACTGGGGATTCTTCCATCTGCCTCCGCGTCCATGCGTGGTGGCCGGCCCCTGCAGTGCCGAGAGTGAAGAACAGGTAATGGAAACAGCCCGCGGCCTCAAGGCTATAGGCATCAATGTTTTCCGTGCCGGAATATGGAAGCCTCGCACGCATCCGGGAAGTTTCGAAGGGGCAGGCGTGCCTGGCCTCAAGTGGATGCAGAAGGTCCGCAAGGAATACGGGATGCGCATTTGTACGGAAGTGGCCAACGAACGTCATGTGTTCGAATGCCTGAAGCACGGAGTGGACATGGTCTGGCTCGGTGCCCGCACCACCGCCAATCCCTTCCTCGTGCAGGAAATCGCCGAAGCGCTGCGCGATACCGACATCCCTGTGCTGGTGAAGAACCCGGTGAATCCCGACCTTGATTTATGGATCGGGGCTTTCGAGCGCCTGGCCGCCCAGGGTGTCCGCAAACTCGGGGCGATCCATCGCGGAGTATCTACCGCATCCAAGATCAAATACCGCAATGCTCCCCAATGGGAGATGGCGGTTGAACTTCGCGCCCGCTATCCCGAACTTCCCATGTTTGCGGATCCCAGCCATATGGGAGGCAAGAGGGAATATCTTTTCGAGCTGTCGCAGCGCGCGATGGACCTCGGCCTGGACGGCCTGATGATTGAATCGCACTGCGATCCGTCCTGCGCCCTGAGCGATGCCGCCCAGCAACTTACCCCCTCCGCCCTCATAGAATTGCTCCAGAGCCTGGTGGTCCGCGACGCCGTCACATCCGACGAAGAGTTCAACGAGAACCTTTCGCGCCTGCGTGCCCAGATCGACGTGCTTGACGAGAATCTGGTTTTCACCCTGGCATCCCGAATGAAAGTCAGCCGTGCGATAGGTGACCTGAAGAAAGAGAACAGCGTTGCGATCGTCCAGCCCGGGCGTTGGGACGAGGTCCTCGAGAAGGTCGCCGAATCGGCCTCTTCCTACGGCCTTGACGCCGGGTTTGTCAAGCGCATCTTCAATACCATCCACGAAGCCTCCGTCGCCGAGCAGAACAAGTAGTCCCCTCATTAAAGCCGTAGGCGTGCGTGGGTGATCGGGGTACTTTAGGGGCAGAGCCCCTAAAAAATGGGCGGCTGGTCGCCCCTTCGACGACAAAAGCGGGCTTTTGGCCCGCTTTTGTCGAGAAGAGGCGACTCGAACGCCCGACCCCCACGTCCCGAACGTGGTGCGCTACCAACTGCGCTACTTCTCGAAAAAAAGGCGCGGACTCAGCCGCGCCCTGTGTGAATTAAGAAAGTTTGTTGATGTACAGCGCGATACCGCTCTTGAGGTTCGAAGCCTTGTTCTTGTGGATGACACCCTGCTTTGCAAGTTTGTCGATCATAGCGTAAACCTTGGGAGCCTCTGCCTCTGCTGCTTTCTTATCGGTTGTCGTACGGATTGCGCGGATGGCATTCCTGGTAGTCTTTGCATAATACCTGTTATGCAATTTCCGCCTTTCGCCTTGGCGATTGGCTTTCTCTGCTGATGCGTTGTTTGCCATTGTTATACTTTTTTATAATTTTCAGTAGTGGGTAGGAGAATCGAACTCCTATTGCAGGAATGAAAATCCTGAGTACTAACCGTTATACGAACCCACCAGCATTTCAAAGGAGTGCAAAGGTACGAATATTTTTTTATTAATCAACTAATTTTCGTTCCTTTTTTCTTTCCACTCCCACGAATACAGCAAAGATTCAACCTGACGGAGATACTGACGCTTGTCGTATTTCGGTGCATACACGAATGCGTCGCACACAATTACATATATTCCGTCGGGGCTGTAGAACGAATGCGAAACGAAAGGTCCGCCCATATAATCGTTAGCCACTTCCCAGTATCCGCGGGTCTGTACGAAATCCCTCCCCTGATACTTCAGGTACTCGATCGAAGGGTTCGGCACGGTGCCGGTTGTCATGTAGGTGTTGTCGAACATGCCCGGCACATTGTTGCGCAGCACCTCGTTGCGGTGGGCGATGATGTTGGCCTTGCTGAAGTCGCCCTTGGTGCCGAGTGCGGGATAGCGATATACGAAGACTCCCTGGATGGTGTACTGTTTCTCATCGGCAATCCAGATGAAATCGGAAGTCTTCTTCTTGAACTGATATCCGGTAGGAAAGTGCAAGCATCCTCCGAAGATGTCGGCCACCATGACCGCCAGATCCTTTTCTTCGTAGCGCATGGTGTTGCGTATCACCCTGTCGCGCTCAGCCTGCTCGATGAAGGACACGATCTTTGCTCCTTCGCTCTGCAGCAGTTCGGTCGCGGTCTGCGTGTCCGGAGCGGAGATGTTCACCACCGCCTGGGGCGAAGCCCATACGTTCTGCAGGTACTTGACACCGATGCTTGCCACCTGGGGATCGATGTCGAAAAACACTATGTTGCGGTGGACTTTGAAGATATCGGCAAAGCCACTGTGGGTGACATTGCTCAGGGAGTAGAGAGGCTCCCGCATCATGAACCACGGGCAGTCGCATGCGAGAAGGTCCCGCGTAGCATTGCCCACAGCACCCTCCCAGTCGTTTTTTTCGATTACGACCAGGACTTCTCCTGCCTTGCCGCTCACATTGGGAAGCAGCGCCTTCTGCCTGCCTCCGCAGGAGACAAGCGCGAGCAGGACGGAAACGATGGTAAGGATTCTTTTCATATTAACTTAATGTATCAATCTTCCTATGTCGTTGCCGAAGGCGAGCAGCATGAGCCCCAGCAGGAGGACCATGCCGACCATCTGGGCGGCGACCATGAAACGGTCGGATGGCTTGCGCCCGGTGACAATCTCAAATAATGTAAACACGATGTGTCCGCCGTCCAGCCCCGGTATGGGGAGCAGGTTCATCACCCCGAGCATGATGGAGAACAGTCCAAGCAGGAAAGTGAACTGGTACCAGTCCCAGACCGAAGGGAAAACCTGGCCTATGGCGATGAAACTACCCACGGACTTGTATGCTCCGGAAGAGGGCGTAGCCAGCAGGCGCAGATCCCTGAGATAGCCTCCGATGGTGCTGACGGTGAACTTCAATCCTGCCGGAAGAGCCTGCAGCCCATGGTATTTCCGTGTGATTATCTGCGGGTTCTGCATATAGACGCCGATGCGCCCGAGACTGTCCACCTGCAAAGGCATGATGATATCCTCTCCGCCTCTGGAAACGACGGCTTCCACTGTCTGCCCCAGTTTGGCGGAGAATATCTTACGTCCGTCCTGCAGGAATCTGACCTCCTGAGAGTCGACGGCGGTGATGCGGTCGCCCTTGAGCAGTCCGCTGCCGGCATTTACGCCGTCCGCAGCCACCGAATCTATGCAGAAGGGGACTGCAAGGTCGAACATCATTGGCGTGCCCAGCACATCTCCCAGCATCGCCCCGTCGATATAGAGGGTAAGGGTGTCGCTGCCGCGAAGAACCCTGGCCTGACGCACCTTCCTGCGTGCGAGATCCGCCTGCAGCATACCGAAATTCTCCGGCACATAGTCGTCGAAAGAGAGTATCTCGTCCCCCGCGCGGAATCCCATCTCCTGCGCAAGGTCATTGGGATAGATCTTCGTCCCCTTGTTGGGGATGTAACTCTCTCCCCAGATGGCCATGATCAGGCTGAAAGCGAGGATGGCGAAGATGAAGTTGTAGAGTACACCTCCGGCCATGACCAGCAGGCGCTGCCAGGGATTGTGCGTGCGGAATTCCCAGCTCTGCGGCTTGCGCTTCATCTGCTCCAGGTCCATGCTCTCGTCTATCATGCCTGCGATCTTGCAGTAGCCCCCAAGCGGGAGCCAGCCTATGCCGTATTCGGTTTCCCACTTGAGCGCGGATGGGCAGAGGCGGGTGAACCACTTGCTGCGCCTGGTGCTGAAGAGGAAGGTGCCGCCGGCATCGAAGAACAGGAAAAACTTGTCCACGCGGATGCGGAACAGTTTCGCGAAAGTGAAGTGCCCGAATTCGTGCACCACGATAAGTATGGAAAGAGCAAGTACTACTTGCAGGAACTTCATCAAGAATACCATTATCGGATGTATGCCCGGATTTTTTCCGCAGTCTGTTCGTGAGTTGCGAAGATGTCGTCGAGCGAAGGGTCTACAACAAAATCCGAGCCATCCAGCGCACGTTCGCACAAGCGGGCGATGTCATAGAACCCGATCTGCCCCCGGAGGAAGGCCGCGACTGCGACTTCGTTGGCGGAATTAAGTGCACAGGGAGCGTTGCCGCCGCGTTTTATGGCTTCGTAGGCCAGACCGAGGCAGGGGAAGCGGTCAAGGTCGGCATTAGCGAAAGTCAGATGACCCAACTCCCCGAAATCCAGTTTCTTGTTCCCGACCGGGATACGGTTGGGAAAACTTAGGGCGAAACCTATGGGCTCGCGCATGTCCGGGCTAGCCAGTTGGGCGATGACCGCGCCGTCCTCGAATTCCACCATGGAATGGATAACGGACTCGGGATGCACTACCACATTTATCCTGTCTACCGGGATGTCGAAGAGCCAGCGCGCCTCTATCACCTCGAATCCCTTGTTCATCATTGTGGAAGAGTCGATTGTGACCTTAGCCCCCATGCTCCAGTTGGGATGCTTGAGCGCCTGGGCGGCGGTGGCAGAGGCAATCTGCTCCTTGCTCCAGGTGCGGAAAGGCCCACCGGATGCGGTGAGATGTATCTTCTCTACAGCGTTCCCCTGGGCGGCGAGCAGACACTGGAAGATGGCTGAGTGCTCGGAATCAACAGGAAGGATGACCGCGTTATGCTCGCGCATGGTGCGGGTGACTATGCTGCCGGCGGCGACCAGAGTCTCCTTGTTCGCGAGAGCCACGATCTTGCCGGCTTCGAGCGCAGCGAGAGTGGGCCTCAGGCCGCTGAAACCGACCATCGCGCCGACAACTATGTCGATATCTTCCGCGGCCGCGAGGGAGCACAGGCTGCCGATGCCGGCGAACACCTTGCAGTCGCTGTCTTTAAGGCCTTCTGCCACAACAGAGTAACTGTCCGGATTGCAGATGACCACGTTGTTGACGTCGAATTCCTTTGCCTGGGAAATCAGGAGGTCCACACTATTGTTGGCGGATATAAGTTCGACCTCGAAAAGGTCCCTGTGCTGGCGCACTATGTCCAGTGTCTGGGTGCCGATGGAACCGGTGGAACCGAGTATTGCGATTTTTCTTTTCACGCAGAATCAGAATTTACAGTAGCGGGCGGGATCGATAGGTTCTCCTTCGTGCCAGAGTTCGAAGTGAAGATGGTCACCTTCGATAAGGGATCCGGTGCTGCCCACAAGAGCAACGGGAGTGCCGGCGCTCACTTTATCACCGGTTTTACGGAGGAGTTTCTGGTTATGTTTATAGAAGGATATTATGCCGCTTTCGTGTTGTATGGCAATGGAGTAACCGTGGGTGTCGGTCCAGTCTGCAAATATGACCGTGCCGTCCAGCACGGAGCTGACCACTGCTCCGGCAGGAGCCGTGATGTCCACGGCAGGGTGTAGGATTGCATCGAACGGCTGTGATACCGTGCCCTTCAGAGGCGAAAAGAAGTGCTGCCCTTCAAGAGGGAGTGCGCGTTTGTGGTTCGAGATGCTGAACTGCTCGGCGCTGGCAACGCTCGTGCGGAGCAGGGAATCTCCCCGGGCGATTTCGGCATCACTGAGTTTGCGGAGATACTCTTTGGTGTTGCTCTTCAGGAGGCTGTCGGCCCCTATGGTTTCTTCTCCTGCCAGGATGCGGCTGAGGTTGCCGGCGTAAAGTGCCCAGCGTGTCATCTCGTTCTCAAGGGAATCTATCTTCAGGGCGTTAGCTATGGCTCCGCGCTTGAAGTGCTCATCGGGATATCCCGGCACGGTAGTGCGCAGGGGAGTGAAAGAGATGATGGACCAGTAGAACAGGGTAGTGACCACCAGCACAGTCAGGGCTATGAGTACGAAGCCCAGCCTGGAGAACCTCCAGAACTTGATCCGGAGATGAGTCTTGTCCTCGACCAGCGTGAGCCGGTACACTTTATTCCAATCAGAGGAATTTCTTTTTCCCATATTATTCGTAAATTTGCACCCCGATGGACAGGATGATAGGTATCGACTACGGACGTGCAAGAGTGGGTGTCGCAATGAGTGACCCGCTTGGCATCTTTGCATCTCCGCTCGAAACCGTGGTAACTGCAAAGATAATAGATTATCTTCAAAAATTGACCATCTCCGAGACTGTTGTTTGCTTCGTGGTGGGATATCCCATGAACCTGAACGGCAAGCCGGCTGAGGCTGCTGCTGATGTGGATGTGTTCCTGAAGCAACTTGCGAAGCATTTCCCCTCCATTCCCGTGGAATTGGAAGACGAGCGCTTCACCTCCGTGCTGGCCCACCGGGCGATGATAGACGGGGGCATGAAGAAGAGTGACAGGCGCAAGAAGGAGTCTGTCGACAAAATCAGCGCAGCCATCATCCTCCAGAGTTATTTGGACAGAAAAAAGGACAGCAAATGATACGACCTATTTATTTATACGGATCCGGAGTGCTCCGCGAGAAGGCCCTTCCTGCGGATACCGGGAAGAAAGATGAGATCAAACAACTCGTAACCGACCTCTGGGACACCCTCGCCGAGAGTGAAGGCTGTGGCCTTGCGGCCCCCCAGATAGGGGAGAGCGTGCGCGTGGTGGTGGTTGACGGTGACGTGATGTCCGATATCTATGACTATCTCAAGGGATTCAAGCGTACATTCGTGAACCCCGTGGTGCTCGAGGAAAGCGAAGAGACCTGTACCTACAACGAGGGCTGTCTGAGCGTTCCCGGAGTGTACTGCGACGTGGTCCGCCCCAAAAAGATTAAGGTCGAGTATTACGACGAAAATCTTGAAAAGCACGTGGAGGAGTTCGACAACTTCGCCGCCCGCATGATACAGCACGAATTCAGCCACCTCGACGGCGTGCTGTTCACGGACCTGGTCGCCCCCATCCGCAAGAAACTGGTCATGAAGAAACTCCAGCGGATTGCCGCCGGAAAAGTTCCCACACGATATAAAACAAAGATGAAGTAGGTTTTCCCTACGCCTCTATCTGGAACAAGTTGAGGAATCCGGTCATTATGAAGATGCTCCGGATGGAATCGCTCATGCCCTTGACTATCACGTTTCCACCCTGGGCCGCTGCCGCTTTGCGCACGGTGAGGAAAATCCTGAGTCCGGAACTGGAGATGTATTCCAGATCCTTGCAATCGAGAACGATGGTGCCTTTGGCATCGGCAACCACCGGCTCGAGGGTACTCATGACTTCTTGTGACGACGGTGTGTCCAGACGGCCGGCAAGAACAACTACGGTCTTGCCTTCTTGTTTATTGACAGTAACTTCCATATTGGTTAAATCTTTTTTATCATTGACAGGATGTTCTTTCCATCTTTTCTGGCATAGTTGACAGAATCCATTATCTTGCGCACAAGGAAGATCCCAAGACCTCCAATGCGGCGCTCTTCGGCGCCAAGGGTGACGTCGGCATCGGGGGCTGCAGTAGGATCGAAGGGTACGCCGTTGTCGCTTATGATGAACTCGAGACTATCCTTACGGAGGATGGCCTCGACGTCCACGAGCCCGTCGGAGCCTTCGGGATATGCATACATTATCACGTTGGTCACAGCCTCCTCGAGCGCAAGGTTGAGGTTCATGGCGGTGGCCTGGTCGAGTTTCTTCTCGCCTGCTATCGTCTCTACGAATTCGGCAAGTTGGGGAATCTGCTGGATGTCGTTGTGCAGGATCAGATGGCGCTCGGTCTTCTCCGGCTCGCCATCAGGGAGGAAATGGATGAAGAGCATTGTGAGGTCATCACTCTGGGGTGCTTCGCCCACGAAATCGCGGACGGCTTCTTTCATCGCGGCCATCTGTCCATCGGAAGGACGCCTTGTGGAGAGCACTTTGTACATCCTTTCTTCTCCGAAGAGTTCGTGCTGGCTGTTCTCAGCCTCGGTGAGTCCGTCGGTATAGAGGAAGATCGCGTCGTCGTATCGCATGTCGGTCTCCTGCTCCTTGAAGCAGAAACCGCGGAGGACACCCAGCGGCAGGTTTGCTTCCACAGGCAACGGGCGCTTGGCGTCCGTAAGAAGGAGCGGTGCGTTGTGGCCGGCGTTGCAGTAGCGCAGGTGACCGCTCGCGAGGTCGAGGATGCCGACGAAGAAAGTGACGAACATATTGCTCTCGTTCACCTCCGACATCGAATCGTTCATGGTGGTGAGGATGCGCTGGGGCGAACTCTCATGGGCGGATACTGTGCGGAAGAGGCTTCTCGTGACGGCCATGACCAGCGATGCGGGCACACCCTTGCCGCTGACGTCCCCTATGCAGAAGAAGAGTTTCTCATCCCGGATATAGAAGTCGTAGAGGTCGCCACCGACCTCCTTGGCGGGTACGATCGTAGCGGCCATGTCCAGATCCTTCCTCTCGGGGAAAGGAGGGAATATCTTTGGAATCATGGACATCTGTATGCCGCTGGCGATGTGAAGTTCGTTCTCGATGCGTTCCTTCCTTTCGTTGAGTTCGGCGTACTTCAACTGGTTTCTGGCAACCGCCCGGAGGATGAGGATAAGCATCAGCAAGCCAAGCAGTTGCAGAAGTTTGACGATCATGCCGACCTTGCGGATATTTCCGTAGATCTCGGAATCCGGAACCATTATGGACATGGACCAGCCCGTCTTTTCGACCGGAGCGTAGAAGATATGGGTGGTGTTTTTATTGTAACGCACCACGGCGTTGCCGCGCTCTCCCGCCAGCATTGAACGGTTGACGCCAGCGAAAGCGGCGGTGTCGTCCATATCTGCAATCACCTGCTGGACTGTCCTGCGCATGACCAGAGACTCTGCAGGGCAGACCATAATCTGGCCGCTGCGGCTGATCATCATGCTGAAAGCGTTAGGATAGACTTGCACGTTGCCCACGAGATCCGTCAGCCAGTCAAGGGAGATATCGGCGGTGAGCACTCCGGCAATCCTGCCGTCCATATCGCGCAGGGGCACGGAATAGGTAGTCATCAGGATATCCCCGCCGCCCACATCGATGTAAGGCTCGGACCAGTAGCCGGTCTGGAGTTCCAGTGGCTTGGTGAACCACTCCTGTCCGGGATAGTTGTATTCTTCGGTCGCGAGGCTGGAAACATGGATGGTTGTCTCTCCCGGGGCTTGGAAGCAGTAGGGGGAGAAGAGAGGATGTTTTTTGTCGTATCCCGGGACAAGGGCGACAGTCGAACCGACTATCAGCGGATTGTTCTCCACAATGCGGCGCGAAACGGCCTGCAGGCTGTCAGGAGTGCTCAATGCCCACTGGGCAAGCCACATACTGTTGCGTACGGCCGCCTCGGCCTGGTCTACAATGTTGATAATCTTGAGTTTGGTGGCTTCCAACTGGCTCTCGGCCCGCAAGGTGGCTTCTTCGCGAATGCCTTTCTGCGAGAAATAGTATTGCACTATGCCGGTGGCCTCCAGGGTTGCGGCCGCCACGATCACCAGCAGCAAACCTGCTCTCGCCGACTGCCTAAGGAGCACTTTGTCGAGGGTTTGTTTGATTTTCATAAGATGGAGGCTAAGGCTGCGCGGAACTCAGGCATGGGGCGCTTGGTGTCCCTCTCTATGATGATGGTCTTCAGTCCGGCATAGGGCCGTATCAGTTCCTCTGTTTCTTTTATGCCGGCGCTTTCTCCGAAGTAGGCGGGAACGAAACTCTGCCAGAACTTCGTGGAGAGGGATTTGGGCATATGGAAGGTCTCCTTGATGAACTCCTCGTCGCTGAGGCAGCAGCAGACATACACCATCCCGACGTCGAAGAGATGATTGCCGTAGCAGAAGTCGCCGAGGTCGATGAAATAGCGTTTGTCGCCGGTGAAAATGGCGTTGCTGAACTGCAGGTCGCCGTGGATGGCGGTGTCCTCGTCCGGAGTGTCGGCGATGAACTTGCCGATTTTGTCCTTTTCGGCCGTGCTGAAGAAAGGATTCTCCGCGAGCAGGCGGTAATAGCGTTCCTTTACATTCTCGAACTGGGTGGTGTCCACCTTCGTGGAGTGTAGCTGGAGGCACATCTGCGCGAATTCGGACGCGAAGTTGTCCAGTTTCCCAGGTTCGTCGGCGGTCGCCCGCGAGTAGGACTTCTTTCCCAGTATGCGGTGGAAACGTATGCCGTAGCGGCCGTCTTCGGTTACGACATACTCGCCGGGTTCGGGAGTAGGGATGCCGAGACCGTATACCTTGCGGGCAAGCAGCATCTCATCCAGCGGCTGCTGTATTTTCCCGGGGAAGTAGAGTTTGAGCATTACGGACGGATCCGTCCTGTGGTCGTAACTTTCGCCATTGGCCCCTCCGCCGGAGAGGACGTAGTCGTCAAGGGATATTTTCAGTGCTTCCATACCTGGTCGATCAGATTTTCGAATTCTTTGAATGCAAATGTGTCTTCAAGTTCCCGCAGGGACTCTGCAAGGCCGCGGTAATGCCATTCATGGTCTGCAGGATTCTTGGCATGGAAGATGTTCCAGAAAGAATCTCCCTTCACGGCATAGTCGCGGGCGATGGCCCGCATGTTGGAGAGTTTGTCCCCGAGCGCCACCATCTTGGCATCATGGGAAGCGCGTGCAAGGCGCTCGATGGCGGCCTTCTTGCGAGAGTGCCAGCTGTCCTCCTCGCTCACTCCATCCTCGAAAGTGTCACTCTCCGAAGCCACCAGGCCCGCAATCCTGTCGCCGAATTCGGCGCGGATGTCTTCAACGGTAGCATCGGTGTCTTCCACCACATCGTGAAGGACCGCGGCTGCCAGAAGATCCTGGTCGGATGTCATGGTGGCAACTATTTCTACCGCCTCCATTGGATGTACTATGTAGGGGAAGCCCTTTCCGCGTCTCTCGGTGCCTGCATGGGCATGCACGGCATAGATTATAGCCCTGTCGAGCAGGGATGTGTCGAGGGGTTTGTTGGCCATTTTACTTCGAACTGTCTTCGATATACTTCAGGATGATGTCTACAGCCTCCTCTGTGCTGAGGCCGTCGACATTGAGCACGAGGTCGTAATTGCGCGCATCGTATCGGCTGGTGCCGGTGTACCGGCGCACATAATTCTCGCGCATGGTATCCACCCTTTCAATTACCCTCTCGGCTTCTTCCTTGCTGATGTCCTGCCTGCCCATTATCCTGCTGATGCGGGTGGAGAGGGAGGAACGGATGAAGATGTCCAATTTGTTGGGGCAGTCCCTGAGGATGAAGAACCCGGAACGGCCGGCTATGATGCAGGACTCCTGCGCTGCAATCTCCTTGAGGATTTCGGATTCGGCGCGGAAGAGTTCATCGTTGGTGACAGCGGGGGCGAATTCCTGACCTGTGGAGCCGAGGGCTCCGGCGTGGGGAACGGGGGTCACACGCTGCAGGATATCGGCGAGCCAGTTCTTCTTCTGCCCCTTTATCATTTCGATATTCCGGGCGGAAAGATCGAACTTCTCCACCAAGGAGTTGATGAGATTCTTGTCGCAGAAGCGCACGCCGAGTTTTTCGGCAAGGCTGCGTCCGATGGTCCTGCCGCCGGAACCAACCTCGCGGCTGATGGTGATTACGAAGTGTTCGTTGAGGTTCATATCGTATACTGTTTACTGATTCATGAAAGGAAGGTCCTGCGCCTGCTCCATAAGCATTTCCGCTATCATGTCATTGCCCTCCGAAGGGCCGTTGAGGGCGTCGAAGAGCATGCGGATCCCGGCTTTGCCTATGCCGCTCTTGAGGAGGAATGCGATGCAGAGGTCCTGGGGGCCGAGCGAAGATGCGATGATGTCGAGGTCCGTGAGCCCCAGCTGGTAGCATGCTATCTGGAAGGCTCCGTCGGAATACTTCTTGATGATGCGGTCGATGTCCCCGAGCGTCTTGCAGCCGATATTCTTGAATACCGGGAGATAGGGCATGAGGGAGACTTCCTGGATTTCGGCCTGGTTGACCGCGGCTATCTTGCGGTTGAGGGTATCGAAGGGGCCCAGGTCGAGATAACTGCGGAAAGTGTCGCCGTCCAGCAGGACATCGTCCAGATTGCCGGATGCGACCAGCGCCTGCACCCTGCGGCGGTAGTCCGTGAGTTCGGAACGGATGCGGCTGAACTGCTCGTCGGCAAGTTCCAGCATACCTGCCAGACGGCCGAGATTGCGCAGATACTCCCTGGGCACTTCCACGCCGGACTTGTAACCGGTGTCGTGGTTCATGTTGGCCCAGGCGTGCTGGAGCACCGTGCGGAGCTGCACCTCGAAACGGATGTCGGAGCCTTTGTAGCTGCAGATATAGTGCAGGGAGAGATATCCGAAACTGTCGATTTCATGGAGTTTGCGCTTGTCTACGCTGTTCTCCCAGTCAATTTCGAAAAGCCTTTCTATGAGAGAGGCCACCTTGTCGACGTCGTCGATGTAGAAGGTTATCACCCTGAGGCCGACGATGTCGGTGATGTCGGAAATCGAGGAGTATTTGGAACCTTTGAGTTCGAGTTTCCCCGCAAGCGACGACTCCGTCTTAACTCTTGATTCCACCGCCGCCACGATTATGCCGGCCGAGGCCAGCATCTCCTTTATCTCTTTGGTGGCACGGGCGGAAAGATCTTCGAACACAGGCAACTTGCTGCGGTATTCCTCCAAAATGGCTTCGGAATGAGCGTCCAGTTTCGGCTTCATAAAGGTTCGGTTATAATAATTGCCAAAAATACTAAAAAAATCTCACACTTCGTATTGGTCCGGAGCATGGTGGTAGTGCAAAACAAAGTATATTTGCAAATATAAGTACTATCTGCTATGGCTAAGGAATACGAACTTATCAACCTGAACGATTACACCCGCACCGGGGAAGGTGGAACAGCGGTTTCTTATACCCACAAGACGCGCCTGACTATGGTAAAACTTTACAATCCGGGATTCGAGGCCGACAGGGCACGGGATGAATTCCTGACCGCCCGCATGGTTTTCGACCTGGGCATCCCTACGCCGGAGCCCTACCGCCTGGTTACGGATGGAGAGCGCTATGGCGCTGAGTATGAACTGGTTCCGGGTAAACGATCCTTCACTAGAATCATCTCCCAGGAGCCCGAACGCCTGGAGGAAATCTCAATCGCATTTGCAAGGGAAGCCCGCAAGATCCACACGACTCCGGCAGGTACCTCCCGGGTGCGGTCCTACAAACAAGCGCTCATCCGCTTCTATCAGGAAAAGAACCTCGTGCCCGAGGAGTACAAGCGCCGCGCCATGGCATTTCTGGAGACGGTGCCGGACACTCCCACCTGCGTGCACGGCGATCTTCACATAGGCAACATCATTACCGACGGGGAGAAAACCCTGTGGATAGATGTAGGGGAGTTCGGCTACGGGGTGCCCGAATGGGATCTGGGGGTGCTTTGGACGATGTGCAACAATATGGATCCGGCCCGTGCCGAGAATCTGTTTCACGTTAAGCCGGAGATCCTCAAAGCCCATTGGAGCATATTCATCTCCGCCTATCTGGGCACGGAAGATGCCGAAAGCATAGCCGCCGCCACTAGGCGCATCTTGCCATATTATGCAGTCAAAGTGCCCTACGTGTACGATATGGCCTACCACCGGCCTCTCCCGGATGAAGCCTTTCCCAAACTGATGCCGATGATAGCAGATGCTACTTGAAGAGCTTCTTGCTCTATGCTTCTTCGTAATAATAAGAATAATCTATACCTTTCATAAAGGTTTCGCGGTCATCGATTTTCTCCGTTAAAGCGCAACCAAGAAGAGCTTTTATGGGCGCGGAATCTACAACGCTGCGACGCATAGCATCCAAATAACTATTCTTGTCTATCTGGCTCCAATCTACGCATTTCTTTAATGAATGCTTAAGCATCAGGTCCAGCCAGATACGGGTGCTGCGGCCGTTGCCTTCCATAAAAGGATGAGCTACATTCATCTCAACATATTTGTCCGCAATCTCGTCGAATGTTGCTTCAGGCATCTGCTCGATATTCTTGAGACTTTGATGCAGATGAATGGCATTAGCAAAGGAAAAACCGCCTTTGCTTATATTCTTAGTGCGAATCTGACCCGCAAAATCATACAGGCCGCCAAAGATGTAGGCATGAATCTGCTGCAAGCACTGAATCGTTCCCGGTTCCAGAGAGTTCATCAAGCCACTATCAAAAAGGTCATACGCCCTTTTCTTACTTTGCCCATCGAGGGAATTGTCATCATTGACGGCACGCACCTCGTCGACTTCTGCCAGAAGATTATATAGCGCATCCTCGGAAAGGACCTCTCTCGGAAGGTCCTGAGGGATCAGCCCCGCCTCGTCCGCCTCGAAATCCTTCTGCCACTGGCCGGACTCCATATAATCGCGGAGGATGGAAAGGTTATTCTCCAACTCTCCCAAAACGCGCTTCACTTCCTGATAGCATGCCTCCATCGCTTCTATGCGGGAGATGAGTTCCTTTTGCTTTTTTGTCATACTATAGAAGTGGTGTCATATATAGCGGAAGATAAGTCAGCCCGTCTTTTTGCTCTACATCATTAGTATGCAAGACATAAGGCGTAGAAAGATACTGGCCAAACTTTTTAATACACTTCTTGATGGATTTGAGCGTATAGTTTGTGCTGCTTTTTACCTCAATAGGGGAAATGTTGTGCCGGGAAGTGACAATTTCCTTTTGGATAAGGAAATCAATCTGCATACGGTTATCTGCCTCTTCCTTATCGTAGCTGTTATAGAAGAATAGTTTGCTGCCTGCGGTTTTGAGCATCTGAGCAACGATATTTTCTACCAACATTCCTTCGTCGAGTTCCAACTTGTCAAACATAAGTTTCTGGTAGATCTCATTGGTAACGATGCCACGGGCACTAAATGCCAGGGATATGAGCAGTCCGGTGTCACAGAAGAAGCATTTGAGGGTAGTGCGGTCTTCATTGAGTTGGAGACCGATGTTGGGAGCCGTGGTGTTGTAGCAGATATTCACCAATTTGGCGTCATCTAACCAGAAGAAGGCGCTATCGTATTCGCGCATACGGGCCTCATCCTTGAGGGCAGAGAGGGTGAACTGCTTCTCTTTCTTCTGGAGTTGTCCGGGGATGGCGTCATAAATAGCGCTGACGCGGGTCGTCAGGCCTCCTGCGTATTTTTTTATGTCGTTCTTGTAGAGGCGCAGAATCTGGCGCTTGACGGCGTCAACTTTAGTAAAATCACGAGAAGATGCGTATTCGGCGACAGCTTGTGGCATACCTCCAACGATGAGATACTGGCGAAAATAATGCAATGCTTCCCGATGAAAATCGCCCATCGGTTTGCATTTTTCAAACTGCTGCCGAATAAAAGGCATCAAGACTTCATTGCCCATAGCCCAAAGGAATTCCTCAAAGTCCATAGGATACATATCAATACCGTCCTCCTCGGATGGAATGACAATGTTCTCCACGTTTTTTTTGATAGATATCAGGGACCCTGTCTCCAGATAGTCGAAGCGACCATCTTCCACCAGTGTCTTGATCGCTTCGCGGGCTTTGGGACATTTCTGGACCTCGTCGAAGATAATCAGGGATTTGCGAGGTACAAGCTGTTTCTTATAGTGTAGTTGTATATTCTGGAGGAGCGTATCGACATCTTCCAGATACTCGTCGAACCACCCTCTTACCCGTTGCGGAGCTTTGCTGAAATCGATGAGGATGAATGAGTCATATTCATTGCGGGCGAATTCCTGCGCGATGTAACTCTTTCCAACGCGGCGTGCACCCTCAATCATAAGAGCTGTAGAGCCGTTTTTCTCTTGCTTCCACTGAAGCAACTTATCGTAAATCTTTCTTCTCATAATCACGAATCCTAAAGTTTTGGAGTGGCCATTTATACACTTTTCCGCGATTTTTGCAAAGGCAAATATACACCTTTCCTAGAATTTTGCAAAGATTCCGAGTTCTTTTTTGTCATATCAATGTCCTCCTCCCGCGCCGCCCGGCGATTGGCGAGAAGGAAATCCTTTTCCGTTATGCGGAGTTTTTTGGGGTGCTTGGGTTTGGAGGGCATACTAGATGATTGTTTAGTGTTAGTCTCCAAGTATCAGGGACACTATCACAATCAGCGCCAAGGCAATGATAACAAAGAGGCGGAATCGGCTGTCTTCAGACAAGCGGTACTTCCTGGATGTAGGAGCTGGAGCCGAATTAGCAGACACGGTAGCCATTGCTTCTTCGCTGGGAAGATAGTGTTCCCGGACGGTTTTCAAGAGTTCGGTGGCCTGGGCAATCAGCTTTTCGCACTCGACCACCTCGTCTTCAAGTTCCTCGCTATCCTCGAAATCACTCGTGTACTCTTGCTCCCTCTCCTCATCATCGTCAATGGCCTCAACGGGAAGATTGGAGATGAGACGGTTGACATCGGCCTGAATCTCGTTCAATTTCCTTTCCAGGTCCAGAACGTCAAAGGTAGGATCGAGGAGGTACTCATTCTCGGTCATGGCCTGCAGGAAGCCGATTCCAGCACGGACGGCAGCTGATTCATTTTCAAACATAGGCGTCAGTCGAATAAATGCGCCCATTCCCGGGCAAGGTTCTCTACATATCCCCAGCCGTAGTTCTTGTTGCTTCCACTGGTTTCCGGAATCCGGAGTACACGGACATCGGCAAGGGCCGGTTTTTGCGCCAGCTCTCTCGCAATCTTGTGGCCGAATTCTTTGTACTTCCCGAATCCGTTGATGCCAATGGTCTTGATGGTAGGATGAGCGGCAAGGAAGGCTGGTATATCGTTGGGATGACCGTCCCGGATGTCTTTGTCATTGCTGCTTTCTGGCCGGATGGCGGATTCATAGTAGTCCCAAAGGACAATGTGGTATTTCGCCAGAAGGGCTTTCTTTTGCGTATAGTCCGCCGGCATAGGTTCTCCCGTGAGATAGCACAATACCTTCCATATTCGGTTGGAATTGGAAAAGTAGTATTGCCGATGCTCCAGTGATTCCCCACCAGGCAGTGTGCCGAGGATGAGGATTTGGGGCTCATCACAGAGAAGCGGTTCGAATCCTTTTGTTCTGGATGTCATAGTTTTACAAAGATATAAATAGCCACGAATATTTCAATTTGATAATTGAAAGAAAACTCGTAATTTTGCCTTGTCTGGTTCTCCATCCACGATCAAATGGAACTGTAAAACTATTGTTGATTATGGGAAAGGTGCGGCTGAAGGTTCTAACAGTTCCTGCTTTAGATCCGGTCACTTATCAAGAACATACCGCTTTCTGCGTATCCAGCCTTTTAGGTGGGCAGATTCAATGTGCATCAGGCTGGACGCTGCAAGATGCAATTGAAACCTATTGCAAGTGGTACAAAACTGATCGTGGCCAAATCTCCTTGGCGCGGCCTTTCCTTCCGCAAAGGCCTATGGGAGATGGTGGAATTAGACGCTAAGAGTTCTGTATTATTACAATCTTTTCCTAATAAGGGAAAGGTCTATGTAATGGTAGGATTAGATGATTCTAGTCCGGATTATAATGATTTGTTATCTATAGCGTTCTGTTTTGCACGGAAGGGCCATACTGTGGTAATACTAAAGCCAACTCATTATAAAGACCCGTTATACCATGATGTTTACGGTTCTTTAGTTGGAACAAGATACTATCGTAAATGTCCCGACTTGCTAGTCGATGGAGATTTCTATGAATATGAGAGTTATAAGCGCCCTTTTGAAATGGGGAAAATTGAAAGAATGCTATCAAGGGGTGCCAAACAATCCAGTAATATTGTGATAGATGTCCGTGGAACTAACGTGACTAAAAAAACCATTAACAGCAAGATTCAGCATCTAAAAGAGCAAGTCAGTAATAAGGGTGATATTGAAAGTGTTTGGCTGTATGATGGAGAGGGTTTAGAGAGGGTATATAAAGAAAAGCAGAGGAGCGTCCTCCTCTACCTCTGCGGAGAAACATCTCCGGCTCGCCAATCCGTAGAATGGCATGGATATTTCCTTTCTGCAAAGGTAATACTTCTTTTTGAAATACCAAGTAATTCTCCACTATTCCTCTACAGAGGCAAGTGTCTGCTTCTTGAACTTCTTGCGGTCGTAGATCTTTTTGGATTTATGCAGTGCCTTCCGGAACGAAGTCGGTCGCCCGTGAAGCGCGATGTCCTCCTCCCGCGCCGCCCGGCGATTGGCGAGAAGGAAATCCTTTACCGTTATGCGGAGTTTTTTGGGGTGCTTGGGCTTGGAGGGCATTGAAAAGAAAGATTATATTTCAAGCGAATTGGGTGCAGACTGCCTAACAATAGTCATCAAAGACTTCGCCGCCAGTCCACTCTTCTCCCATTGCTTCTGTGAATTCTCTTTCGCCTCCGTTGGGGTCAAAAAATGAGCCCAGGTTTTCGTGGACATAAGCACCGTCTCTAATTGAAATTCTGCAAACGAACCAGGGCTTGCCGTGACCTGCGTCATCGACTTTCTGGTTGTGAGTAAGTACAACGATAGTATTGTCGGCCTCATTGAATCCGACTTTGAATACAGCATCGCCATCCTTGTATTGTGAACGAGAGAAGGGTTTGCCAACAACCAGGTTGTCCAGATAGGTTTGCAAGGTCCTCTCCTGCCCTTCTGTGGGGCACAGGAGGAATTCGGTAGGCGTTTTCCAGTTTAATTGCTTGGCACAAGGTGTGAGGGAATCCTTTAAGCCATACTGTGCTTCGTACCAGCGTTGGTTAGCTTCCTCAATGGCTGCTTTGTGTTCTGCCCAAGAGCTATAGGGACCGGCGTAACGAGGCCGGTTACTGGGCTTTGCTGTTGCTACAGGTTTCTCTTCTTCGTAAATCCATTCACCCACGCTCTGCCCTTTGGGTTTCCGTGCCTCAACGGGCTTAGCAGCCCATTCGTTCCATCGCTTTAGTGAACGTTCGGCCTCTTCCTTGGTAACAGCACGCATCCACATGAAATTAGAATTTTCGGATTCATGGCCATAGAGCAGCTCCGGATTCTTTAGGAAGTTTTCAATGCTGCCGCAGATGAGTTCAACCTTGGCTCTGGTGACAGGGTTGTTTAGTGTATTCTCAAGCTTGGTCACCCAGCGGAGATTATCTGGTCTGTTGTTGCGACGATTGATATCGATATGGTCAGCAACATTCCTATCACCAACTGGTGCACCATGATATGCACAGCAGACTATACGATGAACACGTTCCTGGCCAATAAGCATATAGCCAGACCGTTCGTCATACTTGCCGAAGGTCCATTCCTCATCCCATTTACGCCTCACACCGTCTCCTTTACATTGACGATAGACGGCACCATTGTCCCGGACATAGTACCGGCGACCTTTGTATTCGCAGACTCTTTCTTCAGAGAATTCGTTTATTAACTCTTTGTTTTCCATGCAGGTTTTTGTTTATATCATCAGCCGAATTTCGCCTCTCTGATTCTATGAAGGTATCTGGATGTGACATTTTATTTGGCCACAAAAGTGTACGTAATTGTTCCTGTAGACTTTTCGGGTGCATCAGGATTATAGCTAAAGCTAGTTTTCAATGCAGATTCTTTGCAAGCATCTATAATCTCCTCATCAGAAATTGTTGATGCGGCATTAACTGAAACAGTGCCAACCATACCGACTCTATTTATGGATACATTAATTACAACAATCCCAGCAGGGCCAGTCGCCACTTTCGGTAAATAGGTTGTACCACTCACATATCGGTTCTCGACCTTTACTTTTGCTGAAACAGATACACGACCACTGGATGATGATGGCTTTGTTGCTGCAGCAGAACTACCGGCGCTAGAGGTTTGCCCCGAGGAGGTATTTTTGGAAACTATAGATGTTCCTCCTGACTGGGCCTGGGTGCGAGATAGCCTATCGACGGTTCCCTGAAGAGCCGTAAACTTTGACTCTAGGGACGATACTGATTTTGATAATGTTGTGAATTCCCTTTTGCTGACACCAGAGGTTGCTGGAGACTTACCAGCCGGAGCCCCTGTAGAACCAATTGAGTCAAGCTGGGTGGAGAGCTGCTCTACTGTAGTAGCCAGCTTAGACATCTCCTTTTTTGTCGTTTCTGTACGGTACACATTGAGTCCGAGGATGGCGATAAGGATAATGGCTAATCCTTTGATGATGATGTTATTATTATTGTCTTCCATATAGCGTGTATGATTTAATATCCAATTCTCTTCCTGGGAGTTCTGTGCGTCGAATTGAGATTCACGAATTTGGTTTCTAGATAGTCACATCCATACTTTTCATTGCAGCAAGCAAATGTTGTGTATGGATTCCCATTCACGGCAACACCCTTTTTGACGACCTTAATGCGACCGCAGTGGCACTTCGGACATAGCTCCGATTCGGGAATGCCAGCACTATGCTTTGTTTCTGGCTCCAGCGTATTGACAAACTCTTTGACAAACGGTGAAGGATTATTAATATCGTAGAGAACCCAAGTGTGTTTCTTGGCCCTGGTAATACCCACGTAGAATACGCGGCGCTCCTCGCTGAAAGCATAAGCATCTGGCTCACTGAGAACATATTTCAGAACCGGACTGTCACTAATCTGCGAAGGGAATCCTACTGTGCCACCGTTGCAATTCAGAAGGATAATGTAGTCACATTCCAATCCTTTGGACTGATGAACCGTCATGAATTTCATTTTGCGCCGGCCATAGGTTACATAAGCGCCGTTTTGGCCATCGTGAACAGAAAGCTCCGTGTTCTTGAAGATGTTCACGTCGAAACCATATCGACCCAGCAGAAGGATTTCTTTGTCAGCAGGAATCTGGTCGGCCAAGTACTTGACGGTTTCCACAACTCCTTCGCGGCCATCAGTTGGCAGGAAATCCAGCTTGGTCTCAGCATCCTCCCGGAAGGAATGCACATTCTTGACGGCCTGTTCAGGATTCGCCAAAATGAACTTGGAGGAATCGGCGATAGCGGGCTCCCCGAAGCGATAGGTGGTCTCCATCAGGCATTTCTTTGTGTATCCAAAGAACTTCTCAAAAGACTTAAAAAGTGCCATATCGCTGCCGGCAAAACGGTAGATGGACTGCCAGTCATCACCCACACAGAACAGCTTTGTGAGGGGCTCTTTCCGCCTCAACGACTCAAGGAAGCGGTAGCGGTCCATTGAGATGTCCTGGAATTCATCGACCAGAATATAATCGTAATCCGGACGATGACCGTTGTTGCACAGCTCTGTGGCTCTGATAATGGCATCGGTGAAGTCAATCATATTGTTCTCCTTTTCAATTCGGCTGTATGCCTCCACGAAAGGAGCCACTATATCGTTGACGGTAACTGCATCCGGGCCCCAGCTGACCTCGCGGCGGATATCGTCCATGGATCTGCTTCTGGACTTTAGGAGGAAGTTGAACGCCGTAAGCATTCCCAGAATGTTCTCTTCCTGCTGCTGTAGCTCGCGCGCAACGTTCTGCTGGGTGGTTTTGCTGAATACGGCCCCTAAATCCAGCAGTTGTTTTGTGAGAACTTGGAACACATCGCCACGATGGAATCCAGCACTTGATGTCTCCAACAGAATAGTTCCGTTCTGCAGGTGGAGGTTGCGTTTCCAAGACATTCCTTGTTGGTACTTGATTTCGTCTTCCGGGGAGAAGAATGATGGGCAGCGCCCTGCCTCATTAACAGCAAAGTGTTCCAGATAGATGCGTTTGACTTGCCCATCCGGGCAATCAATATAGATTGAGAAATCCGGGCAATACTGTCGATATTCAGCATCGACAGTATTTACCTCATATTTCTCCTCATAGCGAAATTTGATGCCACGTGAGCCCAAGAAATCGCAGATCCGGCTCTCTTCATCTGATTTGCAGAACACCGGTCGGCCATCCATATTCTTGAAGAAGGCCTGGATGCCGTGTTTCTGGCGGTCCATCATGTAGTCCTCCATTGAGGTGTACTCAAACTGGTCCCGCATCGTGTACCGGGAGCGGATGATGTAGTCGGCAATGGCTGCTTTGAAGGTCGGATTCTCCTCGGAAAGACGATGATAGACTTGAACTGAGAAGTCTTGTGGCGTGATGGTCGGCTTTTCACTGGTTGCATCGCCGATGATGTCCAGCGCCAGTTTGTGGAAGGTGCGGCATTTCAGCTTCTTCTCTCCCAGGCGTTCCGAGAGCGATTCTGCCGCTTTTCTGGTGAAGGTGATGAGCAGAATCTTTTCGGCAAGGACATGTTGCACGTCGATTAGGTACCGTACCTTGCCGACGGTGGTCATGGTCTTGCCGCTGCCGGCGCTGCTTATCACGAGCACGTTATCCTCCAAAGACACAACAGCCTCCCGTTGCTGAGTATCGAGAGGATACGCTAAGACGGTATCGAAATACTGGCTACAGCGGGTGAGCTCATTTTTGATGAAATGCTCATTATTGACCTTCTTGTGGGCCTTTGTGTCTGTCATAGCAGTATGGAAACGTTGGAAGGCCTCCTTTTCTGTAGACTCTTTCAGTTCCTTGGTGTTGAGGAGAGACTTAACCTCTCTTTCCAGTGCATCATACTTCTCCGCCAGCATCAAACGCTCTGCCTCAGTGATGTAATGCCTAAAACTATAGTATTTTCCTATCTCAGCGAATGCACCCTCGATTTCTGGTCTAATACGGGCAATTGCCTCTAGGCGTTCTATATGCTTATACTCCTTCTGCTTGGAACTGACAGGAATCATCACCCATAGGATGATGGCGACCAAAATCAGAATGATCAAAACATACAGCACAGGGGCGTGTCAGTAAAATAAAGCAATAGAAGGAGTTGTAAATGCAAATTTAGCAAAAAGTATCACTTCCCCAAAAAGGTGTTGTACATGAGGAACTATAGAAGAAAATAGCGATCTCCACGTAAAGCGTTGGTTTGATTGTTCGATAACAAATATAATGATTGCTGCTAATACTTTTGTTTATTTGGTATAACCCCTCTAACTCCACCTTTAGGGTTTGGCACATCTCCTATAAAACGTGGTATTACATGCATGTGTACATGGAATATACTCTGCCCAGCCGCTTCTCCTACATTAACCCCTATGTTAAATCCGTCCGGGTGGTATTTTTCATCAATGATTCTTTTGACCTCATCCGCAAGTCTTAATAAATCCTGCTTTTCCTCAAAGGTAAGGTCAAAAAATGATGCTACATGCCTCCTTGGAATAATTAGAGCATGCCCTGGTGAAACAGGAAAACCATCAAAAAAAGCCAAAGATAAGGTTGACGATGCTATTATTTCGCGTTCGTATTGAACGCTACAGAAAGGGCAGAGATTATTCATATGCTGGGGTATTAATCCATGGGGCAAAACCCATATTAGTTGCGGTTTGCGCCATTGGTGTAAACTCATTCTTGAATAGTTCAAAGAAATAGCTATCCGATGCATCTATTAATTCAGGGATGGAGCATCGGAAAACCAAGTAGTCCTCAAATAATTTGTCTGATGGATTTGAAGCGTAGTTCTCGCGAAGAGCGGCATGCTGTATCTTCGTCATGGGTTCTAGATATTTATCCAAAGACGGGATACAATTGCTTTTGGATGAATTGATGGAAGCGTCAGAAGGAAGGAGATTCCATAGCATATCATGAACAACGAAACTCCACGGTATAAAGTGATCAAGATCATATTTGCCTGGAGTAAGTTCAACTCCAGTATAAATGCAGTTTATGTGTCCGACAGACTGAATATAGCGATCCCAAAAACGATGTTGGCGTGTTAAAGGGGAACGTTGCAGTGGACGAATTAATTTAGATGGGATATCTGGAACATTAGGATTTCTTTTTTGGAGAAAAATGGAGAGATTCCAGAAAGAAAAATCTTTGAGGATGTCGGAGTACGATATTAAATAGTCCACCCAATAATTATTAATTAAAATGGTCTTGTCGAAAATAGCATACGGGCAATTGTTAACAAATACCTGAGACTCCGTTATGACTTGACTGTTGGTGGCTCCGGGAATCCATGGGGATAAAAAACGGTAAGGGACATTGAGGGTAAATACATGGACTATGCGGCGAATATCATGGTTATCTATATTCATAAGAATCTGCGCCTTTATGTCAGATTTGCTAGCGTCAATGGGAATGTCAAGTGTCCGCTGAATCTCTAAAATGTTTGATTCAAGAGAGTCCAGTTTACCAAAGGATAGTTTAAAATAATGGATTGGATACCAAGCATCAGCAATCATTCCAGCAATGATTTCATCAAAGGAAAAGATACGCCGACTTGGATTGGCGCATATCAAATCAATAATGGATATAAACCAATAGAATTTATACGTGGCGGTTGTATTGTCGTATATACGCGATAACCGCCCAGCATCTACAAATCCTTGTGAGGGTAATACCATATGTTATTAATCGAATTAGATTGAAACCCAAAACCGCAACAGTAATAACTATTAAAATAATGAGCGGCTCAAATCTCCTCCAACCCAAGTCTCTTGAAATACTCGTACGTGGGGTCATAAAACTCCGGGAGGCGGGTGGCGTCGTTGGGGTTGCCTTCCGGGATGCAGATGACCATGCCTTGGCGCGCACGAGTAAGAAGCACTCGATATGCGTTTAATTGATACGCACGGCCTTCTGCAATGTTGATGTTTTGCCAGCGATCGCTTCGGAAGTTGAAATGCTGCCAGCAGCCGTGGGCGGGGTCGTATCGGAAGTCCCCGTCCCAAACAAGGCAAGTCCAATCGAGCTCAAGCCCTTGGATATCGAATTCTGTGGCAACATCTTCCAGGAATAAAGAGGAACGAATATCCGTAATTGGATTCAAGAACCATGGGACGATATCTGCCTGTGAACGAATGTCAATAGCTAATGGTTTTAGCCTGAATGCTTTAGAAGAAACCAGTATTCCATAGCGCTCAGAACCGCGTGCGTGGCTTCTTAGCCATTCTTTTGCTGCATCCAAATTGCGTGTCAATACAATCGGATAGCGGGCACGTATTTCAGAAAGAGTTGCCCTCGCAGCATCAACATCCAAATCTAGCAATTGATGCACAAACAGCGAGAGGGACTCTGCTCTGTATGATCGCTGAGAAACGGCCAGGTGCAGATTCTTGTGAGTATGAACGTGCTTGTTGCTGGAAAGTAACTCCCGAACATTACCTTCAGCGTATTCTTTCTCTGTCAGCTGATCGGAGATGTAAATATCCCAGTCGGGAAAGGTGTCATTTAATGCCTGGATCCAGAGGCCGATGCCTCCTTCTCCGGAGTTGATTTCCTGGCCGCCTCCAACCAGGCAGACGATGGTTGCCCAATCCTTGTGTTGGTCAAGTGACCAAATTAGGAATTCGCCTTCCGACATGGGGAAGTCGGCCAAGTTCTTTTTTCTTGCTAACCAGGCACTTAGATGCCTCATATCCCACATCCGCTGGGCTTCATCAAATATTGCCACATTCTCTACCTCAGCGGCGCTGCTTTTTGCGGCCTTTGAAACTTTTTCAGGGTCAATTTCTATCGTGCCACCGCGGATGGGAACCTTTAGTTTGGCGAGCATATTGTCCCTGTATCGGTGGATAATCTGAATAAACCTGCTAACCTGGCGCTCTGCTTCGGTTTTAGTGCATTTGCTACCTTGTGCCTTTTCTTTGGCCACTTTATCCCGGGCCAGGGCTTCTGTAAGTACTTTAACCAGTGGGCCGTTGCCGGACAAATATACTGCAAGGTCTCCCTTTTCTTGTTGGATGGCAACATTTAATCCTACCAAGGTTTTTCCTGCACCGGGCACGCCTGTAACAAAGCAAATGCTCTTTTTCCGTTCCTGCTTTGATTTGCGGATAACATCCATTATGAAGGCAGTACAACTATCGATTCCAGCCTTGTCTGCTTCGTGTTTTGTGATATCCTCCACACTATGGTTCATGTATAGGGCAGATGCTGCCTGGATAATAGTTGGAGTGGGGGAGTAACGGCTATATATCCAATTGTGCGCATCAATATCCGTGGCAGGAGCCTCTTTCTCTAAAATGGTAAGCAGCAACTGCGAAAGAGTGAGGCTGTTTGCAAACAGAGGTTCGTAGACTTTATCGTCGTAAGAACTGAAACATAAGCTGTTGCTCAGGCTTTTAGCTTCTGTTGCAACCAGGATGGGAACGATAGTTAGGTCGGCACTTTCTTCGTGGAAGTTCTTCAAATCCAACGCATAATCCCAAACCTGTTCTTTGTCGTTAACATTGAAGATGTCTTCTCCGACCTTGAATTCAAGGCAAAAAACTAGATTACGGACTAAGAGTGTTACATCAATTCGTTTGCCTAGTCGGGGGATTGTGTACTCAAAGATAATGTGGCCGGAAATCCTTGTTTTCGAGAGGACTGTCTTCATCACTGAAATCTCTTCAAGCCATGCGTCTCGTTGCTCCAAAGTTAGGTCAAAAGTGTTGTCTTTGGATAAAATGCCCAATATCTCCTCATCCTTTTGGTTGAGGAAAACAGAGGTGGGTGCATCGTAAAAACAACGCTTCATTTAGGAATGAGTGATGTGTTTCACAAATATAAGGATTATGTTTAGAAAAAGGCTGGCTTTATTCTTTATAATTGATTATCTTTGTTCCAGCAACACGGTCGTCTGAATCGGCCGTTAATGAAACAAGGAGCAGATTCATTATCCCCTTTCTAGGGCGTGCTCCCTTCACAACTTGAATAGAATTAAAGAGGGTAACATTCCTTTTATTGGTGTGTTATGCTATAGGATAACTAATAACATATGTGGATTATGGAGAAGGAGATACCGAAAGGGTCAACCCGGGAAGACATTAAAGCCCGGAAGAAAATAATAGGCGATTTTTACGCAAGGTGGAATGCTGAGAACCCCCAAAAAAGGGTTTTTAATGCATCTCTAAATGACTATATATATGTTAAGTTTCATTCGTTGAATGAGACTAGAGGACATGCATCTGGAACATATGAATCAACAAAAGCCGTCCTTAACCTTTCTAAGATATTGAAAAAGGCCGTATTGGTGGAAGAGAAGCCTAAAAAGAAAGAAGACAACAATCAGCGATTATTCTCAAAAATATTGGTTATGCGATATCGGCATGTCAAACTGACTGTAGGATATCAAGTTTCAAAAGGGCATTATGTTCAGTACTGCATAACTGTACCGAGTGTTAGAATGCACAAAAAATAAAAGCCGCCTAGGCTGCGACTTTTCAATGGGGCTCGTATCAAGATATCTTGAGAGGGTTGTCAACCCTTTCCGAATTCCCCGTGACGATTCCAATGCAAAGGTAATGCTTTTTCTGAAATCTGCAAGCAGATACTTTTATTGATTAATCATCCCCTTTAAATACTCCCTCAGCCCCTCATCCTCGCAATACACAAAACAACCTTTCTGGCCGCGTGTGAGCAGGGTTTTGTAGGTGTTGAGGATCAGCCGCCGGGCATCATCGTCGCTGGCGCCGCGGATGCCGGAGGATTTGTCGTCGCGGGAGATGGCGCTCTTGTTGGTGACCACCCGGCCGGTGGCTTTGTCATAGGTCAGGTCCTTACCTATCAGCACTCCCACATAGTCGAATTCCAGGCCCTGGGCGGTGTGGATGCAGCCGACTTCTTCGAAAGATTTGGGGTTGATGGCCCATATCTTATCGTTCTCCAGGTTCCATTTGGCCTGGAATCCTCCGGGAAGTAGGATGTCGATGTCCCCGCGGCCGTTCTTCACGTTCCAGTCGTAGCAGTAGCCGGCAACCATACGGGCTTTGTTGTCGCCGTTCTTCTCCCTCAGGGCCTCGCGCATCTGGGCGGCATCGTCGAAGACGCGGAAGTCGTAGTTCAACTCCGACAGGGGCACGGGCACGGTCTCTTCTCCACGCTGGAGGAGATTGTCCACAAACTGGATGTAGGCATCGCTGCCGTTGCAGCGGAACTGCGATACGAGCTTGGTCTCTTCGCGCATTATGATGCTGGAACCCAGCACTTTGCACCACTTGCTGATCTCCCCGATGCTGCCAATGTCTTTGGTGGTGACGGCCTGGTCTTCGTCCAGCATGAAGATAGTCAGGAGGGAGGCGTTGATGCATTCCTTCACCTGGTTTTCTCCGCCCCAGTCGCCGTACATCTTCTGCACCAGACGGTGGGCTTCATCTACTATGAGGCAGTCGTAGGAATTGGCGGGCACCTGCGACATGCCGAAGGGGGAGCGGAAGAGCTGCCGGATCTCGGCCAGTTTCATCGCGTTGTTGCCGGTCAGGATAGACAGGAAGGCCTGCCTGGGGGCGCTGTTTTTGGTAACATATGCGGCGTTGCAGGCGCAGGTGATGAAGTGCATCAGCAGGTTGACTGCCAGAACGGACTTGCCCGTTCCGGGGCCGCCCTGGATGATTATAGTGCGCTTTTTCCGGTCTTTCAGGCACTGGAGCATCGTGCGGATGCACATGTCGAAGCAGACGGCCTGTTCGTCCAGAAGGTCGAATACGGGGGTGCCTTTGACCATCGTTGCAAGGGCATCCTGAAGGGATTTGGTGGGTTTGATCCTGCCGTGGTCGATGAGGTAGAGGAGGTCTCCGTTAGCGGATTTGCGGGTGACGAACTTCTTTACGAAGTCCGAGAACTGCTTCACCTCATCCATTATGAAAAACGGTGCCGTCGTGTACCATTCTTCATATATCTTATTGGACAGCGCCTGCCTGTATTCCCGCAGGTAGTTGTGCAGGTATGCGCAGGGGACGATGTGAATGCCGCGGTCGTGGATGTCCTGCGAGTAGTTGACCATGAAGCGGGAGTAGGAATACGCCTGGTATGAGGGGTGGCAGACAATGCGCTTGTCGTTGGCAACGTAGGTGCGCACGCAGAAGTGCATGTCGTCGTCCACGACTTCGGCTTTGGTCCATTGCTTCAGTTCTACTATGACTATATTGTCCTTGCCTTTATCGTTCGAGCCGACTATGATGAAGTCGACGCGTTTGGATGTCTGGGGGATGTTGTATTCGATGGCTATCTGCACATCATCGTCGATGTCGGAATCATCCACTATGTTGCGCATGAACTGCATTGAATTCTGCCACGAGGCGAATTCACGGTCCTGCCCGGCATTCAATCCTTTCTCCCGGATTCGGTCCAGGATTTTGGTTGCAATGACGTTCATCCGGACATCCTGGACAAACTGCCCTTTATTCTCGTTGTAGACTATCATTACAGTTCGTTGTATTTCTTTGCACTGCCTTTGGCCTTCTCCACGGGGTACTTTGCAGCATTCTTGCGGATCTTTTCCAGCATTATCTCCTTGATGTCGAGATTATACTTGTCGGCCATCTGGAAGGCATAATTGAGGACATCGGCCAGTTCTTCGCGGACCTTGTCGATGTTGACATTTTCCGGTGCTTTCCACAGGAATGCTTCCAGCAGTTCGGACGCCTCTACGGAAAGGCCGATTGCAAGGTCTTTCCCGTTGTGGAACTGGTCCCAATCCCTATCTTCGTTGAAACGGCGCAGTTCGTTCAGGATCTCTTCAATATCAGACATTTCGGAATGATTTGGCTTTGTGTTGCTACTCCCACAAATTTAGCGAATTATGTTTGGATTTCAAGCGTTGCTGCATTATCTTTGCTTACAGCGACCCGGTCGTCCGAATCGGCCGTTAATGAAACAAGGAGCGCAAGATGTTTACCCCTTTCTGGGGCGCGTTCCCTTCACAATTTTTTTACTTAGAAGATGACATTTCATGGCTTGGAATGTCTATTTCTTATGAATTACAAACAATTTAAATAGATGAACTATGTGTATAATCAATCAAAATGAGATCCCTATGGGGAACACTCAAGAAGAAATAGAGATGAGAACCAAAATAATATTACGGTTTTATTATGGGTGGAAGGCGGCAAATCCTTCTAAAAGAGTATATAATAATGGGTTAAAGGATTATATATATGTAAAACAAATATCTATAACAGAAACAGCTCGTCATGCAGCAAAAAAATATTTATCGACTTTGGCTGTTCTACAATTGGATGGTATATTGTCCTGCTCTCGAAAGATTAGAGTCAGTAAACCTCGGGCGCGAGCCAACCAGTCACAATTTCAGGCACTGATAGAAATGGAACACAACTGCCCTGGTGTCGGCAGAGTTAAACTGATGGTGGGAGTGAGGTTTAGGACCCACATAAAAATACAGTACTGTATTACGGCGATTGACGTTCTGGATTAGAAAAACACCCCGCTTTGCCGCGAGGTGTTAAACTTGCCCCAGTTATGCACGGTCAGAGTTTACTAAAATAGTGAGCCTTCTCGGGGCGGGGTCTTTTGCACGCAGTGAACAGCTCTCAAAACCGTGTCTTATCTAACCATCGCAAAGGTAATACTTTTTCTGGAACTAGAAAGCAGAATTTGCTATATTTGCTTCACAAAACACACTGCATATGATTCTTACCACGACTCCGTCCGTAGAGGGACGCACAATAGCAGAATATAAGGGAGTGGTCTTCGGAGAGGTGATCTCCGGGGTGAACTTTCTCAGGGATTTCGCGGCCAGCATCCGAAACATAGTAGGCGGCCGCAGCGGCTCCTACGAGCAGGAACTCATCGACGCGCGCTCCAAGGCTATGGAGGAGATGTCGCTGCGGGCACAGGCCATGGGCGCAGATGCGGTGGTCGGCATCGATGTCGATTACGAGGTCCTAGGCGAGAATAACGGCATGCTCATGGTCACTGCCTCCGGCTCCGCCGTAAAGCTGGCGTAGGGGCCTTACTTTTCCAACTTCCTTTCGGTCTCGATTCTTCCAGCCTCGATAGCCTCTGCCATCCCGGACAGGGGGCTTGGGAAAAGTATAAGTGGGGGGCTCCCTACCGCTTTTTTTATTGAGGAATAACCGCCTTATAGTTCCCTTCTCATAGACATAGAGTTCCTGTATTTTCTTTCGAAAGAACTTGTCGTTTAATGCACCGTTAACGAGGTGGTTCAAATATAAAAAAGCCAGCCTGGGACGCTGACTTTAGGGCTCGAATCAAGTTGCCTTGAGAAGGTTGTCATCCCTTCGAACAAGTTCCTTATGTTGGAGAAATGCTTCAAGTATAATCACAACTTTTGTGGACATGCTTGCAACATGGGCTTTAGATAAAAAAAACAGACATTACTTGTTTATTGAGAAAATGTTTATAACTTTGCCATAGGAAGGATGAGGGGCGATAGTAAAAGGGATAGCACTTCTGTCGCCATAACCAAAAAGACTCCTTCTGAAACCACTCGGCTACCCGGGTGGTTTTGGTATTTCTAAGACATCCTCATTTTGCACAGCTAGTATTCGTTTTAAAGTATCCGGCTGATTGGTGTGGAGGTTGATTATCCAACCATCCCGGATTTTTTCCTCAGAGAATAATGAACTGTCGGGATAATACAAAACTAATAACTCAGCCCCTTGGCGTATCGCTGAATGAATCTTTGTTCTAATTGACCATCGACCATTTTGCTCGATGGTTTTGATTTCTGCAGCTATTCCATTTATCGTTGCATCGAATGCCTTTACTCCTTTCCCTTTGGGGGATTCCGACTCTAAAAGAACAATAGCCCCGTTTCTTTGAAGTATCCCTGCGACGTCTAACTCATATTGTCCCCTCCGACAACCAAATGGCCCCATTTGTTTGTCAAAGCAGTGCTCCTTATGTATAGCGCAAACGCCACCCGACTGTTCATCGAATGTAACATTAAGATAATCTGGGTTTTCTATTAGTCGAAGAAACTCCTTATAATTCTCACTATTCTTTATGCCACTGTTCTCCATTGTCTTCCAAACCCTGAGGAAGGAAAGGCCTGAGAAGTATAACCGATTTACGCTCAACACTGAATAGTGTGCAGAATGATGAAATAGCGTCGCGAAGCGTGAAACCGGAAGAACACTGTATACTACTATTGTACCCCGTATTATTGATTACAGTGTACATTGTGTATACCTCATTGGTTGATAAATCCGAAACCGGAACTGTTCTTACTCTCAGTCTTACCATGTTCAAAACTCACATTTACAGTTCCATTTGATCGTGGATGGAGAACCAGACAATCAAAGGTAATGTTTTTTTTTCATTTCTCCAACTTCTTTTCGGTCTCAATCCGGGTTGCCTCAAACATCTCCATCATGCCGGATCCTACTGGTAAAGGCACTCTTCACAGCACCAGCCCACGTCGAGATGATGTTGTTTAGCCTTTTGACAAACGATAGGCGTTATTAATTCTGGAAGGGACGCACGGCGAGCTGGTTGCTCGCGCCATAGTTCTCAACGAAGTGAAATCCGTTGCTTATGAAGTAGAAGCCCTCATACGGCGTAGAAGACCAATAGAGGCTGGAGGAATCATCCAGCGCTGGCAGGAACAGGAAACCTCTGTCCGCTTTGATTACGGCACCCTTTCTTCCGTGAACCGTCAGCCAGGTATAGGAACAATTGCTGGAGTTATTGATCAACACGAACTGGTCCTTGGTCGGCAGCGTTACGCCCAGGGCATTGGCAGCATCGAAACTGTAGAGCGTGCCGAGAGATTCCGGGACAGCCTGGCCGTAGTTACAAGTGTACCACTTGCCGAGCGGAGAAACTACTTCCGAATTACCGCTGCCTATCACATCGTATAGCGAAACGGTGATGTCGCTGCCCACAGGAACCCATTTTCCAGTGTTTGGCGAAGCGTATTTTACCTCATAGACATTGTCATTGGCGGGCAGTTTCACGGCGCTGTGACTTGCGAGAGCCTTACCGCTGACGAAGTAGTCAGCACGAGAGTTGTCGGCGTTTTTGGTCTTGGCGAAATAGTAATTTGAGCCGTAACCCCAATTGGTTAGTTTGCCGCTGAAAAGGTAGCCGCCGCTGTAGGCATAGCCCGTCATGTCATTCCCGGCAACCTTGTCGGAGGTCTCGACCACGTTCCCGTCTTTATCGATGGAAGCCACACCCACCGGAATTACCGCGTCAGTGCCGAGGGTATAGCCACCGTCGGTGGCCGCTGCATCTTCGACGAAGAACTGCACATAGTCGTCGGGGATTACCATATTGAACGCTCCGCTGACCTCATTCTCCGAGACGGTATAGTCGAGCGTCGCCGTGAGGTAGTAGGCATAGTAGGTGGTGTTGAAGGTGAAGTTGGTGCCGCTGGCCGATACCGTTGCATCGCTACCGAAGGGCAGGAACACGGCGCGCATCGTGCCCGTGTCGCCGTTCTTCAGGCCGAGGGCTCCGGCAGTCAAGCTTGCACCGTCATACTCGGCACTGGTCCAAGACGAACCGTCGAAGGTCATTATCAGGTGCTTAGGAGCGACGGCCCCAGAGAAGAAGACGAAGATGGCGTCGCCCGTCTCCCAGCCGCCCTTCACAGCCTTGGCGGCATCCGGGTGATTGGCGGTGAGGCTGAAAGTGACGGGTAGCAGCTGAACCGTTTCATTTCCGTTCTCAGGTACAAGGATTTCCTTTCCGCAGGAAACCAGGGCGGCAGCGGCCGCAAGCATAAGAATCAAATACTTTTTCATAGTCCTGTCCTCCTACCACGTTTCTTCTTCGTTAAACCCGTTGAATGTAGGGGTGCCATTTGTCTCCGTGGGACTCTGGCAGACTACGCATTCCTGCACCACCTCAAAGGCCAAGGTGGTGGGTGCAAGGTATATTACTTTGTGCTTCGTTTCCATATTAAGGTATATCACTACGCTTTTCTATGCACAAAGATAGAACCTTTTTTATTATATTTGTAGGTTAACACGACACTAAAAACAATTTAATATGGGAGCATTTCACGCATACGACATCAGGGGAATCTATAACGTAGATTTCGATAAGGAAACCGCATACAAGATCGGGGCATTCCTGCCAGAACTGCTGAAGGCAGACAAAGTGCTGGTTGGCCGCGATTGCCGCGTCTCCGGCCAGGAGATCCACGACTATCTCATCAAGGGCATCACCGATGCCGGGGCAGATGTAGACGACATCGGCCTCAGCAGCACTCCGCTGGTGTATTTCGGCACGGCGAACTATGGCTACAAGGCCTCCGTGCAGATTACCGCATCGCACAATCCTGCCGAATACAACGGCATGAAGGTATCCCGCGAGAACGCCCTACCGGTCGGCCTCGACACCGGCCTCGGCCAGATCAAGGCATGGATAGAAGATGGACGCCCCACCCCCAAGGCGGCCAAGCCTGGAAAGGTGACCGAAATCGACATCAAGCCGGACTATATCGCCTTCCTCAAGAAGTACAAGGGCGACTATTCCAATCTCAAGATCGCCTTCGACCTCTCCAACGGCATGGCCAATCTCTTTGCCAAGGAAATTTACAAGGGCGAGGATGCCGAATGGCTCTTCGACACCATTGACGGACGCTTCCCCAACCATGAGCCTAATCCGCTCATCCCCAAGAACGTGCAGCCGCTCAAGGACCTGGTGGCCAAGTCCGGGGCCGACCTCGGCGTCATCTACGACGGCGATGCCGACCGCGTGATGTTCGTGGACGACAAGGCCCGTTTCGTGGCTCCCGACCTCATCATCGCCATGATGGCCCTCTATTTCTGTGGTGAGCGCGGCGAAAAGAACCCCCGCGTGCTTCAGGAAATCCGTTCCTCAAAGGCTGTAGGGGAGTATCTGCAGCAGTACGGAGCCGAACTCCATACCTGGCGTGTTGGCCGTGCATTCGCCGCACCCAAACTCCGCGAGATCGACGGTCTCTGGGGCGGAGAACTCGCCGGGCACTACTACTTCAAGGATTTCTTCTACTCCGACAGCGGCATGCTCGCCAGCATCATCGTGCTGCGCATCGTGGCAGCCCTCAAGAAGCTGGGCAAGACCTTCAGCCAGCAGATCGACGAACTCACCAAGTACAAAAACTCCGGCGAGATCAACTTCCGAGTAGAGGATAAGGCTGGCGCCATGGAGGCGGTGAAGGAGCATTTCGAGGCCTCCGAGAAACCCGAGGCCGTGATGGACTTCGACGGCTATCGTCTGGAGTTCCCTCAGTGGTGGTTCAACATCCGTCCTTCCAATACGGAGCCCTACCTGCGTTTCATCTGCGAAGCAACAACTGATGAACTTCTGCAGAAGAAGATCGCGGAGGCGGCAGCCATAATCGAAGGGAAGTTCGGAGGGAAGAGGGCGTAGATGAGGAGGTTAGCCCTGATTGCAGCGATTCTTGCGTTCCTGCCGTCGATGGCCGGGGCGCAGGAACGTCATCTCAGCCTCAAGGAGGCCGAGTCGCTCATTCCCCGCGAGGTCAGGAAGCCGGTGAAATCCATGATTCCGGGGCGCAATCCTTCGGTGCATGACACCCTCGAAACATCCGACCCCGTAATCAAGATAGTACTCTGCAACGACGGCACCTGGCATTACATGCGGGATGTCGCCGCCATGGCGGACAGCGCTGCCTTTCGCAAGGCATGGCAAGAGAATGTGCTGAATCCGTATAATTCGAAACTCGAGGACCTGCCCTTCCGGGCGACCCTCTGCCTGGCGGATTCTGCGAGCCGTTTCTGCTGCCCCAGGCAGGTGAAGGTCTTTTCTCCGTTCGGATGGCGCAGGCGCCGCAACCATACCGGCGTGGACCTGCCTCTTTCGACCGGTACACCGGTGTATGCGGCCTTCGACGGACGGGTGCGTTGCTCCATGTATAACAGGGGGTACGGCAATGTTGTGGTTATCCGTCATGCATCCGGGCTGGAGACCACCTATGCCCACCTCAAGGAACGTAATGTGCAGGCGGGGGATTATGTCGCAGCCGGAGATGTGATTGGACTTGGAGGTTCTACCGGCCGTTCCACCGGCCCTCATCTCCACTTTGAGACGCGCTACGAGGGCTACGCCTTCGACCCGCAGTGGCTGATGGACTTCGAGACGGGCACTCTCCGTCACGGATACTTCGTGCTCAAGCGCAAGTATCTCTCCAACTCTTCGAAGTATTATCCTGAATCAGAGGACGAAGAGGAAGAGATTTACAAGACCGAAGAAGAGGACAGGGCGGAGGCCGAGCGCATCGCCAAGGAGATGGCGGCCGCCCAGTACCATACGATTAAATCGGGGGACACCCTGCTCGGGCTGGCAGCGAAATATCATACCAGCGTGAATGCTATCTGCAAACTGAACGGAATCACCCCGAAGACAACTTTGAGAATAGGTAGAAAATTAAGAGTCAAATAGTTATGAAGAAATTGATGTTAGCAGTCCTGGTGATGGCACTTGCGGCGTGCGGCCGGCAGGAGCCTGAACTGTACACCATCCGCAATGCTTCCGGAATGGAAGCCTCCATCACTAATTATGGTGGCCGCATAGTCTCGCTGCTGGTTCCGGACCGCGATGGACAGATGCGGGACGTCGTGCTCGGCTTCGATAATCTCAAGGATTACTATCCCGAACACAATGAGACCGACTTCGGCGCGAGCATCGGCCGCTATGCCAACCGTATCAAGGACGGCCGCATCAATATCGACGGCACCGATTACCAGTTGCCCCGCAACAACTTCGGCCACTGTCTCCACGGCGGCACAAGGGGTTGGCAGTATCAGTTCTACGAGGCCGCTGAACAGACTGAGAACAGCCTGAAGCTGGTGCGCGTATCTCCCGACGGCGACCAGGGATTCCCTGGTAAAGTCACGGCGTCCGTGACCTTTACCCTGACGGACGACAACAAGCTCGACATCCGATACGAGGCGGTCACCGATGCCCCTACGGTCATCAACATGACCAATCATTCCTATTTCAACCTTTCCGGAGAGCCGGGTAAACACGATATCCTCGGGGACGAACTTTACATCAACGCATCCAACTTTACTCCCGTCGACGATACCTTCATGACTACGGGAGAGATATGGCCCGTGGATGGCACTCCCATGGATTTCCGCGTCGCCAAGGCGATAGGGAAAGATATCGATGCCGACTATGAGCAGCTCCGCAACGGCCATGGCTACGACCATAACTGGGTGCTGGACACTTCGGGGGACGATAACGTAGTGGCTGCGGCCCTTTACTCACCTGTTTCCGGGATAGAACTGAAGGTGTATACCGACGAACCCGGCATACAGGTTTATGCCGGTAATTTCCTGGATGGCACCGTCATCGGAAAGGGCGGCGTCGCATACGGCCACCGCACCGCGGTGTGTCTTGAGACCCAGAAGTTTCCGGACACGCCCAATAAACCTGAATGGCCTTCAGCAGTGCTTAGGCCCGGAGAAACCTACACCAGCCACTGCGTCTTTGAGTTCGGTGTAAAGTAAACTACTTGAAGAGGGGTTACAGAAGATCCAGAACTTTCAGCGCCTTTTCCGTCAGGAAGGGGCGTATTTCTTCGTACGGCACCGTAAAGTTTGGCATGCCGTCGGCGTAACTCGCGATTTCGTACTGCTGGTAGGTGAATACCAGTCCATCGGCGGATGGATGCGGATCCCAGGTCGGAAGGGGAATCTGCGTGATTTCTTCCCACAACATCAGATGCTCCATAAGACTCTCTTCCGTCATCTGCTCGCCATATTCACTGAAATAGGATATCAGGCCTTTGACCAGCAGCGGTTGCATTGCGCCGGTGATGTCGTCGTCGAGGAATTTTATGCGTTCCCCGGTCTTGCGGTCGAAGGTCATGTCTCCGTGACCTATCATCCCCCCGTGGGCGCCTCCGGTGTATATGTAGTCCAGATTCTGGAATACGACGTACCCGAGGGTGTCCGCGGTCTTGGTCAGGCTGAAATCGTACTCCCAGCCTGGGATGTCCCCGTCGAAATACTCCGCCCTTTCGGCTGCATCCTGTCCGGCGAGAGCCCTCAGGTGTTTTGCGGCATTCTCCTTATAATAATTGCAGATTTGTTCGTTGTTGCCATCGCCCTCGAAAGCGGGGAAGACCCGGTCGCCTTCGTACGAGTCGATGAATGCCAACTGGGAATCCATCACGTCGATGAGTTCCTTGCGTATATTCGTGGACGCTTCGTCCTTCCCGGCGGGCAGCTCCACCTTCATGCTGAAGGAAGAGTGCGCGGTGGTGTCGCCGGCAGAGAATGTTTCGGTCTTGAAAGACTTTCCAATATAGTTGCAGGATGCCGCGACTATCATGATCGCGAAGCCGCCCAGTGCTATTAAAAAACTATGGTTCATATGACTCAACAATTCGAACGAAATCCTGTGTCAGGACCCCAAGGATCCCCTTTGTGATGATAGTCATCTCGTTTTCTGATGCAAACACTACCGATGCGGTATCCATCTGTTCGAACGGTTCCCAGCCTAAGCTGAGCGTTGAGGTAGTCTTGTCGTACTCGTACCTGCCGTACAGTTTTATCCCCAGGTACTGGGTCTGGATCAGGATACCGTTCTCCTTGAATTCGTAGCGGGAGTAGTACATGCCCTCATGGAGTTTATCGTACTGGATCGATGTGCCGTTGGCGTTCTCAAACAGGCCGGATACCATGCCCCAGGTGCCAACAATACTATACTCGGGTTCGTCTTCGCTAGAAAAACCATTGCAAGCTCCCAGAAAGAATACCGGGATGACCAGGAGTAGAAGGATGACCTTCTTTTTAATAGTACCGTTAAACATGTATGCGCCGTAGGGCAGTGCAAAGATAGCAAGTATTTTAATACAAACAAAAGGCCGGGACTTGCGTCTCGGCCTTTCTGCTCCCCCTCGGGGACTTGAACCCAGGACCCCCTGATTAACAGTCAGGTGCTCTAACCAACTGAGCTAAGGAGGAATTTTGTGGACTGCAAAGGTAGTACAAAAAGTTTAGAGTGCAAAACTTTTTTAAACTTTTTTCGCAGTGTTTTTTTATCTATATTTGTAGTTCGGTAGTTTTATGGATATTGCATTACTTTCGAAGATGATCGGCGAGTTGCTGCTCGACCATGAAGAGGTGGGCCTTCCGGGGCTGGGCGCTTTCATGGCTGAGATGGTTCCAGCCAGTTTTTCCGACAAGGGATATACCATAAATCCCCCTTACAGACGCGTCACGTTCATGCCCAGCCGGTCTGAGGACGATTCCCTGGTAGATCTCTACAGCCACAGCAACGGCATTGACTACGACCAGGCGAAGGCCATCCTCCAGCATTTTCTGGAAGAAACCAAGAAGGAACTTCTCGACAAGAAACTGGTGGTTTTCCCGGGACTCGGGCGTCTGCGTTCTACCCGCCAGAACAACTTCTTCTTCATTACCGATGAGGATCTGGATATATTCCCAGACGGATTCGGGCTTCCGGCGGTGTCGCTGAAGAATCACGTGGAGACAAAGGAGGAGGTGCAGACCAAGGTCGAGGAACTGGTGTCGCTGGTAGAGGGACCGGTGCCGGAAGAGGTGCAGCCGCTGGCAGATGTCCTGCCGTCAGAAGAGGAGGCGGCCCCTGTTGAGGAGGCGCCGCTATTGGAATTGGCGGAACCGGAGCCCGCCGTCGAGCCTGTAATAGCCAAGGCCCCGAAGGTCCGCAAGCCTTTCCCTAAGTGGCTGAAAATCACCCTGATCACCATTCTGATCCTGGTGGCGCTGGCCGCAGTGGCCCTTGCGGCATTCGTAATCCTAGCCCAGGCCGCGCCCGACTTCATCGATTCGATATTGTACACTCCTGAGGAACTCCGGATAATCAATTACCAGTAGCAAATGCCCATACTTCTGTATCCTCCTGAGCCCGCTCCTCTAGTTGCAGTCAAATCAGTCCGGGGCAATACCGAGATAATCCCGATAATCGATCCCAGCGGACTGGTGACAGGCCGCAGTTCCCGCAAGGCCTGCCATAGCCATCCGGACCTGCTCCATCCCGTGGTCCATCTTCATATTATCGACCCCTACGATAACCTCTATCTGCAGAAACGCTCCAAAACCAAGGATCTGCTTCCGGGGAGATGGGACACTGCGGTCGGAGGCCACGTCACTTATGGCGAGACCTTGATGGAGGCCCTCTTCCGCGAAGCCGGCGAGGAACTTTCTTTCTTCGATTTCAATCCATCCTTCCTGGACAGTTACATCTGGCGCAGCCCTAATGAATCGGAGATGGTAAACATTTTCGCTACGGTCACCGACAGGGAAATTGCCCCTGACAACGATGAGGTCGAGGAAGGCCGCTGGTGGACCAGGGCGGAGATCGAAAAGGCCATGGGGAAGGAGATTTTCACACCCCAGTTCGAACAGGAGTACAAAAAGATAGAAGACAGCCTCTTTGTCTTGTTATAGTATGGCGGACATCCACAAATTCATAAAGGACCAGTTGTCGGTATGGCCGCTCGCGGCCGCGAACTTCCGTTCCCTTAAAAATGCAGAATACAGGTTCATGGATGTGGGAGAGCTAAAGGTCACTCTTCAGATGAACCCCTGCCGCATCATATCTTCCACAGCCGAAGTGGATGAAAGATCCATCGCCGCGAGGCCCTGTTTCCTTTGCCCGGCGAACCGCCCGAAGGAGCAGTTCCATGTGAAGTATGAGGGTAAGAAGCACCGCAGTTACAATGTGCAGGTGAATCCCTATCCCATCTTCCGCAACCATCTGGTTGTCGCCCGCGACCAGCATCTGCCGCAGACGATCTGGCATCATTTTCCGGACATGCTGCTCTTTACGAAGATGTACCAGGACTTCACCGTGTTCTACAATGGCCCGATGAGCGGTGCATCTGCCCCGGACCATCTGCACTTCCAGGCCTGCCCGAGGGGCATACTGCCGCTGGAACTGGCAGCAGACAAGGCCCTGGACAACGCTGCGGACGAACTCGAACGCGTGCAGGACGCGACTCTTTATAAATTCGACGGATTCACCCGCGGAGTCTACATCCTCAAGGCGACCACCCAGAAGTCGATGGCCAAACTCTTCTACCGCCTGCTGGAGTGCTCTCCGCGCAGGGAAGGGGAGAGCGAGCCCCGCTTCAATCTCTATTCATGGTACAAGAATGGTGAGTTCCGCACCGCCGTGGTCCTGCGCTCCAATCTGCGCTCACATCATTATTACGCAGAGGGAGAAGAGCATCTGACCATGAGCCCCGGTGCAGCCGATATGGCAGGATTCTTTGTCGTACCCAGAGAGGAGGACTTCCAGAAAATCAACCAGGAACAACTCCGGCAGATGGTAGACGAAGTATCCGTTAGCGAAGAGGATGACGCCCTTGTTGTCTGGCGGCTTACCCGCAAACAGCCCAAGATCGATGTTGGCATCATGGCCGCACGGGAGATAGTCTTCGAGATAATTTCGGACGGTGCCGGCCCCCAGCGGGTGAGTTGGGTGGACGGAAAGATCAATTACAACGGGTCTCTCTACGACGAACTTACCTTCGACGCGGTCACGCGTTCCACCCTGTTCAGCGAGCCTACATTCATCCTGCACGACATGCCTATAGGGATAGGATTCCATTGGGAGCAGAAGATTACCCGGCGTTTCGCGGGGCGTCTGCGCTTTATAGTCGAAGGAGACAAGATAAGGGCGGTGAACCGCATCGGGCTGGAGGATTATCTGCTGAGCGTGATATCTTCCGAGATGCATGCGGACGCGCCGCTGGAGTTCCTGAAGGCGCACGCCATCATCTCCCGTTCGTGGGTGATGAGCAATCTGCATACACACGAATGCTTTGATGTTTGCGCGGACGACCACTGCCAGCGCTATCAGGGCCTGGACGGTGCTGTAGGGCAGAACGTGCGCGATGCGGTCGACCGCACCTGGGGGAGTGTCCTTACTTATAAAGGTGATCTCTGCGATGCCCGCTATTCCAAGTGCTGTGGGGGTGTTACCGAACTTTACAGCAGTTGCTGGGAAGACAGGGACTACCCGTATCTGCAGGCTGTTCCTGATGTGCCCGCCCCGGGAGAAAAGCCCTTCTGCGATACCGATGACGAGGATATCCTGCGGAAGGTGCTGAACGATTATGATTTGAAGACCCGCGATTTCTTCCGCTGGACAGCCAAGCTGGAAGGCAACATCAAAGATCTGAAACCCCTTAAACGGGGCCCGTCGGGAAGGATATACGAACTGGAAATCGAGGACGACAAGGGCCGCAGGGTGATAGGCAAGGAACTTGTCATACGCAAGGCCTTGAGCGAGAGTTGCCTGAAAAGTTCCGCCTTCGAGATCGAATGGAAAGGCGACGAGTGCATACTTCACGGGCGCGGCTGGGGCCACGGTGTCGGCCTCTGCCAGATAGGCGCTGCCGTTATGGCTTCCCGCGGATATGACTTCGCGCAGATTCTCTGCCACTACTATCCCGGAACGGAAATATCTCAACTGCAAGCGGATGAGTAAGAACAAATCTCCATGGCTCTGGGTCCCTACGCTCTATTTCGCGGAGGGTATACCCTATTTTATAGTTAACGTGGTGTCAGTCACCATGTTCAAGCGCATGGGAATGGGCAATGCCGATCTCGCAATGTACACCAGCCTGCTCTATCTCCCCTGGGTGATAAAACCCCTGTGGAGTCCTCTGGTGGATGTGGTGCGCACCAAGCGCTGGTGGATAGTGGTCATGCAGGCCCTGATGACGCTCTGCTTTGCTGCAATCGCGCTTTCGCTGCCGCGCAGGACAGGAGCCCCTGTGGGAGCATTCGTCCTCTCGCTAATCTTCTTCTACATTACGGCCATGCTCTCCGCCACGCACGACATAGCTGCCGACGGATACTACATGCTCGCGCTGGATGAGCATAGGCAGAGCCTTTTCGTTGGCATCAGAAGCACTTTCTACCGCATAGCTTCGGTATTCGGGCAGGGAGTGATCGTGGTCGTCGCAGGCCTGCTTGAAAACCGCTACGGCGACATCCCCCGAGCCTGGAGCACCACCCTCCTGGCCAGCTCCGCCCTGTTCCTTGCCATCACACTCTGGCATCAGTTCATTCTGCCATCAGAAAATGGCGTCCGCGTCGAAGCACCGGTCAGCCGGGAGACATCTTCCCGCCGCACCGTCCTGTCCGCATTCGCCACCTTCTTCCGCAAACCCGGAGTATGGCTGGCAATCGTTTTTATGCTGCTCTACCGCCTGCCGGAAGCTCTCTCCGTCAAGATGCTCACGCCCTTCCTGCTGGATGCGGTTGAAGACGGCGGCCTTGGTCTGAGCACCGCCCAGTCCGGGCTGGTTTATGGCACGGTTGGAGTGATAGCCCTTACTCTCGGCGGAATACTCGGTGGTGTGTGGAGCGCGAAGGTGGGGCTGCGTAAGGCCCTCTGGCCAATGGCCCTGGCCCTTGCACTGCCTTGCTCCGTCTATCTCTATATGGCCCTCGCGCAGCCGCAGAACATCCTTACGATTTATTTCTGCGTGGCCCTGGACCAGTTCGGCTATGGATTCGGATTCACCGCCTACATGCTCTACATGATGTATTTCTCAAGAGGGGAGTACAGCACTTCGCACTATGCCGTCTGCACCGCATTCATGGCACTCAGCATGATGGTGCCGGGCTTTTTCGCGGGCATGTTGCAGGAGTCCCTGGGCTATTCCGGATTCTTTGTCCTGGTGATGGTCTGCTGCCTCGCGACGGTGGCTGTGACGGCTCTTCTGCCTTCGAAGATAGAGCCCGGATACGGACGAAAATAATTTTTTGGTACGATATATGCTATATTAGAATAGAAAGACTATATTTACGGACACTAAAATTGAGCATTATGAAAACTACATTTAAACTCGCGCTCGCAGCCGTAGCAGCTATGGCGCTCGCAATATCTCCAGTTAATGCCCAATCCCGAGGCGGCGGAAGCAGCCGCTCGTCTTCAAGCCAGACAAGCTCGTCGCGCAGTTCCGGTTCTTCGCGCAGCAGCTCTTCTGCCAGCGTGAGCCGCAGCAGTGGATCTACTTCGAGGGCAGTAGGCGGAACAATCAGCAGTTCGTCTTCGCGCTCCAGCGCGTCCACCAGCCGTTCGAGCAGCACCAGCCGCTCCAGTGCGGTATCTGGGCGTTCGAGCAGCACCAGCCGCTCCAGTGCGGCACCTGGCCGTTCGAGCAGCACCAGCCGCTCCAGTGCGGCATCTGGCCGTTCCAGCAGCACTGCTCGCAGTGGCGGATCCGCATCTTCAGGCGGCAGCCGCAGTTCTGCATCGCCTTCTACCAACCGTTCCACCACTACCGTGAGCGGAGGATCCAGAAGCAGCGTCGGCGGTGTCGGCAATGCCAATACCAACAGGGCTGTCAACCCTACCAACAGTTATGATCGCCAGACTGCAGGCGCACCCAATGAGGTCCGCTTCGACAATCATGGCAAACGTATAGTCCCCGGAATGCGTCCTCCCGTACCTTTCGATCGTCCCGGCCACTTCTATGGTCCTCACCCTCACTACTATGGGTACCGCGTGCGTCATCTGCCTCATTACGACAGATATCGCTACTGGGGAAGAGACTACTACTTCTATAACGGCATATACTACCGCTATTGGGGTAACGTCTACCACATCTGCCGTCCTCCTTACGGAATCCTGTTCGACCGTGCCCTTTACGCCCTTGAACTTGACGTCCTCAGGTTCGCGTATTACAACAATGTCTATCGTACCTATAATACGGTGAACAGCAACTACGCGACCATCAACGAGCAGAACCAGATCATAGCACAGAACAACGCGACCATCGCGGCCCAGAATGCCGCAATCGCGCAGAATAATGCTACGATTGCTACCCAGCAGGCCGCACAGGCTGCTCAGGCAGGCGCTCCCACCGTGGATGTGAACACCCTCAAGTCATACGCTTCCTACCAGTTGGCCACCAAACTCGGCCTCGTGCAGAGTTTCGCAGCGAACGGACAGGAGTACTACTACGACGACGGCGTGTTCTTCATGGCTGACCCTAACGGGCAGTACAAGGTTATCGTTCCTCCTGCAGGCGCCCTCATCAAGGCCCTGCCAGAAGACTACGAGACCGTTACTCTCGCCGACGGCAATGAGTATTACAAGGTGGATGACACAATCTACCGCACCACGGTATCCGACGGAGTTCCTTACTTCGAGGTTCTCGGACAGATGCAGAACGCATAGATTGCGATAACTCTTGGTGTTCCGTATGCAAAATGGCGTGTTTTGCATACGGAACATTTGTTTTTGGCAGGGTTGTATGCAAAATGGCGTGTTTTGCATACGGAACACTTATTTTTGGCAGGGTTGTATGCAAAATGGCATGTTTTGCATACGGAACACTTTTTTTTGGCAGGGTTGTATGCGAAATGGGGCGTTACGCAGATGAGAAAAATTGCTAAATTTGCAATATGGCAGTAATCGGAGTAATGGATTCGGGCATGGGCGGTCTTTCGGTCTTCCGGGAGATCCGCAAGGCCCTGCCGTCGGAACACTATATCTACTATGCCGACAATGCCCACTGCCCGTATGGCGAAAAGACTCCGGAATACATCCGGGAGCGTCTTCGCGTGATTACCGACTTCTTTATCTCCCGGGGTGCAGATGCGGTCGTGCTTGCCTGCAATACCGCAACCGCCGCGGCCATCGAGTATCTGCGTCAGGAGTACGACATTCCTTTCGTTGGGATGGAGCCCGCGGTGAAGCCGGCGGCGCTGGGTACCAAAACGTGTGTGATCGGGGTCCTGGCCACCGCAGGCACGCTCAAGGGCAGCAAGTATCTCAATACAAAAGGCCGCTTCGAAGACCACGTGAAGATTGTGGAGAGGGTAGGCCAGGGCTTCGTGGAACTGGTGGAAGCGGGCAAACTGACCGGGCCGGAGGCGGAAAGCGTTGTGAGGCCCGCGCTTGAACCTCTGCTCGCGGAGGGGGCCGACCGTATCGTGCTCGGCTGCACGCACTATCCTTTTTTGATGGAGACCCTCCGGAAGGTGGCTGATGAACTCGGGCATAGCGATGTCGAATTCATCGACCCGGCACCGGCGGTGGCAAAAAGGCTGGTGCAGGTGCTTTCTGAAAGGGGGAAAGGCTCCGGGCAAGGCGGAACGGAGTTGTATGCGTCTGGGGAGGATGCGAAACTTAAAGAATTCTATGCGTCCCTATGATAGGGGGATCGTCATATGATAGGAGTCATCGTTATAAATTTTGGCAATCCGGAGCGGACCATCAGGTTCGTGAGGGAGGAGTGTGCCAAAATCAAGGCGCCTCATCAGGTTGTGGTGGTGGATAATGGCTCGGGGCCGGAGGCGATGGAGCGGCTGCAAACTGCGCTGTCGGCCGAGGCTGTGGCTATCATCCCTGCCAAGGAGAATCTGGGTTTTGCTAAGGCCAATAATCTTGGTGCGGAGCATGCCATGGCCCAAGGGGCCGACCTGCTTCTTTTCGTGAACAACGATATCGTGTTCATCAGCGGAGATGTTGTGGACGCTTTGGCAAAGCGCTTGGTAGAACTTCCGGAGGCGGGGATGATAGGCCCCAAGGTTCGTGGCCTGGATGGCCATCTGCAGAGCCCTGAACCCTTCCAGACCTTTGCCGAGAAGCATCTCTTGCCGTACTGGGGTAAACTTTTCATAGGCAAGTCCAGACGTGATGCCCTGATGCAGACAGATTATGCCGAGACCGCGCATGCGGGCTGGCACTACCGCATAATGGGTTCGTTCATCCTGATGCGCACGGCGGATTTCGAGGCCTGCGGAGGGATGGACCCGAACACTTTCCTGTATTCGGAGGAGGCTATCCTTTCCGAGCGCCTGAAGCGCATTGGAAAGGGAGTGTGGTATGAGCCGTCGGTGGAAGTGCTGCACGAGCACGGCGCAACGGTAAACAGTCATTACAGCAAGGTGCGCCGCCGCAGGATGCGGTTGGAGAGCGATGCATATTATTACAGGACCTATCTCCGTCTGCCCCGCATCCAGTATCTGGCGGCACGGCTCACATATGCGCTGAAGGCGCTTTTCGGCCTATGAAACAAAGGGTTTACATCTCTCCGTCGGCAAGCCGTAAACTCGGCTATCCCAATCCCTACTTTCCGCGTCTGAAGCAGGAACTCAGACCGTGGTTCGAAGTGATGGAGGCCGATAACAGACCCTGCCTCATGCAGGCGGGCGCATTGCTCCGGGCGAGCTTTAAGGCCGATATTATGATGCTGAGTTTCGTGGAGACCATTGCCTTCCAGAAACTGCGCGTGCTGCAGACCTGTATGGCAGTGCTGGCCATGGATATATTGCGTCTGCGCGGAGGATGTCTGGTTTTCTTCTTCCACAATCCGGCCCCCCATAAGGGAGAAAACAGACTCTCCCGCCTCCTTACCAGGAGGATGTTCTCCCGCGCATGCCTGGTGGTCACGCATTCGGAGAACACCGCCGCCATAGCAAGGCAGCGGATTTCAGAGGAAAAGGTCCTGCTCTTCCCGCATCCCGCAGAACTGCCCGAAAAGGTGGTGCCTTCGGAGCACATGGCCGATGTGCTGATCTGGGGCACCGTGCTCCCGTACAAGGGTGTACGCGAATTCCTGAGCGCTCCGGGAGTGGCATCTTCCGGCCTTAGGATAGATGTGCTCGGCGCCTGCCCGGATGCCTCCCTGGCCAGGGAAATCCATGCGCTGGAAAATGACAATATCCGTTTCGAAGAACGCAGGGCGTCAATGCAGGAAATTGCATCCAGGATAGCCGCGAGCGGCATGGTGCTCTTCCCTTATCTGCCCGGAAGTATTTCTGGGTCAGGCACTTTGATGGATACCCTCCGTTTCGGCGGATCTCCCGTCGGCCCCGACCTGGGCGCGTTCCACGACCTTGCACAGGAAGGCCTGTGCCGCGTATATAAAAATCCGGCCGAACTCCTGGAAATCCTTGAGTCCGGCTGGAAAATCGATTCCGGGCATGTCGCCCGTTATCTGGAGGAGCACTCCTGGCCCTCCTTTGCACGCAAACTGGCGGAGCGTCTTATTTAGCTTCGCACTTGTCGCAGCTGAAGCATCCCCAGATGCAGGCAGCGAGTGCGCCGCCCACGAGGGGACCAGCGAAGAATACCCATACATTTGCAAGGGCTTCACCACCCACGAAGAGAGCGGGGCCGAATGAACGTGCAGGGTTCACCGAAGTGCCGGTGAGATTGATGCAAACGAGGTGGATAAGCACAAGGGCAAGGCCGATAGCAAGGCCTGCAAAGTTGCCGGCACCCTTCTTGGCGTCGGTGGCGCCGAGAACTACGAGGACGAAGAGGAATGTGGCTATGCACTCGACGACGAGGGCACCCCAGGGACCACCGGCATTTGCAACACCGTTAGCTCCGAGCCCTGCAGGATCTCCCATTGCGCCGGGGGCTCCGGTGAGGGCGATGATGCCGAAGAGGATGGCTGCGCCGGCGATACCGCCGAGGATCTGACCGCACCAGTAGCCGCAGGCATCCTTCCAGGTCATACGTTTGCTAAGCACGACTCCAAGGGTGATGGCGGGATTGATGTGGCAACCGGAGATGCCACCAATAGTGTAGGCCATGGCAATGACCGAAAGACCGAATGCGAGAGCTGTTGCAGCTACGCCTGCAGGCTCACCGCAACCAACGAACACGGCGGTTCCGCAACCCAGAAGGGTGAGAACGGCGGTGCCGATAAATTCTGCAAAATACTTTTTCATAATAATAAAAGGTTTTGGTGGTGCTAATATCGGAAAAATTCGGGAATAATCATTAAATTTGTAAGATGATTACTCAAGAACAGATAAAAGACCTTCGCCAGCGTATTTCAGTGCTGGAAAAGTCTCTTGACATAGCTGGAAAGCGCGGGGAAGTATCCGCAAGGGAAGCCAGGAGCCAGGCTTCCGGCTTCTGGGACGATCCGAAGGCCGCCGAGGCCTTCCTCAAGGGGGTCAGCAGCATCAAGGCCTGGGTAAGTGCGTTTGACGCCGTGGTGTCCGCCGTTGACGATCTGGACGTGCTCATGGAACTGGATCCTGAAGGGCCCGACACCGACGCCGCATATGCCGACGCCCTCAAGAAACTGGAGGATCTCGAGTTCAAGAATATGCTCGGGGAGGAAGGAGATAACCTGGGAGCCGTGCTCACCATCAACTCTGGTGCCGGCGGCACAGAGTCCAACGACTGGAGTTCCATGTTGATGCGCATGTACATGCGCTGGGGCGAGCGCAACGGTTACAAAATGACGGTCACCGAACTTGTGGAAGGGGATGAGGCCGGAATCAAGAGTGCCACCATCCAGTTCGAGGGTGATTATGCCTACGGCTACCTGAAGGCGGAGAGTGGCGTGCACCGCCTGGTGCGAATATCTCCCTTCAACGCCCAGGGCAAGCGCCAGACCACCTTCTCATCCGTATTCGTCTATCCTTTGGTGGACGACACCATCAACATCGAAATCAATCCTTCCGACATAGAATGGGATACTTTCCGTTCGGGCGGCCACGGCGGCCAGAACGTGAACAAGGTGGAGACAGGCGTGCGAGTGCGCCACATCCCCACGGGCATAATGGTAGAGAACACCGAAACCCGCAGCCAGCAGGATAACCGCCAGAACGCCCTGCGCATCCTCAAGAGCCGCCTCTACGACATCGAGCTCAAGAAACGCCAGGAGAAGCAGGCGGAACTGGAAGGTCAGAAAAAGAAGATAGAGTGGGGCTCGCAAATACGCTCCTACGTGCTGCATCCCTACCGCATGGTCAAGGACCTGCGCACAGGCTATGAGACCGCCGACACCCAGGGCGTGCTTGACGGCGACCTCAACGAATTCATGAAAACCTGGCTGATGCAGAAATAAGCGAAATTAAATATCAAAATAATGGCATGAAAAAAACCTTTTTTGCCTTTACTGTCTTGGTGATGCTGTTTGGCTGTACGCCGGATAATAATGAAAGCGGAGACAGCAAGAACAATCCGGAAGAACTTACTGTCACCGGAGATATTTTGGAGGTAGCGGAGTATTCCGCCACAATTACCGGTTACGCCAACCTTCCTCTTGAGTTAGGCGATGCCGAAGTGGGTATTATGTATGATAAAAACAATACCTTCTCGGCTGCAAAAAAGATAGTTGCAACAAAGTTGGAGAACAATAATAAGTTTACTGTCACGGCTACTGGATTGGAGTCATCGACCACATACTATTTTAAATCCTATGTGCAAAATGGGACGGTTCTGAAGTACGGAACCGTTAAATCCTTTACTACCAAGGAATCAAAGTGTCCAAAAGGTGCGGTTGATCTTGGGCTTTCTGTATATTGGGCCGAGTGCAACCTCGGTGCAGAGAAGCCTGAGGACTATGGTGATTATTATGCCTGGGGTGAGGTTGAGACCAAGGAGGATTATAGTTGGTCCACGTATAAGTTCGGCACTAGTTCGTCCGGCCCGTTCTCAAAGTACAACATAGATTCATCTTATGGAGCAGGTGATAATATAACAGTGTTGGACCCGGAGGACGATGTGGCTCATGAAAAGCTTGGCGGCGACTGGCGTATGCCAACTGATGCAGAGTGGACGGAACTTATGACCAAGTGCACATGGGTTTGTACAACGCAGAATGGAGTCGATGGTAGAAAAGCCACCGGATCCAATGGTAATAGCATTTTCCTTCCCGCTGCTGGCGGCAAGAGCGATGTCTATCTGGGCGAAGCGGGTTCCCGCGGCTACTATTGGTCTTCTTCCCTCCGTACGGGTGACCCAAAGCTCGCGTGGAACCTGCGCTTCTTTTCCGACCTTGTGCTCATGGACAACAGCCACCGTTACTACGGTCTTTCTATCCGTCCCGTTACAGAATGATGGCTTGCACGAGTTTTGTCCGGCAAGCCAGCTGACTGCGCATGCGGTCAGCATTATGACATCAGATCTTTGGCGAAGCCCAAGGCACGGCCTAGACCGCTAAACTCACTACCTCAAGATTAACTTCCACCTAATCAGGACGCCCAAGATGCGAACGTCACGAATGCAAAGATTTTTGACAGACACTTTTTGTTTCTGTCAATTTTTTATTATTTTTGACAGTTGAAAGAGAAACTGTCAAAAAATGGAAGCCTACGATCGAAATATCCCATACAATAACTTGCCGCCTTTGCCGCCTGCAACGGAATTATATCGTGACGAGGATGTGCTTAATAAACTGATGATTGCAAGCAGGCGACTTGCTCAGTTGAAAGGGCTGGCATCAACGCTTCCAAACCAGTCCATCTTCGTTAATACCATTGCCCTGCGCGAGGCGAAGGCCAGTAGTGCCATCGAGAACATATTCACGACGGATGACGAACTCTACAGAACGCTGTCTTATCAGGAAGACGATTCTCTGGAAGGTCCGGCTAAAGAGATTCTTCATTATCGTGAAGCTCTTTGGGAAGGCTATGCCAGCGTTGCCTCAGACAAGACTATGACCCTGGGTACAATAATCGATGTGTACAGGGCGGTCAAACAGACTCACGATGGCATTCGCCCGTACCAGGCGGAGGTGGTAATCAAAAAGAGGGGCTGGGGTTCTCTGGTCGCTGAAACCGTTTACACTCCACCACGAGGAAAAGGAGTAGTGGAGAAGAAGATGGCGGATCTGTTGGAATTCCTGAATGACGATGTCAAGTATCCTGTAGATCCTCTCTTGAAAATGGCAATGGCCCATTATCAGTTCGAAGCCATTCACCCATTCCGCGACGGCAATGGAAGAGCAGGAAGAATACTCTGTATCTTGTATCTGATACAAAAGCGACTGCTGGATTTACCCATTCTGTACCTCAGTTCATATATCCTCCAGAACAAGGATGAGTATTATCAAAAACTGGGTGGGGTTACAGGGACGCTGATGTGGAAACCGTGGATTCTGTATATGCTGGAAGCGGTTTCTCAAACAGCGGAGTATACCATTGATAAGATTATGCGGATTAATGCCCTTATGGAAAGGGCGGGAGCTACTATGCTTGAGGGCAAGCTCCCTGTAGGAAAGCTGGACATACCAAAGTTCTTTGAGCAGCCATATATCCGTCCCAGAAACCTGCTGTCAGAAAAAGTCAAAAGCATCAATACCGCAAAAAAGTACCTGACTCAAATGGAAGCATTGGGAATGCTGGCCAAGGAAAAAGTCGGCAAGGAATATATATGGTTCAATACGGATTTAATGACCATCCTGACTGATTGAATTGAGATATCTTATAATTGATTTGCGAAGGTTTGAGGGATTGATTAAATTTGTAAACTCTAAAACAAACTGTATCAATAATGGCAGAATTCAAATATGCTCCGATGTTCCAGTTGGGACCGGATACGACCGAGTACTACAAGATTCCCGGTTCTGAGAAATTGGTAAAAACATCTAAATTCGGCGGCCATTGCGGATGCGGTGGCAAAACCATTCTGGAGGTGTCTCCAGAGGCGCTTACGCTTGTGGCGCAGCAGTCTTTCCATGACTGCCAGTTCATGCTCCGCCGCGCCCACAACGAGCAGGTGGCTGCGATCCTGCACGACCCGGAAGCCAGCGAGAACGATAAATACGTGGCCCTGCAGTTCCTGCGCAATGCGGAGTGCGCTGTGAAGGGAGTCCTTCCCTTCTGCCAGGACACCGGCACGGCCATCATCCACGGCGAAAAGGGACAGCATATCTGGACTGATTTCGAGGATGAAGAAGCCCTGAGCCGCGGCGTGTTCAATACCTATACCCAGGAGAATCTGCGCTATAGCCAGAACGCCCCTCTGAACATGTACGACGAGGTGAACACCAAGTGCAACCTCCCAGCCCAGATCGACATCGAGGCCACCCAGGGAAGCGAATATCGCTTCGTGATGGTTGCGAAGGGCGGCGGCAGCGCCAACAAGACCTACTTCTACCCCATGACCAAGGCCACAATCCAGAACGAGGGAACCCTTCTGCCTTTCCTGGTAGAGAAGATGCGCACACTCGGCACGGCGGCCTGCCCTCCTTACCACATCGCATTCGTCATCGGCGGCACTTCCGCGGAGAAGAACCTCCTCACGGTGAAACTCGCCAGTATCAAATATTACGACGGCCTTCCCACCACGGGAGATGAGACCGGCCGTGCATTCCGCGACATCGACCTTGAGCAGAAACTCCTGAAGGAAGCCCAGAAGATCGGCCTCGGCGCCCAGTTCGGAGGCAAGTATCTAGCCCACGACATCCGCGTGATACGCCTGCCAAGGCATGGCGCCAGCTGCCCCATCGGCATGGGCGTGAGCTGCTCCGCGGACCGCAACATCAAGAGCAAGATCAACGCCGACGGCGTGTGGATCGAAAAGATGGATACCAATCCTTCCGAACTTATTCCGGAAGAATACCGCAGGCCCGGCGAGGGCGCGAAGGGCATAGAGATCGATCTCGACAAGGGTATCGATTTCGTACGCTCCGAACTCACCAAATACACCGTGGGCACACGCGTGAATCTGAAGGGCACCATCATCGTCGCCCGCGATATCGCCCACGCCAAGTTGAAAGCCCGCCTGGATGCAGGGGAGGAGATGCCCGCCTACTTCAAGGACCATCCCATCCTCTACGCCGGCCCCGCCAAGACTCCGGAAGGATACCCCTGCGGGTCGATGGGCCCCACCACCGCCAACCGCATGGATCCCTATGTGGATGAATTCCAGGACCATGGCGCTTCGTTGGTAATGATTGCAAAGGGCAACCGTACCCAGGTCGTTACCGACGCCTGCAAGAAGCACGGCGGATTCTACCTCGGCACCATCGGTGGAGTGGCCGCAGTGCTCTCGCAGAGCAGCATACGCAGCATCGAGTGCGTGGAATATCCCGAACTCGGCATGGAGGCTATCTGGAAGATTACCGTCGAGGACTTCCCGGCCTTCATCCTCGTGGACGACAAGGGCAACGATTTCTTCAAGAAGTTCTAGGTCATGAAACGTCTGGCAGCCCGGCTCGCTAAGATACTGGGGATAATCGCCGCGGTGTTCGCGGTGATTATCCTCGTCCTTCAGATTGTCCTGAACAGCTCCTGGATGCGCTCGAAGGTGGATTCCATCCTGTCTTCGGTCGTAGAAAAGGGCCAGGTGCGCTACAGCCGGCTGCATTTCAGGACCTTCCCCTTCGTGGTGGCGGAGATCGACTCCCTGTCGGTCACCTATCCCCACGGGCTCTTCTCGGCATACGACAAGCTCGGAGTGCGCGGGCTCCTTCTATCCGAAGGACGCGGCTCTGTCGAGGATACCCTTCTTGCCGCCGTCCATCTGCACGCTTCGGTGAACCCATGGAAGCTGTTAGCCGGCAAAATCAAGGTCAACTCTTTGAGTCTCAGCCATCCGCAGTTATACTATCATGCCTATGACGGCACCGCATCAAATCTGGATATCCTTTCCAAGTCGGATGAACCTAAGGACAGTGTCAGCAAGCCTTTCAGCCTGCCCTGGTTACATCTGTGCACCTTGAGCATAAGCGACAGGCCACGCATAGTGTACACTTCGCAGGCAGATACCGTGCATGCCGGCATCAGCTTCGACAACCTGCTGCTCTCCGGCAAGCTCCGCCTGAAGAAGAATAAACTGGACTCGAAGGTGAAAAACCTCCGTCTGGAACTGGACAATCTCCGGATGAATGGGCGGCTTCCCGCCGACACACTTGCCCTGGCGCTGGAAAACCTGCGCATAGCAACGCCCCGCACCAATCTGGTCGATCTCGGCCTGAAGGGGGAAGCTCTCTACTTTTCGCATTCTCTGGGACGTTTGCAGGTGCCTGCAGAACTGGACGCGCGCGCATCGTTCCGCAATCATCGCAGGCACTTCGACATTGCCCTGGATCACCTGGATGCGGATATAGCGTATGTGCCGATGTATGCCGAGGGCCTGTTCAGCAAGTTCAAGGATCACAGTTTCGTTAAGGCTTCGGCCGGGATAGACTCCTGTAAACTGGGCACTGTGCTCGAGAAGTACGGCCGCAAACTCGCACCCGCCGCCCGGGATTTCCGTGCGGATGCACTGCTGAACCTCGGGGTGAAGGCGGAGGGCAATATTTCCCAGAAGGAATACCCGCAGGTGGATGTGGCGCTGGATATTCCTTCGGGCCACGTGGCCTGGATCCCCAAGGAAATACGGGCCATGCTGGATCTGGTGGCAACTGCCCGGCTTACTCCTTCCGGGGCTCTTTCGGCAGAAGTGGAACGCTGCCATCTGCGCAGCAACGGCGTCAAACTCGACCTGGACGGCGACGGGCGCGACCTGATCGGGCGCGACCCTGCAGTGGCTGCCAGACTGGGTGGATTCGTGATACTGGATTCGGTAAGGCGTTATCTGCCTGAAAATCTGGATATTGCTGCTGCCGGAACTGTGGATCTCTCCGCCGATGTGAACGCTCATCTGAACGAGCTTGAAGATTATATCTTCCGCAAAACACGTATCAACGCGCACCTGTCCGGCGACAGGGTATCCGTGCACATGCCGTCCAACAAGCTTTCCGCCATGCTCCGCAGGCCGGACATCTCGCTTTCTACGGCAGAGAGTTCCCTGAAGCTGAATGCAGATATGGACAGCCTCGCTTTCGGCCTGGCGGATTCCTTCCGTGCCGGAGTGCGCGGTATGGTCAATCGCGCCGATGTCAAGAAAGTGGATAACAATGGCAAGATGGTGCCGTATCTGAGTTTCTCCACTACGGACGACTTTATCAAACTGTATGCTGGCGATAACAAGATAGAGGCCGAGAATGCACTGGTGTCGCTGGAGGCCATGCAGAGGGTACGCAAACCGCGTCCACAGTTCAAACGCTTCCTCGACTCGCTCCAGAGAGTTTATCCCGGCGTGCCGCGCGACTCCCTGCTGCGCAAGTTCCGGGCTTCGAGGCCCGTGGATGACCTGGCTTACAAGGACTTGAAGGTTTCGCTGGATTCCTCCTTCGTTGCTCTCCTGAACCGCTGGCATCCAGGAGGGCTTGTGTCGCTGGAGAATGCTTCGCTGGTATCGCCTTCCCTGCCGCTGCGTACGACGCTGAACGCTCTGGATATCGCTCTAGATGATGACGATGCGCAGGTCGCTACATGCAGTATCGACTGCGGTACATCTGACATTGACCTTACAGGATCCGTGGGAGGGTTCAGACGCTTCATCCGCAACCGCGGGCCCTTGAAATTCAACTTCGACGTTCATTCCAAACGTCTGAACATGAATGAGTTGCTGGTTGCCATGCAACAGGGCGCATCCAACCGCGACGTAGATGTTGAGTCTGGCGATTTCGTGGTGGATTCCCTGAGCAATGTGGTGTACGACCGTTCTGCAGGAGAGATGAAGGCTATCGTGGTGCCAAAGAATCTCCGCGGTTCCATAGGGCTGATGGCCGAAAGGGTGGACTACTCGTCTCTGGAAATACGCCCGGCTGCAGCCGAAATCAACATCCGCGACCGAGTACTGCAGATTAAAGATGTGGATGTGCAGAGCAATGTCGGACGCATCAAACTCGATGCCTTCTACGCTTCCAAGAGCAAGGCGGACATCTCCGCAGGCCTGGACATGCATCTGTTCGAAATGCCTGCATACGACATTATCCATATGCTGCCTTCGGTCGATGCTATGATGCCGGCGCTCAAATCTTTCCAGGGTAATCTAGGGTGCGACTTGTCCGTTACGACGCAGCTGGACACCAATATGAATGTGCTTATGCCTTCGCTCAACGGGCTCGTGCGGATTGCGGGCGAGGATCTGTTCATAAAGAATGCCGGGTCGCTGCGCAAGGTGACGCGCCTGCTGATGTTCAAGGATAAGAATATCGGGCAGATACAGGATCTTTACGTGGATGCGGTGATAGGGGACAATAAGGTCGAGGTGTATCCCTTCGTGCTCGGAGTCGACAAATACAAGGTCGCGCTGGCCGGTACGCAGGGTTTCAACGGCAACATGCGCTACAACATCTCCATCCTCGAAAGTTTCCTGCCCTTCCGTTTCGGAATCGATATCTACGGCAATCTGGACAAATGGCGCTTCTCGCTGGGACGGAACAAGTACCGTCGGGGGAGGGTGCCTTCGTTCACTGCTGATCTGGACACCATGCAGGTGAATCTGCTGGATGTCATACGCAATGTGTACGACCGCGGCGTGCAGGATGCCATGGAGCAGATGGCCATCGAGAACAGGCGCCTGGAGAGGGCGAAACTGGTTAACAGTTACACCGGCGCCCCTTCGGAGGACTTCCTTTCGAAGGAGGAGTTCCAGCAGGTAGATTCGGTGCTCTTTGCCATGCAGATGCAGGAAGAGAATGACGAGATAGATGCCGCAGTGGATGCGGCAGCCGACGAGGCCCTCGCCGCCCTGAACGCGCAGCAGACCGCCTGGCTGGATGAGCATCCCTGGGCCGAAGCTGCCCTGACCCGCGCCGAGCAGCGCAAGGCTGAACGCGCCCGCCGGCGGGAAGAACGCTCGGTTGAATAGCCTGCCATGCCGAGCGGGTCTGGCAATTCAAGCAGGTCTGTCTTTCCGAGCGAAGCGAAGGAATCTATTTCAAATATTATTACTAAATTTGCAGTCCGTTTAGCGGTTGTCGAACCGCTATCCATTGCGGGTGTGTTGAAATGGTAGACAAGCCAGACTTAGGATCTGGTGCCGAGAGGCGTGAGAGTTCGAGTCTCTCCACCCGCACTTCCACTCAAAGGCCGCCTTTCCAGGCGGCTCTTTTCGTTCCGTGCGGGTGGAGATTTGTTCCGAAAACAGGCCGAAAACGGGAACAAATGCTTCGAAATGACAAGTTTGTTCCGAAAAAGCGGCAATAATCGGAACAAACCTGTTGAGGATGTGATAGAGGCTTTAACTGAAAGCCGCGATCCTAAACAATATGTCAAAAGAATGAATTACGGGATCCTGAACTTGCAAAATGGTAGATAAAAATTGTACCCCTCCTTACGATTAATACAGGCGTAGTCTACCTTGTTGCGGTTGAATTTGATGAAGGAGAAATCCAGGTCCAGCGCCTCCACGTCGGCCTGGCTGCGCCCGGAGATGAAGACTGCCGAGGCGAGGTTCTTCGCGGCATAGCCCGTGATGATTGGCGTGAGAGAATTCAGGTAAAGGCATCCGCCTATGAGCAGGGCGCATAGCATGATGCATGTAATTCCAAGAATAATCATTTTCCCTCAGGCTTATCAGCCGTTTGCTCGTCATACTCCCGGTCCCACTGGCGATAGTATTCCATCTTCGGGTCCTCGAAGAGGGACATCTGCTCTGCGGTTTCATGGGTAAGCTTCGATACCCCGAGCCCAATCTGCCGGATGGGTGTCTTCCCGTCCCATGCATCTACCAGAAGGTGCCGGGCTTCGTTGAGGATCACTGCGGTGATATCCGTTGGCCTGTCAAGCTGTCCCTGCTTTTGGGATACGGAGAAGTCTTTGTACTTCACAAATACGGAAACGGTAGAGGCCCGGAAGCTGTGGCGCCGGATGCGATGTGCGACGATGCAGGCGACGTTGAAAAGGGCCCTGTCGATATCCTTCGGGTCCGAGAGATCCTGCGGGAACGTTCTCTCCGCGCTTACGCTCTTTGCCTCGCCCCGTTCCGTCTCCACGGGGGAGTCGTCCCGCCCGTTGGCGTTGTCATGCAGTTGCGCTGCGAATTTCTGCCCCACCAATTGGGTAAGAGTCCCCATGCCAAGCTTCGCAAGATCTCCGATAGTGTGGATGCCATAAGCGATGAGCCTTTCCTCAGTTTTCTTTCCAACCCACAGGAGTTCGCGAACTCCTAGCGGCCACATCTTTTCCGGCACTTCCTCGCTCCATAGCGTATGCACCTTGTCGGGTTTCTCGAAGTCGGATGCCATCTTTGCGAGGAGCTTGTTCGAACCGATGCCCACATTCACCGTGAAGCCGAGCCTGGACCTGATCTCGTCCTTTAACCTTGTCGCCACTCCAACGGCACTTTCCCGTGTACACTGGAGTGTCATGTCGATGAAACATTCATCTATGCTGAACTGCTGGAGGATGGGGGAGTAGGAATGGCAGATGCCGATGAAGCCCTCCGAACACTGCTTGTACAACTCCCAGTCGCCACGGACTATGATGAGCCCCGGGCATTTACGCATGGCCATCGACACGGGCTCGGCGGTCTTGATGCCGAGTTTCTTTGCGGGGATGGACGCCGCTGTGATGATGCTCCGCCGGTCGTTAGGGTCTCCTGAGACGACCGATGGCACAAGCCTGATGTCGGGCTTCCCCTCCCGCACGAGCTTCACCGCGCTCCAGGAGAGGAATGCGGAGTTGACGTCGATATGGAAGATAATCCGGGGCACGATATAAGAATGGAATCTTTTATGTATTTTTGCAGACCTCAAACAAACCCCCGTGAAGTGAATCGCGGGGGTTTGGCTTAAAAAAGCGGGGATTATTTCGTTCCGAATATACGGTCGCCGGCGTCGCCTAGGCCCGGCACGATGTAAGCGTTCTCGTTGAGGTGGTCATCCACAGCCGCCACATAAATGTCTACGTCGGGATGCGAAGACTGCACCTTTTTGATACCTTCGGGCACAGCGACCAGGCACATCAGTCGGATATTGTTGCATCCGCGCTTCTTGAGCATGGTGATGGCGTCGCATGCGCTGCCGCCGGTTGCTAGCATAGGGTCGGTCACGATGACAAGGCGGTCGTCGATGTCTTCGGGGAGTTTGCAGTAGTATTCAACAGGCTCATGAGTCTCTTCGTTGCGGTAGAGGCCGATGTGGCCGACTTTGGCCACTGGCACCAGCGTCTGCAGTCCATCCACCATTCCCAGACCTGCACGCAGTATAGGAACGATGGCAAGTTTGCGTCCTGCAACCTCCTTGGCTGTCATCTTGCAGATAGGTGTCTCGATTTCAATATCTTCCAGAGGAAGGTCGCGAGTGACCTCGTAACCCATGAGAAGAGCGATTTCTTTAAGAAGTTCACGGAAATCTTTGGATCCGGTTTCTTTTTTGCGCATGATCGTCAGTTTGTGCTGGATCATGGGGTGGTTGATAACATGTAATTGACTCATAATGAATGATTCAGATTAATTTCTCAAAGGTAGTAAAAACTGCCGAGTAAAGCAACAAAAAGTGCATTTAACGCGCATGCGTGCAACTTTTTACGCGTGCGTGCATCTTTTTTTGTGAAATTATTTTTATTTTTGGTCCTTGTATTAGTATGCTTTTGGAATGGGTTTGTTGGTTGCCATAGTGGGTTTGCTATTGTCAGTCGTGCCTTCCCAAGGTGCAAATCGGCATACTGTACATGTTCCTCCTATTTGTTTCCGCGTGGACAAAACCACATATGACCCGAGCTATATGGACAACAAAGCATCGGTCGATTCTGTCGTGCGTCTGGTTAATCGGGTGGGGGAAGATCATGTGGAATCCATACACGTTGTTGCATACTCTTCGCCCGAGGGCTGGCTCTGGCACAATAATGAACTTTCAAAAAAACGTGCATACGAACTTCGCTATCTTTTCCGCAAACTGTTCCCGGGCATCCAGTACACCAAAATTACCTGTGAACCTGGTGGAGAGAGCTGGGGGTTGTTGCGCGAAATGGTGGACGCCGATACAAGTCTGGAAGAATCTTCCCGCGAGCGCATCCTGAAGATACTGGACGACAAATCGCTCTCGAATGAAATGCTCAAGCGGAAGATGAAGGATCTCGGGGAGTTGTACGAATATCTCCTGCACACCCATTACAAGCATCTGCGCCTCGGCCTCACGACTGTGACGGTCAGCATTGAAGATTCCGAATCCACGGGCGTCCCTGAATCGGGAAGTGCTCCGGTAGAACAGGAAGAACCTTCAGAACCGGCAGAGCCCTCAGAACAAGCAGAGCCGGCGCAGCCGGAAGTGCCTGAAACTGTGGTAGATACAACGGCTGCAGCAGATACTCTGAAGGCTGCGGAAGGCACAGACACGGCCTCCGCGTCGCTTCGCGACCCTGTACGGGAAAAAGCTCCGTCCGGGCCTGTGCCTTCCGCCGCCCCTGTCGTCCCCACAGCACAAGCAATCTCTGCCCGTAAGCCTCTGTTGGGCATCAGCACAAATATCCCTTACGATATCACCTTCATCCCCGGATACGGCCTCACCTCGATTCCGAGTATCAGTATCGAGTTCTACCCGAACTCCGGTCGCTATACCTTCGGGGCGGATGTTGAATGGCCTATGTGGCAGCACTGGGACAGGCATGCTTTCATGCAGATAAACAACGTCACTCTCTGGGCAAGGCGTTATTTCAAGCCTGCCGAAGATATCTTCAAGGGCCCTTATCTCTTCGGAAATCTGAACTCTGCACAGTATGGAATCGGTTGGGACGAGAAGGGCTGGGAAGGAGAAGGCGTGGGCGCCTCGGTGGGGCTTGGTTACAAGCGCTATTTCGGCCGCAGTCGCTTCTTCTTCGACACCGGCATCGGCCTGGGCGTGTTCTGGAGCCGCTACGACCCTTATGTCTACGGCAATGACGCCAACCGCTGGTACTACTACGACTACACAGGCAAGCCCGAAGATTTCCGGGAGCGCAGCAAGCGCCTTCTCTGGATGGGACCTACCCGCCTGTATTTTTCGATAGGATATGATCTGCTCATGAGGAAGAAGAAATGAGACTGAGGAACTTCATAACGACCTTTGCTGCGCTGCTCGTCCTGGGCGGCTGCACCATTGAACCGCCCCTGCATCTTCGCAAGGCCGCGGCTACGAAGGTCGTGCTGAAGACCTCGGTGAAGGCGCAGTTCATGTGGCAGTTGGACTGGCAGGCAAAATGGGATTTCGCCTGGCAGACAAGCGTCCTCGGCCCCCTGGGTTACTCCGAGCCGAAGGGTATCCGTATGCATGTCTACACTTTGGATGACACCGACTCTCCCAAATCGCACAACGTCTACAACTTCAGCGGCACAGAAGGACAGGTGGACATCTTCGTGGGAGTACACAACCTGCTCTTCCATAACAACGACTCCGAAGTGCTGCTCTACCGTTCCGACGGGGATCTCGCAGATATTTACTCCTACACCAGGGTCATCTCTTCCGGCCTCAAGACATCTTCGCTGGTCCAGACCCTGACGCAGAAGGCGGCCGCTGCCACCAAGGCGGAAGACGAGGAGATATCGGAGAATGTGACTTTCATGCCGGACGAACTCTTCGTGCTTTACGACCCCAGGCACTATATCTCCGACAATCTCGACGACTACGAATATATCGACGGGCAGTATGTCCTCCGTATACAGGGAGACCTTCTGCCACGCACATATATATACCTGTTCCAGATCAAACTGCTGAACAACCTGGACCGCGTGACGGGGAGCATGGGCGGTGCCGCGCTGACCGGAGTGGCCGATGCGGTAAACCTCCAGACCGGTGTCACGTCCAATACTACCGTGAGCGTGCCTATGGATGTGCATATCAACAAGGCGGATGATCCCGACCTGCTCGGGGCCAGGGTGCTGACCTTCGGCATCCCGGGATGCGACCCTTACGACGAAGCGAGCGTGTCGGCGGCTCCGTCAGGAAAACACTATCTGGTGCTCAACGTCACCTTCGCTACCGGCAAGTACAAGAACATCCGCATAGATGTCACCGACCAGGTACGCGCCTTGCCAACCGGGGGAGTGATTCCGCTGGAGATAGATGTGAACGACTTTCCTCCGGAGGATATCGACCCGCCGGTGACGGGCGGAGGTGGGTTCGAGGCTTTGATAGGGGGATGGAATGAGCAGGTAGGAAGTACGACAATTATTAACTAACAATATTTTATCAACTTTTTAACTTTTCATGCGTATGAAGAAAATTATGATTATCGCAGTCGCAGCCATCGCACTGGCTGCCTGCAGCAAGACCTTCGACCACAACAAAACCGAAGGTGCAGCAATCGGGTTCGGCACATGGACAGAGAATCTGACAAAGGCCAGGACTCAGGGAGATAACACGTTCACTGCAGGGGATGACTTTGCAGTTTACGGTTTCAAACTCAATGGTTCTACCAACAATGTCGTTTTTGACGATATTACTGTTTCAGCCTCTGGTTCACCTTTGGTCTGGGATTATGTTACTGGGGAGGTCCCTGCACGTTACTGGGATCCCAGTGCTACAAGCTACACTTTCTATGGTGTTTCCCCTTCGGCAATCGGTAAAGCAGCAGATGTGGATCCCGAGACGGGCGAAATTTCCAGCGCCAGTATTACTTTTAAAGGGAACGACAATGACATTCTTGTTGCTGACAAGAAAGAGGTCCTTCCTGCCGCATATGGCACAGTGGTGCCACTCGTGTTCAATCATATTGCATCTCTGGTAGACTTCAAGGTTGATAAGGATGTGAATCTCGGGAACGCTGTTCTTGCTATAACCAGTTTCTCGATAACCAATATTGATAATACAGGTACATTCAGTGTGAACGATGCTTATACTGGCACACACCCTGTCGTTACATGGAATGCCACATCTCACGCAGGAGTGTATGATAATACTAAGGGTGTTGTTTCCGTCACTCTTCCCACGGATGTTGCAAGTACCGTAGGAGCCGAGTTCCTCATTAATAATCTGGTAGTTATGCCTCAGACTTTCCGTACTGATTCCAATATCCAGACCGTCAACATTGGATACACGATTAAAGACGAGGCCAATAATGAATCAACATACACCCAGAGCTTCAATCTTAAGATTTTCGACTGGGGGGATGACCGTAGTCAGGGAAACAATACTATCATTGGCGGATGGGAAGCAGGCAAACACTATACGTTCATTCTTACCATTGATGCCAAGAAGATCAACTTCTCAGCCAGCATTACTCCTTGGGTTAAAACCGGCAATGAAACCGGCTACCATTACCTCTTCAACTAAATCATTCAATGTTTAACCGCATCATACGCATAGTGGCGACAGCCGCGGGTTGCGCCCTGCTCCTGGCAGGGTGCAGCCTCTGGCTGGACGACCCGGCGCGCAATCCTCAAACGGATAGTGAAGCCATCTGCTTCAGCGCCGGGAACGCCCTACTGCGAGATGATGCACCCGTCTCCAAAGCCACACTTTCTGAGTCCTTTGTGGAAGGGAATACTTTTGCAGTCTTCGGCAACCGTGTTATTTCCGGTGTCCAGACTACCGTCTTTGGAGGCACAAATGGAGTTACAGTTACTCTTACAGATCACGACGAGAATTCCGGCACCCCGCCCGTATGGACGTACAGCCCGGTAAAGTTATGGTATTGGGAAAGCTCTGGAGACTGGTATGATTTTATTGCCGTTTCTCCCGCAGGGGCGGGAAGTGTAAAAATGGATATAGCCGGCAATCTGGCCGTATCTACCCACTACAATCTCGCTTCCCACGACTATGACATTCTGGGTGCGACTTACCGAAGGCGCGGCAATGTGCAGGATCCTTGTGGAACAGTTCCGATGGTGTTTAATCATCTGGGAAGTGCTGTGATAGTGAGGATTCTGAACAACTCCGAACTAACAGATGTTACGCTGGATGAAGTAAAATACAAGAACCTGGTAGTGGAAGGGGATTCCAAATTAACCCTGGATCTTTATGGCAACCCCGAACGATCCTGGATTAACACGGAACGCAATACGAGCTTTGTCAGGCTTTCGTCTCCGGACCAGCTCATTGAAGCGGACGATTCTTACGATTGCGCACCTGATGTAATGATTCCCCAGCGCCTCGACCAGGCTGCCGCCGCAGGTAATAACGTCGAGGATATGCCTGCCTTGTATTTGTACTACACTCCTGAAGGATCCACCCAAAAAGAAGCCATTGTAAGGCTTAAGGATATTTGCCCCAGAGATAGCGACACCCCGATTACTTCGTGGGCCGCAGGAACAAAGTATATCTACGAGATATCCATGCGGCTCGACGGTGGAGTTCTTGTGACGGTGGAAACCACCGATTGGGGCGAGACCATTGAGGCTGAAACACCCGGATTACTGATTCAATGAAACGATTTCTTCTCATAGCATTGCTTGCCTTGCTAGGCGCCGTTTCATGCATGCGCATGGAACAGGCCGGGAAGGCTGTCGGTTGCTGTGAGATGCAAATCAATTTCAGAACAGGTGCCCTGCAAACCAAGGGCGGTACCGGAGACGGCAACGTATCCGACGGTGGTGGAATTTACATTGACAATGGTGTGCCCGACCTCGTAATCCTCATAGTCAATTCATCCGACAATGTTGTCGGAGTCTATCCGGATCCTAATCCTGGCGTAGATGTAGAAAGCACCCTGGAAAGCATTGCGGACGCGACTTCCATGAGGGTGAAGTTCACCGGCCTGAATGAGGGTACCTACAGTGTCTATGCCTTTGCAAACACCGAGGGTTACTGGCCTATGTCGGGACAGGGAACTGCGACATCCAGGAACTATCTTGCCGGACTTACCACCAAATCTGCCATTGAATCATTGAAATTCGCGGATTTGTTCGCTTCGGTGCCGGAGAGTGTCTGTCCCAACGATGACGACAATCTTCCCGAAAGGCTTCCCCTGTCAGCCAAAGGTACCGTCATTGTATCATCGCTTCACACCGGAGAGGTCACGCTCGCTATGAAGCGCTGTGTAGCGAAAGTTACAGCGGAGTTCGTAAACAACACCGCGGAAGAACTGACCCTCTACGACTACACCAGTACTATCGTAAGGATGTGTCCAAACAGCGGTTTTGTCATTGAGGGTTCGCCCAAAGATTATCCGGACGGAACACTGGCCGGAAACATAACGACGTCAGAAAGTTCCTTGGTGATTCCTGCTGTAGATCCGATTGATTCTTCCAAGCCGGGCAGCATATCCAAATCGTGGTATGTCTTCCCGAGTTCGGGTCCGTACACCTGTGATTTCGGGTTTACCTTGTTCAAGGGAGATCCGACTGAACATGTGTACACTTACTCGAACCTCCCGGTTCATGACGATCATGCTGTGAGCATTCCGTCACTGGACAGGAACAGGCATCTCCATATAGTCACCAAGATAAGTAAGGGTACCACTGTATCCTTCAACTTTGAGGTTGGCGGTTGGGGAGATCCAATCGTGGAACAAGTTATGTTTGATTAACTATGGTTAAATTCATACGTACAGTCGCAACCTTGCTGCTCGCAGTTTCCACCCTTGCGTGCAGCCGCATTATGGAGGAAGATCCTCTGCCTCAGAGCAACCTCTATCCTGATGGCGTTCCGGTTACGTTGAAGATCGATTTCGGCAGCTCCGAAATGATCAAGCTGGATGTCGGGACTAAAGCAGAAGCGTCCGAATCCGACGAATCGCGTGTCCACGACCTGTACGTGATGATTTTCGACAACACGACTCTGGTTGGAGGCTCGCCAAAAAAGATATATGGGCGGTATTTTTCATACGAACATCTTGCTTCCGATCTAGCAAGCATGGACACAAACCCCAACGAGGGCTGGTGGGTTGAAAACAAAACTCTAACCGGAGTCTCTCCCGCAGTAGCCCAGACTGCCGGAGCGGTGAAAGTCTCTACTGTCACCTGTTCCAATGCACTTCTGGTTGTCCTGGCCAACGTTACAAATGCCGTGAGCAGTATGAGTGATGATCCGGAACTTGACGACATCGCTTACCTTAATGGTTTGACGACCTTCCGTGAACTCCAGCAGACCAAGATTACGCTTGAGCAGGATATTGTTAACCGCAAGGACCTGTTCCTGATGATGGGCACGCTTGGAAAAATCGGGCCTTCCGATGAGCTAAATTCTACGCTTGACACCAGGGATATGATCTGGGGAGAGTTGCCCAAGACTTACAACCCAACATTCAAGGTCTCTCTCAAGCCGCTGGACGCCAAGATTAAGTTTATGGTCCGCACCAATAGGAATAACATCGATGCTGAAGAGGCGGTATATTGGACCGTATGCAGCACTCCCGACAAGTGTTTCCTTTTCCCTGACGGGACTGTCCCCGGTGATGCAGTGTTCTTTGACTCAGAGACGTCTTATTTTGAGGGGACTGTGCCCTCTGAAGATTCCGGCTACAGCGACTGGTATGTGTTTACCTTCTATACCTTGGAGAATCAGCAGGTAAAGAAAAAGCACGCAACAAATTATCACGACAGGGAGAAACAGATTAAAACCGACTCCGGCAACAGCGGTTATGAATGGTGGACCAAAGAAGGTGGCGGAGACAAGGTTTATCATTCAGGTAATTATGTCAATAATGGTAAATGGGAATACGCCAATGACCTCGCGACTTATGTGAAGTTCGATATGGTGTTGACTCTTAATTCCACCGGTATTTATCAAGCCACAGGAGAAACTGTCAACAATGCCCTTACCACCGATACAATTTTCTCCGTCCACCTGGGAGATTTCGGATCAAGCGGCAGCTCTGAAGAGAATGCATTCGACGACTATAGCGCTCTCAGGGGCTGTTATTACACCTATAAAATTACAATCGACAATTCTGGGAGTGTTTATGCCGAGGTTGAAAATGACAATGAACGCCAGCCCGGTCAGGAAGGCTATCTGCTGCTTACAAACGACGAAATCGTGAACGCAGATGCCCACTATGAGTATCATAGCGTCTCGTTTGAATACAACGAAGACTGGGATCCGAGCGTGTTCTCCTGGTACGTAAAGACGCCTTTCGGCCAGGGGGAGCCAAAGAAAACCACCGAAACTGTCGGGGGCAGGACCTATCCTCTTTACAATGCCGAAGGTCTCGACTATAAATGGGTGATGTTCGGTGTAAATAACCCTGATTCCGAAGATCCTTCCAAATATTCCAGTAACAGGCTTAAGTATCCTGGAATATCCGAATACAAGCCGGAATGGAAGCCTTCATCCGGAGATCCGACTCCGAAACTGATGGATATAAACCAGCTCATAGAGTATCTCTTCGACCAGAAGGTGCGCAAAGAGAACAGTGAGCCCAACGATTTCCTCTCCAATACCATCAAGGTTACCATCTTCATAGACGAATACTATTACGAGAAGAATCCTCTCGACGATGATGCTTCCGCCGAGGCTGATCCGGATTTGTGGCGCCAGTTCGTCAATGCGGCGCCGCGCGAAATGCACATACTCTCCGATGCCCGCAAGAGCCGCGACAAGAAGAGCGATGTGATTATGAGCAGTCACTCAATTATCCAGCAGTCGATACAGACCATTTACAATATTTACGCCCCAGGGCTCAGAAGCCTCTGGGGCACAGAGCACAAGGATGAGATAAAGGAGAAGGTTCCCGAAGGGTGGCATTACTGGCCTGATGAATGTCCGTTAGGATCTGCAAGGGCGGGAGAAGATTCTAACATAGGGCGTGAGAATGGCAGACTGAATACTGCCTATATATGGGACGTTTACAGTAGCAGATCAGATACCGGAAGTGATCGTGACGATAGGGAATGGGCCACCTACATGGATTTTGCCGTGGATAATGATACGCCGGAGCTCAAGAATGGTTTTAAGGGTATGGCTTTCTCCTGCCTTACCCGTAACCGCGACAACAATGGTAACGGAAAGATAGACCGCGACGAGGTCCGTTGGTATCTGGCCTCCACACGCCAGCTTATCGGTATGTGGGTTGGAAATGAATCCCTGTCTCTCAGCGCACGTCTCTATCAGCCGGCCGAAGGGCAATGGCGTGCACATGTGGTCTCCAGCACTAATAAGTTGGTGTGCTGGTCCGAAGAAGGAGCTGGTGCTACTCCAATTGATAAGGACTGGGCGGGTTCTTCATCCGTATATGCAACTTGGAATAGTGAAGATGAGGCTGCAGCTGGAGAAAGTGTCCGCTGCCTCAGGAACATAGGCACTTATGATGGTCCTTCTGGTGTTACAGACATCAGTTATGCTCCCTACAAGCAGGAGATTGACAAATATTTCACGATGGAGACAGAAGGCAGCGGGGTCGATGCCACCACCACCTTCTATTTCGACCGCTTGAATACCAAATCCATACGCGAGTATTCCGAAGGAGAACTGCCATATCATCCTCAGACATCACTCAATAATAGGGTATATGTCAAGATGACTGCACAACCTCAATCCAGTCAGGTGGATGAATTCCCCGCAGTGAAATCAGCAGCCTTTAATCCTATTATTACTGCGAGCGGCAGGAACCCTTACTGTCCCGAAGGCTGGCGTCTTCCAAACCAAACGGAATACGTGCTTATGTCTTTGTACATGAACTCGGACTATTTTACCCAAGACGCCGACGGGAACTCCTATGGTTCCACTCTAGTTGTCATGCCAAGCCGCACTTATTATGACCGTGGTATTTACGGGAGTCTTCGTCAGGAAAGCGGGCCATGGAGTTCTGAAAAACACAAGGTTGGCTTTGCATACAATACGACCCAAAGAAAGACTTTCTGCACCGGCGGCAAGAGTGAGAAGGACGATCATAACGTAACCAGAACCCGCTGTGTGCGGGATGAAAAGATGACAGGGGTCATTAATGGGGATATCCTCGTGAACGACAAGACTGTCTATCCTGAAGACTGGACTCCCATCATCTTCAATTTCAGCTCAGTGGCGTCAGCATTTACTTATGCTTCTGTCAAACTGTGTTATAATACCCATAACGGTAACTATCGTGAATGGGATCTCCCGATTGACAAAATGCCTTCGGGGCTTCAGTTCCGCGACACACTCAAGGCTATCATTCCTTCGCTGACAACACTTGGACTTGATGAAGCAGAGTTCCCTATCCATTTAACTCTTCAGGCCGAGGTGCGTAATCTTGCCGCTCAATCATTGGTTAAGAACGTCCCTCTTGTTATGGACCACCCTACAGTAGGAAAGGTTTCCATCGACTTCCCTTCAAAGAGTTCAGAGGAGAAGGGCTTGCCGATACGGGTAAAAATGTCTATCGGCGGCCACTCCGTCAAGTTTGCTTCTGCAACCCTCCAGTGGAAGGAAAGCGGTGGCTCCTGGCATGACTACGCCATCAGCGGCCTGGATACGGATTTCCACCGCAGTTATTCGGAAGATATCTATATCGCAGATCTTTTCAATGCCATATCCAGCTCAGATTTTACCAATGGCGATTTCATCGGCAAACGCTATGATTACCGGCTTGTTGTAGAAAGTACCGACGGCCACACAGAAACCTCGCCCGTTCGTTCAATGGAAATAGTTCGTTACTACTATACTCCGAATCCGGTTCCGGATGGAGGATGGACGAGCAACTCTCAGTGCAATAAAAAATGGGGCGGAGATCCTAGTGCCGCAGCCCGCTACCAATCGAGTAACAAGGGGGATAAGATTGAGAATTTGAACTTCGCAGATGGCGACGTGATTGAAGCAGATATCGATATGTCCAACTGTGTTTATGTCTATCTGGACGGCACTGCGGCCAACGATATGGGTAAAGACAATATTTTCGGTTTCAGTTCCGACAATGTCGCTAATATTGCAAATTCAATAATATGGTATTATCCCTCTGTTAAGAACCAGGTTGCGCCTCCAGGGGATACCGGTTGGACCAAAATGCGTATCCACGCGGGAAGGTGGTCCGCTTTGGAGCCTGAAGGGGTCGTGACCCGGATGAATCTTATTCTGGATAAGGGTGGCATCCTCCGCGACGGCGCCCGTTTCGAGGGCAATCCGGGAGATTGGAACTCAAGGGTTAAAGCCACTCTTACAGGAGCCTCGACCATATATGTCGGTGCGCAGGAAGGAACACACCTTTCCCGCGCTACCTACAATTATGTTCGCGTCATCCGTAATCGGGAAATGTAACTTATAACTTATAACACAAATGAAATCTACCCTCACTATTATGAGCTTAATACTTACCGCATTGCTGGCCACTATCGCTGGCGGCTGCAAGAAGTCCGGAGGCAAGTCCGTGGTCTACTTCACCCGTAATCTTTCAGCAGAAGGCCTCATCCAGGCTTATGAGCAGGTGAATGGCAAGATCGAAGGCCGCGTGGGTGTCAAACTGCATACGGGCGAGCAGAACGGCCCGAACATTATCCCTCGCGAATGGGTGAAGGCCTTGATGGAGAAAGATTTGCCGGACGCGAACATTATCGAAACAAATACCTATTACGAAGGTGACCGCTACACCACTGAACAACATCGCCAGACTCTCGAGGTAAATGGCTGGACCTTCTGCCCTGTGGATATCATGGATGCAGAGGGCACGGCCCTCCTGCCAGTGAAAGGCGGCAAGTGGTTCAAGGAGATGTCCGTGGGCAAGAATCTGCTGAACTACGATTCCATGGTAACCTTGACGCACTTCAAGGGGCATGCCATGGGTGGATTCGGCGGCAGCAACAAGAACATAGGCATAGGCTGCGCGGACGGCCGCATCGGCAAGGCCTGGATACACACTGCCGAAGGATCCGAGGAGCAGTGGAGCATTGCGGAGGAGGAGCTTATGGAGCGCATGACCGAATCTACCAAAGCCACCATCGACCACTTCGGTGAACACGTGACCTACGTGAATGTGATGCGCAACATGTCGGTGTCCTGCGACTGCGAAGGTCTTGAGGCAGAGGCTGTTGTGACTCCGGATGTGGGCATCCTCTCATCTACTGACATCCTCGCCCTCGATAAGGCCTGCGTGGATATCATCTACGCTATGCATGAGGAAGAGCACAAGCATTTCGTGGAGCGCATCGAGACGCGTCATGGCCTGCGCCAGCTTACTTATATGAAGGAACTTCGCATGGGTAACGACAACTATGTCCTCATCGACCTCGACAACGGCGGCAAGCGCATCAGCGTGCAGGATGCCGCCCGCGCCTGCAAAAAGCGCAGCATCTATAACTACAGCACCCTCGGGAACAAGGGGCAGATGGTGAATCTTTCCGACTACGAAGGCAAGGTGCTGCTCGTGGTAAACACCGCGTCCAAATGCGGATTCACGCCCCAGTACGATGGCCTTGAGGCACTTTATCAGAAGTATAAAGACAAGGGGCTGGTGGTGCTCGGCTTCCCCTGCGACCAGTTCGGCGGCCAGGAACCCGGCAGCAACGAAGAGATTGCGGAGTTCTGCCGCCTGAACCATGGTGTCACCTTCCCTTTGATGGCCAAGTCCGATGTGAACGGCCCGAAGGCAAATCCAGTGTTCAAGTGGCTCTGGACCATGAAGCCTTTTGCCGGATTCGGGGAAGGGGAGACCGCGAAGTCCATGGATGCCATGCTCGCAAAGGTAGATCCCGAATACGCCGCCAATCCGGATATCAAGTGGAATTTCACCAAGTTCCTGGTAGACCGTCAGGGACAGCCGGTGGCGCGTTTCGAGCCTACGGTTGCTCCGGAAATGCTGGAAGACCGCATTGAGGCGTTGCTGTAGGTGCTCCCGGTCCTACAAGATTTTACCGACCGGGAACACCTAGAAGAGATAATCCAAACCAAGATACAGGGCGGGGGCATCCCCGTCCTGTTTGTTTAAAGGGAAGCCGAGGTCTCCCGCGACGATCAGGTTTTCATTGATGATGAGCCGTGCTCCGGTGCCCACGGTGGAGTGCAGGCGTTCGCGGGAACTGCCCCTAAGTTGCACGTCGGCGGGAGCGAGCGGAAAAATCTCGTGCAGTGTGGCCGGCAAGGCGCTGATATCCAGCCCGCGGAAGGCTCTCGTGGCGTCGGAGAAGAGATTCGCTCCGAGCGCAATGTTCTGATTCCAGAGTGTGAAAGATGCAAACCTCCAGCGAAGTTCGGCCGTGGCACATCCCTGGTCCAGCCCCACTACGCGGGCGCGCAGAACGCCGCGGGCCGTGTCGCATCCTCCCATCCCTTCCAGATCGGTGCGTTGACCCATGAAAGTCATGTAGGGAAGCACATAGAATGGCGCACGGGAACCAAAGGTGCCTTCGAAATTAAAGCGATAAGCAAAGGTAAGGATATCGTCCTTGATTAGAGGCAGGTAGTGTCTCCAGGTTAAGGAATAACGATAGAATGGCGTTTCGCTGAAAGGTGCCAGCAGCACGTGGGCTTCCGCCCAGATTCCACTGGAAGGGGCGCCTTCCTTGTCGCGTGTGTCGTATAGCAGCCCCAGTCGCACACCCGATGAAAAACCTCCGTCGGCATCCGCCTCTGAAACCACCCCGCAAGCCTTATAGGCGTCATACAGTGTGGGCATAGATTCCGGGAATATCTGCGAAGCGGCCTTGCCCTTGTTGATGCTGGCGTAATCGATACTGCCTAATTTATAGTAACTTGCATAGATGCCCGCCTCCCAGCTGAGCGCTCCGGCAATCTGCCCGATGAAGTCGGATTTGAAGAGATACTCAAAGTGGGAGTAGCGGTAGAACGGATTCAACTGGGTGGCATCGAAGTTCATCTCGTAGCCGTTGAAACCGTAGAAGTTGAAGGCCTTGTCGATGCTCGCACGGAAATTGGTGCAGATGCGCACGCCCGGAATGAGCTTGCGGTTGTCGTATCGCAGCTGTATCATCTTCGAGCCCTTTGTGAAAAAGGAGAACTCCGTATAGAGTTTGGAATCGAGGGCAGGGTAGTTCTCGCCCGTTCCGTAGTCGAAAAGCATCAGCACCCCGCCTATTTGGAAACCCTTGTCGGCATCGTATGCCAGTGCGGGGAAAGGGCCCAGACTGAGCCCGGACTTGACGATTTCATCTCCTTTCTGCGCTTGCATCGGCAGGCACAGCAAAATAATGGCAGTCAGGGCTAGAATCTTCTTCAAATCTCCGGTTATTGAAAGATTATGCAAAAATATCCAATTCCGTCCAATTACCCAAAATACTTGTAACAATCTGTGCGTACGCGCGTCTAATATTTCGATAATGTTTTATATTTGCGATATGAAGAAGATACTATTGATTTCGCTTACTGCTTTGTCAGTACTACTTGCTTGCAATTTTGTTGTTTCAGGCAAGCATATTAAAGGAAACGGAGTGAAGACCGAGAAATCTTACGACTTGGATTCTTTCGATGCTGTCAAGGTAAACGGCTCTACCGATGTAGTATTCAGCCAGGGGCCGCAGAGTGTAGTGCTCACTGCCGACGAAAACCTGATAGACATTTTCGAAATCGAGGTCAGGGAAGGAATTCTGTATGTGGGTGTTAAGCGCGGCTTCGGTTACAGCAGCAGAGTGAAGATAGTTGTTACGGTGAGTTCACCAGAATTGCATTCCGTCAAACTAAACGGCTCGGGGGACTTCAAAATCAAGGACGTCCTTCGCACTGACGGAGATTTTTCAGTCGCTATGAATGGCAGTGGTGACTTTGAAGCCGACGCGATTAAATGCAAGAATCTCATTTCTCACATAAACGGTTCTGGCGATATCGAGGTGAATGACCTGGCTGCATCTGCTGCAGATATCAAGATTAACGGCAGCGGCGATGTGACACTGGTGTGCCGGGAAGTCGGGGAGGTTACGGCAAAGGTCAACGGCTCCGGCGATGTCGACATTTATGGCGATGTCCCCAGTGTTTCCAGCAAGGTCAACGGCTCCGGAAAGGTGAAGACACATCGCGGGGTGTTCCCGGCAAATGATTGACATTCAACTAAATAGCCAAAGAGGGTTGCCTGAAACCAGGCAACCCTCTTTGGCTAATGTGCTGCAAGCGAGCGACTTTCCCGGCACGCAGAACCACCCCAACGGGCGCGGGCGCTACTTGTAGATAGGCCCGAAGTTGGCGCAGGCTCTGTAGTCGGCCCCTTCCTTGTCCATTCCGAAAGCATTCCATGCAGCAGGGCGGAAGATCTTGTCTTCTGCTACGTTGTGCATGCACACGGGGATGCGGAGGATGGAAGCGAGGGTGATGAGGTCTGCTCCGATGTGGCCATAGGCGATTGCACCGTGGTTGGCACCCCAGTTGTTCATCACGCTGTAAACATCTTTGAAGCAGTCCTTGGTGGGATCCAGGCGAGGCACGAACCAGGTGGTGGGCCAGGTAGGATCGGTGCGCTTGTCGAGGATATCATGCTGCTCCTTGGGGAGTTCGGCAGTCCATCCTTCAGCGATCTGCAGCACGGGGCCGAGGCCATCAACCAGGTTCAGGCGCATCATGGTCATAGGCATTCCGCCGCGGGTTACGAAGTGGGCGCTGTAGCCGCCACCGCGGAAGTAGTCGCGGTCTGCGGGCATCCAGTTGGTGGCCTTGAGGCAGGCCTTCACGTCGGCATCCGTCATATTCCAAGGCTCCTTGATGGTGGGCTTGCCTTCAGCATCTGACATTGCTCCGGTGGCGTCCAGGGTGGTGGCGCCGGAGTTGATGAGGTGGATGAATCCGCCGGCTGCCAGCCCTTCGGGGGCCTTGCCGGTAACGCGCTTTACGGCCTCGGGGCTCCAGTAGGTGCGCACGTCGCTGAACATTACGCCGCGGTTGGTGAGCAGGTGCCCGAACATCATCGAAAGGCCGTTCAGGGCATCATTTTCAGTAGCCAGGGTATAGGCTTCGCGTATGCCGTTCCAGTCGAAGGAGGAGCACATCAGGCTCTCGGGGAAGTCGAAGTTGGGCTTGTAGTCCGTCCACTGGCGCTGGCCCTGCACACCGCCTGCGATGGCATTGTGGCCGAGGGCTTCCTCTTTATATCCCATTTCCAGCAACTTGGGGTTGCCGAACATGAGGTCGCGGATGATCATCATGTTCTTCACCGTGAACTCCCAGTCGGCATCCTTTTCTTCGCGGTTCTTGCCCTTGCCCTTGCCGTTGAATGTGGTCATCGGGGTGCCGGGGAAGAGGGCGCGGTCCTCATTGTAGTCGTGGCCTTCCTGCGGCTTGCAGTACTTGTCCACCCACTCCATTGCCTTCTTGAACTCCTCGTGGTCGTAGATGCCGAAGTCCACGCGGCGAAGGATCTCCACCAGAGAAACGTATTCTGCGCGCATGCCGAGGTACTTCTGCAGGAAGTCGGCGTTCACGATGGAACCAGCGATACCCATGCAGGTGTTGCCCATCGACAGATAACTCTTTCCGCGCATTGTGGCAACCGCCTGGGCTGCGCGTGCGAAGCGGAGGATCTTCTCTGCCACATCGGCAGGGATGGTGTTGTCGGCGAGGTCCTGCACGTCATGGCCGTAGATGCCGAAGGCAGGAAGGCCCTTCTGCGCGTGTGCGGCGAGCACTGCGGCGAGATAAACCGCACCCGGGCGCTCGGTGCCGTTGAATCCCCATACGGCCTTGGGCCAGTGAGGGTTCATGTCCATTGTTTCTGAGCCATAGCACCAGCAGGAGGTCACCGTGATGGTGGAGCCAACGCCTTCGCGCTCGAACTTCTCGGCGCAGGCGGCGCTTTCCGCCACGCGGCCTATGGTGCTGTCGGCTATCACGCACTCCACGGGGGAGCCGTCGCCGTTGCGGAGGTTGCTGGAAATGAGATCTGCCACCGCGTGTGCGAGGGCCATTGTCTTTTCTTCGAGATTCTCGCGTACGCCGCCCTGACGTCCATCAATGGTGGGGCGTATGCCTATTTTGGGATACTTCATAATTTATAGGTTTTGTTTTTGGATTCTATACATTCTCCAGCCGTAGGTGGACACTACTGCAAAGCAGATGAGAGGCAGCACGAACGAGAAGTTGACCGCAGGATGGCCAGCCACGGTGCCGAGGTCGATCAGCATTCCCTGGAGCGGGGGCATCAGGGCTCCACCCACGATGGCCATCACAAGGAATGCGGCTCCGAGCGATGTGTCGCGGGGGTCCACATCTTCCAGCGCAATGCCGTAGATGGTGGGGAACATCAGGCTCATGAAGAAGCTGATGCCCACCAGGCAGAAGAGCCCCGCCTTGCCCACTATGCAGATGGCTCCGATGGTGCAGAGGGCAGCTCCTATGCCGAAGAGGCCCAGCATCTTGCGGGAGTTGAGATACTTCATCAGCATGGTGGAGATGAAGCGGCTCGCGAGGAAGAGGCACATTGCCACTATGTTATATGTCTGCGCGGTGGCCTTGTTGATGCCGAGGTTGTCGGCGTACTGGATGATGAAGGTCCACACCATGATCTGGGCGGCCACATAGAAGATCTGCGTGAGCACGCCACTGCGATAGACGCGGTTGTGCCAGAGGTTGTGCAGGGTCTGCCGGGTGGTGTGAGTGTTGCCAGCGGCCTTCTGCTCCTCGCTCTGGGTCTTGGGCATACGCGTGAGTGCGATCACCACCAGCACCACCAGCACTACCAGGCCTATGATTACATAGGGGTTGCGGATAATCGCCAGGTCGTGCAGGCGGATTTCAGCCTTTTGAGCAGCGTCCAGGGTGGGGAAAATAATGTTTCCGGCTGCATCCCGCTTGTCTGAGAGCAGTTGGGGGAGCACGATGAAGGATGCCACCGCCATTCCGCAGAGCGAGCCCATAGGATTGAAGGTCTGCGCCAGGTTGAGGCGGCGGGTAGATGTCTCCTTGCTGCCGAGCGAAAGGATGAAGGGGTTCGCCGTGGTCTCGAGGAAGGCGAGGCCGAAGGTGAGGATATATAGGCTGATGCAGAAGAAACTGAACTGCTGGTATGCGGCCGCGGGGATGAAGAGGAAGGCTCCCACCGCATAGAGCCCGAGCCCGAGCAGGATGGCGCTCTTATAGGAATATTTGCGGATGAAAAGCGCTGCCGGGATGGCCATCGTGGCGTAGCCGCCGTAGAATGCGAATTGGATGAGCGAAGCCTTCGCCGCGCTGAGTTCCATCACCGTCTGGAACGCCGCCACCATAGGGTTGGTAATATCGTTTGCAAAGCCCCAAAGTGCGAACAGGCTGGTAATCAGTATGAAGGGAACGAGATACTTTTTCTCGACCAGTTTAGCTTTAGTGTTCATATCCACAAATATAATAATTTTTACGCAGGAGTGTTGCGTTTGATGTACTCGGTTGGGGTGCAGCCGATGACGTGGCGGAAGGTGGCGGCGAAGTAAGAGGGCGTGGCAAAGCCGGTGGCGTAGGCAATCTCCGAGATGGATTGTTTGCGTTCCAGCAGCAGCCGGCAGGCTTCGTTGAGGCGCACGGTCTTGATGAATTCCAGCGAGGATACGCCGAAGAGGGCCTTCACCCGCAGGTGTAAGTTAGAACGGCTCATATTCATAGCGCTCGCCAGAGCCTCCACAGAGAAATCCGGATTGTCAATATTCTCTTTCACTACCTGCATCGCCGTACGCATGAAATCTTCATCCCCTTTGTGGAACACTTTAGCAACACTGGTCTCGTTGGCGGGCGACTTGCCTGCACCGATGCTGATGAATTCCAGTGAGAAATCGCTAAGGAGTTTGTTACGCACCTTCTCCATCTCGGTCTGGTACTCCTTCTTTTTCCTGGCAAGCAGGCGCATGATGAAGAATGCGACCAGAGCAACCGCCAGCAGTACGGCAATCAGCCTGGCCAGTGTGGTTTCGTACCAATAGGGGAGAATCTTGAAGTGGAACTCCAGGTTCTCCGGATTACGTATGCCGGAACTGTTCCGATATGCCAGGTGGAAAGTATATGAGCCGTGCGCCAGGCCGTAGTAGACCGCGCGCCTGTCCTTTCCGGCTTCACGCCAGGAATTGTTGATACCATCCAACTGGTAGAAGAAACGCCCGTTCTCTCCGGAGATGAAATCCGGAGCGGAAAACAGTATGCAGATGTCGCGCTCTTTGGGTTTAAGGACGATGGAATTCCCTTCAGGATATCTCCTTACACCATTCACTTCTATACCTGTAATAATAGGCGGGACGGCTTTATGAGTGATGCTGATTGCCGAAGGGTTGAAGCGGACCAGGCCGGTAAGCCCGCCGAAGTACATTTCGCCATTGCTTGTCCTGCAATGGGCATATGTGGTAAAACGATTGTCCGGCAGGCCGTCCGCCACCGTGAAAATGCATTTGTCCCCGCTTTTCGGATCCAGCCGGCACAGTCCGTTGTTTGTGCTTATCCACAGTATGCCATCGGAGTCTTCTTCAATGCCGTGGATGACGTTGTCCGGCATACCATCCTGGACGGTATATGAGCGGACGGACCCGTCTTTGCGGTCATAACAATACAGCCCCTCGCTGGAACCGAGCCATATCCGTCCGTTGCAATCCTCATGGATATCTTCCACGTATTTGATTTCGGACAGAACTTTAGGGAGTGGTGTGATGTCCCAAGTGTCGAGCTTGAGGGCCGTTGCACCGAACTTTTTGCCTATCCACAACAGGCCTTGCGAGTCATGTTCAATGACTTTGATTTTGGACAGGTCGTCCGCAACCTGAATCCTTGTTATCCGCCCGGTCATCTCATCATAATCGAACAGCCCTTCCTGGGTGCCGACAAAGAATCCTCCGTGGCCATTGTCCAGGATAGCGTATGTGCTGTAGAGTTGTCTGTCTTCGATCCTCCTTGGCTGACGGCTGCCTTTGTTCAGCACCAGCAGCTCTCCATTGTCGGAGCCAATGAAGATACGGCCGGTATAGTGGCTGATGTGTATGCATTTGATGTCCGGCTGGTCCTGGGAACTTTTGCCGAGGCCCTTTATATGGTCGAAGCCGCCGTCTGTGCGCATATGGCTGAGGTCACCGGAGTTGGTTCCTATCCATAGGGATCCGTCGGAATCTTCGGCTATATCGCTGATAATCCTTCCGTTAAGGTATTGGTTGCCGGGCCGGGAAGGGATTTCCGTAAACTGGGAGAACATTGGGTTGCAGTAACTCACACCTCCATAGTAGGTGCCGAGCCACATGGTTCCCTGCCTGTCGCAATAGATATCCCAGACACTGTCGTGGGTGATGCTGCCGGGGTTATAGTAGTCGTGATAATACACCTCGAAGTGCCCGTCTTTCAGTATGTTCAGGCCGTTTTTGGTACCAATCCAGATGGCGCTGTCCTCTCCGCGGCACAGAACTCTGACGTAGTCGAAGCTGAGGCTTCCCTTTCGGGATGACGCCCTGTAGTGATTCAGGATGGAACCATCTTCCTTCATTTCCCATAAGCCCTGCCCTTCGGTTCCTGCAAAGATATGCCCGAGGCTGTCGGGTAGTATGCAATTGACCTTGACATTGCCGATATCCGCCGGGATAAAGTAAATGTTGGTAAGTTCTGCAGACATCCTGATGATACGCCCGTCCATACTCCCAATATATATAGTATCGCCGACAGTATAGAGGGTGTTTGCATTAAGATCGGAAAGAATGTCCGGGATCTGCTCGCGGGAGAATCTCTCTATGGTACTGTCGAATAACCAAAGTCTGCTCCCGACAATGGCCAGATAACGGCTTTCCGAAATCTGAACTATGTCACTTACTATGCCGTCCGGGCTTGGGAAGTTGTGGAATGTCCCGGTTGCATATTCGAATACCGAAAGACCGGAAATATGCGCGACAAGGAGCTTGCCGGCGCTATTGCAAATAATTTTATAGATGCGGTCGTCGGGGATGCTGTGCTCCGTGGGAATGTTGTGCCTGAAGACGGAATATCTGCTGCCGTCGAAAGATACAAGCCCATTCAGCCCTCCGAACCACATGGTGCCCAGACTATCCTGGCAGACGGTTTCTATGTTGATTCCGGTGGTCTCTGACGGAAGGCTGTGGAAAAACAGCGATCCGGTAAGCAAAGATATTAATATGTGTGACAAAAATGACATTTGCACAAAATTAACAACAATTTTGACAAATGCGATATTTATTGAATAATAGTCCGATTACCTTTGCGATGAAGGAAACTGGTAACCAAACCAAAATGCATTCACTTTCAAACATTTTCAGAATTGCTGTCGGTTGTTTGATGCTGACTGTGGCATCTTGCGGCACGGCAAAGCTGTCGGTTATGAGTTTCAACGTGCGGCAGAGCCACGCCAAAGAGGTGAATCCGAACGATTCCTGGGACAACCGTAAGGAAGCCTGCCTGGAAATGCTCCAAACCAGCAAGCCGGACCTGGTTGGTTTCCAGGAGGCGCAGTTCAAGGGGCAGTGGTCCTTCTTCCGTGACAGCCTTGCATCAGAATACGGCAGCGTCGGCATTGGCCGGGACAACGGCGTTGATAAAGGTGAAACCTCCGGATTTCTTTACAAAACTTCCGTACTGACTCTGCTTGACAGCGGCACCTTCTGGGTGTCCGAAACGCCTGATGTCCCTTCGAACTCCTTCGACGAAAAATACAACCGGTCCCTGACCTGGGGGCTTTTCAAATTAAACAAGACCGGGAAGCGCTTCTTCTATTTCAACACCCATCTTGGCCTGACCTGGAAGTCGCAGGCAGAAGGTGTGAATATGATTGTGAGGAAGATGCAGGAACTCAACACGGAAGGCCTTCCCCTTATCTTCAGCGGAGACCTCAACACGGATATCTCCAGTAAAGCTTTCGACAGCCTGAAACAGTTTATGCTCAACTCGCACGACGTGGCACCTGTCAGCGATGATGTTCCCACCTACAATGCGTGGGGAAATAAACAGAAGGAGCGCATCATCGATTTTATCTGGATTACTCCGGACATCAAATGCCTTGAGTATCACACGGATACAACTCCATACGGTGGACATGAACTGATTTCGGACCACTATCCAATAAACGCCACATTGGCATTCTGACGATTCTAAAGATAAAATTATGCATAAAAAACATTTCTTCCTTTTCCCTTTGCTCTTGCTTGTTCTTCTTTCATGTCAGAAAGAGGAACCTAAGAACAATCACCCGAACCTGGGTCCGGGGCAGTTGAAAGTGATGACCTTCAACATAAGGGGTACGACAACCGAAGACGACGCATTCAACAACTGGGGAATGCGAGCTGGCGCCTGCCGTGACATGATCATCGACCAGCAGCCGTCCATCGTCGGTTTTCAGGAACTTGTGGCGACCGAGTGGAAATACATGAGTGGGACCCTCGCCAGTCACGGGTACGTAGGGGCCCCGGTCGATGACCCGATGAATTCATTTATGTACCGCCCTGACGAACTTGAGGTGCTCTCGGAGGGAGTTTTCTGGCTTTCCGACACCCCGGATAAATCATCTACGAGTTGGGACGGATATGTCCGCTATGTCCACTGGGCCGTTATGAAGGTCCTCTCCTCCGGGCAGGAATTCTTTTACATTAACACCCACTTTGGCCTGACTACGGCATCACGTAAAAGCGCGATGACGCTGATCCAGAAGCGGATCAAGTTGCTCAACACGAACAACCTTCCTATCGTTATGATGGCGGATTTCAACACTCATGCCACCGATTCCGTCTTCGAAGGCATCCGTGAGTCGATGGTCTGCACCAGGGAGGTCGCTCCGATTACGGATGATGTGAAGACCTACAATGCATGGGGCAATGAGGCAAAAGCTTATCAATGCGACCATATCTGGATAACCAACACTATAAAATGCTCGGAATACAAGACGGTCACCCAATGGTACGATGGCCATAAATACGTATCCGACCACTTCCCGGTCTATTCTATTATCGAATTCTAATCGCGCTAAGTATGCTCAGGAAAATAATCATAATCTTGTTTGCACTCTTGCCACTCGCGGCGTTCGGTCAGGGCAGCAGAGTCATAAAGGGGACGGTGAAAGACGCTGGCGGCGCCTCGCTTCCAGGGGTCGTCGTCATGGTCTCCGGCACTTCTAATGGCACGGCTACCGACCTTGATGGCAACTATTCCATTAACGTTTCATCCGGCAAGACGCTGGAATTCTCCTGCATAGGATATGTCACACAGACGGTTGAAATCGGCAATCTCTCCGTCATAAACGTGACACTCAAAGAAGATGCCCTCATGCTGGAAGAAACTGTGGTTGTCGGATATGGTACCCAGCGTAAGGTCGACCTCACCGGAGCCGTTGACCAGATTGGCGGAGATGTCTTTAACGCCCGTCCAAATGCAAACGTGACTCAGATGCTGGAAGGCGCCGTTCCTAACCTGAACATATCCCTCGCCGACGGTAAGCCAATCCGTACTGCCGATTTCAATATCCGTGGTGTCACATCCATCGGCCAGGGCGGTAGTGCCCTGATTCTTGTGGATGGCGTTGAAGGCGACCCGTCTATGCTGAATCCGGACGACATTGCTTCAGTTTCCGTCCTTAAGGATGCCGCATCGGCCGCTATCTATGGCTCCCGGGCTCCTTATGGAGTGGTACTAATCACTACAAAGAGCGCGCAAAAAGGCCGGCCGGTCATCACCTATTCCAACAATTTCACTCTCTCCTCCCCGGTGGTGAAGCCCGATTACGTTACCGATGGTCTCCTGTGGGCGACGATGATGTGCGAAGGCTGGTTCAATTACAATGGAAACCTTCCCACGCACATGAATCTCATAATGCCGTTCTCCCTCGCCTGGCTAAACGAATATCGCTTGCGCCACGATACCGGCAACACCGGTACAGTTGTGAGTGACGGTTCATGGAGAGTTGATGCAGGCAATTATGCATACTTCCCCGAAGGTACCGATTGGTTTGGAATCCTTTACAAGGACAACTCTTTCGGCCAGACGCACAATTTTTCCCTGTCTGGTTCGGACAAGCAATTCGACTATTATGTCTCAGGCCGCGTCTATCATTACTCGGGACTGTATAACTCCGACACCAATACGGATAAATGCCTTACGGAGAACTTCCGTGTGAAGATTGGTTATAAGCCCTTCCCATGGCTTAGGATCAGCAACAACTTCGAACAGGGGCACCGCAAGTATAATAACCCAATAGTCTCCAGCGGATCGGCCGGTAACATCTGGGCCAACATCAATTCCCAGGCTCCTGTATGTATGCCTTTCTATAATCCGGACGGCACGATGACGCAGGCTGCGGCCAACTCTGTAGGAGGTTTCCTTTATGGCGCCAGTACCAATGTCTATGAAAATGACGATGTCAAGAATACTGTCGGCCTCAGTGCGTCCTTCCTCGATAATACCTTAACCTTCAACGCTGATGCCACCTACAAGTTGACCAACTCCAACGGCTATACCCGAAAGTATCCGGATGAGTATTCCCCCAGGCCCGGCGTCATGGAAACCAAATCGGGAATTGTGTCATCCTTTACAGATGACCGGAATATTATAAAATATATCTCGGCCAATGCCTATGCGGATTACACAAAGACCATTAAGAAGCATTATTTCAAGGCAATGCTCGGTTACAACTATGAGCAGCGTTCCAGTGACAAGATTCACGTACAAAATACTGACCTTCTTTCTGAAACCGTAGAGAACATCAATCTGACCTTTGGTACGGATGACAAAAGAATAACCGGAACCTGGAAAAAATGGCGCTCCGTAGGCATCTTCTCCAGGATCAACTACAGTTATGACGACCGTTATTTGATTCAGTTCAACGGCCGCTATGACGGTTCTTCCAAATTCCCTTCCAATGAGCGTTGGGCCTTCTTCCCTTCATTATCAGCGGGTTGGAGGATTACCGAAGAACCCTGGATTAAGCCTATCGGGAAAAAGTATCTCTCCAATGCCAAGCTGCGTTTCTCCTATGGCTCTCTTGGTAACAGTAACGTGAGCGAGTACTATTACGACGAAACCTTCGGCTTTGGTAGCAGCCGCCTGTTGAATGGTACCAAATACCGCCAGACAGATGCTCCGGACCCCATTCCGGACAACCTCACATGGGAGAAGTCACAGACATACGATGCGGGTGTGGATCTAGGCTTCTTTGAGGACCGTCTGACTATCAACGCCGACTGGTACACCCGAAAGACGCAGGATATGTTTACGGCCGGTCCCAGCATCCAGTCGGTTTATGGTGCGGATGCCCCCGAGGGCAACTACGCATCCCTTACGACGCGCGGCTGTGAGTTAACCATTTTGTGGAAGAATAGCTTCAAACTGGCCGGCAAACCCTTCGGATACAGCATCAAGGGTACGCTGGCGGACTATGTCTCCAAAATTGACGAATACAATAACGACACCGGCTATATTGGCGGTCGAAATATCCCGGAATACTATCCCGGAATGGTGATAGGCGAACTCTGGGGGTTTGTCTGCAATGGCCTCTGGCAGGATCAGGCAGATATCGATGCGGCAGAAGCAGTAGCTAGGGCAGCAGGCGCTGAGCGTTACGACATCATCAACCAATTCTCAAAGGACTATTCGATCCACCCCGGCGATCCCAAAATTGAGGACTTGGATGGCAACGGATACATCGATAGGGGAGACCAGACACTTTCCAATCCTGGAGACCGAATGATTATCGGTAATTCCGAGCCCAGATACATTTACAGTTTTACCCTTAGTGCCGACTGGAACAATTTCTACGCTTCCGTCTTCTTCCAGGGTGTTGGCAAGCAGGATTTTATCACGGAAGGCGACAGTGGAATGATCTGGGGGCAGTACAACCGTGCGTATAACCAGATTCCCAAATGGGTCCTTGGCAATTACTGGACGGAGGAGAACCGCGATGCCTGGCTGCCCCGTTATGCTTCGGGTGCCAATCCCCTTGCTGGAACAAGCCGGCGCGGCAATACACGTTATATGCTGGACGTCTCTTATATCCGCCTGAAAAACGTCCAGTTTGGATACAATCTTCCGGATAAATGGATAAAACCGCTGCATCTTTCGAAAGTCGGCATATTCTTCTCCGGAGAGAATCTCTGGGACTGGTCGCCGATGTACAAGTACATTAAGGGCACGGTTGACGTACTTGCCCTTGGCCAGGATCCGGAAAATCACGATACGACCGCAGGGACAGGTGGATGCTATCCTGTCCTTAAGTCCTACAGTTTCGGTATTAACATGACATTCTAAGGAGAGAGCAATATGGAAAAGAGAATAATTAGAACTATCGTCTTACTCTCCGCCGGCATAGCATTGCTGTCTGCCTGTGATCTTACGGAGAACCAGAAATCTTCAGCTGACGCGGCACTTGTTTTTGGTTCCGAGACCGGCCTGAAGTTGTACTGCAATTCTTTCTACAGCTTCTTCCCCAACGGAACGGATGTCCATCATCAGGACGGGTTGGCGTGTGACTATATGGCCAAGACCGAGCTTGATGATTATGAACTTGGGGCCTTGATTCCTGACACACAGGGCAAGTGGGGATGGGGTAATATTCGCAGCGTCAATTATTTCCTGGACCACAATAATTACGATACGGTCCCGGAAGATGTCCGAAACAACTACAACGGAATTGCCCGCTTCTTCCGTGCCTGGCTGTATTTCGAAAAGCTCTATTGGTACGGTGGCGTTCCGTGGATAGACCATGTCCTTAACCCGGGAGATCCGGAGCTCACTGCTCCTAGGGATACCCGTGATGTCATTGTCACCCATATAATGGATGACTGCGATTTTGCTTTCGAGCATATCAAGGCGGATAATTCCTCGTCAAGCAAAGCAAGTTTTATCAACAAGTGGTGTGCTCTTCTGCTTAAATCCCGCGTTTGCCTATATGAGGCCTCCTGGCGAAAGTACCATGCAGGCACTGCCTATGTTGCCGGCTGCAGCATCAGTTCCGATGACCTCTATGCGGCCGCTGCCGATGCCGCAAAATCTGTGATGGAAAGCGGCAAATTCTCCATCCACACCGGGGCTGCATACAATAAAGGCAAAGGATCATACCGTGATCTTTTCTCCAGCGATGCGGTTCCGACGGACGAAGTCATGCTTGCTGTTGAGCAGGATAATCCTCTTTCTGTGGGTTACGCCAACTACTACTATAATAAACAGAATGTTCGCGCATCGCTGACCCGTCCTTTCATCAATACATACCTCAATCAGGATGGCTCCTATTACTCCGAAACAAAACCGGACGGTAAATATAAGACATTCCCTGAAGAAATGACCGGTCGGGACCAGCGCCTTGGCCAGACCATCCGTTCCGTCGATTATGAGCGAAAGACTGCCGATGGAAGCCAGGTCCGGGCAACGGCGGATTATGGCTATTCGCTTACGGGGTATCATATTATTAAGTTCACTGTGGACGATGATGCCGCCGATCTGTATGGTGCTAACGGAAACGACATCCCTCTAATGCGCTATGCCGAGGCGCTTCTCAACTATGCCGAGGCCAAGGCTGAACTTGGAACCCTGACCGATGCGGAATGGAAGAGCACTATCGGCACCTTGCGTCGCAGGGCAGGCATCACCGGTGGTGACCTGGACACCAAGCCGACAATCGTGGATAGCTATCTGAAGAATACGTTCTATCCAGACATAACGGATCCTGTCATTCTGGAAATCCGCCGGGAACGCACCATAGAGCTTTGTCTGGAAGGCTTCCGCCTGAAGGATATCAAGCGATGGGCATGCGGTAATCTCTGGGCCAATCTCCCGTGGACCGGCATCTGCATCCCCGGTTACGACACCCCGCTGGATATGAACGGAGACGGCACTCCCGACGTTTATTTCCCGGATCCGAAGATGCCCACTGTTCCGGAAGCTTATGCAGGCATCGCAGTGTCAGTCGGTGCTCCGCTGCACTTCGTCTCAGTCCCCGGCGGCCTGATGCTTCGTGACGATCTGTCCGGGCGCGTCTGGAACGACCGGATGTACCTCGATCCGATTTCCTCGGAGGATATCACTATGAACAAGAATCTTGAACAAAATCCTGGATATTAATATAATTATTATGAATAAAAAGACATTCTTTAAAATTGTTGCAGGTGCTCTCATCCTTTTACCGCTTCTCATAGGCTGTAAAAAGAACGAGAAACCCGAGGTTCCAAAAATCAAATTGACTGCCCCTGTCGTTGAGGCCGAATTTAACGGAGAGAAAGTCATCTTGAAATGGTCTCCGGTAGTCAATGCCACTTCTTACAAGGTCGAATACAGGAATGAACAGGAGACAGAATTCCATGTTGCAGGTTCGCCGACTTATAGTCCGTTTGAGGTTGTTGGGCTGGAATTCGGAAACAAATATCTTTTCCGTGTAAAAGCCGTCAACGGTGATGTTGAGAGCGAATGGTCAGAGTTGGTCTCTGCAGATGTCCTCAGATTCCTTCCTAAGCCTGTCGTTCGCGCTGATGCAGGTATTTCCTTCATCGCCGTAGCCTGGGACGCTGTCGAAGGTGCTACTTCTTATAGTGTGGAGCACAAAGTTTCGGTGACTTCCGAGTGGAGTGTGGATTACACAGGAAATGAAACCACTTTCAAAATTGGAAACGTGCAGAGTGGAGTGTCATATGATGTCCGCGTTGGAGCTATCGCGGAAGGTTACAGTATGTCCTATTCCGAGATTGTAACGACTGCGACCTCTCAGGCTCCTTCCACGTTAATCTCCACAGGTGAGCAATTGGCAGCATGGCTCTCCTCCATCAGTGTTGAGACGAGCGATGTCGCCGCCATTGTCAATGATATTGACATGCAGGGCATAACAATTACTTCCGCAAGCGGTTTCGCAGGAACTCTTGAGGGTCAGGGATATGCAATTAAGAACCTGAAATCCTCCGTGCCTCTGTTTGCACAGAATTCCGGAACCATAAAAGATGTTATTCTGGACGAAAGCTGCGTGTTCACGGCCGGGAGCAATGAGTTCGGTGCGCTTGTGGGCCAAAGCGTTGGCGGAGCCTACAAGAATGTTGTAAACAAGGCCTCGGTAACGTATAACGCCACGGCCGATGTAGATGTAGAAATCATCCTGGGCGGTATTGCTGGCCGGGCCCAGGGCGCCCGTTTTGAGAACTGCTCCAATGAGGGACTGGTCTCGTTCGAAGCCCCGGGATGTGTGCATAAAAACGCCACGCTGGGCGGCATTGTAGGTCTGGTTAACCATCTGGAAGGCCCCTGCACCTTCTATGCCTGTGTTAACAGCGGCAAGATTAGCCTGAATGCGAAGTACGGGGATCCGGTCAATGAGTTCTCATCCACCGGTACCGGTAATGCCATAGGGGTGAATCTGGGAGGTATCGTCGGGACGACAAGTTGGAGCGAAGAGAATACGTCAAAGTTTGAACAGTGCATTAACGAAGCGACTGCAATCATTTCGCTCAATCACTCTGATATCAGCCCGCTGCCGGCCTTGACTTCTGGATCTACCGGACCTGTGGGAGTAGCTGGTATTATTGGATTCGGCCAGGGAAAGTTCAACAAATGTCGGAATCTGGGTCTAATCCGGGCGCGTGCGGTTGCGGAAGGAGAGCCTGCAGAATCTGTAATGAAGAAGAAAAACTATCTGCTTCACGTTGGTGGTATTGCCGGTATGCCTTGGGATAATCTTGAGATAGAATCCTGCAATAATTCCGGTAATATCGAGGTGGAATACGATGGCTTGTATGATAATGACGACAGGTGGCGTGCTTCTGTGGGCGGTATCTGCGGACAGGGCGCATACGGCAGTACCGGAACCTTTGCCTATTATTGTAAAACTAACGGAAACATCACGGTAAGCGGACACGGAACGATGGCTGTAGGTGGTATTTTTGGCTTATTTGGAAAGCAAATCAAGAATACCGTGACTGAAAACTGCCACATAATAGTGAACGGCCGTAAAGGTGATGTCGGCGGTCTTGTCGGTTATGTCGCCGGCGGCGCTGCGAACTACACTGTAAAGGGTTGTACTTGCGCCGCAAGCATTTTTGCCGACAGCGACTGGGGTAACGCCGGAAAGGATTGGTACTATTGCATCGGCGGTCTTATGGGTCGCTGGGGTGGTGCTTCCGGTGAGGGCAGCAATGCCAGTATGACCAGCCGCGACGGCGATCCCTGCGTGTTCAGCGGTTCCATTTCATCCGTATACCAAGGCCCCAGGGCAGGTGTCGTTGTCGGTATGGTCAGGGGCAGTGGCAAGAAAGTGGTTTTCGGAGAAAGTGATAACCCTATCAAGGTCTCCGGCACCATCTCATGGAAAGACGTTGAGGAAGTGGCCATCAGTGCCGAAAACCTTGACACATATAAGTATGGTGTGAGTGAAGCCACTACGACTATGTATGTTGTATGCAACTAAATTACATCAAAATCATATTATTATGAAAGTGAAATTCAAATTCTTTTGCTGTCTTCTCCTTGCGGCAGGTTTCGTGGCCTGCTCCCAGAAGGAGGAGCCCCTTGTGCCGGAGGAAGAAATAACTCCTTCGACTGAGGAAACTGACGGAGAGTTCTCCTATGTCTTCAAGGTGGGCAATCCCGAAACCAAGACCTCGTTCGACACCGATCACGTGGCTTGGAATGCAGATGATCTGGTAGCTTCTTATGCCCTGACATCATTGAACAAATCCACTCCTGTAACTATTGATGGCAGCGGTATCCCGCACATTACCATCCGCAGTTCAGTGGCTCTTTCGGCCGGTGACATGGTCTATGCTTACTATCCGCACAGCAGTGCAAACAATAGTAAGGGAGCTGATGCAGTGACTCTTGAAATCCCTCGCAATCAGGTTTCTGGCAGCGCGGATGCAATGCCTATGGTAGCACTTCCGTTCGAACTGACGGGCGATGTGCCCAAATACACCAATCAGGAAGTTGGTACCATCCGTTTCCTGAATTTGGGTTCCGTCGTCAAACTGAACATTTACTCCAGCAACGCTTCTTACCAGGGTGAGACCATCGAAAACGTGACCTTCCAGGCTGGCGTAGCATGTGCAGGTACCTTTACATATGACCTCACTACTGCAAATGCATCATCCCCTGCTGCCATCAGCGGCTATACGGAAACTGATGTCGTTGTTACAGGAAATGGGGCCAGCCCTATTACCGTCGGCACGAACTCCTCGAACGGCGGCGTGTTCTACTTCGTGGTAGCTCCTGGTACTTATAGCGGAACATTCAAGATTCGCACCAACAAGGCCGAATACACCTATGTTTCAGGATCTTCTCGCGAATACAAACGTGCAGGCTTAAAGCCGCTCAATCTGGATCTGGCAAGCGCTAACTGGACTCCGGTTATTGGCGGTTATGACACCAGCATAGACTCACCCCGCGAGTTTGCGGCATTCCTTGCCGGCACAGACTCAGGTGATACGGGTGATTACACCATTACGGCCGACCTTGACATGACCGGCTACACCATCACCAGCGCCTCCGGCTTTGGCGGAACGCTCGATGGCGGTAATCATTCTATAAAGAATCTTTCCTCTAGCGTGCCAATGTTCGCGACCAATGCCGGAACTATTCAGAATCTCATTATTGATGCTAGTTGCACCTTTACTGCAGGTAGCAAAGAATTCGCACCGCTGGTGAAGATTGATAATGGAGGTACATACACTTCAGTTCGGAACAAGGCCGATGTTACATTGACTGCTACAGCCAACGAAACCGAACAGGTTATTCTCGGCGGCCTTGTGGCTGTGGCTAAAGGTGCAACATTCAGCGGCTGCTCCAACGGCGGCGAAATCAAATATGACGCTACCGGCTACAATCACAAGCAGGTTGCCCTTGGTGGTATTGTGGGTCTTATTGATAACTCCACTGCCAACTCTACTTTCTCCTCCTGCGTCAACCGCGGGCCGATAACATTGCTTGCTGTCTATGGTGATCCCAATGTTAGTTACACCTACGGAGGCGCAAAGGGTATTAATCTAGCTGGTATTGCCGGCGTATCCACATATAATGATAACTATAAAGCCTCGTTTGACCAATGCGACAACGAAACAGCAGGCGTCATATACCTCAAGCATACGGATATCACAGGGCTTGCTGCAGATACCGGCAATACCGGACCTGTTTGTGTCGCCGGCATTGTGGGTTTGGGCCAGGCGGATTTCAACAAATGCAAGAACTATGCTCTCATTAAGGCGGAATCCCTCGTTACAGGTGAACCCTCCGAGAGTGAAATGAAGAAGAGGAATTATCTGCTCGCCGTAGGCGGCATCTCCGGTATGGGTTGGGATGTTTTGGGTATGTCCTCGTGTACGAATTCCGGAAACATCGAAGTGGAGTACTACGGGCTGTATGATGCCGATGACAAGTGGCGTGCTGCGGTTGGCGGCATCTGCGCTTATCCTGGTTACAATACCGGCAGTTATGCCTATTATTGCAAGATGCAAGGCGACATTACCGTAACCGGTAAAGGCACCATGGCTGTTGGCGGCATCTTCGGATGGAGTGGTAAGCAGATTAAGAACACGGTCACGGCAGATTGTTCCATCTCAGTTAACGGTCGCAAGGGTGATGTCGGTGGCCTTGTCGGTTATGTGGCCGGCAGTGCTGCAAATTACACCATTAAGGGATGCACTTGTGCCGCTACCATTTTTGCCGACAGCGACTGGGGTTCTGCCGGAAAGGATTGGTACTATCACATTGGTGGACTTATGGGCCGCTGGGGTGGAGCCAATTCAGGCAGTTATCCCAGCATGACTAATAGGGACGGTGATCCTTGTGTATTCAGCGGGTCTATATCCTCTGTCTATCAGGTGCGTGTCGGTGTTGTTGTGGGCAGAGTTGTTGGAAGCAGCAAGACCATAGTCTTCGGCGAAAGCGACAATCCTATTCAGGCGACAGGTACCATTGAAAGGGGTGGTCTCTCGCAGACGGCAATTACGTCTGCTAATATTGAGACGTACAAATGTGGCAGCGATGCCAATACGGGTACAACCACAATATATGTAACTTGTCCGGATACTAAAGTAGCATGTCTTAATATCCGTGAGGGTAGCCATTGGAGTGACCGCAAAGGTGCCATTGTCGCTATGATTAACGGCGAGCACCCGGCCATCATCGGCCTGCAGGAGGTGAAGGATCTAGACTATTGGGATCATCTTACCGAAGACCATCCCTGGGACTATCTAAAAGATAACCTCAGTGCTTACACGGGCTACCGTGCAAGCACTGACGATTGCCATACTCCGTTCCTGTACGACAGTTCAATCCTCACCGTCACGGGGACAGGCTGTTTCTGGCTTCGTGACAATTACAGCACTGCCGGTGACAGCTGGGACGGATATGTCAGGTCCGTTACATACGCCAATATTTACAACAAGAACAGCAAGAAGAACTATTTTTTCGTGAATGCTCACCTTCCGCTTAGTTCGGATGGTCAGGTTAATGCAATGGAGCTGCTCGAAAGCCGTATTTCAGCCTTGAATACCAACGGCTATCCGGTCATTCTGATGGGTGATTTCAACACCGTTTACAGCAATGACGACGCTTTCGGCAGCATCAAGACCAAGATGTATAACACCCGCTATTCGGCCACTTCCGTTCTCAGCACCGAGAATCGTGACCTGTACACATACAACGCTTTCGGCGATAGCAGCAAGGACCGCAATAAGGTGGATCACATCTGGGTGAGCAAATCCGTCAAAACACTCTATTATCTTACACTTACACAGTCCGTTCACGATTACGGCGGATATACCTCCAACGGCGAGAAATTCTTGTCCGACCATTATCCGATTATCGCAGTTATTGTTTAAATAGTCCTGTTATGAAAAAATATATGGAACCAAACTGTCAGGTTTTAATTATGAAAATAGGCAGTATTATTTGTGGTTCTCCGGGCTTCGACGCAATAGATGCAACGGAAGAATTCATTATTGATGCTGAAGAATTAATTTAATTCAATGGACATGAGTAAAGAATACAAAACTCCTGTCATCAGTGTTGTTTCTTTTATCCAACATGGAGTTATCTGTGGTTCTTTCGACCAGAATAACCTGACAGAAATATTGTTGACGGAAGACGAAGAAACCATCTGATGTTCAAATCTTTACTGATTGCGTTGGCAACGTTTGCAGCGGCCTTTAACCCGTTGCAAAGGGCTTCGCAGAATGTTGATATTGCCTCATCCCTGGTCATGCACCAGGGATGGGTGCATTATCCATCCTATTCAGACAGGGACGGTTGGGCAACTTTTCTGGGGGAATACCAGGACGACTTATCGGACGATGGATTGGAATTCATCGGATACACGTGGCAGGACATAACCGAAGAAGACTACCTTGCCTATGACCGTTACGATGACCGCCATCCGATGGAAGATAAGTATTTTGCCAACGCGAGAGCTCTGAGAAATCTTTTCATAGCTGAGCTCGCTGAAGGGAAAGGACGTTACATGAATGATATTGCCGCTGGTGTAGAATGGTACTGTGGTATGTATTCTTGGGCGGTTGTTTCCCATCTGGCGAAGTACCAGAAAAGCAAGAGCCCCGTACCGGATCGTAGTGAGCAGATCATCGAACTGTATTCCGGAAACATATCTCAATTGCTGTCCTGGGTTTACTATTTCCTGGGACCGTATTTGGACGAGTTGAATTCAGGTCTTTCCCTTAGGCTTAAATGCTCCATAAAAGAAAAGACTTTGGATCCCTATTTGGAGAGAGACGACTTCCGTTGGATGGGCTTTGTGCCCGTCCCGGGGAAGAAACTCAATAACTGGAACCCCTGGTGCAACCAGAACATCCTCCTCTGCTTTATGCTGCTGGAGGATGACCGGGAAACGCTTGCCAAAGCGGTGGAGAAATCCATTCGTTCGGTGGACCTGTGGCTGAATTCGCTGCCCCCCGATGGTTGTTGCGACGAAGGCACCACATATTGGTATAAGTCCGTCGGCCATTTGCTTGACTACCTCGAGAACCTTGAACGCATCACCGGCGGGGCCGTATCCCTCTGGGATGAGCCTTTTCTCCAGCGTATAGGAGAATATATCGTCAATGCTGACATCGGCGACTGCTGGCAGGTGAATTTTGCCGACGGGACTCCGTCCAGAAGGCCTATCTCCTATTGGATATACCGTTATGGAAAAGCATCCGGTAACAAGTTGATGACGGATTTTGCCGTAAATGCATGGCATCGTTTCGGCAATGATCCTACGGATGTGGATTGGGTGTTGTTCTATCAGGGGCTCGAGGCAGTGGCCGCGTGCCGTGAGATGAAGGCGCAGCCTTCGCCGGATGTCGCGCCCCAACCGTTCGTATACTATCCCGAGTCCGAAGTGTGCTTTGCCCGTGCAGGGGAGGGCTTTCTCGCCGCAAAGGGTGGGAATAACGGTGAGCGCCACAACCACAACGACATCGGGTCCTGTATCTACTTCCATGACAACGCTCCCGTGCTTATTGATGCCGGCGTAGGCACGTACGAAAAGAACACTTTTGGCCCCCGCCGTTACGAGAACTGGTTCGTGCAGAGCGGGTGGCATAATCTACCCGTCATCAAGGGCTGCTCGCAGCCCTTTGGTGGGGAGTACAAGGCCTCTGGCAGCCATGCAAGCAGGTTGTTGAGGCGTTTTTCGACCGACATTGCCGGGGCCTATCCTGATTCCGCTGGGGTGGAGTCCTGGAATATGGTATACCGTCTTTCCCGCAAGGGCGGCTTGAAAATCACTCACAGGTTTTCGTTGAAAGAGACCCTCGCGCCCAATGTGCTGCATTTCCTCGTGGCAGACAAGCCGGAAATCATAGTCAACGGCACCATCACCCTGCCGGGAGGTATGCAGATGAGTTATGATCCCGACTTGTTTACCGCAAGTATAGAGGAGAAAAGTCTTGTCGGTCTTGGGTTCAGCTCCCGCTGGGGAGATGCCCTGTACCGTATAAGCCTGACGGCCAGAAGGCAGGATAAGCGAGGACGCTATGTTATCAAGATAGATGCCTCGAAGAAAGAGACCATCCCGGACATTGCCGAAAGGGTGAGCGGCCTGGCGAAGGCGCAGTATCAGCTTCTGGACGAACGCCTCGCTCCCGACATGACGCCGCGTGGCATCTATCCCGACGGCAGTCCGAAGGATTGCAGCGTGGGTTCCTGGACCAGTGGCTTCTTCCCCGGAGCGCTTTGGCAGTTATATGGCCTGTCTCCGGATCCTGACATCCTGTCTATGGCAGAGAGGCGTACTCTGGCTCTGGATTGTCTTCTGGACTTCCCTCAAAGTCACGATCTTGGCTTCCAGGTGAACTGCAGTTACGGAAATGCCTACAGGTTCACAGGGGATTCCAGATATCTTCCGCTCATAGAAAACGGCGCTGCGGCGCTCTCATCCCGTTTCAACCCTGCTGTGGGGGCGACTCTCAGCTGGGCAAGAGGGGAGAAGGGGGCTGAATATCCTGTCATCATAGACAATATAATGAACCTGGAGTTGCTGGAATATGCATCGAAGCTGTTCTACTGTGACACTTTAAATGACATCGCAGTAAAGCACGCCGAGACGACGATGGAGAACCATTTTCGCCCGGATTATTCCTGCTATCACATGCTGGATTATGACCCTGCCACCGGCGCCGTGCTTCGCAAGGTGACCGTCCAGGGCTACGCCGACGAAAGTGCCTGGGCACGCGGGCAGGCATGGGCTCTTTATGGCTACACGATGATGTACTGTGAAACCCGGAAAGCCGAGTTCCTGCATCAGGCCGAGAATATTGCGAACATGCTTCTCGAGCGCCTCCCGGCAGACGGAATCCCATACTGGGACTTCGATGATCCGGAGATTCCCAATACATATAAGGATGCATCTGCCGCTGCAGTCATGTGTTCGGCGTTCATAGAACTGAGCGGCCTTTCGAAGGACAGGAAACTGTCGAAGAAATGCTCCGCAATGGCAGAGAGGCAGATTCGCACTCTTGCTTCTCCCCAATATCTGGCCGCGCCCGGAGAAAATGCTGGTTTCCTGCTGAAGCACAGTGTGGGAAACCTCCCCGGCGGCAGCGAGATCGACACTCCGCTCATTTATGCGGATTATTATTTCCTGGAAGCTTTGAATAGATATAAAAACAAGTGATTTGAAATATGAGAATACTCACCTCTTTGTTTTTGTCTTTAATGACTGCGGTGGCACTGACAGCACAGGTTACTGTATTTCCTGCCGATGAAAAAGGCCCTATCAAGCGCATGAACGCCGTGAACAACGGCCCTCGCATCAACAATGCCGAGCAGGTGTATACCGGCACGACCGGCTATTTCAAGGCGGCCAACGTGGGTTATTCCCGCAATCACGATGCCGCAGGAGCCGGAGCTTATGGCGAACACGTGGTGGACATTTCTATTATTTTTCCGGATTTCTCGAAGAATCCCAACAAACCAGAGTCATATGACTTCACACTCACCGACAGATACGTAAAGAGTATCCAGGATGCCGGCGTGGAGGTGTTCTACCGTCTTGGGCAAAGCATTGAGAACCAGCCGCTCAAGAAGTACAACATCTATCCTCCCAAGGACAACAGAAAGTGGGCGCAGATTTGCGAACACATCATTCGCCATTACAACGAGGGCTGGGCGGACGGTTTCCACTACAACATAAAGTACTGGGAAGTCTGGAATGAGCCCAACCTCGAATGGGACAACGACAAATGGAAGGTGGATCCCCGTTGCTGGGCGGGCTCTCCTGAACAGTTCTACGACTTTTTCGAGGTCGCCGTGAAGTACCTCAAAGGCTGCTTCCCGGACCTGCATATAGGCGGCCCCGCCATGTCCGGCAGGGATCCCGGCGTAAGGGAGATTCCGGTGTGGTATGAGAGGCTCCTTTCCGAGATGCAGCGCCGTCAGGTGCCGCTGGACTTCTTTGCCTGGCATATTTACGAATATGATCCCACGGTTTATGTGGATTATTCATATCAGGTGCGTGCCCTGCTGGACAAGTACGGCTACAAGAATACCGAGTCTTTCCTGAACGAATGGAATTACATCAAGAGCTGGACCGACGACTATCCCTATTCCTCCCGTACGATGACCTCTCCCAAAGCCGGAGCCTTTGTCTGCGCATCCATGCAGGAGGGCCAGAACTGCCCTACGGATATGATGATGTACTACGACTGGCGGCCGGGTACGGTATTCAATGGCCTTTTCGATGCATATACTGATGCGCCCCTCTGGAGTTACTGGGCCTTGTATGCCTGGGGAAAACTTAAGACTCTGGGCACACAGGTCAGAGCTGTATGTGATATTCCCGACGTCCGCGTTACCGCTGCATGCGATCCTGCCGGGATCCTTGGCATACTTGTAAGCAGGTATGTCATAGACGATAACATTACGGCTGTCAAGGATGTTACTGTGCGTCTTGATGGCGGAAAGTTCGATGATAAGGTCCGTTGCCACATCACCGACCAGTTCAATATGTACACGGAGTATCCTGTTGCTCTCCAGCCCGACGGAACGCTCCTGCTGCCCATGCAACCCTATTCGTTCGTGTATATAGAGTATTAAATAGAAACAAACAAAGCAAAAACACCAGGAGTCTCAGGTCCCTTTTCCTACCGGCCATCCTGTCCATCCTGCTTGATTCCTGCGAGAAACCCATCGCCGTCTCAAAGAACACGAACGTCTATATCCACTGCAAGGTGGGAGCGGACCGCACCGGATACGTCTGCTTGCTCCTGGAGGCCTTGCTCGGCGTTCCGCAAAACCGCTGCGACCTGGATTACGAGATGACCTCGTTCTCCGGCGCAGTCGGCACCAGGACATGTACCGGGGTGGGTAACTACTATTATGTCTCTAAGAAGGAAAACGGCGTCACGACCGTTTCGGGCGTGGATTTCATCAACACCTTCACTGGCGGGACTTTTCAGGATAACATGCTGGAATAACCGGAGGTTACTCCAGAACGGATTGATGCTCCGGGAGAGAATGGCGGCTTCCTGCTGAAGCATAGTGTGGGGAATCTCCCCGGCGGCAGTGAAATAGACACCCCGCTCATCTATGCGGATTATTATTTCCTGGAAGCGTTAAATAGATATAGAAACAAGTGATTCAAAACATGAGAATGTTTGTCTCATTGTTATTGAATCGCTATATCAGCCCTTTGTATTCTAACCAGAGGACAAAGAATTGATCATAGGCAGAGTACACATTCTTGTCCATTGTGATGAAGTCCTTTTCCAGAAGACCCTTAAGTGCCGCACTGATGCTGCTGGCTGAAATGAGTTTGTGCTTTTTGATGAACTTCCCGCCCATCACTTCTTCGGCTTTGCCTTCCCGGGCAATAGCAAGGAAGAGCGCCCGCTGTTTTTCCGGCATTTGGTAGAAAAGGGATTCGTAGGTATCGGAAGAAAGGCGGATGATGAACTCTATCGCCTCGTCCACCATATCAGGAGTACAGGTCTTGCCGGTTTCAGTCCTTGAATACAAGACATTTAAAATGCGGTGCATATAACTTGTCACGGCTTCAAACCGCTTATAAAGGAGAGCCACAACTTCTTTGTCCAGATGCTTGCCGGCCATCTCGAACTTTTCTGTGCAGAAGTCTATGTAGACCTGAAGATCCAGCGGTTGCAGGTTGATGACGGTAACCGCCTGATAGAAAGGACGCGAAGGAGAAGTGAACATCCCGTTCATCATATGGCGCTGTGACCCGGAAAAGATGAAATGCGCATTGGTGCAGCGCTGGACGTAGGTTCGGATTGTCGCTTCTGTGGTCGGGTCGCCATAGCGCGTGATTTGCTGAAACTCATCTATCGCAACCAGGCAAGGCTTGTCCGCCTCGTCTAGATAGGTAAAGATTTCATCCAAGGAAATGGCAGGATTGTTTATAGCACCAAGGCCCACGCTCCACACCGGCGTTCCGTCCATATCAAAGGAGATTTCGGGGCGCAGAGAGGACACTACATTGATAAACTTCTCCCAAGCTTTCCTGCCTTTCGGCCGCAACTCATCAATAACAGCTTTTCCAAGCATATTCACAAAGTCGCCCAGATTCTTGGTGGCGTAGATGTCCACGACAAAACAATGATATTCTTTCCTGATAGCTTCGTCATCAAAGACGTGCCAGATTAGGTCAGTCTTGCCCAGACGCCGGGGAGAAATCAAAGCGATATTGTTCTCGTTAAGCAGCAGACTTCGTATGTTTTTAGTCTCTTGAATGCGGTCGCAGAAGTATTCAGAACCGGCATAGCCGTTGGTGACAAACGGATTCTTCATAAGGCATGGTTTTTATTATCGGCAAAGATAAATAAAAGAAATCGTATTACAATAAAATAATTATCATAAAGTAGTAATCATAAATATGTGGCAGGAGGCGGGGCAATTTTTCAATGAACCGAAGGGAATTGATAGAATATTTGACATATTTGATAGTATTCACGGAAAAAGCTTGGTAAATTTGTGTCGGTATGAAACGTTTGCAACCCATAATACTGGCACTATTGTTTTTAGCCACTCAATTGTCGGCGCAGAGCACCGGCGATATCGTTGTTACCAGGCGGCTGGAGGTGTCGGAGCCCATGCTGGAAGCGAGGGCGGTGTACCTCAGGGCGGAGGATGTGGATACTTTCTGCGATATAAGCATAAACGGGCATTACATTGGCTCCACCAGCAACCGCTTCCGCAGATGGGAATGGGATGTGAAGGAGTATCTCCACATGGGCGAGAATGTGCTGGAGGGGGCTTTTCATGACGCGGAGGCCGTTTCAGAAAAACTGAATGCGGAGTTGGCGTACCCGATTCCCATGAGCGGCGTGGGCTTAGTTCCGCACTTGAATCTTGTCCGCAAGCCCATCTACCAAGGCGGATGGGATTGGGGGCCCAAATGCATGTTTACCGGCTTTGCCGGGCCCGTGAATCTGATACCGGTGAATGTTGTCCGGCTTGACTATCTGCGCTGCACTCAGGACCATTCCGTGAAGGATAAGTGCACGGTAACGCTCAAGGCGGAAATAACTTCCCCTGCCGGTGGTAAGACCAAGGTGACTTTTGCGGTGGGGAAAAAGGTGAAGAAGAAGACCGTCATCCTTGTTCCTGGTTCCAACACCATCGAGCAGAGTTTCGTCATTAAGAATCCAGTTCTCTGGTGGCCCGCAGGTATGGGAGAGCAGCATCTCTACGATATCAGCGTGAGCGCTGATGGCCAGAAGTTGGAGAAGAAAGTGGGCTTGCGTACCGTTGAGGTAGGGGAGAACCTTGCCTTCAAGGTTAACGGCAAGCCGGTCTTTGCAAAAGGTGCCAACTGGATACCCTGCGATACGGATGAAAGCAAGCACACCCCCGATCGCTATCGCGAGCTGCTGGTCTCCGCCAGGGATGCCAATATGAATATGATACGCCTCTGGGGAGGCGGCAAATTCGAGACTGATGCTTTTTACGATATCTGCGATTCGCTGGGGCTGATGATATGGCACGACTTTATGTTCGCCTGTGCGATGTATCCCGCCACGCCCGGGTTCCTTGGAGAAGTCCGTGCGGAGATAACGCATCAGATAAAGAGGCTCCAGAGCCATCCGTCCATCGTTCTTTGGTGCGGAGACAATGAGGGGATCGACAATTACAATAAGCGCATCTGGAAGAAGAATCCGGAATTGTATAAATCCGAATACAAGGCTCTGGTCGACCTCAGGGGCAGCCTGGTAGCCGATCTGGACCCTGAGCGGATGTATTGGCCCACGTCTCCCTGCGGCGGCCCTGGGGACTATGACACCAATGGCTGGAACGACGATTCGAAGGGAGACATGCACCTTTGGTCGGTATCAAAATATGCCAGGCCTTTGGAAGAATACTATAAGTATCATCCCAAGTTTATGTCGGAATTCGGCCACTCCTGCTTCTCCGGCATGCTCCCCACCATGGAAGAGCAGAAGGAGCATATGAGGGAGGCCGGCGGCTACGAGAATATCCTCAAGAGGATCAACCTGCTGTTCAATCCATCCTCAGGCGCTAACCTGACCTACCTCTCCCAGATCGAGCAGGCCATCGGCCTCGAGACCGCTGCCTCGTACTGGCGCACGCTGCCCGATTGCAATGGTATCCTCGTCTGGCAGTTGAACGACATCTGGCCGGGGCCATCCTGGTCCACCCTGGAGTACGATGGCTCTTGGAAGCCGGCGCATTACCATCTCAAGCGCATTTTTGCGGATGATGCTCCGCTGCAGCCATCCATCTTCCCGAACCTTAAGGACATCCCCGACGCCAATGTTACCGCCAGGACCTTTGAACGTGACGGCAAGTGGATAGTATCGCTGACTACGGATAAGCCCGCATATTTTGTCTGGCTCTCCGCTCCCGGCGTGAAGTGCTTCCCGGATAACAGTTTCAACCTGATGCCCGGGGAAGTAAAAGAGATTGTCATTCCGGGCGCAGCGAAGGAATCCATTTCGATCACCCACCTCGCGAAGCACACATCTCCCCGCCGCGAAACCCTTCTCCGCGACTGGGAATTCCGTCCGGATGGAGGGGATTGGAAGAAAGTGCGTGTACCCCACGACTGGGCCATTTATGGTCCGTTCTCGGAAAACAGTGAACTGTGGAATGGTGCTGAAGGGTGGGTTAACAATCCCGGAAGGACTGGGGCTCTTCCGTGGGAGGGAATAGGCTGGTACAAAACCACATTCAACGTTCCCGAGGGCAAGAATGCCACATTGCTTTTTGATGGCGCTATGAGCCATGCCACGGTGTATGTGAATGGAAAGGAATTATATTCCTGGCCGAATGGCTATAGCGCTGTGAGCGTGGATGTCAGCGATGCGGTTGCGCCTGGCGAAAACACTGTGGCGGTGCGCCTTGAGAACCTGCCGGCAAGTTCCCGTTGGTATCCTGGTGCCGGCTTATATCGCAATGTCCATCTGATTACCACCGACCCTGTTCATATCCCCGTCTGGGGCGTGAAGATCACTACACCCGAAGTCTCTGCTGAAAAGGCCACGGTACATATTGAAACAACTTTGGAAGGCGCTGGGGACAAGGGCGTCAGTGTAAAGACGGCCATTTTTGGCCCGGATGGAGGTATTGTCATTCCGAGCGCAGAGAGGGACTCTTTCATAATCGATGTCCCTGAATTCTGGAGCCCGGAGCATCCGTTTTTATACAAGGCAGTCACCTCCGTCTATGCCGGCGGCAAACTGGTCGATGAAATAGAGACCATCTTCGGCATCCGCAAGTCGGAATTCATAGACGGAAAAGGCTTCTTCCTCAACGGGGAGCCTATGAAGTTCAAGGGCGTCTGCCTGCACCACGACCAGGGGCCTCTGGGCGCTGCCGTAAGCGTGCCTGCGTTGAGGCATCAACTGGAAATCCTCAAGGATATGGGCTGCAATGCCATCCGTACCTCCCACAACCAGCCGGCGCCGGAATTGGTGCAGCTATGTGATGAGATGGGCTTTATGATGATGGTGGAGGCCTTCGACGAATGGAAAAGTGCGAAATGCGAAAACGGTTACCATAAACATTTTGATGATTGGGCGGAGAGAGACCTCTCCGGGATGATCCGGTGCTTCCGTAATAACCCCAGCGTTATTATGTGGAGCACCGGCAACGAGGTGTGCCGGGTAAAGGACAACGCTAAGGAGGGACTTGCAGAGGCAAAGTTCCTGACCGAAATCTGCCATAGGGAAGACCCGACGCGTCCGGTAACCGTGGGAATGCATATGTGGCAGCGATTCCTTCATAAGGAATGGGTGGATGCATTCGATGTGATTGGTGTCAATTATCATCCCTGGAAGTTCCTGGAACTCCGGAAAAAGGTCGGGGACCGCCTGATCCTTGGTGCGGAGAGCGGCTCTACACTCAGCTCCAGGGGCGTTTATCATCTCCCCGCCGTCAAGCAGCGGGACATGGCACTGAGTCCGGATCAGCAGTGTTCTTCCTTCGATCTGGAATCCACGAAATGGTCCAACACGCCGGATTGTGACCTTGCTATGCACGAGGATTATCCCTGGGCCATCGGCCAGTTCGTCTGGACGGGTTTCGATTATCTTGGGGAGCCTACCCCGTACGAGGATGGCGCCTATCCCAACCATAGTTCCATGTTCGGCATCGTGGACCTGGCATCCATCCCCAAGGACCGCTTTTACCTTTTCCGCAGCGTCTGGAACAAATCGGCGCATACGCTTCATATCCTTCCTCACTGGAATTGGGAGGATGGACAGAAGGTGCCGGTATTCGTTTACACGGATTCGCCTTCGGCCGAACTCTTCCTGAACGGCAGAAGCCTGGGTGTGAAGACCAAGGTGACGCCAAAGAAGAAGACCAAAGGCGACCGGGAAGAGAACGTGGAGGCGCGCTACCGACTGCGCTGGGATGTTCCGTTTGCGCCCGGTGAGCTGATGGCAGTGTCTATTGATGCTTCCGGCCAGCCTGTCGACACGGCCTTTGTCCGCACTGCAGGAGCCCCTGCAGCCGTTAAACTTGAATACGATGGCCGCAGGTTGCAGGCAGATGGCGAGGATCTGGCTTATGTGACAGTCAGCATCGTGGATGCCGCCGGCAATCTATGCCCCCTGGCCGATTCTCCGGTTACGTTCGATGTCACCGGGCCCGGTGCTTTCCGCGCCTGCGCCAACGGCGATCCTACCTGCATCGAGCCCTTCCAGGGGCCCTCGATGCACGCCTTTAACGGCAAACTGACCGCCATCGTACAGTCTTCATCTTCCGAAGCCGGCAAGATCTATCTGCATGCCACATCTCCCGGTCTGGAGGATGCCACATTGATGATACGTTCACACTATTAGTATGGTTAAAAGAATACTTCCGACAATCTTTGCGTTACTGTTTGTCGCGACCATATTACAGGCGAAGGTTAGTCTCCCTTCTTTCTTCAGCGACAATATGGTTCTCCAGCAGCAGACTGATGTCGCAATTTGGGGTACAACCGACAAAGGTGCCGTGAAGGTTAGGATTTATCCTTCTTGGACCAGGCAAAAGTACAGTGTTAATGCCGATGAGAATGGCAAATGGTTCACTCGTATTCCAACTCCCGAGGCCGGAGGGCCTTTTAGCATTACATTCAATGACGGAGAGAAGACTGTGATTGAAAATGTCCTGTTGGGTGAGGTATGGTTCTGCAGCGGCCAATCAAATATGGAGATGCCAATGAAGGGCTTTCGGAGTCAACCTGTCCAAGGAGCAGTTGATGTAATTATGTCTGCAAAAGCATCCACGCCTATCCGGATGTGTACAATAGAGAAAAGGGCTGCAAAAGAGCCTTTGGATACTACTCAAAACACATGGAAAGAGAATACCCCAGTGGCTGTTGCGAATGCAAGCGCCACGGCGTATTATTTCGCGCTGCGCCTGCGGCAGGTCCTTGACGTTCCCGTGGGCCTCCTCATCTCCGCCTGGGGCGGGACGCCCATTGAGGCATGGATGAACAGGGAAACCATAGAAAAAGGATTTGGCGATCAGTTCGACCTTTCTTTCCTGGATAACGAATCTCTCCCGGATAAAGCGCAGAAACTGCCCTGCACTTTGTTTAACGGTCAGGTTGCACCGTTGATTCCCTTTACATTCAAGGGCATGCTTTGGTATCAGGGCGAAGAAAACAGAATGAAGCCTGAACAGTATATTAGGTTGCAACCGGCCTATGTCCAGATGATGCGCACTCTGTTCCATAATCCGGATGCACCTTTCTATTTCGTCCAGATTGCACCTTGGAAGTCCAAGCATCCTGAAAACACTACAATTCCTCTTTTTAATGAGGCGCAGGAGAAAACCCTGGCCCTTATTCCCAATAGCGGTATGGCTGCCACGGTGGATATTGGCGAATATGGCACCATCCACCCTTGCCGGAAAAAGGAAGTGGGGGACCGCCTAGCATTTTTGGCCCTTACCAAAACTTATGGAATCCAAGGCACGGTTGTTGGGAGCTCGTTATACAAAGAATCCGTTGGAATAGATGCTGAAAGCCCGTCCTACAAGGAATCCGTTTTCGTTGATGGTAAGGCGATTGTGACTATGAAGGTCGGAAAGCTTGGCCTTTCTCCCATAGGCCGGGATCTCGAGGGCTTCGAACTGGCTGGTGCAGACGGACTCTTCTATCCGGCCATAGGAACAGTTAAAGACAGATACACGCTTGAAGTAAGCTCTCCCGATGTTCCTTCTCCGGTTGCAGTACGTTACTGTTTCCACAACTGGAGCCGGGGCACACTTTATAACTGCTTTGGCATTCCTGCGCTGCCTTTCCGTTCCGATAGATAAACAATAATTGCTATATGAAAAAGCTGCTGCCGCTCATACTCGTCCTTTTCTTGTTCGGATGTGATAATAAGAAACAAGAGGTAGTTCCGCACATTTACGATGCGATTTTTATAGGGGATTCAATAACGGCCAACTGGGTCAAGGAATCCAAAGGCCACCCCGATTTCTTCAAGGAGAATAATTTTCTCGGTCTGGGCTTTTCCGGAAAGACGTCCGCTTATTTGAAAACCGTTTTCAATGCCGGCGTGACGAAGAAGCGTCCCCAACAGGCAGTTATCCTTTGCGGTACAAATGATATAGCGCAGAACGACGGGGTATATGTCTCCAACGAGGAGATACGGGACAACATCGCCTGGATGGCATCGGAAGCTGCTGCAAACGGAATCAAGGTTGTCTTGTGTTCAGTCCTTCCCAGCACGCATTTCTATTGGGCCACTTCCATTCATCCGGAAGATACAATCATCCAGCTCAACGTGCTGATCAAGGAACTTGCCGCGCAGAAGGGCTATGCGTATGTCGATTACCATTCGGCCCTGGCCGATTCAAAGAAAGGCATGCCTTCGCAGTATTCTTCCGACGGCTGCCATCCCAACCAGGATGGCTATACGGTCATGGAAAACCTGATTCTGCCGGTACTCCGTAGTCAAAAATAAAGACCAGCCCGATTTGGACTGGTCTTACAGATTTCTAAAAAAGGGGAGATTCTACTGATCTTCCTCGAGACGGAGATGCTGCACATAGATGGCCTTCTCCTTTGCGAGACGCTTCAGGACTGAGGGCTTCTTGAACTCCTTGCGGGCGCGCATTTCGCGCACAGCACCGGTCTTTTCGAATTTGCGCTTGAATTTCTTCAGGGCCCTTTCGATGTTCTCACCGTCTTTTACAGGTACTATAATCATTTAAAAATCACCTCCTTTTCGATTTAGCGGGTGCAAAGGTAGAAAAATTTTCTGAAACTACAACATCTGCACAAAATCTTTCATCCCTTCGGTAGCAACTTTGCGGATGTGGTGTATGCGTTTGTCCCACAAGGGCACATCTGCGGGGTCTATGATGTAGATAGGCGCTTCCGGGGAGGCGTATCTATACAGCCCTGCGGCGGGATAGACCTGTAGCGAAGTGCCCACAATCAGCACTATATCCGCCTTCGAAACCAGTTCTATGGCTTGCTCCATCTTGGGAACCGCTTCGCCGAAAAACACTATGTGCGGGCGCAGCTGCACTCCGTTCGGGGCCTTGTCGCCCAGGTGAACGGCGTCGTATCCTACGTCGAAGACCTGCTTCTCGCTGAAACCGTCCTCATCGTTATAACAATTCTCCGGCCTCACCTTGGTGGCTTCCCCGTGCAGGTGCACCACGTGGGTGCTGCCGGCACGCTCGTGCAGATTGTCTACATTCTGAGTGATCACATCCACTATGTAATCCTTCTCCAGGCCCGCGATCGCCCGGTGGGCGTCATTAGGCTTGGCACTGCGAAGGTGCTCCCGCTGCATATTGTAGAACTCCAGGACTTTAGAACGGTTGCGGTACCATCCTTCGATGGAAGCGACCTCCATAGGGTCGTAATTGTCCCAGAGTCCGCCGTTGTCGCGGTAGGTCCCGAGCCCGGACTCGGCGCTGACGCCCGCTCCGGTAAGAACTGCTATTCTCTTTTTCATTCGTCTTTCATCTTGAAGAAATATTTCCTGAGCCAGTATTCGAACAGGGGGTCCAGCACCACCGGATCGTCATTCTCGTTGAAGGTGATGATTTCCTTTTTGCAAAGGGCGTCCTTGAGCCTGCGCACGTTGGCGGAAGAGTGAAGATTATAACGCTCGATCACGTCCGATGAACTGAAACGCTTGCATCCGTCCAGAGTGGCCTGCAGCAGCGATACCTGAAAGCCGGTCAGGTCCGAAACGAGGTCCTTGAAACGGGGCTCGTGTATCGATATCAGCATGTCCAGGGCCTCCTGAAGGGTGGCGTCGGTGATGTAGCCCTTGGTGAGATGGTCGCATATGGATGCGAAGTGGTTGATATACCAGATGTTGTTCCGGAACCGCTTGCACACGCTCATCATGAGGTCGCGGTCGATGACTTTGCCGCTCGTGAGGAATCCCCGCACTACGTGGTCGGTAATCTCCCGGGCCTCTATCTCACCTATGCTGACGTGGTTGACGTGCCTGTGGAAGCAGACCTTCTCTTCGAAGAGATACTTCATCGCGTTGACCGCGGAGCCAAGGAAGATGAAGTTGCAGAGCGCGTTCTGGTTCGTCTTCACGACCTCCTCGAAAATCTTCATGAATTTCTCCCAGTTTTCGAGGAATGTGATATTCTGGAACTCTTCGAGTATCACGTAAATCTTTCGGCCTGTGATTGCGGCGAGGCGCCAGGGGAGGCATAGTATGGAGCGGATGTCGTTTTCGTCCACGCTCCAGTTGAGAGAGAGTATGGTGTCGCTGGCGGCGTACTGGGCCTGGTCGAATACGAAGTGGGTGTCCGGCAGGCAGCTCTGGACTATGCTTTGGAATTCATCCGGGGTGGTGGCTTCCGAGCGTATGACTGCAGATCCGATGGCGAGCAGGAGGGCTTCCGTGCTGCGTATCTGCAGCATCGGCACCTCTGCGGTGCAGAAGTCTTTTCCGGAGATGCGCATGTTCAGGAAAGTCTGCTGCATCAACGACTTCTTGCCGGTTTTTGCCGGCTCGTAGATGGCGATGTTCTCGCCCTGTTCGAGCAGGTTGGCAATCACCGTCTGCTCGCTCCGGCGGCCTATGTTGCCCTTGCCTGTAACGGGCTTATAGTATATGAATGCGGTATCCATTCCGTAACAACTTTGTTCTCAAGGCAAAAATAATAAATTATTTTGCAGAATAACGAAAAATTGTTACTTTTGCAGTCCGATTTTTCAGAAGACTGTCGAGCCACGTATTAAGAGTTGCTCCCGAGAGCAACCGCTTGCAGCCAAAACTTTAAAAAGTTTTTTGTTTTATGTACGCAATTGTAGACATTGCAGGCAGCCAGTTCAAGGTTGAGGCCGGAAACGAGATTTTCGTCCCCCGCCTTCCTCAGGCCAAAGATTCAGAAGTAGAGTTTGACAAAGTGCTCCTCGTCGATGTCGAGGGCAAGGTCAAGGTCGGTGCTCCCTACGTTAAAGGCGCAGTTGTCAAGGCAACCGTGATCGCAGACGATGTAAAGGCAGACAAGGTTCTCGTGTTCAAGAAGATCCGTCGCAAGGGCTTCCAGACACTGAACGGCCATCGTCAGAAACTTACCAAGATCAAAATTAACGAAATCGCTTAAGTATTATGGCACACAAAAAAGGTCAATCAAGTTCCAAGAACGGTCGTGAGTCGCATAGCAAACGTCTCGGCCTCAAGAAGTTCGGCGGCGAGGTCGTTAAGGCCGGCAACATTATCGTACGCCAGCGCGGCACCGTGCACAATCCCGACAAGAACGTCGGCATGGGCAAGGACCACACTCTTTATGCTCTTGTAGACGGAACCGTCAAGTTCTCACGCAAGAGAGAAGATAAATCCTACGTTTCAGTAATTCCTTTTGAGAATTAACAAATGCTTACACTGAAATCGCTTCGTGATGACCCTCAGGCAGTTATCGACCGCTTGAGGGTTAAAAATTTCGACGCAAAGCCAATAGTCGAAAAAGTGCTTGAACTCGATGAGAAGCGACGCGCCCTCCAGGTGGAGAGCGACGCGCTGCTCGCTGAGCAGAAAAAGAAGGCTGCCGAGATCGGCGGCCTGATGAAGCAGGGCCTCAAGGATGCCGCCGAAGCTGCCAAGGCAGCAGTGGCAGTCCTTAAGCAGAAGAGCGCAGACCTCCTCGCGCAGGGTGAGAAGGTTGCATCTGAACTCGAGAACCAGCTCGTGCTCCTGCCCAACACTCCATGCAAACTCGTTCCCGAAGGAAAGGACGCTTCCGATAACCTTGTCGTTAAGGAAGGCGGCCCTGAGGTCAAGCTCCCCGAAGGAGCTCTCCCTCACTGGGAACTTGCCAAGAAATACGACATCATCGACTTCGACCTGGGAGTGAAGATCACCGGTGCAGGATTCCCTGTTTATAAAGGAAAGGGCGCACGCCTCCAGAGGGCTCTCATCAACTTCTTCCTCGATGAGAACACCAAGGCCGGATATCAGGAGACCGAACCTCCCGTGGTGGTGAACGCAGCTTCCGGTTTCGGCACAGGACAGCTCCCGGACAAGGAGGCCCAGATGTACTATGTGGGTCTGGATAATTTCTATCTTGTTCCTACCGCAGAAGTGCCTGTAACCAATATCTTCCGCGATGTTATCCTGAATAACGACCAGCTCCCGCAGAAGTTGACCGCCTACACTCCCTGCTTCCGCCGCGAGGCCGGATCCTACGGCAAGGACGTGCGCGGACTCAACCGCCTGCATCAGTTCGACAAAGTCGAAATCGTGCGCGTAGAGAAGCCCGAAGATTCCTACAAGGCCCTCGACGAGATGGTTGCCCATGTAGAAGGTCTCGTGCAGAAACTCGGCCTCAAGTATCATATCCTGAGGCTCTGCGGCGGCGATATGTCCTTCACTTCCGCAATCACCTACGATTTCGAACTCTGGAGTGCCGCACAGGGCCGCTGGCTGGAGATATCGTCGGTATCCAACTTCGAGTCTTTCCAGGCGAACAGGTTGCATCTCCGCTATCGCGATGAGAACGGCAAGACCCAGCTTGCGCACACTCTCAACGGTTCTTCCCTTGCGCTCCCGCGCGTTGTGGCCGCCCTCCTCGAGGACAATCAGACCCCGGAAGGAATCGTAATCCCCGAAGTACTGCGTCCCTACACAGGCTTCGACATAATTGACTAGCGCACGCACTATACTAGGCATCGATCCCGGAACCAATATCCTTGGTTTCGGGATTATCCGTGTCGATGAGGCAGGGCGTCCGTCCTATGTGGACATGGGTGTCCTGGATTTACGCAAGATAGCTGACCCTTACGACAAGTTGGAATGCATCCACACCAAGGTGTCCGCCCTCTGCGAACTGCATCATCCCACCGACATGGCCATAGAATCTCCTTTCTACGGCAAGAACGCCCAGGTTATCCTGAAACTCGGACGGGCGCAGGGGAGTGCGATGATTGCGGCCATCTCCCATGGTGTGAGCGTGTGCGAATATGCCCCCCGCAAGGCCAAGATGGTCATTTGCGGCAATGGCGCCGCTTCGAAGGAGCAGGTCGCTCTCATGGTGGAACGCACGCTGGGCATCAACATAGAGAGCAAGTATCTCGATGCTACGGACGCTCTCGCCATCGCAATGTGCCACTACTACCAGCTCAAGAGCCCTCTGACAGCTTCTGGAAAGGAGGGCGCATCTTCCTGGGAAAAATTTATTTCCCAGAATCCGGACAGGGTGAAATAAACCTAACATGCGCGTTTGCGTCCAACCTCCTATATGAAGAAGTCTCTCAAAGTGATTTTCCTGCTTTCCGGCATGCTCGCATGCGCCGGAGTGGCAGCCCAGAATAGAGTTACAGCGGTGCTGCTGGACTCTTCCAATGGCGACGCGGTAACTTTTGCAACGGTATCCCTTACCCGTGACGGTGCAAAGAAACCCGATTACTACAACCTGTCTACCGACAGCGGCGAAGTGTCTATCTCCAAGGTAAAGCACGGGAACTACACCTTCCGGGCCGAGCTTCTTGGCTACAAGGCTTTCGAAAAGACTATCAAGGTAGAAGGTAATCTCGATCTGGGCAAGATCGGGATGGATCCCGACCGCGAGATGCTGGATGCAGCCAGTGTTTCGGCCGTAGGCAATCCTATCGTAGTCAAGAAAGACACACTCGAGTATAATGCCAATTCGTTCAAGACCACCGAGAACGACATGCTGGAAGACCTGCTCAAGAAACTCCCCGGCGTGGAGGTGAGCGAGAACGGATCCATCACCGTAAACGGCGAGACAATCACCAAGATTACCATCGACGGCAAGACCTTCTTCCTCGACGACCCCCAATTGGCATCGAAGAACATCCCCGCCAAGATTATCAACAAACTCAAGGTCATCAACAAGAAGAGTGAGCAGGCGGAGTTCACAGGTATCGATGACGGTGAGGAAGAGAAAGTTATCGACCTGGACATAAAGCCCGGAATGATGAAGGGCGCGTTCGGCAACATTATGGCAGGGGCCGGCCGTGATATCCCAGTCGATAATGCCATCGATCCTGACTTGCGCTATCAGGGCGCCGCTTTCCTTGGCAGTTTCACAAAGGAGAGGCAACTAAGCCTGGTCCTGAACGGCAACAACACCAACAACCGCGGATTCAACGACCTCGCAGGCTCGATGATGGGTAATATGCGTAGCGGAGGAATGGGCGGCGGCCAGGGTGGCTGGGGAGGCAACAACGGCATCACCACTTCCTACATGGCAGGTGCAAACGGAGCGTGGACACTGTTCGACGGCAACATGGACCTCAGTTCCAATTACCTCTATAATCATACGGGCAAGGATGTTATCGAGAGCAGTGACAAGACTACTTATGTAAACGACGATTACAACCTGATCGACCGTTCAGAAGGTTCCAGCATCACTCATACCAACGGGCACCGCATCGGCATCCGTCTGGACCATAAGTTCAGTCCCAATACTTCCATACTCTTTGAACCCCGCATCAATTTCGGTGGTGGAGATTACACTCAGCGTAACGAGACATCGCGCTACGCCGACTCCCTGTCGAAGAGCGGCACCGACCTTCTCACCAACTCCGACAATCTCCAGTCCGGCAGCAACAAGAATGTAAGCACAAGTGGATTCATGCTGTTCCGCCAGCGTCTTGGCATACCTGGCAGGACACTCACGGTGATGGGCCGTTACTCGTTCAGCAACAACGACTTGAACTCCATTAATCTCTCCAATACCAATACATTAGGTGTCAATACCAAAATAGACCAGGACATTAAGTCGAACCAGAAGAGCAGCTCCCTTATGGGACGTGTCACATTCACCGAGCCTCTTGGCAATAACTTATACGTAGAGGCCAACTACAGTTACTCCTGGTCGAAGTCTTCTTCCGAAAAAGATACATGGGATAATGTGACAAATTCCAAGTCCTATGTTTATTCCAATGAGATAGAGAACGAGTCCCATAATCAGGAAATAGGTGTGAACGTTATGTATCAGAAGGAGAAGTCCCGCGCCCAGGTGGGATTTGCGGCCATGCCTACCGACACCTACAACAGTACCACTCGCTACAACTCCCTGACCGGGGAATGGAAACCCATGGAATACAAGGACTTCCGATGGAAGTACTCTCCCCGTGTAATGCTCTGGTGGGAGTTCAACGAGAATGCCAACGCCCGCCTGTTCTACCGCGGCAATTCCTCGCAGCCATCCACCCGGCAGTTGATGCCGGTCCCGGACAATTCCGATCCTTTGAACGTCAGTTTCGGTAACCCCGAACTCACTCCTTATTTTTCGCACAACCTCCGCGGCGACATACGCTACAATAACAAGAAGAATTTCACATCCTTCAACATAAACTTCAACGGGGAATATGTGCAGAATCCCATCGTGAGCCTGACCTGGTACGATAACGGCTCGGCATACTCCATGCCTTTCAACGGTCCGGACAACATGAACGCAGGCATGAACGGATTCGTGAACATCCCTATCGCCAAGTCCAATTTCTCCGTTTCTAACTTCGCGCGGGTAAATTGGAGCAAGTCTTCATCCTACGTGGGAGAGAACATAGACATGGCGACCTATACCACAGGAGGTGATTACTACGCGTTCATGGATGAGTTGATTTCCAATTGGAAGAAGGATGCCTGGTTCGAGGAGCATATCAATGTCAACACGATCCGTTCCCTTGGTGTGACGGAGCGTTTCCGCATGACCTACCGTTCGGATAATCTGGAACTTACCGCATCTGCCCGTACCAGAATGAACAAGAGTTGGTACACCATCCGCGATTCCAAGACAACAACCTTCAACAATCAGGTGCGCCTCACCGCGAACTGGACCTGGGACGCCCCAGGCATAACCATGAAGGCGGAGGGTAACTACAACTGGTACAATGGCTACAGCACCGCCCAGCCCGAGGAGTATGTGCTCAATGCGGAAATCCAGAAACTCCTGTTCAAGAAGAAGATGACTCTGGCACTCAAGGGCTACGACATCCTTGGACATGCCAAGAATCTTACGGTAACCGATGCCTCGAACTACCATAGCGAAGTCGTGAACAACACTCTCGGTCGTTATATCATCCTTTCGCTGACTTACCGTTTCGGTACCTTCGACCGCAGTCAGATGCGCGGCCCTGGCGGACGCAGACCAGGTGGCCCCGGCGGTATGGGAGGCCCACACAGATAGAAAAATGCTGATACGTACAGAAGACATACTTGCAACCATAGAGGCGATGCCGGAATTCCGGGACGCTTCCGTAGTGCTTGCGTACTGGTCGATAGGAGATGAGGTGCCTACTCACGAATTCATTGCCCGCTGGCATGGCGCTAAGCGCATTGCCCTACCGGTCGTGCTGAACCAGACCGATATGGAATTCCGGCTCTACGATCCGGACAGGATGGTGCGAGGCGCATTCAATATATTTGAACCTTCGAAAGATTGCCCCCTGGTTAAGCCGGAAGAGATGGAGTTCGCCATAATCCCTGGGGAGAGATTCGATGTAAAAGGCAACCGCAAGGGTCACGGAAATGGTTATTACGACCGTGCGCTTCCACATATTCATTGCAAGAAGGTGGGTGTAGCTCCGCCTTCCAAGATCGTGAATCATCTCAATCCCGCTCCCTGGGACTGCCCGGTGGATGTGGTCGTCAGCGGTTTGTAAGCCTTTCTCAATATAGGATTTCGACAGAAATTCCTATATTTGTAGTCTATGGAAAAGAATAAACAGGAAAAGAAAGGCGGAATCCTGTCGAACTGGATCGTCCGCAATCTGATATTTGCAGTGCTCTTCGTCGTGGTGCTTCTTATCGCGGCGAATATTCTTTTGTCGTTGGGCACTCAGCACAATAAGGAAATCACCGTTCCGGATTTTACCAACATGACCTACGATGAAGCGCGATACAACGCCGAGAGGATCGGGCTCAAGGTGGAGATTACGGATTCGGTATATGTGCGCCGCATGAAGAAGGGCGCGGTATTCACCCAGTTCCCCAGGGGTGGCAGCAATGTCAAGAAGGGCCGCACGGTGCAGCTTACGACCAATGCAAAGACGGCCAAGGAGGTAACGATGCCCCTGCTTGTCGGCTATTCCATGCGCCAGGCCAAAGCCGAACTCTCTTCCCGAGGACTTAATCTTGGGCGTCTTATCTATGTGAACGACATTGCTACGAACAATGTACTTAAGCAGTTTAACAACAGTCGCGAGATTGCGGCCGGCTCCAAGATTGAAAGCGGCTCCGTCATCGACCTGATGGTCGGCCTCAACAGTGAGGACAATCGCACATACGCTCCGGACCTGAAAGGCCTGAAGTATATGCGCGCTGTGGACGCCATCCACGATAACTCACTGAATGTAGGGAAGTTGAATTTCGATAAGCAGATAAAGACCTATAGCGATTCCCTGAATGCCGTGGTCTACAAGCAGAGTCCATCCATTTCCGGCGGCCCTCTCACGATGGGTGCCGCTGTATCCGTCTGGCTTACGACTGACGAAGGCAAAATCGCCGAACTCTCCAAATAGCCTACGGCTGTCATCCCGCACACTGTTGTCATTCCGGGCAAAGCGAAGGAACCTATGGACTGGATCGAAGACGAAATAATCGAAGTCGAGGACGAAGAACAGGGAATGTTCGAACATTTCCGTCTGAATGTCGATGCCGGACAGGTGCCTGTTCGCATAGACAAGTTCATGGCATCCCACCTCGAAGACACGTCAAGACATCGTATCCAGTGTGCCATCAAAGAGGGTTATGTGAAGGTGGGGGAGAAGACGGCTAAGGCGAATCTGCTGGTGCGTCCCGGGGATGTCATCCGTTTCGTGATGCCTTACCGGCGCCGTGGCGTCGACCTGGTTCCGCAGGACATTCCGCTCGATATAGTTTATGAAGATGACGATGTGCTTGTCGTGAACAAGCCTGCCGGCATGGTCGTCCATCCCGGTCACGGCCACTTCGACGGCACCCTCGTCAACGCCCTGCTCTATCATTTGAACAATCAGGGTTCTGCCTCCGTGCAGGAAGGCGGCCTGCTCCGCAAAAAAAATGCTCCGCAGTCCGTTCCTGCAACTGCGGCAGAATCTGCGGAGGTGCCGGTGTCCGATGCGGACGCCATTTTTCTGGCTCGAGCAGCGGACACCGCAACCGCAGCACCTGCTGACCCCGAAAAAGCCGGAATTTTAGTTCACCGCATCGACAAAGACACCAGCGGCCTGCTGCTGGTAGCGAAGAACGACGAAGCGCAACTGAAACTGGCGAAGCAGTTCTTCAACCATACTACCGAGCGCCGCTACCAGGCCATAGTCTGGGGCGATATCAAAGAGCCGGAGGGAACCATCGACAAGAGTATAACCCGCGATCCGAACGACAGGCTCCGCTTCCGCGTCACCGACAATCCGGAAGAAGGCAAACATGCCGTCACCCACTATCGCGTGCTGGAACGCTTCGGATTCGTGACCTTCGTCGAATGCAAACTGGAAACCGGACGCACCCACCAGATACGCGTCCATATGGCCTCCATCGGCCATCCGCTGTTCAACGACGAACGCTACGGCGGATCCGAAATCCGCAAGGGAACCATCTATTCGAAATACAAACAGTTCATCCGCAACTGCTTCGAGATCTGTCCCCGGCAGGCTCTCCATGCCAAGACGCTGGGCTTCAGCCATCCGGTCACAGGCAAATGGCTACAGTTCGATTCGGTCGTGCCCGCCGATATGACGGCCCTCCTCGACAAATGGCGTAAATATGCCGGCAACATGCCGGAAGAGGAGGAAGAAGCATGAAGCGCACCCGCTTGATACTCTGGATCTGCATACTGCTCTCCGCGGTGTTCATGAGCATCCCATGGCTGGTGCCACATTGCGGATTCTTCGCACTTTTCGGCCTCGTGCCGCTTCTGATCGCCGATGATATCGCAGATCGTCAGGGGATGCGGCGTTCCTGGCTGATGATCTACCTCTGTTTTGTGCTCTGGAATGCCGCCACAACCTGGTGGGTGAAGAATGCCACCGTGGGTGGTGCCGTGTTTGCGGTGCTCGCCAATGCGTTGCAGATGGGGGTGATCTGGTGGGCCTTCCGTCAGTTCAAGAGGCGCGTCGCAGGTGTTCTGCCCTACATTTTCCTGGCGGTACTCTGGATTGCATGGGAGAAATGGTACCTGCAGTCCGCGGAAATTTCCTGGCCCTGGCTGGTGCTGGGCAATGCCTTCGCGCAGAGTACACGAAGCGTGCAGTGGTACGAAATTACCGGCAGCCTGGGAGGCAGTCTCTGGGTATGGACGGCAAATATCAGCATATTCTGGATGCTGCGGAGCCTGACAGGGGAGCCCATGAAACCATGGATTCGAAAAGCACTGCCGGCATGGACCCTTGCCGTGATTGCTTTCCCTTACGCTGCATCCGCATATATCTGGCACAATTTCGAAGAGGACAGCGAAGGGGCTCTACCCGTGGTCATAGCCCAGCCGAACTTCGACCCTTATGAGAAATTCGAGGCTATGAGCCAGGCGGAGCAGACGGAGGTGCTGCTTTCACTCTACGAAGAAGCCTTGCAGGGCGACGGCGACTGGAAAGGTCTGCTTATCGCACCTGAAACTTTCACAGGGGACGTCTTTCTGGACGACATCGCTTCCGGCCACACCTTCCGCTGTTTCCAGACCTTCCTTAAACGCCATCCCGGGGCAGGGTTGCTTTTCGGGGCATCTACCTACGACATTTATCGTGACAGACACTCCAAGCCTCACATACTTGCACGCCGCTTCGGAAATGGCTGGGTGGTGAACCACAATTCCGCCATCCTTACCGATACTTCTGGCCGTGCGGATGTATTCCATAAGAGTAAACTGGTCGTAGGAACGGAGCTTACGCCATATCCCAAAATATTCGTTCCCATCGACGATAAACTCGGGGGAGTGATGGGGCGTTGCGTGGGGCAGGAACATATTGCCTGCGTCCGGCATCTCAAATATGACGCAGAAGGCGGCAGAGAGTGCGTAATGGTCGGCGTTCCAGTTTGTTATGAGTCCGTATATGGAGAATATTGCACCGGGTACGTGAAGATGGGGGCCCGTATGCTTGCGGTCATAACCAACGATGCCTGGTGGGGGGACACTCCAGGTTATAAACAGCATCTGAGTTATTCCTGTCTCCGTGCCATCGAAACCCGCCGGGACATAGCCCGCTGCGCCAACACCGGCATTTCCGCTATAATCGACCAGCGGGGAGAAATTCTTTCATCTACAGGATGGTGGCAGCGCTGCACGCTGACGGGAGAGGTCAATCTTAGTTCCCGTACCACTTTCTTCGTCCGCCACGGCGACCTCGTCGGACTCGCCTGCGTAATCCTGACGCTTCTATTTGCACTTTTCTGGTGCACCCTTATCGTTACCAGAAAGAAATTGGTAAACCATGCAGGGAATCCCTGCGAGATACCGAGGTCCAGAATTTAGGAGATTCGGTATTTTTTATTATCTTTGTCCCGGACTAAACTTAAACTTCTATTATGAAACTTTTAGGAACCGGGAGCGCCCTCCCTAAAAAACAGGTCACGAACGACGACCTCTCGCACTTCCTCGACACAAATGACGAATGGATATTCCCTCGCACGGGAATCAAATCCCGTCATATCATAAGCGATGAGAATCTTGAAGATCTCGCTGCAGAAGCAGCCCGTAAGGCCCTTGCCGATGCCGGCACGGATGCCTCGGAGCTGGATCTCATCATCTGCTCCAATGTAGTAAACGAAAATGTGACTCCCAGCCTCAGCAGCCTTGTGGCTCACAAACTTGGCGTTTCCTGCCCCGGCTACGACATCAATTGCGCATGCCCCGGCTTCATTTTCGCTATGGATATGGCCGACAGTTTCTTCTGCGCCGGCAAGGTGAAGAAGGTCCTCATAGTCTGCGCCGAAGAGCCAACACGTATGGTAGACTGGACAGACCGCAGCACCTGCGTGCTTTTCGGCGACGGAGCTGGCGCGGCAGTATTCGGCGAGGGTGACAAGCTCAAAGGTACCCGCCTTTCTGCACAGCCGGATCCGGATAAATTATATGAGAGACAGGTACTCCAGCCGAGCCCTTACGTGACAAAAGAAGAGAAGGCAAGCCCGCTGGTTATGCGTGGCAGGGAAGTGTTCCGTTTCGCGGTAAGCACCTCCAGCCGCGACATAAAGGATATCCTGGATAAAACCGGTATTTCTCCCGATCAGGTCAGTTACTACATGATCCACCAGGCAAACCTCCGGATTATCGAAGGAATACGCGAGAATCTCGGCGTATCTTCCGATAAATTCCCCACAAACATCCGCGACCATGGCAATTCTTCTTCGGCATCCTGCCCCATACTCCTGGACGAGTGCAATCGCGCAGGCATGTTCAAGGAAGGTGATATATTGGTGTTCAGCGCCTTCGGAGCGGGACTTTTAAGTGCGACCGCAGTTTTGGAGTGGTAACACAGAAATAATCACTATATTTGTACGATATAATTACTTGATATGAAAGAACACAGAGTAGTAGTCACAGGACTTGGTATCATCTCGGCAATAGGGAATGATGTCCCCACGTTTTGGAACAACCTCAAGAATGGAGTTTGCGGAATAGAGACGATAACCGAATTCGATACTTCCATGCTGCCGGTGCACATTGCAGCGAAGATCAAGGATTTCGATCCCCTGCAATACGGAATGGATAAGCCTTTCGTGCGCAAACAGGCCCTCTTTACCCAGTACGGTGTCGCGGCCGCCTATCAGGCAATGCAGGACGCAGGGCTCAAGTCCGAGGGTGAAGATGCCAATATCGACCCCTTCCGTCTCGGCGTGTATGTGGGCTCCGGTATCGGCGGATTTGAAATCCAGTTCAAAGAGACCCAGAAAATTATCGAAGATCCTTCCGGACAGTGGATTTCCCCTCTGTTCATCCCTTCGATGATTTCCAATATCGCAGCCGGCCATATCGCTATCAAGAATAACGCTAAAGGCCCTTGCATCAATGTAGTGACTGCCTGCGCAACCTCTTCTCACAACCTTGGCGAAGCCTACAGGGCCATCCGTTTCGGCTATGCCGATGCCATCATCAGCGGAGGCTGCGAATATGCGTCCATCCCTCTGGGAATCGCCGGATTCGCAAATGCAAAGGCCCTTTCCCGTTCCGAAGATCCCAAGTACGCATCTCTTCCGTTCAACCTGAACCGCGGCGGTTTCGTTATGGGCGACGGTGGTGCAATGCTGGTCCTGGAAACTCTCGAGCATGCTCAGGAGCGTGGAGCAAAGATATATGCGGAGATTGTCGGTTATGGCAATACCTGCGATGCCTATCATTCCACGGCACCCCGTCCCGACGGCACCACACAGGCCCAGGCCATGAAACTTGCCCTTGAGGAGGCCGGATACAGCAAGGATGATGTGCTCTACATCAATGCCCATGGCACCGGAACCCATCTGAACGATGCTTCCGAGACCCAGGCATACAAGCTTGCCCTCGGAGACGATGCCTACAAGGCACACATTACTTCCATCAAGAGTATGACCGGCCACATGCTGGGAGCAGCGGGCGCTGCAGAGGCTATCGCTACCGTCCTTTCGCTCAAGGAAGGTATCGTCACCCCTACAATCAACCTGGATACCCCGGACCCCGAGTGCGACCTTAACTACACCCCCAACAAGGCGGAGAAGGTAGCCTGCACACTCGGAATCTCCGACTCCCTCGGCTTCGGCGGCCACAACGCCTGCGTCGCCATCAGGCCCTGGCAGGCCTAATTATTGCAGCAGTCAATAGGTTGACAGTCAAATATTTACTTGCAAGAGAATCGGCCGTTTTGACCGATTCTCTATTGTATAAGTTGCTAATACAATGTATGTTAACTGCTGCATACAGAAAAGGTCCCCGTCAATCGAGGACCTCTTCTTTTGCATTCAGAAATTCATATTGCAGGATGCTGTTCGAGGTGGATTCCACCAGTTTCAGTTTGCAACGGTACTTGCGCTTCCATTTCGAAACATACGATGAGCCAAAAGAACCGCGGCTTAGGTATGCTCCCAGTATGGGGCTTGTACGCAAGGTGAGATCCCTGATGCCCTTCTCCTGCACGTAGTAGGCCAGGCGGCGCTCCACCTGCTCGTCGATAATGACGGTCGAGGCGATCTTGCCGGTGCCGTGGCAGAGAGGGCACTTTTCCAGCACATTGATTTCCGTGACGGGACGGATGCGCTGGCGGGTGATCTGCATCAGCCCGAACTTGGTGAGAGGCAGCACGTTGTGCTTTGCCCTGTCGGTGCTCATCAGTTCGGTCATGTACTTGAACAACTCGTTCCGGTGCTCCTGTGTCTCCATGTCGATGAAGTCCACGATTACGATACCACCCATATCCCGGAGGCGCAACTGCCTCGCAATTTCTTCTGCGGCAAGCTTGTTCACCTCGAAGGTGTTCTCCTCCTGGTCGGAGGTCTTGGCCCGTATTCCGCTGTTGACATCTATGACATTCAGCGCCTCGGTGGTCTCGATTACAAGGTAGGCTCCCTGTTTCATCGGGACGACCTTTCCGAAGGAACTCTTTATCTGGCGCGTCACTTCGAAATGGTCGAAGATGGGTTCCTTGCCGTCGTAGAGTTTGACTATCTTCTCCTGCTCAGGGGAAATGAGGGAGATGTACTTTCTGGTTTCCTCGTAGATCTTTTCATCGTTCACATAAATATTGCTGAAAGAGTCGTTAAGCAGATCCCTGAGGATGGTGGTGGTTTTGGAGTACTCGGTGAAGAGAAGCTGTATGCCCTTGTTCTTTGCGATCTTCTTCCAGGAGCCTTCCCATTTGTCGATGAGGCTTTGCACTTCGGCAACCAGCACGCTGGCGTTCTTGCCCTCTGCGGCGGTGCGGATGATTGCTCCGTAATTCTTTGGAAGAATACTCTTTACAAGAGTTTCAAGCCGTTTTTTCTCTTCCTTGCTGGATATCTTCTGCGACACGTTGACCTTGTCGGCAAAAGGCATCAGCACAATGTTGCGTCCTGCCAATGAAATTTCCGCAGTCAGGCGCGAGCCTTTGGTGGAGATGGGTTCTTTGACAATCTGGGCGATTATCATCTGCCCTACCTTGAGATGGTCTTCTATCCGGCCTTCCTTTCCGAGCACGGGCCCCAGTTTGATCGAACCGTAGAGGTCCTTGAGGTTTTTGTTCGGATTGCTTTCGCGCACGAAGGTGTCGAAGGCGGTAAAATGAAAACCCAGGTCGAGGTAGTGGATGAACGCCTCCTTGCTGTCCCCGATGTCCACGAAAGCCGCGTTCAAGGCGGGGAGTAGCTTTTTGACTCTTCCGAGGAAAACACTTCCCACCGAAAAACTGTGACCCTCGTTGGATTCCCTGTTGAGTTCGATCAGGCGATGGTTCTCCATCAGCGCGATCCGCACTTCCGCAAGGCTTTCTTCAACGACAAGGTCTTTTTCGACTTTCTGTTCGTCCATTTGTGGAAAAATAATGGTTTTCTTTTAAAAATCAGAGGCCCGCCGGATCCCCCGTACGAGCCTCTGTCGACTATTTCTTCTTGTGTCTGTTGAGGCGCAAGCGTTTTTTACGCTTGTGCGTAGCCATTTTATGTCTTTTTCTCTTCTTTCCGCTAGGCATATAATATATGATTAAAGATTATTTCTGGAGAGAGGCGATGAAGACTTTTGCAGGCTTGAAGGCCGGGACATCGTGTGCAGGGATATTGATGGTGGTCTTCTTGGTAATGTTACGGGCGGCTTTCTGTGCACGGTGCTTGATGATGAAGCTGCCGAAGCCACGGAGGTAAACAGGCTGACCTTTTGAAATTGAACCCTTTACAGCTGCCATGAATTCTTCTACGACAACCTGAACCTGAATTTTCTCGATGCCAGTGTTCTTGGCGATCTCGTTAACAATGTCTGCTTTAGTCATAATAGTAGTAAATCTAGTTAGTTCCTTTTTTGGGTTTGCAAAAATAGAGTTAATTTTTTAATAATCAAAATCCTAAATGGCTTTTCTTGTCAGTGGCACGGAGATTGACTATATTTGTCGCGGGTAATTGTAAACCCATTTACTGACATTTTGACAATTATGAGAGATAAAGAATATACTTTTCCTGCCGGAGCGGAAGTCAGCATCATCCCTGTAATGCAGGGAGACGGCCTCCAGAAGATAGATGAATCTACTCTTCCGGACATCCTTCCAGTGCTTGCACTTCGCAATGCAGTGCTCTTCCCAGGCACGATTTTCCCAGTCACTATAGGCAGGGATAAATCCATTAAACTCGTCAAGGACGCCGAGGAACGCGAAATGTTCATCGCCTGCGTCCCCCAGACCGACGTAACTGTGGAGGATCCTTCTGAATCCGACCTTTTCCAATATGGTACAGTCGCCAGGATAATCAAGAGCCTGGAGATGCCGGACGGCACGATTACCGCCATCCTGCAGGGATTCAAGCGCCTTTCGCTCGATTCTATAGTAAACTACGACCCTTATCTTACCGGACGTGTACATTATCTGGATGATTATCTGCCTGATGGCGACCTTACATCGATAAAGGCCATCGCCGACTCGCTCAAGGAGCAGGCCGGCCACATTATCCGCAATACCTCGATGGCTTCGCGCGAAGCAATATCCGCCATCCGCAACATCGACAACTTCCAGTTCCTGGTGAACTTCATCGCCACGACCGTGGAGGTGGACGACTTCTCCGACAAGATGGACCTCCTGCAGTACGACGACGTGAAGGTGCGCGCCATGAAACTGCTCTCCATGCTGAATATGCAACTGGAACTCAGCAAGATAAAGGCTGATATCAACCAGAAGGTGAAGAGCGAGATGGACCAGCAGCAGCGCGAGTACTACCTGAACAGCCAGCTGCGTACCATCCAGGAAGAACTCGGCATGGACGAATCCGAAGATCTGGACGCCCTCAAGGCCCGTGCAGAAAAGAAGGATTGGCCGAAGGAGATAGCGGAGACCTTCGAGAAAGAACTGAACCGCCTCTCCCGCTACAATACAAACTCTCCGGACTACAGCATCCAGTACAACTATCTGGACTTCATGCTGAATCTGCCCTGGAACGAGACCAGCGAGGACAACCTCGACCTCAAGCATGCGCAGAAGGTGCTGGACGATGACCACTATGGCCTTGATACAGTCAAGGACCGTATCATCGAGTATCTCGCCGTCCTCAAACTGAAAGGAAACATGAAGTCGCCCATCCTCTGCCTCTACGGGCCTCCCGGAGTAGGCAAGACCAGTCTCGGCAAGAGTATTGCCAAGGCTCTGGGGCGCAAATACGTGCGCATATCGCTTGGCGGCATGCATGATGAGGCTGAAATCCGCGGGCACCGCAAGACCTATGTCGGAGCCCTTCCCGGCAGGATACTGAATGGCATCGCAAAGGCCGGCACATCCAATCCGGTAGTGGTATTGGACGAGATCGACAAACTTGCCTCCGACTTCAAGGGCGACCCTTCATCCGCCCTTCTCGAGGCCCTCGATCCCGAACAGAATACTACTTTCCACGACAACTACCTCGATCTGGACTACGACCTCTCGAAGGTGCTCTTCATTACCACCGCCAACAGCATTTCTCCCGTGCAGCCCGCCCTGCTGGACCGTATGGAGGTAATCAACGTTACCGGCTACCTCGCTGAAGAGAAACTGGAGATAGCCAGGCACTTCCTGTTGCCCAAGCAGCGCAAGGAGCATGGGCTCAAGGCCACCGATCTCAAGGTAGATGCCTCCGCGATGCGCGAGATTATCGACAAGTACACCCACGAGTCAGGCGTCCGCGGCCTCGAGAAGCAGATTGCGAAACTCGCCCGTGTGACAGCCAAGAAGATAGCCCTCGAGCAGGAGCATCCGGACACTATAAAGAAGGAGCACCTCAAAGAGTATCTTGGCCTTCCCACTGCCTTCCACGATATGCAGAAAGGAAATGAAGGCCCCGGAATCGTCACAGGTCTCGCATGGACCCAGCTCGGAGGAGAGATACTCTTCATCGAGAGTTCCGTCTCCGGTGGCAAGGGGATTCTCACCATGACCGGCAGCCTTGGCGATGTGATGAAGGAGTCCGCCACCATCGCCTACCAGTACATCAAGGCTCATCCCGAAATGGCCGGAATGGATTCCAAGACCTTCTCGGAGAAGGATATCCACGTTCATGTGCCGGAAGGTGCAGTGCCGAAGGATGGCCCGTCTGCCGGAATCACCATGGTGACTTCCATGATTTCCGCCCTTCGCGGCAAGGGGATCAAGAAGGGCATTGCGATGACAGGAGAAATGACCCTGCGCGGACGCGTGCTGCCTGTGGGTGGAATCAAAGAGAAAATTCTCGCTGCCAAGCGTGCGGGAGTGCACACCATCCTTCTGTCCGAAGAGAACCGCAAGGACATCGAGGACATTAAGGAAATCTACGTGAAGGGCCTGACCTTCCAATATGTAAAGACGATAGACGATGTCATAGACTACGTTTTCTGATGGAAGTACGCATCGAAGAATCCTGGAAACAGGCCTTGCAAAGTGAGTTCGACAAGCCTTACTTTGCGGGGCTTGTCTCTTTTCTGCATGGCGAGAAGGCCGCCGGCCAGACAATCTATCCTCCCGGAGGGCAGATCTTCCGGGCTTTCGAACTAACCCCTGTCAATCAGTTGAAAGTCGTGATACTTGGCCAGGACCCCTACCATGGCCCCGGGCAGGCGATGGGCCTGTCATTTTCCGTTCCGGACGGGGTCGCGGCACCCCCTTCGCTACGCAATATCTTCAAGGAGATAGAAAGCGACCTTGGAATCAGGATGAGCGGCCGTCCGAATCTCGAGAGTTGGGCGCGCCAGGGCGTGCTGCTGCTGAACTCGGTGCTGACAGTCCGGGCATCGCAGCCCACCTCGCACAGCAGGATTGGCTGGCAGGAATTCACAGATGCCGTAATCAAATACATCTCAGACAATTGCAATGGAATAGTTTTCATGCTGTGGGGGAATTTCGCCCGCAGCAAGAAGGCCCTCATCGATACGTCCAGGCATTATGTACTGGAAGCTGCCCATCCCAGCCCGCTGGCCGGAGGTGCCTTCTTCGGATGCAGGCACTTTTCCAAAGCAAACGAAATATTATTGAACGAACATAAAACTCCGATAAATTGGCAACTATAGCATTATTCCCAGGATCTTTCGATCCGTTTACCGAAGGGCACCTTAATATCTTGAACAGGGCACTCACCATGTTCGATGAGGTTGTAGTGGCCGTCGGTATCAACCAGGACAAAAGCGGTTTCTTCTCTACCGAGCAGAAACTGGACATTATCCGCCAGGCTACTGCCGGCATGAGAGGGGTGAGGATCGTAAACTACGACGGTCTCACCATCGATATCTGCCGCGAGCTTGGCATACGCCACATAGTGAGAGGCGTGCGCAATATGCTTGACTTCGAGAACGAACGCAGCATCGCGGATGCAAACCGCCGCCTTGCACCTGAGATAGAGACCATCATTATCCCTACCGCACAGGAGTTTGCGCACATTTCATCTTCTGCCGTTCGCGACATCCTGAGGCACGACGGGGATACTTCGCTGTTCATGCCCGAAGGGGTCAGGCTTCCCTCTGCAAAATGATGCGCCGCCTCATCTGCATAATTCTTGCCCTGATGCTGGGCATCGGACTGCGTGCGCAACAGTCTGCGGACGGGGCGTACGCTCTGCTGGACAGCCTTGTGCTCAAGTATGTTACGGCTATCCAGTCCGAGAGCATAGAGACCAAGCAGGGGGAGTGCGAGTTCCTGATAGGATCCGTGCGGGATTCCCTGATGCGCCGGCATCTCGCAGTGAGTCTCTTCAATTATTATAAGGATGCCCCGGTGATGGGCGACGAGGCTGTCGCCATCTGGCTATACGACAAGTGGTTCGCAAGCGGGAAGGTCGCATTCGAGGGGGAATTCGAGGCTCTGGACGCCGAGATGTTCTGCAATATGAACCGCAATACCCTGCTGGGCATGGATGCCCCCGCTCTCAAGGCGCGCAAGCCCTGTGGAGGAAAAGTTAATGTACCTCCTGCCGGAGTTACCAGTCTGCTGTGGTTCTACGATACGGCCTGCAGCAAGTGCAGGGTAGAGAGCGAGGTCCTGCCTTCTTTGCTTGAGAAGAATGTTGATTTCCCTTTGACCGTGGTTGCGTTCTATGCTGGTCAGGACAGGAAGGCATGGCGGGAGTTCCGCCGCAGTTTCAAGGTAGGCAATCCCAATGTGAAGCTTTTGCACTGCTGGGATCCGGAAGTGAAAAGCGACTACCTGCGCATCTACGGTGTGATTTCCACTCCCAGGATGTATATGGTGGCACCCGAAGGAAGCATAATCGGCCGCAGGCTGGAGCCGGAATCCCTGCTGCAGTTGCTGCCGGTGGCAAAGGATATAGGAGAGATATTCAGAAACAAACAATAAATAATTATTAAAATTTCAGTAATATATATTGTAATTCAATAAATTTATATATATTTGCAGTAAATTAACCTTTCAATAAATGAAGAAGTTGTTTTTATTGGTCATTGCAGCAGTCAGTGCAATCACCCTGTCCGCACAGGACAACCCTATGCTTCGTCCGCTTCCCGGCGACCCGGCCGTCAAGGTAGGTAAACTGGATAACGGTCTCACCTATTACATCCGTCATAATGAGCTTCCTGCCAAGCGCGTGGAACTCTATCTTGCCACCAACGCAGGAGCTATCCTTGAAACCCCGGACCAGGACGGGCTGGCGCACTTCCTCGAGCACATGTGCTTCAACGGCACCGAGAACTTCCCCGGAAAGGGCATTCTCAACTGGCTGCAGAGCATAGGAGCTGAATTCGGCCGCAATATCAATGCTTCCACCGGATTCGAAGAGACCCAGTACATGCTCAACAACATTCCCGTAGAGCGTGAAAGCGTGCTGGACAGCTGCCTCATGGTGCTGCGCGACTACGCACATTTCGTCACAAATGATCCCAAGGAAATCGATTCCGAGCGCGGTGTTATCCGCGAAGAGCGCCGCCAGCGCCGCAATGCCGGCTGGAGGACTTTCGAGGCATCCCTTCCTTATTATTTCGGCGACACCAAATATGCTACCTGCACGCTCATTGGCCAGGAAGAAAGCATCATGGGCTTCGAGCCCCAGAGCATAGTCAACTTCTACCACTCTTGGTACTACCCTGGCAACCAGGCAGTTGTCGTGGTTGGAGATGTTGATGTTGACCGCACCGAAGCCAAGATCAAGGAGATATTCAGTGTTATCCCCAAAAATGAGAATCCTCAGGAGAAACCCGCCATTCCTTTCCCTGCCAATAAGGAACCTGTCATCGGTGTTGTTACCGATCCCGAAACTCCTTCACCTTCCATCGAAATGGTCTGGAAGAGCGAGGCAGCTCCCGAAAGCATAAACAATACCTTGGTGGGAGAGATGCAGGACTACATCAAGATGCTCATCAGCCAGATGATGGACGAGCGCTTCAGCGACATCACTTCCAAGGCGGACGCTCCTTATCTCAGTGGCGGCTTCTATGTAAGCAGCCTGATTTACGAGGCTATCGATGCCGTAATGGGAGAAGTTACCCTCAAGGAAGACAACATCCTCGGCGGATTCGAAGCCTTCTACACCGAGCTTGAGCGCATGCATCGCTTCGGTTTCCAGGCAGATGAGTTCGAGCGTGCCAAGGCAAACATCCTTTCCATGCTCGAGACCGCTGCAGAGAAAGCGGACACCCGCAAGAACCCTCAGCTGGTGCGCCCCCTGCTTTCGAATTTCTTCGACAACAAGACCTACATGGATCCCAAGACCGAACTCGAAATCGGCAAGCAGATCCTTGGCAGCCTGAATGTCATGGTGCTGAATCAGCTCGCCGCGCAGCTCCTCACCGAAGAGAATCTGGTGGTTATCTACAGCGGCCCCCAGAAGGACGGCATAGCTACTCCCGCCAAGGAGCAGATTTCCGAGATTCTTGCCAAGGTGAAGGCCGCCGACATCCAGCCTCTCGAGGGTGAGGAAATCGCAAGCGAGTTCATCGATCCCGCAACCCTGAAAGGCTCACCGGTCAAGAAGACTGCAGAAGGCCCTTACGGCAGCACCGTCTGGACGCTGAAGAACGGCGTGAAGGTCTACGTACTCCCGACCGAGTATCAGAAAGACCAGATCCTGATGCGTATAGCCCGCCAGGGAGGTACCAGCCTGATTCCTGTCGAGGACCTCGCATCTTTCGACGATAACATTTGGGGAATGTACCTTCAGAACCGTGGCGTTGCCGGATTCTCTGGCACCCAGACCTCCAAGATGCTCTCCGGCAAGAATGTATCTGTACGTCCTATCCTGGACGAACTCCAGAACGGCGTGAGTGCATCTTCTACCAAGAAGGATCTCGAAACGGCCTTCCAGCTCATGTATCTGGAGTATACCCAGCCCCGCTTCGACGAGGAAGAATATATGGTCGGTGTGAATCAGCTTAAGGGCATCCTCCCCAATGTGCTGAACACCCCTGATTTCAAGATGCAGAAAAACTACACCGAGACCCTCTATGGCGGAAACCCCCGCCGCAAGGTTATAGACATGCAGACCCTGGAGGATGCCTCAATCGCCACTGTGGAGAAGAATTACCGCAAACTCTTCGCAGATGCCGCAGGCCTTGAGATGATCATTGTCGGCGATGTGGACCTTGCTACCGTGAAGCCTCTCGTAGAGAAATACATCGGCTCCATTCCCAAGGGCAAGAAGGCCCCCAGGTGGGTTGATACCAAAGCCGCTCCCGTGAACGGAATAGTGGATAAGGTGGATCCTTGCAAGATGGAGACCCCCAAGAGCACGGTCCTGCTGAATTACCATGCTCCTCTTGCCTACAGTCAGGAGGTCGAGGCAGCACTCGACGTCATATCCTTCGTGATGGATATGCGCTACGTGACTTCGCTCCGCGAAGAAATTGGAGGCACCTACGGTGCCCATACTCAGGGATATCAGGACAAGTATCCGGTGGACCGCACCACCTTCATGGTCCAGTTCCAGTGCAAGCCCGAGCTCTGCGACACCCTGCTCAAGGTCGCCAAGCATCAGCTTTCACAGTTCATAACCAGCGGACCTACCGCCGAGGAATTCAGCAATGCTGTCCTGAATCTGAAGAAGAATATCCCAGAGAGGCGCATCACCAACCAGTATTGGCTGCGTGAGATCCGCAATGTCCTTGAGGGATATGGCTATGAAGATACCGAGTATGAGGCTGCAGTAAATGCCCTGACACCCGAAAAGGTGCGTGCCGTCGCTGCTTCCGTCATTAACTCCGGCAACAGGGTCGAGTACGTGATGGTTCCGACCGAATAGCCCGTCAGGCCGACGTGATGGGATTGATATAAAAATAATTACTATATTTGTGATATGGCACGGAAAAACAAGGCAGGTATAGATCCGCGATACCTCGACAAAGAACGCGCGGCACTCAAACGGACCATTCGCAAAAGTGTATTCTTCAACAAGAAAGAACTGGCAGCAATAACTGAGTATTGCAAACGGTTCGGAGTACGCTCACGCAGTGCCCTTATCCGTCAGGCCACAATGGAACATATCCTCAAAGAATTAGACGAGAACCATCCGACGCTTTTTTAGCATAGCTGGCTATTCATATTCAAAAGGGGTGCTCGATCTCGAGCACCCCTTTTTTGTGTAACACCGTCAGACGTTACTCTGCCCGGTAGTTCTCCAGATCCTCTTCCTTCACGGTAGCGATGAAAGCCTCATGCTTGGCGAAGTCCGCTTCGGCGAGGCGCACGTATACGTGTGCGCTGCGGGCAAAGAGGTCGGCGCGGACGCTTGCGTCGCGCAGGATCAGCAGACTCATAATAATGTCGCCTGTCATCTCGTATAGGTGGCGGGCTATGAAGTCCTGCTTTTCCTGGCTCTCTCCTGCTATGCCGGCAAGCACAGTCTCATATTTGGCGACCAGGGCGGCGGCGCGCTCCTTAAGCGGCTGCAGTTCGGCTGAAACCTCATCCTCCAACATCTCCTTCATGATATTCAGGTAGGTGCCGTTGGTGATGTAGCGTATAGCTGCAACTACCTGTAGTTGCGTGGTTCCTTCGTAGATGGAGAAGATGCGGGCGTCGCGATAGAGCCTCTGGCACTTGTATTCCATTATGAAACCGGAACCGCCGTGCACGCTGATGGCGTCGTAAGCATTCTGGTTGCAGTATTCGGAGTTCATGCCCTTGCAGAGGGGAGTGAATGCATCGGCGAGGCGGGAATACTTCTTCATCTCCTGCTTCTCCTCCGCACTCAGTTCGCGGCCGCAGCGCTGCAGATCTTCCAGCCCCTTGTATATATCTACATAACGGGCGGTCTGGTAGAGCAGCGAACGACCGGCATCCAGCTTCGCCTTCATTGTAGCGAGGATGTCGTACACTGCGGGGAAGTCGATGATCTTCTTTCCGAACTGGGCACGTTCGCGGGCGTATGCGAGAGCTTCATTATAAGCCTCCTGGCTGAGGCCTACGCTCTGGGCCGCGATCCCCAGGCGGGCTCCGTTCATCAGAGCCATCACATACTTGATGAGGCCCAGGCGGGTGCTGCCCACGAGTTCGGCCTTGGCATTCTTGAACACGAGTTCGCAGGTAGGCGAGCCGTGGATGCCGAGCTTGTGCTCGATGTGGCGGACGTCAACCCCGCCGCTGCGCTTGTCGTAGATGAACATCGAAAGGCCGCGGCCGTCGGTAGTGCCTTCTTCGGAGCGGGCGAGCACGAGGTGCACGTCGGAATCTCCGTTGGTGATGAAGCGCTTGACACCGTTCAGTCTCCAGCAGCCTTCGGCCTCATCGTAGGTGGCCTTGAGCATCACGCGCTGAAGGTCGCTTCCTGCATCGGGTTCGGTGAGGTCCATGCTCATGGTTTCTCCGGCGCATACGCGGGGGATGTAACGCTGGCGCTGCTCCTCGCTGCCGAACTCATAGAGGGTGTCGGCGCAGGACTGCAGGCTCCAGATGTTCTGGAAGCTGGAATCCGCCGCGGAAACAATCTCGGAAAGCATGCTGAAGGGCACGTTGGGGAAGTTGAGTCCGCCGTAACGGCGAGCTTGTGCTACTCCGCTGAGACCTGCCTTGCGGATGGCATCGAGATTCTCGAAAGTCTTGGAAGCGTATATCATGCGTCCGTTCTCGAGGTGCGGGCCTTCCAGGTCTACCGCTTCGGAATTGGGAGCGAAAACGTTGGCGGCCAGGTCTCCCATGATCTCGAGCACGCGCTTGTAGTTCTCGATGCAGTCCTCGTAATCGACAGGAGCATCATCGAATTTATCTTTGTCCTCGTAGAAATGCTCGCGCAGTTCCACCACTCTCTTCATGAGGGGATGGTTGAGGTAGAATTCCAGTTCGGGATGGTCGGTATAGTAGTTTGCCATAGTTCAGTCGGGTTTATTTGCTGTTCGCCTTGTAGTACTTGATGAGTTTGGGCACGACCTCTTCCACCTTGCCGACAATTACATAGTCCGCAATCTTGTTGATGGGGGCGTCCGGGTCGGTATTGATGGAGATGATGATGCCGCTGTCGCGCATGCCGGCGATGTGCTGGATCTGCCCGGAGATGCCGCAGGCGATGTATACCTTGGGATGCACGGTGACACCTGTCTGGCCGATCTGACGGTCGTGGTCTACGAATCCGGCATCGACTGCCGCACGGCTGGCGCCAACCTCGCCGTGGAGTTCCTTTGCGAGGGTGAACAGCATGTCGAATCCTTCCTTGCTGCCAACGCCGTAACCGCCGGCAACCACGATTGCGGAGCCCTTGAGGTTATGCTTGGCCGCCTCGATGTGACGGTCGATGACCTTCACGACGTAGTCCTCGGCGGGAACATACCTGGCAACGTCGGCGATGACTACCTCGCCCTTGTAGTTCTCGTCCAGAATCTGTTTCTGCATGACACCGCTGCGCACTGTCGCCATCTGGGGCCTGTGCTCGGGGTTCACGATGGTGGCAACGATGTTGCCTCCGAATGCGGGACGGATCTGGTAAAGAAGGTCGGTGTATTTCTCGTGGGTCTTGATGTCCTCATAGTCGCCGATTTCAAGCTGGGTGCAGTCGGCGGTGAGGCCGCTGGTAAGGCTTGAGCTGACGCGCGGACCAAGGTCGCGGCCAATTACGGTAGCGCCCATCAGGCAGATCTGGGGCTGTTCCTCCTTGAAGAGGTTCACCAGAATGTCGGTATGGGGAGCGGATGTATAGGGGAAGAGGCCGGGGGCATCGAAGATGAAGAGCTTGTCCACTCCGTAAGGGAGTATCTGGCTTTCCACCTTTCCGGTGATGCCGCTGCCGGCTGCAACTGCGTGGAGCTGGACTCCGAGGCGGTTTGCAAGTTTGCGTCCTTTGGTAAGGAGTTCCTGGGAGACTTCGGCAACGCTTGTGCCTTCGATCTCGCAATATACGAATACGTTCTTCATAGCTCTACCCGATGATCTTTTCGTTCAACAATTCCTGGATCAGGCCTTCCACATCGGCATCGCTGCCGCTCAGCGTCTTGCTCTCCTTGGCCTGGAAGACGATGTTCTGCACGGCCTTCACCTTGGTTGGCGACCCGGCGTTACCGCACTGCTGGGGATCTCCGTCGACATCGGCGACGCTCCACTGGGTGAGGTTGAGGTAGGGCTTCTGCTCATAAAGATAATCGTACTGTCCGGGTTCTGCAGGCCTTTCGGCAGGGCAGGTCGCGCGTTTGTACTTCATCACGAGTTTGGCGTTGCAAGGCCTGCAAGGGGTTGCACTGCCGTTCACGGTTATAACCAGCGGCAGGGGAGCGACCACAGTCTCGACACCACCGTCGATGTGGCGGCGGATGGTAGCCTTGCCGTCTTCGATCTTAAGGATTTCTTCGGCATACGTTACCTGGGTGAGTCCGAGCTTCTGGGCAACCTGGGGGCCAACCTGGGCGGTATCACCGTCGATTGCCTGGCGTCCGCCGATGATGATATCGGGCACGCCGATTTTCTTGATCGCGGTAGCAAGAGCATATGAAGTTGCAAGGGTGTCAGCCCCTGCGAAGAGACGGTCGGTAAGAAGCCAGCCGGTATCGGCTCCACGATAGAGCCCCTGGCGGATGATTTCTCCTGCACGGGGAGGACCCATGGTGAGCACGCCTACCTTTGTGCCGGGATTCTGGTCTTTGATCTGGAGGGCTTGCTCGAGAGCGAGAAGGTCATCGGGATTGAAGATGGCCGGAAGTGCAGCCCTGTTGACTGTGCCGGCCTCTGTCATTGCGTCCTTGCCCACGTTGCGCGTGTCCGGGACCTGCTTGGCCAGCACGATGATTTTATATTCCATAATTTAAATAGGTTTTAGTAAATATCTATTTAGCTCACAAATATAGCAAAAAAATGTAAATGTGGTGCGGGCAGCTAAGTGATTGTTTTATAGCATTTTACTGAAAACAAATCGCCCAATCTCGGCGATTTGTTTTCAGTAAAATATTGATAGTCAGTAAGATAGCTGCCCGGCAGCAGGAAAGACCTACCGCCTGTTGCTGGCTATGCCGATGTAGTAGAGGAGGGTAGCGAGGGAGCCGAGGGCTGCGATGACATAGGTGTAGGCGGCCCATTTGAGGGCATCCTTCGCCATAGGGAGGGTTTCGTAGGTGGTGATGCCGGAGGATTCCAGCCAGGCGATGGCCCTGCGGCTGGCGTCGATCTCAATAGGGAGCGTTACAAAACTGAAGATGGTAGTGAGGGCAAAGAGGGCAATGCCTATCCAGAGGAGCCCGGGGAAGACATTGATGAAGATGACTCCGGCGAGGAGCACCCACTGGACAGTGTTGTTCGCAAAAGACACCACAGGCACCATTGCACTGCGGAACTTGAGCGGAGCATAGCCCTGAGCGTGCTGGAGGCAATGCCCGGTTTCGTGGGCTGCCACAGCTGCTGCTGCGATGTTTCGCTGGGCGTACACCGAATCCGAAAGATTGATTGTCTTGTCGGTGGGGTTGTAATGGTCGGTGAGCTGTCCGTTCACCGAGCCGATGCGCACGTCATTTATGCCATTGTCCGCCATCATCCTGGCGGAAACCTCTGCTCCGCTCAGTCCGATGCCTACTTTAGAATATTTCTTGAAACGGCTGGTGAGGGTCTGCTGCACAAGGAGCGAGAGTACCATCACCACTATCATTATTATCCATGCAAAGTTCATAGTATCAAGTATTTAATCTTCATCCATAGCATCCCACAGCGCATCCAGCGTGCGGCGGTCTTTCTTGGTAGGGCGGCCGGTGCCTTTGTCGCGCTTCACGAAGAACACTTCCTTCGGGGCGTGGAGTTTGTCGAGTTCCGCCTCAGGCGTAAGGTTCTCTGCATACTCCGGAACGAGGGCGGCTCCAACTCTGGCGTGAAGGGCGGCCTTCACACGGTAGGAGAGTTCCACTGGCCCCTTTCGGATAACGAGCATATCGCCGACCTTCACCTCTTTCGAGGGTTTGGAGGGCACGCCGTTCACCTGCACCTTGTTCCCCTTGCAGGCGTCGGTGGCCTCCGAACGCGTTTTAAACACCCGGATGCACCAGAGGTATTTGTCGAGTCTGAGTTCCATACTAAATAGTTTCCAGGTAGAGGGCATGACGCACTTCTTCTACCTTTTCCGGACGTACTTTCTCCACAATTTTCAGGCCGAACTCCAGAGCCCAGCCGGCGCTGCGCCCGGTGATGATTCGCCCGGAGCAGATGGCGGGTTTGGGGGAGAAATGCGCACCGGCTTTTTCGAGATAGGATTCAAATCCGTCGAAGCATGTGACATCGGCACCGGAAATCCCATCCAACTGGCTGAGTACCAGGCCGGGAGCTGCGCAGATGGCTGCCACGGTCCCGCCGGCATCGTAGTGGTCCTGCATCAGCTTGATAAGAGGCTTGCATGCCGCAAGGCTCTTGCTGCCGGGCATTCCTCCGGGGAAGATCAGCACATCCTTTTCGGTGGTGCCGGCATGGTCGGTATCCAAGAACGGGAGGCAATCGTCCACGCCGATGGTTATGCCGTGGGAAGATTGCACGAATGGCTCTTCCTTAATGCAGACCAGTTCGCTACGCAGCCCTGCGCGGCGCAGCACGTCATTGGTGCCAAGGGCCTCGACATCCTCGAAACCATCGGCAAGAAATATATAAATGCCTTTCATATCCTAAAAATCATTAACTTCGCATCGGTAAAGATAGGAAAATTATGGAAGAAAAGAAACTCTACCCTTTCAGGCTTACACGCATCGAAGATAAATACCCCTGGGGAAGCGAGGAATTCCGCCTGGCGGACCTTGGCTACCGCGATACCTTTGTGCACGACGGCTGGCTGGCCGGAAGCACTCTCGGTGACCTGATGGAGACTTACCTCGACCGGGTGACGGGCGAACACGTTTTCGACGCCTGGGGGCAGCAGTTTCCCTTCCAGATTCGCAGGATCAAGGTAGAAGGACGGATGCCGCTACGCGTCAGCCCGGAAGATGAGACAGCGCGCGACCGCTACGACCATCTGGGGAAAGAAAAACTCTGGTATGTGGTGAGCGCCGGCAAGGGCTCGCGCCTGCTGATCGGCTTCCGCCGCGATACCGATGCTTCCGAACTCTACACCGAGTGCCTGGAAGGCAATCCCGTCAAACTGCTCAATACCCTCGAGCCCCGTGCAGGGCAGTTTTTCTATATCCCCGCAGGCACTCCGCACTGCGCCTTCGGCCCGATGACCATAGTCGAGGTCAGCGAATCCTCGGCGCTGGATTTCTGCCTCTGTGACTGGAACGTGGATTCTCTGTGCTCCTCAGAGCACACGGCGGAGACCGGGACGGAGCGAAGCGATGTCGGCAGGTCGGGAGCCGCGGGGGATGTGGGGGCAGAGTCCCCACAGATGGAATTCGATCCGGCGCTGAACATCATCGACGCGCTGGACTTCATCAAATACGAGCAGTATCCCGAACGCCTGCTTTCAGGCAACGCTGGCGGAAAGGCGGCCCTCTCCGCCAGTGTGCCCGGAATTGAAACCCTGCTGCAACTGCCGCAGTTCACGGTGAACCGCATCAATCTCAGGCAGGCCCTCAGCATCGGCAACGCCGAATCCGAAGCCTGCATCGCCTACACATCCATAAAAGGCTCATTCGAGATCCAGACAACGCCCGAAGTCAGCCCCGACAGCGAACGCCTTCTCACCGCGACCGAAGGCGAAACCGTCCTGATCCCCGCCGAATGCCAGTCATTCATCCTCGCACCGCGCTCCTCCGACGCCGTCCTTCTGGAGGTGATGGTGGAAGTTGTTCCGGTTCAGGATGTTATTTAAAGAAAAATGATTATATTGGCATAGAGAGCATGAAGTTGTGAATCGATAATTAGCGATGGCTGCCAGTTCGTGATACCCCGGTCGGATATCGGACCATGTCCAAAACTCTGCGTCCTTGTCCGACGACCTGTCGCATTTTTGCCGCATTTTGCCGCAGGTCCATGGATTAACAGGGGGACCTGCAGCATTTTCGGCCTTAATTGCGCTTTGTCCCGGGTTTTGTCCGACTACCTGCAGCATTTTTCGAGGATTTCGCTCCAGATCCTGAAAAGAGGAGCAGTGGCACGGGGAGGACTTGTTACTTTCTCACCACCACCCTCTCAATCCTCCTCGGAACTGAAGTGAGGATTTCATAGGGGATGGTGCCGAGCCGCTCGGCGAGTTCCGAGATTGTGGGGTCGGCGCCGAAGATGGTGACGGTGTCGCCCACGGCGCAGTCTATCCCCGTCACGTCCAGCATGCACATATCCATGCAGATGTTCCCTATGGTGGGGGCGCGGTGGCCGTTGACGCTGAACGACGCGTTTCCGCGGCCGAGGTGCCTGTCAAGCCCGTCGGCATAGCCGCAGGGGATGGTTGCGATCTTTGTGCCCGTCGGGGCGATGTGCCCCCATCGGCCGTAGCCAATAGTTCCATCGGAAGCCTTCAACTCCTTTATCTGCAGGATTTTGACCTTGAGCGAAGCCACCGGGGAAAGATGCACGGAAGGCAGTGCGCTGATGCCGTAGATGCCGATTCCGAGGCGCACCATGTCGAACTGATACTGCGGGAAGCGCTCGATGCCTGCGGAATTCAGTATATGCCACATAGGCTTGTAGCCCAGGGCCTCCCCGAGTGCGGAGGCGTTCGTCCGGAACATCTCTATCTGCCCGAGAGTAAATGCATCCTGTTCGGGATCTTCCGCCACCGCAAGGTGCGAGAAGGTTGACTTCACGCGCACGGCCGTGCATGTTTTCAGGTATTCGAACAGGGCGGGCAGTTCGCTTGTCATGAATCCCAGCCGGTGCATTCCTGTGTCCATTTTTATATGGATGGGGAAGTCCTTCACTCCGCGTTCTTCCAGCACGGCAACGAGGGCCTTCAATGTCTCCAGGTTGGGGATGGATGGCTCCAGATTGTACTGGATCATCTCTTCGAAAAAGTCCGTTCCGGAAGTAAGCACCAGGATGGGCAGGGAGATACCCGCGCGACGCAACTCCATACCCTCGATAGGAAGGGCTACGGCCAGATAATCGGCCCCGGCCTGCTGCATCAGGGAGGCGAATTCCACGGCTCCGTGCCCGTAGGCATTTGCCTTCACCAGCACGAGCAATTTCGTTTCCTGCTCCAGCAGGGAACGGAAATACCGGTAGTTGCGCGTAGCGGCCGGAAGGCTTAGTTCGAGCCGTGAAAAATCGTCGACGGAATTCATACAGGCTACAAATTTACCAATTTATCGGGAACAACGTACCAAACTGCACCGGAAACATTCGCATAACCGAGAGAGCGGAACAGATTCATATATCCCTTTACCTGTCTGGAATAGCGTGCATCGCTTTCCGGAGTACTTTCCCCGAATTTATAGTCGATGACAGTCACGCTGTCTGAGTGCAGGATAACCCTGTCCGGACGCTTTTCGTTGCCCGAGGCATCGAATACCGTGGTTTCGTTGAGCCCCTTTTCAGCAAACCAGTCACTGTGAGATGCGATACGCTCCGACAGCAGTCCGAAGGCGTCTTCTCCTTCTTCAGGGCTGAGTTGTCCGGCGAACACGGCTTCGTCCACAGCGTTGCGCAAATCGCCTGCGACCTGCACTTTGGATAGAATCGCGTGCAGGATGATGCCGTTCCGTCTTGGAGATGCCGCGGGCCCCACTGCGCCGTCTTCTCCAAAGAAGTCGGATGCGTCGGCTGACACCTTCAGCCTGTCCCCGATCGGTATCGACTGGTAGCTGTACGGAAAATCTGCCTGCCTGGCATCGACGCCTGCCCCTTCTTCCGCGTTGCTTCGCAACCCTGTACGGGAAAATGCTCCAGAAGGGGCAGGCGCCGATGCAGTTGCAGAAAAACTGTACATGCTGCCGACGCGGAATTCATCCAAGCCACCGCAGAACGTGTACAGCAATTGCGAAAAATCCTTGTAATCCGGCGCCCCCGTCTTTGACTCCTTGAAAGACTTGGGAGGCTCCTGCGCAATCACGTGCAGGCACTTCTTCGCGCGCGTGAGTGCAACATAGAACACATTGATATTGTCCACCTTCTGCATTTCCTGCTCCTGATGCAGCGAAGATGCGAACAAAGTGTTTTCTACCGAACCGCTCATGAAGACAGGATAGGCCCCGGCGGCTTCCGGAATGAACGGCGTGCCTTCGGTATCGAGCCGGCACCACTGCCATCCGGCTTTGTAAAAACCCACTTTGTGCGCATAGGGGAAGATGAGATATGGCGCCTCCAGGCCCTTCGCCTTGTGGACGGTAATCACCCTGACGGCGTCGGTGCCGGCAGGGGAACTGATGGTGAGTTTAGCATCGTTCCAGTGGCGCATATACTCGCGGAGTTCGTTGCCATTGGCTTCGGTCCACTCCCGCAGGTCGTCCATAAAGGCCTGAATATAAAGAGTTTCGCCTTCAAAATCCTCGGGTGCGCTCTCGCGCAGCTGTCTTAGGAGCGACTCGCAGAGGTCCGTCAGTGAATGGAACTCCGCAGGGAATTCCACGGCTTCCGACTTCGCGAGATAACTGTTGATCTTGTCGTCGGGATTCTCGTGGTTTGCAAGGATTCCTGTTAGTTTCCGCAGTGTCTTGGAGGATTTGAGATTGAGGGAATCGTCCGACACGACCGGAATCCCGGCTTCGATAAGGGCGTTGGCTATGGTCGATCCCTCGGAGTTGGCCCTCACCAGAATAGTTATGTCGCCATATCCGGCACCGGCTGCAACGGCATCCCCTATGGATTCCTTCACCATGGGAATCTGCTCGTCGGAGCCGCAGAAACTCACGCGCACCAGGCCTTCCTGGGCATCGTCGGTAAGTATTTCTTGCTTTACGTCGGAGTATAGCCCTGAGTGACCTATTACCTTGGAAGCGAACTCGAAGAAGGCGTTGTTGAAGTTTACGATATTCTTCACGCTCCTCCTGTTCTCCTGTTTGAGTTCCACCTTGGCACGAGGAAAGTCCTCGCTCACTTTGTGCGCCAGAAGGGTCCAGTCGGAATCGCGCCAGCGGTAGATGCTCTGCTTAACATCACCCACGATAAGGTTCTCGTGGTCATTGGAATCGCTCTCCTTGAGAAGCGGCCGGAAGTTCTCCCACTGTATATTGGAAGTATCCTGGAACTCATCAATAAGGAAATTCTCGTAGCGCACACCCATCTTCTCGTACACGAAGGGAGCGTCGCTGCCGGCGATTATGTCCTTGAGGATGATGTTCGAATCGTCGAGCACCATCACGTTCTTTTCTTTGAGAAGTTCCCTGTAGGAACGATAGAATTCCCCGGCAAGGCCGAGGCTGAACGACATGTCGCGCAGCATCCAGGCTGTGCAGTACCAGGTATAGCGCTCTCCGAATAGCAGTTCGCAAAATCTGCTGCCATCTGCCTCCTTCATCAACGTGGCCTTGCACTGTGGGATCATCTCCCAGGTCTGGAAACCCTTGATGTAGGGGGCAAGTTGTTTGACCGAATAGGCCTTGGTGACCGTCACGTCCTTGGCAGCGGAGTTGAGTTCCGTTGTGAATGCCTCTATGATTTGCCCGCAGTTCTTTCTTATCGCCTGAAGATTCTTCTTGCTGAATCGTTCCCGGAGTTCGTCCATGGGCCCGGCACCCTGCATCATCAGACGTTCGCCCATCTCGTAGAGATTGTCTTCGATGTTTACGCGCTTGCCCTGCGAGAGATCCTCGCTCACGCTACGCTGCATCCAGTCCAGGATCTCGGTGTCCTTCCGGGTGAGGGAGTCGAGGATGCGGTCCATCGCCTCGTGTATAAGGGATGCCTTGTCGAGATCTATCTGATAATCAGCTACCTGGCCTATCTCCCTTGCGAAGGCTTTGAGTGCCTGCTGGAAGAATTTGTCAATAGTGCTGACTGCGAAAGCACTGTAATCGTGGAGGATGTCGCGAAGCATCTCCCGCTCGTTCTGGTCGGACGATTCTGCGAGGAACTTGATAATGCGGCCCTTCATCTCTGCCGTGGCCTTGTTGGTAAAGGTTACGGCCAGGATGTGCCTGTATGCATATTTCCCGGTGAGCAGGGAAAGGTACTCTTTTGCAAGGGCGTAGGTCTTGCCCGACCCAGCGGAGGCTTTGAGAATCTTAATCATCGTCCGCAAATGGTTTTGAAGTCACAGTACTCGCAGGTTTTGCTCTCCTCCGTCCTGCTCCACGGCACATCCTTATCCCTGATTTCATCCAGAAGCACGCCCACCCTTTCTTTCATGAGGCGGCGGAATTCCGGGCTGGCCGGCACGCTGCGTGGCTTCTGCACGAACAGATTGGTGGTCTGGTAGATGCAGTTCTCCAGCGAACAGCCTTCGGCACGAAGATCTCTTTCCAGATATTCATCGTAGAGGTAGAGTTGCAGGGCAATCTTTGGCCTGTTTTTATTGTCGGTGCCGAACAACGCATCCACTACATCCTGAGCGTTATTGTCGTCTATCAGTATATCCTTGTCGGTGACCTTGCCGGTCTTGTAGTCGACCACCCGCACCTTGCCGGGTTCGAACGAATCCAGGCGGTCGATGAATCCCTTGAAGCGGAACCCGCCGATATCCTTGTATTTCTTAAGCTCAAGCCCGAGGATACGGAAGGAGTCCTGCCCCTTTTCTTCCAGGAGCGACAAGTCGGTACGGAGTATCTGCTCTGCGTATTTGAGAATCACGTCTTCGAAGATGAGGTTCCTGCCCTCGACTTCTTCGGTATGCAGCTGTTCCTTGATCAGGCCTTCGATAATCGTACGTATGCGCTCCTTGTCGGCCAGCAGTTCTTTCAGATAGGTACGGCCGATTTCGGCCCTGTCGGAATAGAGCGTCTGCATCGTCTTGTGCAGCACATCCCCGAGCATTCCGGCATCCAGCGATTCGCTGACCTCGTCCGCGGCCTCGAGTTTCTTTATTTTCGAGAAATAGAACTTGGCAGGACAGCTGAGATAGTTCTGCAGGGAAGATGCTGAAAGGGTGAATCCGTCTTCGCGCATAATGGCAAGGTCTTCATCTGTCTTGCCTATGGCTCCATCCGCGGCCACCTCCCTGATAGGGGCTTTCACCACGAGGCGTCGCAGGTCGAAGTTGTAAAGCATCTGCAACTGGCGGATGTAGCGGCTCTCCTCGCCGCTGCGGCTGAGTTCCGTGCGCGAGTCGAATATCAGCCATACATTCTGCGCACGCTGGATAAGGCGGTAGAAGTAGTAGGCCCAGACGGCATCCTGATACTCGTATGTCGGCAGGCCGAATCCCTTTCGGAGTTCGGCGGGGATGAATGAAGGGGATACCGCCCTGCGGGGGAAGATGCCCTCGTTGCAGGAGAGGATTATAAGATTGTCGAAGTCCAGGGCGCGGGTTTCCAGGGGACCCATGATCTGCAGTCCCTTAAGCGGTTCGCCATTGAAGGGAACGCTGGTGCGACCCACGAGCTGGTCGAAGAGGCGCCACCAGGTACGAGTCTGGATGTTGAGGTTCAGGCCCTGCAGACGGGTGACGGCCTTGTATGAATACATTGCGAAGTCAAGCTCCATCTGCGTGCCTTCGTGCTCCTTGAGCAGAGGCGCCAGTCCCAGTAGTAATTCGCGGAGATACTGTGCGGGGTCCGTGGCTGGCCGGAATATCAGTTCGAGGATATTGTTGCCTTTGAAGGCTTCCTGCGGCACATAATATCTGGCTTCATCCCGGACCTTCTTGACGATGGCATTGCCGGCTTCGTCCAGAATGCTCCGCAGGATGCTGTTGCTGAAGATTCCCCATACGTGCCGGTGGTAGAACTGCACGATGCCGTTCTTTTCCCTGGTATTGAGCTGCATTGCAGCAATATCGTCCAGCAGTGCCTGGAATTCGCTCCCCCGCAGGGGATATCCCATTGTGACATTTACATCCTCTATCCCTTCCGGAATCGAATTCAGCACATTCAGCAGCAACCCATCATCCGGCAGAACGATGGCGGTGTTGATGCCAGCACCGGACGGCGCAGACAGGATATAAGGCAGCAGTTTCGTCTGTCCTACCGATGAAGGGACCGAAACTACGTTGACTGTGGGGCGGGGGAGACCATCCGGATCAAACTTGAAAGCCTGGGGAAATTCGGTGACATTCTGCGACAGGAAGAACGACGACCTGTTGGCAGGGTCCTTTATCTCCTCGCTGCTATAGTCCCAGCAGAACTCCGCCAGATGCGCATCCCGCATCTTCCGAAGCACCTTCTTCTCGCACTCGTTGAGCGCATTCAGGCCAACGAATACGAACTTCCCGCAATCCGGGAAACTTCCTGCAAGGATATCCACCGCCGCCTCGCTCTCGAGCCTGTCGGCAATCGAACGGTAAAGCGCACCTTCGGAAGCCAGCCCCTTTGCGGAAAGAGCATCATTGAAAGCATGATAAAGCGGAAGCAGGATGTCCCAGATGCGACGGAATTTCTCTTTGTAGTCGCCGCTGTTCCTGAACTGCCCGAGGAAACTCTCCATGGCCTCGCGCTGCCCGGGCTCAAGATAACTGAGGTCATCCTGCATCTGCCGGAACTCGGCGACATTCTTGAAGATATGGTCAGGCTTCACCAGATACTTGTCCACCTCTGCGAAGTCGCTCAGCAGCACACCGCCCCAGAAGATGAATTCGTCCAGCGGTTCGGCATTGGGGTACAACTTGCAGTAGCAGTCGTAGAGAGTGACAATGGATTCCATACGGTCCGCAGGACGCAGCCCGCCAATGCGGGCGAAGAAATCGCTGATGGTAAGACATTCGGGAGCGATCATCGCTGTGCCGGACGCGGCGCACTCTTCGCCAAGATACTTGCGGAAGAAACTGACTGCGCGCTTGTTAGGGAAAATAAAACACATCCGGCTGATCTCAGGAGCCGGATGGTAATGATGTGCAACTTGTTTGAGGAATGGTGTCATCTCAGATCGGTTATTGTCCAGAGTCTGTCATATTTTACCATATCCAGACGGAAATCTTTCAAATCTTCCGAGAAATCTGTTTTCCTCAGAATTGTCGCCTTGCAGCTCAGTGGCTCCGGGATACCTTGCATTGTCAACTTGAAGGATACCCTGGTGCCGTCCATAACCAGGTCTGTAACATTGTCGATAATGCTGTCGAGATGCCCGAAGATGTCGGAGGGTCCTCCTCCGTTCTCGATGTAGATTTCTTTCGACCTTGGAATCTCGGTCCACAGGGTGGTGCCGTCGCAGATGTAGGTGGTCCCGCTCTCGATAACCTTGTAGCAGTGCCCCTGGACTGTCGCCAGCCCCTTTCCGAGCTCCTTCCCTTCTGCATCGGCATAGTTGTAGCTTATGCTTACGCGGTTGTTCGCGAGCAGGTCCTTGATCTGCTCTGCAGCATTCTGTGCAACTGCCTGTATGCAGAGCAGAGCCGCTGCCGAAAGTATGATAAATCTACGCATCGTTCTTGAGGTTTTCAATCAATGTTTCCAGTTCATCGAGGGTAGATACAAGAACCGTGCGAGGTTTGCTTCCTTCCTGCGGACCGACTATTCCGGCCTGCTCCAGCTGGTCCATGACGCGGCCCGCCTTGGCGTAACCCATGCCGAGCCTGCGCTGCAGGTCGGAGGTGGAACCCTTCTGGGTGGTGACCACGAGTTTGGCGGCTTCTTCGAAGCGCTCGTCCAGGTCGCCGAGTTCGCCCTTGGCTCCGCCTTCTTTCTCTTCTTCTTTGACCTCAGGCAGATAATAAGGAGTGTTGTAACTCTTGCCGTATCCTTCCTGCTCGCCGATGAAGTTGGTGATGGCCTTGATTTCGCTGCCGCTGACGAAGCCGCACTGGATGCGCTCGTTCTCTATGCCTGCGGAAAGCAGCATGTCGCCACGGCCTATCAATTTTTCGGCTCCGGGGGAGTCCAAAATGGTCATGGAATCGGTGCGGGATGCCACGCGGAAAGCAATTCTCAGAGGAAAGTTGCCCTTGATGACACCTGAGATGACGTCCACCGACGGACGCTGGGTCGCGATGATCACATGGATGCCGGCCGCACGGCCCTTCTGGGCCAGGCGGATGATGGAGTTGGTAATGCTCTTCGATGCGGCGCGCACTTCGGGGCTTGCGCCCATGGTCATTGTAAGGTCGGCGTATTCATCTACTATCGTAACAAGGTAAGGCAGGAACCTGTGCCCGTTCTTCGGGTTCAGTTTGCGTGCCTTGTACTTCTCGTTGTAGTCGGTAATTTTGTTCTCGCCGGCACGGCTCAGGAGCTCGTAGCGCTGGTCCATCTCGATGCAGAGGCTCTTGAGGGTGGTTTCGGCATCCTTCGCGTTCTTCACGATTGCCTTTGCTTTCTCCTCTTCTTCGTCGCCTGCGGTGGGCAGTACCGCCAGATAGTGCTTGAGAAGCTGGTTGTATGCCGAAAATTCGACCATCTTCGGGTCGATGAACACGAATTTCAGTTCGGACGGGTGCTTCGCATAGAGCAGGGAAGCGATTATGACATTGAGACCGACCGACTTGCCCTGTTTGGTCGCGCCTGCTACCAGGAGGTGTGGAGCATCGCTGAGGTCGAACACCTTGACCTGCTGGGTGATAGTGTAGCCGATGGCCACCGGCAGTTCGTATTTGCTGGTGCGGAAGGCTTCGCTGTTAAGCAGGCTCTTGAGCGGCACGATGGAGGCGTAGTCGTTGGCAACTTCGATTCCCACGGAATCCGAAAGCGTGACTACGCGCACACCCTTGGCGTTCATCTGCATGCCAATATCTTCCTGCAGTTTCTTGACTTCGGAGATGCGGACTCCAGGGGCCAGCGTCACGCGGTAGAGGGTGACGGTGGGGCCTACCTGGGCCTTGACTTCGGTAATTTCTATCTTATAGTTCTTCAGCGTAGCGCGTATCTTGTTGTTGTTACGCTGGAGCTCCTCGTTCGAAGGAAGCCTGCGGTCGGATGCATGGGCTTCGAGGAGGTCGAGGCCGGGGGATTTGAATTTGGGGAGGCCTTCGGGAGGGTCGAGACGGATGTCGATCGGCGGCAGGTTTTCGTAGCGCTCGTTCTCAAGGGTATCGTCGGTGACGACTTCCAGGCCTCCTTCGGATGTTTCCTCGTTTTCAGGGGACTCTGCCTCCTGATGTACCTCCGCGGCTTCCGGGCTACCGACATCGCCGGCAAGAGGCTCCGTCCCTTCCTCCGGCTCTGGTTCCGGATCGTCCTCCACAACGTTCCTTTTCAGCGACTGGAGGAAAGATTCCTCCTCGGCGGAGGCGTTTTCAAGGGTGTCTACGGCATCTTTTCGGCCGAGGGAGTATACCCAGTCGGTAAAGCGTCTGCTGCTGAAGAAGAGCCAGCAGACGAGAATCAGAAGTACCAGTACGCCGGTTATTATCTGTCCGAAGAGATTGTCGCTCCAAAGGATTACCTGCCTGCCGAATTCGCCCCCAAGTCCTCCGCCGAATGCCGCAGGTATGCCGGCAAGGTTGCCTGCAAAAGCGAGCAGCAGCGATGCAACAACAGCTCCGCTGATAGCGAGGAGTGTCGTCTTGATGAGGGAGAAATTCCAACGGTTGCCGAGCAGCCGGATGCTGACGGCGACGAGGATGATGAGCAGGACGAAACTTCCCAGCCCGAAAAGGTTGCATACGAGAAGATGCCCGGTGCGGTAACCTAGTTTGCCGGCGGCGTTGCCCACACCCGTACTGCTCTCCATCATTTCGGAGTCCCCGAGCAGGCTCATGTCCTGTTGCCAATGGAATAGGTAGGATACGGAGGATATGAGTATGAACAGGCAGAGGACGGCAATGACGAGCCCGGAAATCACTTTTGCATTGGCCCTTTCCCTGTCGTCCCAGTTCCTCCAGAATGCAATGTAGTCGCCGAATCTGCTCATTTATTCTTAGCTTTCTTTCCGTAACGGAAGTTATGGTTCTTGCCGCTCTGCGGCTTGATGCCAAGGGTGGGACGGGCATAGGATGCATCTTGCGAAACTCCCTTCAATTTGAGCCCTTCCGGCACCTTGATCCTGTAGTCGGACATCTTCTCGATATCCGCGAAGATGGTTTCATCTGCGACGCTGTCCTTGTTCCAGATCAGGTACTGGGTACGCATGTAGGTCGCAAGCGAATGGATGAGCGCGTTCTTCATCTCTCCATCCGGCTCGTTGCTGACAAGGTCTATGATACGCTCGATATTCCTGCCGTAATGTGTAGCTTTGATCTTGGAACCCTTCATGGGCAGGGGAACCGGCTGGGTTTCGAATTCCTCCTTGACCGGGCTGGGGTAGGGAGCATCGATGTCGAGGTCGAATTCTGCTATTATGTAGAGTTGGTCCCAGAGTTTGTGCTCCCAGTCTTCCTGGGCCTTTACGCCAGGGTTGAGGAGTTCCATGGTCTTGACAACCGCTACGGCCTGTTCGCTGCGCTTGGCTTTGTCGGGGATTTCCTTGAGATGCTCTACCATCTTGAGAACATTGCGCCCGTATTCTGTTATCTTGAGTTTTTCTCTCTCTGTGTTGTATTCAAGTCTGATTGTTTCTTCGCTCATTTTTCCTTGTTTTTGCCTAAACGCAAATATAACGTTTTTTTTACTTCGGCAGAATATTTGTATTATATTTGCCTGTTAAATATTTTGAGATGAAGTTTCTGCGTTATTTCACGATTGTAGCCATGGCCGTTGTTGCCACGGTTTCGGTTTCGTGCAAGAAAGATAAAGACATTACTGAGACAAAAGAATATCTGAACGGGACCCTCTCCATCAAGGTACCGGCTTATTTACAGAAAGGTGATGTGGTGCACATCGTTCCGACAGGAGTCTATAAGGAGAACGAGGCCGATACGCTTCTGGCGTGCAGTTGGTACAACCCTTTGACTTTAGTTACCGACACCTTGCGCCTCGAGGGTGATCCTGCTACCAAGAGCAAGGAGTTCGATTTCGTTGTCGACGCGGATACCCTTTCTACGTTTACTTTGCTTGTGTACGTATGGGCCGATGGTTATTATACGAAATCTGCCAATGCCTCTTTCACGATCGTCAATCCTGCGCTCGGTACCGGTTCGCTCAGGGGCTATGATTTCCTGTCTTCCTTGTCCTCGTTCACAGACAGCCGCGACGGCTTGACTTACTATTATCACAATATTGGCGGAAAGGACTGGATGATCCAGAATCTTGGCTGGAATGGTTCCGGAAAGTCTTACGGCGATTCCGATGCGATGGATCCAATCTTCGGCCGCTACTACACCTGGGATGAGGCTTCGGCCGCCTGCCCTTCAGGCTGGCATCTGCCTTCAAATGCCGATTTCAAGGCTCTTGCCGCTTCGGTTTCCGTTCCGGAAAACAATGCTGCAGGATCCCTCATGGTGGATGCTACATTCAACGGCTCCAAGATGTGGGAGTTCTGGCCGGCTGTCAAGATAAACAATGCGACACGTTTTTCCGCGATTCCCGTAGGTTATATGGTCGAGGACGGCCATTCCACCAGTTTCAAGGGAATGAACAATTATGCCATGTTCTGGACATCGGACAATTCCGGCGACATGGCGGTCGCCCGTTATATTTATATGGACAAGCCTGTGCTGTACGAAGGTGAATTCGGCAGGGGCAGCATGCGTGCGTCCGTCCGTTGTGTAAGATAATAATCTAATAGAGGATAAACCATGAAAAAGACACTTATCTGGATCGGCATTATCGCCGTAATCGTAATCTGGGGCATTTCCGCTTATAATGGACTCGTGAACAAGGATGAGGCTGTTACTGCTGCATGGGGGCAGGTAGAGAACAACTACCAGCGTCGTGCGGATCTCATTCCCAATCTCGTAGCAACCGTCAAAGGCTATGCCGAGCATGAGAGCAGCACTCTCGAGGCTGTCGTTAACGCCCGTGCCGCTGCCACCCAGGTGAAGGGAGGAGATCTTTCTTCTGAAGAAATTGCCGCATACCAGAAGGCTCAGGGCGAGGTGAGTTCCACCCTCAGCAGACTCTTGCTGGTGGTTGAGAATTACCCTGAACTCAAGGCCAACGAGAACTTCCTCGACCTCCAGGCTCAGCTTGAAGGAACCGAAAACCGTATTGCAGAGGCACGCAGGGCTTTCAATGAGACTGCCAAGGAATACAACACAGCTGTCCGCCGCTTCCCTGCCAATCTTCTTGCAGGTGCGTTCGGCTTCTCCACCAAGGGCTATTTCGAGGCCGATGAGGCTGCGAAGACCGCTCCCAAGGTAGAGTTCTGATGCCTTTTCCGAAAAGGATATCCGTATTGTTATTATCCGTCGCCCTGGCATTACCATGCCGGGCGGCGATAGATGATTATATTCCCGCCAGTCCTGAACCTCCCAGACTGGTGAATGATCTGGCGTCCGCCTTTACCCAGTACCAGGCCGACTCCCTGGAAATGGTGCTGGTGGATTTCGATGAGCGCACATCCAATCAGATATGCGTAGTAACGCTGACTACTCTTCACGACTACGACGTGGCTGAATTCGCCCTCCGGCTTGCGAACAAATGGGGGATAGGAAGCAGCCGCAACAACGGTGTGCTGATCCTTCTCAAAACCCGCGACGGAGGCTATGTGGATGTTACCATCCAGGTCGGACGCGGACTTGAGGGTGCGATTCCGGATGCATACGCCTCACGCATCATCCGTAATATCATGGGCCCCCATCTGCGCCGGGACGAGTACTGGCCAGCAGTGAGTAAGGCCTGCACGGAACTTATGGCGCTCGCGGAAGGCGAGATCAGCGAACCCCGCGATTCCGAGGATGACGACCTGGTGCCGCTTCTTATTATGGGGATTTTCTTCCTGGCCGCATTCCTTTTGATTATTTACGCAGCCTCTAAGGATGACAATCACCGCGGAGGCGGGGGATTCCGCGGGCCGACTATAGTTTTCGGGCCTGGAAGCGGATCTTCCAGAAGCAACTGGACCGGTGGCGGATTCGGAGGCGGTTCCGGCTGGGGAGGAGGATTCGGGGGAGGCTTCGGCGGCTTTGGCGGCGGCTCCTTCGGCGGCGGCGGAGCGTCCGGACGCTTTTGACCGGGCAGCTATCTTTCTGTGAATCAGCTACTTCCTGAAAACAAATCGGCGAATTTCACCGATTTGTTTTCAGGAAATTATTGTATATCAATGAGTTGGCTGCCCGGAGATTTGTGTCGTCCTGAAAAAAGTTTACCAAAAAGAGTAAACTTATGATGATCGAAAGTCAACGTTACAAGTTGCAGATGCAAGCAACGAGCAAGCTGCTCCG
>CACWOZ010000004.1 GCA_902762655.1 uncultured Bacteroidia bacterium
TCAAGTAGCCTCATATACTTAAGGCGGTCCTCATAAGTGTGCTTTTTTCGCATAACAAAACCCCGAAAGTTTTTTGTCTAACTTTCGGGGTTCATGTCAACTCGGGGCCGGCTTCTTTTTTATAATCTTATGTAAACTTATTTAATCTGGAACCAGGTAGTCCGCCACTGTGGCCCGTGTTCGAATGGCGGCATCATGGCGATTGGCTTGAGGAACAGGCCTCCCACGTGGAGTTCGGGACTTGCATTCATAACGCCCGATCCTTCAACTATTACCAGTTTGGCTGCTCCGATCTCTTCGCGGGTAAGCGACAGGGGATTCTGCTTCTCGAAACTGTCGGCGTGGTCGGTGGCGAATACCAGCGGGCCTGCGGAGAAGGTAACGTAATGGTTGGTGAAGCCGTTGTACCAGTTGGGGAAGTTGTGCTCCTTGGGGCCGGCGTTGCGGTATTCCCATGTCTTTTCGAGTGTGCGTATTTCAAACGGGAATTCGAGCGTGAGCCTGTCTCCGTCTTTCCAGGAACGCCTGAAGGTGATGTATCCGTTCTTTACCTTCACTTTCACATCCTTGCCGTTGATACTGGCTTTGCAGGAAGTGGCCCACTCGGGATTATGGATGGCGAGGGTGAATCCCCCCTGGCCGTTAATGACATACTCAGCTTTCCCTGTACGTGCATAATCGGAGATCTGCTGCACTTTGACCTGTTTTCCGCGAACGGCGGTTTCGTAGGAACTCTCGCCAATTATATTTACATATATGCCATCCTTGCGGGTATCATACATGTAAACGGGTAAGTCTTCGAGAGAGGTCATTCCGCTGCTCCAGCAGCAGGCCCAGTCGCCGCGGGGTGTCATCTCACCGTTGGTGCGCACGTAGTATTCCCAGCGGAGGCCATCCTCTGCACGCGCGGCCATGAGGGCGTTGTAGGAAGATTTCTCGATTTCGGATGCATACTTGCCGTCACCGGTAATCTTGAGCATCTCCCAGGAGAAATGCATCCATTCCATTACAGAGCATGTTTCGGTGCACTCATAGGGGGCCCATTCGGCAACGCGGTTGAAAATCTCCCAGCAGTAGTTGATACCTCCCCAGGGACCTCCGAGGGTTGTAAGATGGTTGGCCCTGATGCTTTCCCAGGCATTGGTGCAGGCCTTGAGCAGGCGTTCGTCGCCGAACAGCTGGTAAGCCTTGGCGAGCCCTGTGAGGCAGCGGTTCATCTCGTATATCTTGCCATTGCCTATCAGGGAAACATCGTAATCCTTGCACGCCAGGGTGATGAGCTGCAGGCACGGAGTGTCGTCGAGTTCGAAGATGCAACGGTCTATCAGTTCCTTGACTTCCTTGACGGGCCTCTGCGCGTAGAGGTCGCAGAGAGGATCGAGCATTCCGCAGCCGGCCATGCCGCTGTGCATGCCTGTCTGGGCGATCTTGATGCCCTGCTCGAATACCGTCCAGTGGATAAAGCCGGCGATCTTCTGCGCACAGTCGAGATAGCGCTCATCGCCGGTGGCGACGCCAGCCTCGGTAAAACCCTTGATGAGGTAGGCCATGATCCATGTGTCCCAGTCTACGGTCATCGCCTCGGGGGAGGGACGGTGGTAATAGCGCTTGTCTTCGCGGTAGCAGCCGAGATACCCGTTTTCTTCCTGGCGGGAAACCAGATAGTCGGCGACTGAGGTAAGCCTTGCCAGAACAGCAGGGTCTCCAGTGCGCTCATAGGCCTTTGCCGCAGCATACATCCATTTTCCGGCATGTTCGCCCTGCCATCCGCCTTTGCCTTTCGCAATCATTTCAGGAGAGAACAATTTGATTGCGTAACTCTCCGGGCTGTTGATATATTGTGCAAGTCGGCCGTTATATCCGGCATCTACTGCGTGGCCGAGCATGCCTCCGACCACGATGCTGAGCAATGCGTTAAGTATCATTTATTTAAGACGATTGTTTATTTCTTCCCAGTTGATGATGCTCCACAGGCCTGCAATATATGCGGGACGTGCGTTGCGGTAGTCGATATAATATGCATGCTCCCAGACATCGAAAGTGAGAAGCGGCTTCAGGCCTTTCGTGACAGGATTGCCCGCATTGCCTTCCTGGGTGATAACCAGATGGCCTTCTGCATCGGCGCTGAGCCAGACCCAGCCGGATCCGAACAGGCCTGCGCCTTTGGCGGCGAATTCCTTCTGGAATGCCTCGAAACCACTGAATTGGGCGTCGATGAGTTCCGCAATCTTGCCGGATGGCACATTGCCGTCCTTCGGGGCCCGGAACTGCAGGAAATACAAATTATGGTTAAGAATCTGTCCGGCGTTGTTGAAGATTCCGCCTTCGGAACTGCGGACTATTTCTTCGAGTGATTTGTTTTCGTAAGGAGTACCTGTAATGGCTGCATTCAGGTTGTTGACATAGGTCTGCAGATGCTTTCCGTGATGGAAGGCGATAGTCTCGGCGCTGATGGCCGGCTCAAGTGCCTCGGGGGCATAGGGAAGTGTTATGAGTTCGAACATTGCATGTAAGATTGAATAAAGCAAATATACGCATTTTTATGTATATTTGCCAAGTTATGGATGATCAGTTGAATTGGTATGCGCTGCGGGCTTTCAAAGGCAGGGTCGGCAAAATCAAGGAGGATTTCGACGCTGCAGGATGCAAAACCTACATGGCCATGCAGATCAGGGAGAGTGTAAGGAACGGGCACCATCTGTATAAGAAAGTGCAGGTTGTGCCGCAATTGTTGTTCGTGTACTGCAGCGAACGGCAACTCCTCGATTACAAGAATGCCCATTTCGACGAGATCATGATCTATCGCAGCAAGATGAAGAACGACAAAGGAGAAGAAACCCTTCTGCCTGCTGTTATTCCGGAAAAACAGATGAAGTTGTTCATGTTCATCACGTCTGTAGGCGACGGAAAAGATGTGGCGTATTACGGTGACATCATGCCGCATTTCGAAGAAGGAGAGAAAGTGGAGGTTACCGATGGTATTTACAAAGGCGCAACAGGCTATATAAAGCGCATCAAAAAAGACCGCAAACTTCTGGTTGCGGTAGAAGGTGTCGCAGTTGTCGCGATTTCCAATATTCCGATGAGTTGTATTGCTAAATCCAATAACAATCACTAAATTTGTACGATTATATACACGTGTAATATGAAGAAAATATTATTCGCTTTTTTGATTTCGTTGGCTTTGCCTGTCGCCGTGATGGCGCAGAATGCCACGATGGTGGCAATGGCCCAGGCCGAACTTAACAAGCGTGGCCTGAATGAAGGAGAAGTCCGCACAAGGCTTCTCGAAAGCGGAATCGACATCGATAACATCAGCCCTGCAGATTACGCATCCTATCAAGATCGCGTAATATCGATTCTTGACCAGATGCAGGCCGAGAAGACTGCCCAGGCTGCCGCTTCGGCACCTGTTGCCGGGTCAGCATCCGCCAATGAGCCTGCAACTGCGGCCAGCATGGTGCAGACCGCTTCTAATACGCCGCAGAGCACAGTGGGCGAAGTCGCCGCGGAGGCTGCCTTGGAAGAGACTTTGGTCGAGAATAATGTTTCGCCAACAGCCGGCAATGACATATATGGCCATTCCCTGTTCACGGGCAAGAATCTCGAAGTCTTCCGCACTACCGATGGCGCCCAGGCTCCTGACACTTACGTGCTTGGCGAAGGTGATGAAGTGCATATCTCCATTTTCGGCTCCTCGCAGACCGAGATCCACCAGAGGATAGGAGCAGACGGTTCCATCCAGCCTGCAGGATCCACCAAGATTTTTCTCAAGGGAATGACTCTTGCCCAGGGCCGCACTGCAATCCAGAATAAACTCAGCCAGTTCTTCTCTTTCCGTCCTGACCAGATTGCGGTTACCATTACAACTGCCCGCACCGTTTCCGTGAGCATATACGGTGAAGTCGGTGTTCAGGGAGGCTTCACCATCAGCGCTCTGAATACAGCTTTCAATGCCCTCGCAGCGGCAGGAGGCCCTACTGAGATGGGATCCATCCGCAATGTACAGCTTTCCCGTGCAGGCAAGAACTATCGTCTGGACCTCTACAAATATATGACCAACCCGACCGCGGGAGTCAAATATGATATCCAGAATGGGGATGTAATCTTTGTCCCTATCGCCCAGAAGGTAGTCGAGATAGAAGGTGCCGTAAATCGCCCTATGCGCTACGAGCTCGTAGAGGGAGAATCGATGCTCGACCTTATAAACTATGCAGGAGGCCTCACAGCCAATGCTCATCCCGATTTCGTTCAGGTAGAACGTTTCGAGAACGGTTCCAAGAAATATCTTGAATATAACCTTAAGGATATCCTGTCCGGCAAGAGCAAGGTCGTGCTGGAGCAGGGTGACGCCGTGCGCATCCGCACAGGCAACGAGCCTTTGGACCAGTATGTTGCGATCAGCGGAGACGTCTACTACGGAGGTAACTATGATCTCGAAAAGAATAAGAGTCTCTCTACGTTGCTCGAGAATGCCAAGCCCCGGTACACCGCGCGTACCGAGTATGTTTATGTGGAACGTACTCGCCCGGATGAAACTGTGGAGGTGCTCACCGTTCCATGGCCTGGTATCAATGGAAATCCCGATTTCACTCTCGAACCCCGCGATGCCGTGAGAGTCCTCGACCTGGCATCCTTCCGTGATGTGGAGACTATCTCCGTCAACGGGCAGGTCCGTGCTCCGTTCACCCGTACTTTCGGAATGAACGACCGTATGACTGTTGCGCAGGCTATCGAATATGCGGATGGTCTCAAGCCCAGCGTATTCCCGGTTGCCTACATTTTCCGCCGTGATCTGACCAACGCCGACAAGATGGAGTATATCCGCATCAATCTCGATACTGACGGCGATACCATCCTGCAACCCGGAGACCGTCTCAATATCTACGACAATACCAGATATACCAATGTGGGTGAGGTTAATGTCAGTGGTGCGGTAAAAGAGCCTTTCGGGACCGCATATGACCCTTCTCTCACAGTTCATGACCTGCTCTCCATGGCCGGTGGTTTCACCGTCGGGGCTGCCTTCGATAAAGTCGAGGTTTTCCGCGTGAACCTTTCAAATACAGATGCGGTCAAAATGGACCGTATTACACTAAAAGTTGACGATGACTACAATGTAGTCGGCGACGACTTCCAGTTGCAGCCCTTCGACCATGTCGTTGTCAGGCATACCCCTAACTTCACCATGGGGCGTTCCGTCGAGATTAACGGCCGTGTGAAGTACCCCGGCACTTATGTTCTCACCGATAACAAGATGCAGCTCTCTTCGGTTCTCGAGATGGCCGGAGGCCTGCTGGATGACGCCGATCCTTTTGCACGCTTGTTCCGCACTTACAACAATCGTGGAAACATCGGTCTGGACCTTCGCGAAGTCAAGCAGCACAAGGGCAACCTTAAGGATGATCCCATCCTCATGGAGGGAGATGTTATCAATATTGTCCGTCAGGAGAATACCGTCATCATACGCGAGATAGGAACACGTTTCGCCCAGTATATTCCTTCAGATTACTCTGCTACCCAGAAAATTGTTGTTTATCAGGGAGGACGCAGCGCCAGGTGGTATATCAACCACTATGCCGGTGGTTTCCAGAAAATGGCAGACCGCAACAGCGTTACAGTAACCATGCCCAACAACCAGACAGAGGGAACCACCCGTTTCCTTGGTATCAGGAAGTATCCTACTGTCGAACCCGGCGCCGTGATTACCATGCGCTTAGATGATCAGAAACGCGAGAAACTCGAAAAACCCAAGGAGAAGATCGACTGGGGAGCAGAGATGCGGAGCACTCTCTCGGCACTCACTTCGGTCGTTTCCATCTATCTCCTTATCGACAGGCTTAAATAAGGGCTTATGGACGAGAACATGAACTATAATCAGCCTTACGAAGAAGAGGAAGGACTGGATATCATGGCGCTGGTACGTCAGCTATGGGACGGACGTAAGACCGTAATAATCTGGACTTGTGTCTTCATCCTGCTCGGACTGGTGGCGGCTCTTACCATGAAACGGACATATTCCGTCAGCACAGTGATGGTGCCGCAGATGAATTCCAAGAGCAATTCCCAACTAAGTTCACTTGCGGCCCTTGCCGGAGTAGACATGGGAATGGACCTGAGCGCCAAAGATCTTTCCCCTCTGGTGTATCCCCAGATCGTGAACAGCGTTCCTTTCCGCAGAGAGCTTCTATACACTCCTCTCCACTATGCAAAGGCAGATTCTGCCGTGAGCATGTACACTTATTATAAGGAGATAGCGAAGCCCTCGCCTATGGCCTATGTGAAAAAGTATACTATCGGGCTGCCTTTCCTGCTCCTGAATGCTATCAAGAAGGAAAAGCCCGAGATGGTGTTGCCTGAAGGCGGCAGTGACGACGGCTCTCCCAAACCACTACTCCTTACCAAGGACGAAGTGAAGTTGATGACCGCCGTCGCCCAGAGCGTCAATCTTACGGTAGATAAAAAGGAGGGACTTATCACCCTGAACGTAAACGGTGCAGAGCCTGTCCAGACTGCAGAACTTGCACTGAAAGCACAGCAACTTCTCCAGGAGGAAATCACTCGTTTCCGCACGGAAAAGGCCCAGCGTGACCTTGAATACATTCAGGACAGGTACAACGAAACCAAGAAAGAGGCCGAGTCTCTTCAGGCAGCCCTCGCTTCTATCAGCGACCGTTCTCAGGATGTGATCGGTTCCAGGTCCCGCATCCAGCGTGAACGTATCCAGCAGAAATATACACTTGCCAATGCCATATATACCGATATGGCAAAGCAGCTCGAACAGGCTAAGATGCAGGTCAAGCGCGATACTCCGGTCCTTACCGTTATTCAACCTGTTACCGTGCCTTCAAAACCGTCCAACAGTAGGGCCAAGACCTTGATAGTCTGGACTTTCCTCGGTTTTGTCCTTGGTTGCGGCATCGTGCTCGTGAAGGGATACTGGCCTAAACTCAAGGAACAGCTTGCCGGCAACCCTGAAACAGGAAACTAATACGCAATTATGCAACTGAACATAAAATCTGAAACCGGCAGACTTAAGGAGGTAATCTTGGGTCTGCCTTATTCGAACGGCCCCGTCCCTTCTCTGGACGAGACCTTCGACAGCAAATCATACGAGTCGGTAAAGAACGGGGTTTACCCCAAGGAATCCGACATAGTCCGCGAAATGGAGGCATTTGAGGCCGTTCTCAAGAAATATGGCGTTAAGGTTCACCGACCTTCGCTTGTTACCAATTGCAATCAGGTATTCTCCAGGGATGTGGGTTTCGTCATCGACGACAAGATCATAGTCTCTAACATTATCCCTGACAGGCAGGCTGAGATCGATGCCTATGAGAGCGTGTATCGCAATATCCATTACAAGGATATCTATAATCTTCCGGAAGCGGTCCATGTAGAAGGAGGAGATGTCGTCCTTTATAATGATGTTATCTTCCTTGGCCAGTACAACTTTGCAGACTATTCAACTCTTAAGACAGCCCGTACTAACGCCCTTGCGCTTGATTATCTTAAGATGATCTTCCCGGATAAGAAGATCGTCCCGTTGAACCTCCGTAAGAACGATACGGATCCGTATGACGGCATCCTGCATCTCGACTGTACCTTCATGCCGGTTGGCAAGGGAAAGGCCATTATCTACAAGGATGGATTTATCAATCCTCGGGATGCCGACCATCTCATAGGTTTTTTTGGCGAGGAGAACGTCTTTGAAATCACTAAGGAGGAAATGTATTGGATGAATTCCAATATCTTCTCCATCAGCGAAGATATAGTTGTGATTGAAGAGCACTTCACCCGTCTGAAGGCCTGGCTGGAAGAGCAGGGGATTACGGTCGAAACCGTACCTTACCGCGAAATATCCAAAATGGGTGGACTGCTCCGCTGTTCCACTCTCCCTCTTGTCCGTGAGTAGCCATGGGAAAACTTGCAATGATCGCCTTTGGTGGCAACGCCCTCCTTCGTGCCGGCGAAAAGGGCACTTTCGCCCAGCAACTGAGTAATGTCGAAACCACCTGTTCGCAACTCCTTCCGCTGATTCGCGAAGGTTACGATATAGTGATAGGTCATGGCAACGGCCCACAGGTGGGGAACGTCCTCCTTCAACACGAGGCCGGGAAACAGGTCTTCGGCCTGGAGGCCATGCCTATGGATTTCTGCGGCGCCGAAACTCAGGGTTCGATTGCCTATCTGATTGAAACCGCGCTCGAAAAGGTTTTGAAGAAGGCTGGTTTGGACAGGAAGGTAGTATCTCTGGTGACTCGTGTGGAAGTTGGGGAAGATGACCCCGGGTTCCGCAACCCAACCAAACCAGTAGGGCCTTATTATCCGCAGGCCCCTTCGGATGGTGCAGTCTATAGGGAAGATCCGCGCGGACGCGGCTGGCGAAAGGTTGTAGCTTCGCCCAGACCGATAGCAATCAATAATATTGAATTGGTAGAACGGCTTGCCCGCGAGGGGTATATAGTCGTTACGGTAGGCGGTGGCGGTATACCTGTCGTAAGAGATGTGGATGGCTGCCGCGGAGTCGAAGCTGTGATAGACAAGGATCTCGCCAGTGCGCTCGCCGCAATCCGCATGAAGGCAGATGAGTTCTTCATCCTGACAGATGTCCCGAAGGTCTTCGTCAATTTCCATACTCCTGACGAAAAAGCCATCGACACGATGACTGTTGCAGAAGCCGAACGCTATCTCGCCGACGGCCAGTTTGCGGAGGGTTCGATGGCACCCAAGGTACGCGCCGGTATTCTCTTCGTGAAGAACGGTGGGGACCAATGTGTGATAACCGAGGCCGGGCAGCTCGGAAATCCTGCCTGTGGAACAAGAATAATACCTTAATAACCAATAAAATATGGCATTCAATCTCAGAAACCGCAGCTTTCTCAAGCTGCTCGACTTCAGTCCGAAAGAAATACAGTATCTCCTCGACCTTGCGAAGGAGCTCAAACGTGCAAAATATGCCGGCACCGAACAGCCGCGCCTGAAGGGCAAGAACATCGCCCTCATATTTGAAAAAACATCTACACGCACCCGCTGCTCCTTCGAAGTGGCGGCCTACGACCAGGGCGCTCATGTGACTTACCTTGGCCCTACCGGCAGCCAGATCGGCATTAAGGAAACCATGAAGGATACTGCCCGCGTGCTTGGGCGCATGTATGACGGAATAGAGTACCGTGGCTTCGCACAGAAGACTGTCGAGGAACTCGCGAAGTATTCCGGAGTCCCCGTCTGGAACGGACTTACTAATGAATTCCATCCCACCCAAATTCTCGCCGATTTCCTCACAATGAGTGAGCATGTTGACAAGCCCCTGAACCAGATTAGCTACGCCTATCTGGGCGATGCCCGCTTCAATATGGGTAACAGCCTGCTGGTCGGTGGTGCCAAGATGGGAATGGATGTGCGTATCGTATCTCCCAAGGCCCTTCAGCCTGCCCCCGAGCTGGTGGCCGAGTGCAAGAAGATCGCAGAGGAGACAGGCGCCCGCATCACCATCACCGACGATGTGGATGCCGGTGTGAAGGGCTGCGATTTCATCTATACCGACATCTGGGTATCGATGGGCGAGCCTGACAGCGTATGGAAGGAGCGTATCGATATGCTGATGCCTTACCAGGTGAACGCTTCGCTGATGGCCCGCACTGGCAACCCCAAGTGTAAGTTCATGCATTGCCTACCGTCTTATCATAACCGCGATACCAAGGCCGGGGAGGATGTTTACCAGAAGTTCGGCCTGGATGGTGTAGAGGTGACCGAGGATGTGTTCGAGGGCCCCGCGAGCATTGTGTTCGACGAGGCTGAGAACCGTATGCATACTATCAAGGCGGTTATGGTCGCTACGCTTGGAGACTAGATGAAAAGGTTTATTACATTTTTGCTGGCCCTGGTGTTATGCGCCGGGGCTTTTGCCCAGTGGCAGATTGATCCGCGGGATTATAAGATTTCGAAGAAGGATCTTGCTCGCGCCAGGGAGTTGCTGGCGCCGTCCGCGGCGGGCAAACTAGTATTTCCCAACCCCGCTCCTGGCGCACAGTGGTTCCCATCCGCTAGCCTCGGCATCTTCCTCCACTGGGGCATACACTCGATGATAGGCGCCCAGCCATCCTGGAACATGATCAAAGGCTACGAATGGGGTGGGGAGTATCACTCCAGGCAGGAATACTATAACCAGGTGAATTACTTTAATCCCCAGGACGAAGGCTTCTTCGAGAAATACCTGGGTGCTGCTCGCGAGGCGGGCTTCAGATATGCCGTGCTGACCACAAGGCATCATGACGGTTATGCCCTCTGGCCTTCCCGCTATGGCATAGGCGTGAAACAGTATATGCATGGTCGCGACCTTGTCCGCGAGTATGTGGATGCCTGCCACGCTACCGGAATGCGGGTAGGATTCTATTTCTCGCCGAGGGATTGGCATTATCCGGGAGAGCGGCCGGATTCCGAATGGGACGTGGCCACCTGGGGCAAGCGCGGACCTGTAAAGGATACTGTACAGAACTGGAAGGACTTTGAAAAATTCTTCGCTTATGTTCTCGCACAACTCGAAGAACTGCTGACAAACTACGGCCGCGTCGATGTGTTGTGGCTTGACGGAATGGGCTGGTATGGCATCCCGGTGAGCGACCTGCAGACGGAGCGCGTCTATGCATGGATCCGCTCGTTGCAGCCTGATATCGTGATTAATGACCGTTGGGGGAACATCGTCAATCCCGACAATCCCGCCGGCACCTCGATGCGCATCGGTGACTTTACAACGCCTTTCGAGTGCACGACGCCGACCTATGTGCCGTCGGAGTGGTGGGAGCACTGCCATATCTGGACCGGCAAAGGCGGTGGCTGGGGGTATAATACCCGCGGTGTTTTCCGTCCGCTTAGTTGGTTCATGGAGGAATTCGTGGCCTCGCGCTCTCTGGGCGGCAATTTCCTGGCGAATGTCGGCCCTTCCGGCTCGGGGGATATGCATCCCAATTTCTATAAGGAGATTGCAGGTCTGAAAGAGTGGATGGCCACGGGTGAGGAGTCGCTGATTGGTTGCGGACCTACTCCCGGGGTGGAACTCTCGAATGTGCCGCTGACTACGCGTGGAGCCAAGGCTGGCGAAGGGCCGGCATCCGCCGACATCTGGTACGCCCATGTGTTGCCGCGCTTCAAGGGACAGGTGAGCGTAAAGACCGGCCGTGCCCCCGTTTCGGTCGTGCTCCTTCGCAACCGCCAGAAGGTGGACTACATCTACCGGGACGGCTTCCTTAATTTCAAGCTGCCGGAATCGGTGCGAGGCGGCGTGGATGACGTTGTGAAGATTTATTTTTCGACTAATCCTACTGAGTTGGATCCGGTTCGGGATGCGGCGCGGATCAAGTCCAAAAAGCTCCTCTGCTTCGATCTGGACGCCACCCTCACCGAGCACCGAATGCCTCTGGAGCCCGCTGCACGCGAGTTGATGGAAAAACTCTGCGAGAAGTATGACGTGGTGATGATGGCAGCAGGGAACTGCCCGCGCGTGTATAAGCAGATGGGAAATTTTCCGGTGCCGATCGTGGGGAACTACGGTATGCAGGAGAGTGCCATCATTGACGGGGAGTTCCGCATTGTTCGTGAAGATACCGCTCCGGCAGATACTGCGTTCTTCTTGAAGTGGTGCCAGTACTTCCGCGAGAAATATGGCTATACCTCGTATTCAGGGGACCCGGTGGAATTCCACGCCAGCGGAATGGTTACTTTCGGGCTGATGGGAACAGCCCCGGACAAGTATGAGAAGTTGAAGTTCGATCCGGACAAAGCTCGTAGGCGCGCGATGTATCCCGAGGTGCTGAAGGTCTTCAAGGACTACGCAGTGTATATCGGTGGTTCTACATCCTTCGATTTTACCCCCGCCCAGTACAATAAGTTCGATGCGGCCCTGCGCTATGCGCACGAACACGGCTACTGCCTGGATGACTGCCTCTTCGTGGGCGATGACATCGACGACGGTGGCGGCGACTCGCACATCCGTCTTTACGGAATGGACTACATACGCATCTGGGATTACTCCAAAACCCCCGACATGCTTCGGTTTATGTGGGAGTAGCAGATGCAGCCGCGCACCTACATAGCCATAGACCTGAAGTCGTTCTACGCCTCGGTGGAGTGCGCGGCGAGGGGACTGGATCCGCTCACGACCAATCTGGTTGTGGCGGATGCTTCCCGCACGGAAAAGACAATCTGCCTGGCAGTTACGCCCAGCCTCAAGGCCTACGGCATCTCCGGGCGGGCTCGGTTGTTCGAGGTTGTGCAGCAAGTTGAAAGAATCAATAGAGAACGTCTTAAGAGCGCTCCCGGTCACCGCTTCTCCGGTGTTGCGACCTATGATCCCGAGGTTAAGGCGGATCCCTCCAAGGCTCTTGGTTACCTGATAGCCCCTCCGCGTATGAGGCATTATATGGAGATGAGCGCCAGGATATACAACATCTATCTAAAGTATGTTTCGTCCGAAGACATACATGTGTATTCGGTAGATGAGGTCTTTATAGATGCGACCCAGTATCTGCGCATATATGGGCTGAGCGCGCACGATTTCGCCATGAAGATGATACGGGATGTGCTGGCTGACACCGGGATTACCGCTACGGCCGGGATAGGGACCAATATGTATCTTGCAAAGATAGCGATGGACGTGGAGGCCAAGCACAGCGAACCCGACAAGGACGGGGTGCGCATCGCAGCCCTCGACGAGATAAGTTTCCGCCGCAAGTATTGGGACCACAGGCCACTGACGGATTTCTGGCGTATTGGCCATGGCCTTGCAAGACGCCTTGAAGTGAATGGAATGATGACTTTGGGAGATGTTGCCCGACGCTCCCTTGTTAATCCGGAATCACTGTACAAGATTTTCGGAGTGAATGCCGAGTTGCTGATAGACCACGCGTGGGGATGGGAGCCATGCCTAATTTCGGACATCAAGGCATACAGGCCCGAGGAACACAGTCTGAGCAACGGACAGGTGCTAAGCGAACCTTATACTTTCGCCAAGGCAAGGGTCGTGGCGCTTGAAATGACTGACTTGCTGGTTATGGAGATGGTTTCAAAAAAACTGTTTGCCGACCAGATGGTGCTCACTGTCGGATATGATACGGAGAGTCTGACGGACAGGAATATCGCCGCAAAGTATCATGGCCCTGTGACTAACGACTGGTACGGGCGTCCGGTTCCCAAACCTGCCCACGGATCGGTTAACCTGGGGCGTCAGACATCCTCTACCGATCTTATAATGAAGGCGGTAGGGGAGTTGTTCGACAAGATTGTCGACAAGGATTTACTGGTGCGGCGCATGTATGTGGTTGCAAATCATATAGTGGATGAGAGGTCTGCAGATGGTGTGCAACTTGACCTGTTTGAGGAAGAGCCGGATACCGGACGCGAACGCAGCCGTCAGGAGGCAATCCTGGAGATACGCCGCAAGTTCGGCAAGAACGCCATATTGAAGGGGATGAATTTCGAAGAGGGTGCAACGGCCAAAGACCGCAATAAACAGATAGGAGGACATAAAGCATGAACAAGTATGACGATATCATCATGCTGGATCATCCGGAACCGGATCCGGTGAAACATCCGCGCATGTCCAGACGGGACCGTGCAGCTCAGTTTGCGCCTTTTGCCGCCCTTACCGGTTTCGGAGATGTGATCTACGAAACATCGGAAATGCATGATTCAGAGTATTAGGCTAAAAGAATAACCCCTCACAGAGAATTCTGTAAGGGGTTGCGGTGCGGAAGGGACTCGAACCCTCGACCTCCGGCGTGACAGGCCGGCATTCTAACCAGCTGAACTACCGCACCAGTCTGGTTGCGCCGAAACGCGGATGCAAAGATAGATATATTTTCAATTTCTGCAAATTATTTTTTGTTCTTTTTTTTAAAACCTTCTTCCTTTTGCGTACCTTTGCGTCCCATGACTTCGACAAATATACAAAAGACCAATGCCGCCCGGCTTCTTGATGCGGCTGGAATCAGTTATGAACTTGTTCCTTATGAAGTCGACGAAAACAATCTGGCTGCGGACCATGTAGCGGCCCAACTTGGAGAGCCCATTGAACAGGTTTTCAAGACACTGGTTCTGCGTGGCGACAGGAATGGCCTTTTTGTCTGCGTTATGCCAGGCGATATGGAAGTAGACCTGAAAGTGGCTGCAAAAATCTCCGGGAACAAGTCTGCGGCCATGATTCACATGAAAGAACTTCTCCCGGAAACAGGCTATATCCGTGGCGGTTGCTCGCCTATCGGTATGAAGAAACCATTGCCTACATTCATTTTCGAGTCTGCCCTGCTCTATGACTACATCTATATTAGTGCCGGAATACGAGGACTCCAACTCAAAATAAATCCGCAGGTGCTGGTCGACTACACAAGAGCCGGAATATATCCTTTGTGAGAGAAAAATGTGTAAATTTGTAGGATTTGAGTGAATCCATAATCATAAGGGGCGCCCGGGTCAACAATCTCAAGAACATTGACCTCGAAATACCACGCGATAAGTTCGTGGTAGTAACAGGCATATCCGGCAGTGGAAAAAGTTCCCTTGCCTTCGACACCCTTTATGCAGAGGGTCAGCGTCGCTTTGCCGAAAGCATATCATCCTATGCCCGCCAGTTCCTGGGGAGAATGAGCAAGCCGGATGTCGACCTCATCGATGGTATTCCTCCCGCAATCGCCATAGAGCAGAAGGTGAACGTCAAGAATCCCCGTTCAACGGTTGCCACTACTACTGAAATATACGACTTCCTCCGACTTATTTTTGCACGCATCGGGCGCACTTATTCTCCGGTCAGTGGTCGCGAAGTCCACAAGGACAGCCCTGCAGATGTCATGCATTGGCTGGAGGAGAAGGCTCCGGGCACACTTTACATACTTGCAGACCTTCATTGGGGCCAACGCAGCGACAAGGTGGAACTTATGTTAGGCCTGAAGGAAGACGGCTATTCACGACTGTTCTCGGACGGAAAGGCTTTAAGCATCGAAGATGTCCTGCAACTCGACGGTAACTATCCGGAAGATGCCTGGCTGCTTATAGACCGTCTGAGGGTATCCGGGCCGGGCTCATACACCAGCGATACCGATCTCCGGACACGTCTGCTTTCTTCCATTTCCGATGCCTTTTCACGTGGCAACGGCACCATTCGTATAGTTGCGGAAGATAGTGTTCGTGATTTCTGCAGCCGCTTCGAATTAGACGGAATCACTTTCCGCGAACCAGATGACTACCTTTTCAGTTTCAATTCTCCTCTCGGCGCCTGCCCGGTGTGCGGAGGTCTAGGCAAAATCATAGGCATCAGCGAAGATCTTGTAATACCTGATAAGACCCGCAGTATTTATGACGGAGCCATAGCATGCTGGCGCGGTGACAAGATGGGCTGGTTCACCCAGCATCTTGTACATGTCGCTCCGCGCTACGGCATCCGCCCGTTCGAGCCCTATTGTAATCTCACGGAAAAAGAAAAAGATATTATCTGGAACGGACACAGCATAGAAGGGGATGAAGATAGCATTGTCGGAATCAACGAGTTCTTCGAGTGGGTGCACACACAGAGGTACAAGATTCAGTACAAGTTCATGGAGAACCGTTTCAGCGGCCGTACTGCCTGTACGGAATGCCATGGCAGCCGCCTCCGCAAAGAGGCCCTCTATGTGAAGGTTGCCGGAAAAACGATCGCCGACATCCTGAATATGACGGCAGAAGATGCGCTTGTTTTCTTCCGCTCGCTGGTGAATGACTCCGGAGCAGGCCTGGGTAAAGTAGAATTGGAAACCATCGCGGAGCCATTGCAGGAAATAATCTCCCGCCTCGAGTGTATCGACGACGTCGGTCTTGGCTATCTTTCGCTGAACCGCACTATGAACACCCTTTCCGGAGGAGAAAGCCAGAGAGTCAATCTGGTTACCGCCCTGGGCAGTTCGCTGGTAGGATCCCTATATATACTGGACGAACCCTCCATAGGCCTCCACTCTCGCGACACCGAACGCCTCATCAGCGTACTTCGCCGCCTCAGGGACCTTGGCAATACAGTCCTTGTCGTAGAGCACGATGAAGATATCATCCGCGCTGCCGATCTCCTTATTGATATGGGCCCGCTCGCAGGCATCAACGGCGGCCGGATTGTTTACAAAGGGGTTCCATCGTCGGCATCACAGCCTCCTCGAAATGAAAGTAAGCCTTGGAATGACAGTAAGCTGGAAACCGGCGCAGGCAGTCTGACCCTTCAATACCTGAACGGCCGTCCACGCTATCAGCGCAGCAAACGCCCTTGGAACTACTCCATAAGAGTAGAGGGCGCGATGGAACACAACCTGAAAGATATCACAGTAGAATTCCCTCTCAGGACACTCACGGTGGTGACTGGAGTAAGCGGATCTGGCAAGTCATCACTTGTTGGAGACATCCTTTATCCCGCTCTCTACCGCCACTTCAACGAGTCTGGAGATCTCCCAGGCACCCACCGTGCCATTGGCGGAAGCCTGGACAGAATCTCGCGCGTGGAATATGTCGATCAGAATCCCATCGGCAAGAGCACCCGCAGCAATCCTGTCACATACCTTAAAGTTTACGACGAGATACGCAAACTCCTTTCCGATCAGCAGTATGCCAAAATCAACGGCTATGGCCCTTCCTTCTTCTCTTTCAATCAGGAGGGAGGCCGTTGCCCGGAGTGCCAGGGCGAAGGTGTCGTGACCATCCCCATGCAGTTCATGTCGGATGTGACGATGGTGTGCGAGGAGTGCGGCGGCAAGCGGTTCAAACCAGACATCCTTGAGGTGCGTTACCGCGAAAAGAATATCGACGACATCCTGAACCTCAGCATAGATGATGCAATTGTGTTCTTCTCGCAGGGCAGGGAAGAAGTGGCGCAAAGCATCGCACGCAAACTACAGCCTTTGGTAGATGTGGGGCTGGGTTATCTCAAACTTGGGCAAAGCAGCAGTACTCTGTCCGGTGGTGAGAGCCAGCGCATCAAACTGGCATACTTTCTCTCTCTCAGTTCGGAGAACAAGAAGAAAGAGAAGATATTGTTCATTTTTGATGAACCTACCACGGGTCTTCATTTCTTCGATGTGGAGAAACTGCTCAAGGCCTTTGACGCCCTGCTCGATGCTGGTCATTCTCTGGTAGTAGTCGAGCACAATCCCGATGTGATACGCAGCGCCGACTGGATAATAGATCTCGGTCCGGATGCAGGTGCGAGGGGGGGAGAGGTGGTTTTCGAAGGTACTCCCGAGAAAATGATGGCGGAGTGCGATACTTTTACCGCTAAGTATCTCCGTAAACAATGAAAAAAATACTCTTCATAACAGCATTGGCGCTGATTGCTGCGGTGAGCCTTGCACAGACCCGTGCAGAAGCTGTCCGTGCCTGTCTGCTGGATCCTTTAGATAAGAGTGTGCTGGTTGCCTCGCACAGGGGAGTTTGGGTGGATGCCCCAGAGAATACAGTGGAGGCAATCGAGGCCGCAATAAGCTCTGGGGCCGATATTGTCGAGATAGATGTCCGCAGGACTCTCGGCGGGGAACTTATTCTCCACCACGGACCCGTTCTTTTCCGTCCTTCCGGTGCCACCAATCTCGAAGATGCTCTGATTGCCGCCAAAGGCCGCATTATGGTTAATATCGACAAGGCCTTCAAGCATTTCAGGCAGATAGTAGAGATAGCCGGAAAGACCGGCACCCTGGAGCAGATTATTTTCAAGAGTACCATGCCTGCAGGGAAAGCCAAGGCTCTGATGGGCGAATATGCAGATGATGTTATCTTCATGCCCATAATACATCTATGCAACGGAGGCGCGCTTGCCTGCATCGAAGAATATGAAAGGCTGCTTTCGCCACGCATTTACGAGTGGGTATTCGACGATGATTCCGACCCTGTCCTGACGATCGCATCCGCTCTCATTGCAGGCAAGAGCAAAATATGGGTGAATACCATGTGGGGCTCGCTCTGCGGAGGACACGATGATGCCGTTTCGCTGGATAATCCTGAAGCTGGATACGGTTGGCTTATAAGGGAACTTGGTGCCGGTGCGATGCAAACCGATCAGACAGCGTTTTTAGTTGATTATTTGAAAAAGAGATAATGGATGCAGTAATCACATATGTCGACGGCCTGGACGAGGTCTGGCGTGCGGATTATGCGAAGTTTGTAGGCAATAGCCTTCAGCAGAAGCGTTTCCGCGACTGGGGTACGCTCCGGTATCTTCTTCGCGGTATAAGCGACTGCCTCCCCTTCGTGAAGGATGTGTATCTGGTGGTTTCTTCCGATAGTCAGGTGCCTGAATGGGTGGACAGGAAGAAACTGCATGTCGTGCTTCACAAAGATATTATCCCTGCGGAACTGCTGCCGGTCTTCAACAGTTGCACCATAGAGATGTTCCTGCATCGTATTCCCGGCTTGGCAGAGGAGTTCATCTACTTCAACGACGACATGTTCCCGCTTGCCCTATGCAGGGAGGAGGACTTCTTCCGTGGCGGAAAGGGCGTGCTCGGAATGTCTTGGCATCTGTTGGCAGGTAATATGTATAAAAAGCAGTGCAAGGCATCTTCCGATATGGCCCGCAAGGCACTGGGAAAGCGTCGGAGCCCGTTCTTTGTCCGCCCTCAGCACATCTGTTCACCTATGCTCAAAAGCGCTTCCGATAAGTGTTATGAGGCCTTGGAAGATGAAATAATGACAAAGAGTTCGCGCCTGCGCAAGCCGGATAATCCAAACCAGTACCTGTATCTGGACTATATGTTTTATAGCGGAAGGCTTGTCCCGGAAAGAATATCCAACAAGCATCTTTCACAAGGAGTCTACAGCGGGGCACAGATTGCGGAGTTCATCCGCAAGCCATCGACCTCCTTCGCATGTATCAACGATGTGGAGATGACAGACGAAAAATTTGAGCAGATGCGTCAGGAAATACTGGCCGCATTTGAAGACCGTTTTCCGGAAAAAACAAGATTTGAGATATGATGCGGTTCCCCATAGACGCAGTCATAACCTGGGTGGACGGGTCGGACCCAGCCCATGCGGGAAAGATGAAAAAGTATGCTCCGGAGCAGGTATTTACCGAGAACGACGTCGCCGGAGCAACTCGTTTTGCTAATGATGGGGAGATTTTCTGGTGTGTGGCCTCCATCCGGAAGTTCGCGCCATTCATACGTAAAATATGGATAGTTACCGATGGCCAGGATCCACATATCCCGGAAGGGAGCATCCCCGCCGAAGTCGTAGACCACAAACAGATATTCCAAGGTTATGAGGACTACCTTCCTGTATTCAACTCGGTGGCGATAGAGACGATGACCTGGCGTATTCCCGGTCTGGCCGAGCATTATGTGGAGTTCAATGATGACTTCCTGCTCTGCCGCCCTGCCGCTCCGGAAGATTTCTTTGCACAGGACGGAACTCCGGTATGCCATGCGGTCCGCTCCAGCATTCTCTTTGACCGTTTTACAAGGGCCATCAAGAAAAAGGAAAACGGTCATCGCAAAGTGACATTCAAGGGGCTTATGCTCAACGGAGCAGGCCTGGCGGGCTCTCATTTCTGTTATCTGCGGCTCAACCACACACCAAGGCCATTGAACAAAGTTTGGTTTGAGGAATGGTATGCCAGCCATCAGGATGCTCTGGTGCGGAATATCTCTTTCCGTTTCCGCAACCCGGACCAGTTTACTCCTCAAGAACTGTTCTATGTCTCTCTATGGAAAAACGGCAGGCTGGACCTCCGGCCTGTAAAAGGAGCCCTATTCTATATGGAAACGCGTTCAGGGAAGGATTACATACGGCATAAACTAGAACGCTTCCATGCCGGGAATTATAAGTATATGTGTCTCAACTCCATGGACCGGACCGCCCCGGAGGACAGAAAACTGATCGAAAATACGGTCCGTGAACTGATAGGCGTATGAAGTTGTTATCACATTCCGAAATACAGAAGGCGCTTGCCGACATTTTGAAAGATGTGGATTCTTTTTGCCGCGAGAAGGGCATACGTTATTCCCTGGCATACGGCACTCTGATAGGAGCAGTCCGCCACAAGGGTTTCATTCCTTGGGACGATGATATCGACATTCTGATGCCCAGGCCCGATTTTGAACGCTTTGTAGCCGAGTATAAGGGGAGGAGATACAAGTGTTTGTATGGTACGCATGATTCCGAGGCGGATTTTGTGAACTTTTTTGCAAAAGTACACGATCCTTCGACTGTCTCCAAAGAGGGTGGAAAATATTACAGGTTCGGCCTGAATATAGACATTTTCCCGGTTGATGGAAAACCTTCGGACCCAGAAAAACATATGGCATGGGAGAAGTATCTGTGCAAGCAGACGCATCGAATGCGTCTTCGCTATAAACCCTTGTTTTCCAGCCCCTTGCTAGCTGTAGTCGAGGCCCACATACATTCCCTCGACTGGTGGTTCAATCATTGCGAGAGTCTGCTCAAGACCTATCCTTTCGAGGACTCGGATTATTGCGGGGCCGTATCCGTGGTTTATAATGGCTGTGTCGAAGTTTTCCCGCGCTCGATGTTCGAGCAGTATACCGAATTGGAATTTGAAGGCAGAAAATATAAGGCATTTTCCCAGTGGGATGCATTTCTGCGACAGCAATTCGGAGATTATATGCAGTTGCCCCCGGAGGACAAGCGTAAGACCCACAATCTGGAGGTCTATCTTAAGGAGTCTTTCCAGTAAAAGCGCAGATACCTTCTCGATTTGCATTTTCGCTTAGATTCGGGAGGAAGTTCCATATAATCGCCGAACCAGGCCTTGAGGACGCTGTCGCTGTCGGCAGGCCCTTTGAAGAGGCATCCCTCGAATTCATATTCTGACGTGTTTTCGAAAAGGGAAGAGTCGAACCATTCCACGATATTCGTATCTGGACAGCAATACTGCGACAGATGTCTGGTAGGGGAGGAAACATATTTGCGAAGGATGAGGTCGAAGCCTCCCGCAAGTTCTTCAGGATGTTTGCTCCTCAGATGCGCGTGCGTACTATTCCCGTGGAATAGGTGCTTGATTCTGAAATAGAATGGTGATCCCTTGAGTGAAACCATCTTAGTCTTCCGCAGCTTGTTGTTGTATTCGATAATGACCGTGCTCAGTTTATACAGAAGGCGGTTCTCTGATTCGTTGTCAGGTGCGTAATCAAGGGGAAAAATATCTATCCAGACACCTGGATTCTGGATATCGTTCATCCATGGAGAGTATGTTCTGGATTCGGTCCGGACGAAGTCGGTCACCCTTGCGTATGGAATGAAACAGTCTGGTGTGTTCCCCTTGAATACGACTTTGTAGTCCTTTGATACGTATTCATGGCAGAAACGCTCATAGTCTTTCCTCGGCATTACTATGTCGATATCATCGTCCCAGGGAATGAACCCCTTGTGCCTTACCGCTCCAAGCAGGCTCCCGTATGCAATTGAATAGTTTATCCCTTTGGTTCTGCAGAAGGTGTCGACATCTTTCAATATGTCCAGGCAGCACTCCTGCAATTCTCTTAAGTTAAGTTCCTTCATCTTCAATCAATCTCAAACTCCTTTATCCTTGCGGCCAATTGTTTTAATTCTTCATCTGACTGCAGCCCCATATGCGAGATGCGATAATGACCGGGTATGCCTCCCGGCATAATGAAGGTCTGATATTTCTCTATAAGGCCGCGGAAGATCTTACGCTTCTCCGTGTCGCCGGTCTGTATAGCCGTAATGGCGAAAGATGGCGATTCGGCAGGCATCTCCCATCCATATTTCCTGCATTCGTTTCGGAAAACTTCCGCCCTGTGGTGCACTTCGGCAATGTTCTGGCTCTCGCCGCCTTGTGCCTCGAGTTGTTTAAGGCGGGCATGCAATTGCAGGAATATGATTGTTGCAGGACTGAATGGTGTCTGGCCCCTCTTCAGATTCGAGAAGTTGTCATCGAAGTCCCAGTAGTAGCCGCGATGGGCAAACTTGTATCCTTCCAGACGTTTGCTGAAGAACAGCACAGAGAGCCCCGGAGGCACGTTAAGGCCCTTCTGGGTGGATGTGACGCAGATATCCGCTCCAACCTCGTCCATGCTGAAGGGTTCGGCAAGGAAACTGCTTATAATATCCAGCACGAAAGATACGCCGTGCGCTTTGCAAATGGCACCTATCCGTTTTACGTCGAAGAGCACTCCGGAAGATGTTTCGTCATGCTGGCAAAGCAGCACTCCAGGTTTCTCTTCCGCCACCCGGGCCTCGAGGGCATCGTAGTCTATATCCTTGCAGAAAGGCACCTGGAAGTGGACGAAAGGCACATCGTAATACTCGCATAGGCTTGCCCAGCGATGCCCGAAGGAGCCGCCGTCGATAACAAAAGCCTTGCTGAAGGTGCTCACGTAATTTTCTACGATTGCGCTCATTGCGCCCGTGCCGGATCCGGTGTAGATGATGGTGCGGCCACCGGTGCAGTGAATGAGTTTCAGCAGTATTCTTTCGGATTCCAGGACTATGTCCGAGAACTCCTGGGTTCTCATATAAGGTATTGGCTCCGAACCTATTGCGGCAATCTCGGGGGCGAGGTCGCCGGGGAATGCGTAGGAATGCATCATTTGAGTATTCTGACTTTCTTTCCGTTGATGAAATCTTCCTGGATCCTGCTCATGGCAAGAATCTCTCCGACAGGCAGTCTGGAGTAGAAGTAACCATTTGCTAAGATTGCGGACACGAATTCCTTGATCTCGTAGCGCAGGCCTTCGCCGTCGAAGGGATAAAAGAATTTTTTATTCTGGTTCTGGTCTTCGTAGCGTAGCTCGAAGTATGATGTTTTCCACCAGGGGGCGGGCACGTAGGCATATCCCTTGGTGCCGGACACCACCAGGCTGCCTTCTGTCTTGGCGCCGAGGCCGACCTCGAAGGTGGCAGAAGCGCTGTCGGTGAAGATGATGCCCTTGGTGTATATGTCAACCCCGTCCTTGTATTTGGACACGAAGTAGCATTTTCTGTAATTTGTGCCGAGCAGGCGGAAGATGGGAAGCAGGGGGAAACATCCGTTCTCGTTCATGCTGCCGCCGAAACGCGTGCTGTCCATCTTGGCATCCTTTTCGTCCGTGAGGGTGGTGGTGGCAGCCTTGACATCGACTATCTCGCCGATGGCTCCGGATTGCAGGAGGGTAACCAGATGCCCGAAGGCGGGGCAGTAGGCGGTCTTGTGGGCCATCATCAGCACGAGCCCGCTATCTTTCGCTATCTTGAAAAGCTCTTTCGCTTCGGCTTCGTTCAGCACCAGAGGCGTCTCGCAGAGCACATGTTTGTCTGCCTGCAGCGCGGCCTTGGCATAGTCGTAGTGGGTATAGTGGGGAGATGCTATGTAGACGGCGTTGCACTTGCCGAAGAGGGCTTTGAGGCTGCCTGCCGGCTCCAGGCCGAATTCCTTGCAGAAGGCTTTGCATTCTTTCTCGTCAGGATTGTAGGCGGCCGTAATGCTGTTGCTGGCAACGAATTCCGCCTCCTTCACAAAGCGGCGTGCAATGCTGCCGGTGCCGATTATGCCCATGGTCACGGTGGGTCGTTCGTCGCGCAGCTGGGTGCTGGAGATGCCTTCGGTGCGGGGAAGGTAGACCACCTGGCAGAATTCCTTGAGGTAATCGAAATATCCCGTCCAGTCGGAACCTATGGCAAAGATGTCCACTCCGTAACGGTGGATGTCGTCTATCTTCTGCCCCCGGTATTCCTCTATTATTATCTGGTCGGCAAGGCCCGTGGCCTTTACGGCTTCGATCCGTTCCATCACGTTGTCGCATGTGTTCAGTTTGCCGCGTTGCAGATCGAAATTGTCTGTGGTGACACCTACTATCAACCAGTCACCCAGTGCTTTGGCCCTTTTTAGAAGGTTCAGGTGCCCTTCGTGGAAAAGATCGAAAGTGCCGTATGTGATTACCTTGGTCATAGTATGCAAAGGTAATCATTTTTTCAATGCGATATCCAGTACGAGCTTTGCGCCACGCTGAATCCTGCCAAGCGGAATGCGGAAGTTCTCTTCCTGCCCGGCCAAAGTGCCGGTAATCTTCAGGACCGTGCCTCCGCCTCCAGGCCCGTCATCATCTTCGTTGGGATAACAGAACAGCGTTATGCCTGGCTCCTGCGGGCTGCTGCAAATATCGAATGGAATCTCCCGTATCATCATAAAGGGATGCCTGAGGCCTGTGGGATTGTCCAGAGTAAAGGATGGGTGGAAACCGTCTTTGCGCAGTATCTCTGCGTGAGCGTTAACCCGTTCCAGCTTCACAGTGGCGTTGATTAGGGGAGCATCCGCTTCGATGCAGATACTCTGGATGACCACAGGGCAGAGCAGGGGCTGTATCTCCAGTTCTGCGGTTTCGCCGTTTCCGGTGCTGCACAAACCTCCCTGCAGGGGCGCTTCCGGATTCTCGTCGGCATAGTCCATACTGAGGTTTTCCATGGTGGAGAACTTCTCGGGAAGAGCCCCGTCGAATACTCCATGCACGTCGGCCAGCGCCACTACGGTCTTGTCGCCCTTCTCGGAGGGAACTTTCAGAAAGCGGCTGTTTCCGGCTCGGATATGGCTTTCCAGAGGCCTGGTGAGGGTATCGGAGAAAACGAATACGTCAATATGATTATAAGGTAGGGAACTGTTGATGTGGATGGCTAACGTGTCTTGCTCTTTCGAATGATTTTGCAAAGACGGGGCCTTGGTACAAGTGCAGTTCAGAACCATCACGGCCGTGAAGAGAACCCGGGCCCCGTAACTTTGCAAATGGTCGAATCCAAGTGGCTTTGTGTAAAGCGTTCGTGTGAATAACCAGTTGTTTGTAGTGTGGGCAGATTGCCCTGGACGGATGTCCTTTGAGATTCTGCCACATGGATTCTCGCGTTTCATTATGGTGCAAAGCTACGGTGCTGATTGTTCTGAGCGAAAAAATAGTGACGAAAAACTTGAAAATTTAAGTTTCAATAGGTGTTTTTAAGTTTGACATATGAAAACCCGTCGGAAAAGTATAAGTTTCCGACGGGTCAAAAAGTTTTTACCTACAGTTCCTACCTACTAACCGAAGTTGTCGTATAGTATGCTTTCAGGAGGTACTCCAAGGCTGTCAAGCAATCCGTTCACGGCGCCGACCATCATAGGAGGACCGCACATGAAGTACTTGATGTCTTCGGGAGTCTCGTGATTCTTGAGGTAGGTCTCGTACATCACGTTGTGCACAAAGCCGGGAGTGTATGCGACTCCTGCAGCATCTGCAGCGGGATCCGGACGGTCGAGTGCGAGATGGAACTTGAAGTTCGGGAACTCTTTCTCGATCTCGGCGAAGTCTTCGAGATAGAAGGCCTCCACAAGGCTGCGTGCTCCGTAGAAGAAGTGCACGGTGCGGTCGGTCTTCAAAGTCTTGAACAGGTGCATGATGTGGCTGCGCAGAGGGGCCATGCCGGCGCCGCCGCCTACGAATATGTATTCCATATCCTTGGGATCGTTCTCCGGAAGGAGGAACTCGCCGAAAGGACCGCTGATGGTGACTTTGTCACCTGGCTTGCGGGTGAATACATAGGAAGAGGATACTCCGGGAGGAACCGGCAGCATCTTGAAGACACCCTTTGGCTGGCTGCGGTCGAACGGTGGCGTCGCGATACGCACGTTGAGTTTGATGATGTTCTTCTCCGCAGGATAGGAAGCCATGGAGTATGCGCGTACGGTGGGAACGGTATTCTTGGCCTTGATTCCGAAGAATCCGTATTTCTCCCAGTCGCCGCGGTAGATAGGATCCACGTCGATGTCTGCGAAGTCGATGTCGTACTCGGGGATGTCGATCTGGATGTATTCTCCAGACTTGAATTCGAGATGCTCTCCTTCGGGGAGGCGGACGGTGAACTCCTTGATGAAGGTTGCCACGTTCTTGTTGGAGATGACCTCGCATTCGAGTTTCTTGACACTAAGGGTTGAGTCGGGCACGGCAATCTTAAGATTGTCTTTTACTTTCACCTGGCAGCCCAGACGCATTCCGTCCTTGATCTGCTTACGGTTGAAGAAACCTTTTTCGGTAGGGAGAATATCTCCTCCGCCCTCGAGAACCTGCACCTTGCACTGGCCGCAGTTGGCCTTGCCGCCGCAGGCGGAGGGAAGGAAGATCTTATGGTCGGCAAGGGTGTGCATCACATCGCCTCCCTGGGCAACCTCCAGCACTTTCTTGCCGTTGTTGATGTCGATAGTAACTGTCCCCGAAGGGGTTAGTCTTGCCTTGATTACGAGCAGCAGCGCTACAAGCAGCAGCGTTACGATCACGATAACTAGGACAGCAGAAATAATGGTTGATGTCATGTTCCAGTCTCCTTATTAAAGTGAAATGCCCATGAAGGCCATGAAGGCGATGCCCATCAGGCCGACAGTTATGAAAGTAATACCAAGGCCCTTGAGTGCCGGGGGAACGTTGCTGTAACTGAGTTTTTCGCGGATAGCAGCAAGTGCCACGATTGCCAGGAACCAGCCGAGGCCGGAACCAAGGGCGTAGACTGCGGATTCGCCAACATTTGCGAACTCCTTCTGCTGCATGAAGAGAGCACCACCGAGGATGGCGCAGTTTACAGCGATAAGGGGAAGGAAAATGCCGAGAGCGGAGTACAGCGATGGGGCGAACTTCTCGACCACCATTTCCACTATCTGGACGATAGCGGCAATGACGGCGATGAAGATAATGACGCTGAGGAAACTCAGGTCCACTCCCTGGATGAGGGCATCCGGACCGAGAACATATTTGTTGAGAAGATAGTTGACAGGCACTGTGACGAGGAGCACGAACATAACGGCGACACCGAGTCCGGAAGCAGTCTTCACATTCTTCGATACTGCCAGGTATGAGCACATACCAAGGAAGTATGCGAAGATCATGTTGTCAACGAATATCGATTTGACGAATAAACTTATGTATTCCATATTCAGTTGCGCTTATGTTATTTCTCCTGAAGATCTTTCTGGATGCTGCGCTGAACCCACACAATGCATCCGAGGAGGATGAGTGCGAAAGGAGGCAGAATAACCAGATTGTTGGTCACATAGCCCGCAGGCATGACCTGGAGCCCGAAGAGAGTGCCGCTTCCAAGAAGCTCACGGAAGAAGGCCACGATAAGAAGGATCATGCCGTAACCGGCGCCGTTCGCCAGACCGTCGAGCAATGAAGGGATGGGCTTGTTGCCAAGAGCGAAAGCCTCGATACGGCCCATCACGATGCAGTTGGTGATGATCAGGCTGATGTAGACGGAAAGTTGCTTGTCGATGGGATAGGTGGCCTCAAAACTCTTAAGAATCTGGTCCACGAGAATCACCATCATTGCAACCACCACGAGTTGGACGATGATACGTACGCGCCCAGGGATGGTATTGCGCATAGTGGAAAGGATCAAGCTGGAGATGCCGCACACGATCATCACGGAGATGGCCATGACGAGGGCGCCCTTAAGGGTAACGGTGACTGCCAGCGAGGAGCATATACCTAGCACCAGGACGGTGATCGGATTGCTCTTGAAGATAGGATCGAGAATGGTTTCTTTCAGTTTCATATCTTATTCCTCCACTGTTTTAACTGTTCCGAAATAACCGGCATAGGCTCCGAGCCAGGCATTGATCGCAGCATCCAGGCCATTGGAAGTCATGGTAGCGCCCGTGATGGCGTCGATCTGGTTGTCTGCCACGGATTTCCCATCTTCCTTAGGAGCGCCTCCCTTGATGATGGAGAATACGGGGCTCTGCCCAAAGTAAGCCTGCTCGCCGACGAACTCTGCCTGGAATGCAGGATCGTCTTTGATCTTGGCGCCGAGGCCTGCGGTCTCGGACTCATGGTCGAAGTATGCACCGTGGATGGTCTTGCCGTCGGCTTCGAAGGCGATGTATCCCCAGACGGGGCCCCAGAGGCCTGCACCGTAAACGGGTACCACGGTAATGCCGTTCTTGAATATGAAAACCGGGATGGCGTAGCCTTCACCTGCCTTCACTTTGTAGTTTTGTGCCTTGAGTTGTTTAGGCGAGAAAACCTCTTTGGCTGCGAGATCTAAAGTGGCAACCTGTGCACCTTCAGCATTTACGGTAAATGCCGATTCAATTTCGTTGCCGTAGGTCTCAAGTACCTTTGCATTGCCCATGGCCTGGAATTCGGCCTTGGTGCCGAATCCGCCGGCAGTAAGCATCTGGCTGATAGTCTCTGCCTTTTCGTTGGCGTCCTGCTTGCTCTTGAGAGACTGGCTGACAAAAGCGAGAACCGCTGCGACCACCACGACGATGACGGTCGTATAGATGACTGTATAAAGATTGCTGTTAGTATTCATACCTCATATATATTAAGCGGTTTTTGCAGCAGCCTTTGCGCGGCGCTTCATTGTAGAAGATACAACGCAATGGTCGATAAGAGGAGCGAAAGTGTTGCCCAGCAGGATTGCCAGCATCATTCCCTCGGCATAGCCGGGGTTGAAGAGGCGCACTGTGACGCAGAGCGCGCCAACCAGGAATCCATAGATCCACTTTCCGCACTCAGTCTGAGCCGAGGTGACAGGGTCGGTGGCCATGAAGACGGTACCGAAGGCAAAGCCGCCCAGGATCAGATGCTCCCATGCGGGGATGCCGACACCTCCGAGATTTGCAAGACCTCCCACGAAGAGGGCGCCTGCGATGGAGGAGAGCATAATCTTCCAACTGGCCACGCCTGTCCAGATAAGGATTGCCGCGCCAAGAAGGATTGCGATCACGGATGTTTCTCCAACAGAACCGGGAATGGTGCCGATGATGTAGTCCCAGATGCCTGTTCCGTATTGAGCTGAAGCACCTTCAAGGGCGAGGGGAGTGGCGCCTGTGAATCCGTCCACTACGTTCTCGCCTGCTTTGAGGCTGATCCAGCACTGTGAACCGGACATCGAGGAAGGATAGGCGAAGAAAAGGAAAGCACGGGTGACAAGTGCCGGGTTCCATATGTTCATACCGGTGCCTCCGAATACTTCCTTCACGAAGATTACGCTGAAGGCGACTGCGATTGCGAGCATCCAGAGAGGAACCGTTACGGGAACGATCAGGGGGATAAGCATACCGGACATGAGGTAACCCTCGTTCACTTCTTCGTTGCGTATGCCGGCGGAGAAGAACTCGATGAAGAGTCCGACACCATATGCTACTACATAGAGAGGCAGGACCTTGAGGAATCCGTACCAGAAGTTGGCCAGAATCTGGAGACGGCCGTCTCCAATGGCCAGTGCATGCTGATAACCGACGTTCCACATGCCGAAGATGGCGGCGGGAACGACAGATATAACAGCGATAATCATGATGCGCTTAAGATCTATCGCATCGCGCACGTGTGCACCTCTGCGGGTGACCGTGCCGGGAACCTTCAGGAAGGTAGAGAAGGCGTCCACTGTTGCAAGCCAGAATTTCTTCATAATCTTAAGCCATTTCTTTAAGCATCAGGTCTATACCCTGGGCAATCATGTCCTGGATATTGTTCTTTGAAGGGTCTACATACTCACAGAGTGCGAGGTCCTCGGGAAGCACCTGGTATATGCCGAACTGCTCCATCTTGTCGATGTCGCCGGCAAGGCAGGCCTTTATGAGATAGAGGGGGAAAATGTCCATGGGTAGCACTTTCGCATAGTAACTGTCGTTCATCACGAAAGCGCGGGGGCCGCCGTGGAGATTGGTATCCATGTCGTACTTGCGCCAGGGGGTAAGCCAGGAGAAGTAGGAATGGTCGGTGCTGAACTGACTCCAGCGTACGGGCTTCGCCCATCCGAGGAGTTCCGGCTCTGTGCCTTCGAGGATGATGGTGACTGTGTCGTCATAGAAGCCGAGGTATCCATCCGCCCCTACGGCCTTTCCGCTTAGAAGGTCGCCGCTGATGATGCGGATGCCTTCATCGGAGCCTCCGTAGAATCCGGCAAGTGTCTTCATCGGAGCGCCAGGGAGGGTTTCGACATAAGCTGTCTCGATTGCTGCGGGACCTGCGACAGCGACTTTGCGGCGGACGTCGTAGATGCCCTTGGTAAGATACTTGCCGATAGCAGCAAGTCCCAGAAGAGAGACAGTCCAGACGACGTCACCTTTCTGGATGGGTTTAACTGCAGCGATCTGAATGCCGACGTTTCCTGCAGGGTGTTTGCCCTTGAATACGGAAATCTCCGCATTCTCAAGTTTGGCGAAAGTAGATCCGGAGTCGGCTACTCCAACGTGTACAGGCGCAATCCTGGCAAGCGCATTGATGCCTGCCTGGATGTCGTTCACACGACCTCCGAGGGTAAACTCGGTGTCGGCTGCGAGAGGCGCCGTGGAGAAGGCTGATACAAAAATGGCCCCGGGGACCGCTGCCGGATCGGCGGTGATGCCGTAAGGCCTTTGAATGATAAATGGCCACAGGCCGGCTTTGAGTAGGGTTTCCTTGACCTCTTCTGCGCTGCCGCAGGCGGGCTCCGACTTCAGGTATTCCTGCACGTCATCCGCCTGTACGGTAACGGCAAGCAGTTTACGCTTGTCGCCTCGCACAATCTCCTTGACAGTACCGCTGACCGGAGAAGCAAGAAGGATCGCCGGATTCTTCTTGTCAGCCATTACAGGTGAACCAGCAAGCACCTTGTCGCCTTCTTTTACAAGGAGACGGGGCGTAAAGCCCTTGAGTGCTGTGGGTTCTACGGCAACGATGTCGGGAGAAACGGTCTTGGAAAGACAGAGCTCGGCAGCCCCGTTCACGGGAATGTCAAGCCCCTTTTTCAAAACGATGTTCTTGGACATTGTGTATTGAGTAAAAATTTGTTTTGTATTGCTGTTACAAAAATATGCGCGAAGATAGCCATTTTTTGGGGATTATCCTCGGTGTGATTCTGTTTTTTTAAGGGATTCTTCTTATATGGTTGCCACATGTATGCAAAAAGCCCCGTTTTGCATACGAATAGCTGGAAATTGGCTTACTTGTATGCAAAAATGCCGGTTTTGCATACAACTATGCCGTTTCAGTGGCCAATGTATGCAAAAATGCCCATTCTGCATACGCAAAAGGATTATTTTCAAAAACAGAAAAAAAACAAGAGAACAGACCTGTTGTATATCGGCAGTTTTTTCTTAATTTCGTGCGAAGAATAGGGGAAAGGTTTAATGGTAAGAAATGAGACAATGGAAATGGAGAACGAGTCATTAAAGAGAAACAATGATGCTGAAATTATATTGAAGGGCCTGAACGAGGAGCAGAAACTCGCTGTCCAGACGATTAACGGTCCTCTTTTGATAGTGGCGGGCGCCGGGTCAGGCAAGACCAAGGTGCTGACGAGCCGTGTGGCTTATATCTTGGCAAATGGGGTGGATCCGACCAGAGTGCTGGCCCTTACCTTTACCAAGAAGGCGGCTGAGGAGATGAAGGAACGTATCGCGCTCCTGGTCGGAAGGCGCGCCCGTGCCCTTGTGATGGGCACTTTCCACTCCGTGTTCATCCGTTTCCTGCGCGACTATGCGGCATCCATAGGTTATCCGGGCAATTTTACCATATACGACAGGTCAGATTCGGAAAGTGCGGTCAAGGCTTGTGTGAAGGAGTTGAATCTGGACGACAAGATATACAAGGCCCGCGAGGTCTTGAGCCGCATCTCCTTTGCCAAGAACGGACTGTTCACTCCGGATGCATACCATGCGAATGCCGAAATCCAGCAGCAGGATCTTCACGGCAAGAAACCTTTCCTCTGGAAAGTCTATCAGTTGTATCAGGAGAAATTGAAGCAGAACGGAGTGATGGATTTCGACGACATACTCCTGAATATGAACATTCTCCTGCGCGACAACGCGGAAGCCCGCAGGGAAATCGCCTCACGCTTCGATTATATTCTTGTGGACGAGTATCAGGACACCAACTATTCGCAGTACCTGATCCTCAAGAAACTGGCCGCGCCTCACCACAACCTGTGCGTAGTGGGCGACGACAGCCAGTCCATCTATGCCTTCCGCGGAGCGCAGATCCAGAATATCCTGAACTTCCAGAAGGACTACCCGGAAAGCAAGATCATACGCCTGGAGCGTAATTACCGCTCTACCCGGAATATAGTGGATGCAGCCAACTCGGTCATTGCACACAATGAGGGCAGGATACCCAAGAAGTGCTTCTCCGAAGGGGAGGAAGGCGAGAAGATAGAACTCATAAAATCCTTCACCGAGCAGGAGGAGGCCGTGCAGATTGTCAGCGGCATTATCTCCCGGGTGATGAGCGAGAAGGCTCAGTATCAGGACTTTGCAATACTCTACCGCACCAATTCCCAGTCCCGGGCATTGGAGGAGGCTCTAAGAAGGAAGAATATCCCTTATATGATTTATTCCGGGAACTCCTTCTTCGACAGGGCCGAGATCAAGGACATGATGTCCTGGTTCAAGCTCTGCGTGAACGTGAACGACGACGAGTCCTTCAAGCGGGCCGTCGGCAAGCCTTCCAGGGGAATAGGCGACACTTCCATTTCCGGATTGAACGAACTCCGCAGGGCGCGTGGCCTCTCGTCTCTTTTCGCTGCTGCAGCCTGCGAGGATTATTTCGAATACCTCCGTCCCGCAGCGATGCAGAAGATTCGTCAGTTCTGCGCGCTCGTCAACAAACTGGCAGTTGCGGCCGCTTCCGGCGATGCCTTCGAAGTTGCCCGCCAGATTTACGACGAGTCCGGGCTCTACGCCTTCTACAAGGCCGATACCTCCATCGAAGGCATGGCGCGCACTTCCAATCTGGACGAACTCCTGAATTCAGTGCAGGCCTTCAAGGAAGAGAGGCTGGACGACATCCTGGCGGATATGGATGTGGATCAGACTGATCCGGGCGAGGGGGAGATGCCTGCGATCAATATAACCCTGGCGGACTTCCTGGAGACAACTTCGCTGCTGAGCAACGCCGATACGGCTGACGATGACGAGAACGGAAACAACAAGGTTGCGCTGATGACCGTCCACTCCGCGAAGGGACTTGAATTCCCTTATGTATATATTGCCGGAGCGGAAGAGAATCTTTTCCCTTCCGGCGGGATGCTGGCTTCGCCTGCGGATGTCGAAGAAGAGCGGCGCCTGTTCTATGTTGCACTCACGCGCGCAAAAAAGGCCGTGGCCGTTTCGTTCGCTTCTACCCGAATGCGCAACGGAAAGCACGAGAGCAATTCTCCCAGCCGTTTCGTCAAGGAGATAGATCCTGCCTATGTAGCCAACCCTCTTCCCGCCGGCGGATTCGACGGAGACGACGATGACGATGATTCCGACATGCCTTTCTGGTTCAGGAACCGCAGCGCAAAAACCACCGGATACACCCGTTCCGGTTCCGGATACGGTGCTTCGGGCGGATCCCGTTTCGGTTCATACGGCGAATACGGACGTTCCGGGGCGGTGCGGTCAATGCCATCCGCGTCAGCCAAAGGGCCAGACCGTGTCCCGCAAGGGGAGCCCGGTTCTGGCATTGGCAGGCCGAAGGCTTACGCACAGACCGCGCCGGCATCTACAACGCGCGTAGTGCCACCAGTGGCCAAACCAGACGTAATCGACCCGAACTTCGTGCCCGTGCCGATGAAAGAACTCTACGTCGGCGAACGAGTAGAACACAACCGCTTCGGCCCCGGCCTGATCAAAGAAATCACCGGCGAATTCCCCGAACTCAAAGCCGTAATCGACTTCGACAACTACGGCACGAAGGTCCTTCTCCTCAAATACGCCAAACTCCGTCCGGAAAAATAATAAATACCTGGTGCAAGGTTTTCGAATCTGTGGGTTTTAATAGTAAAAAGATATTATTATGAAAAGATTTGCACTGTTATCTGGTATTGTTATTTCTATTGCCCTGGCCACTGTTTCCTGTTCAAAAATGGATGGGGATGGTTTTATGCGTGGAGACTATTCGCCTAGTGAGGCAGGTCTTGATGCTGCTGATGGTTCTGGAGGTGCATCCGCCGGTGTCGTAACCGCAGGGGAGTGGAATGATTTGGATAATTGGATGTTCTGGAGCAATCTGATGCTTTCTCCGGCTTCCGAGGACCAGAATGGGTATAAGGTAGATCTGGCGGGGATGTGCGATTATTGGGGATTCTATACGAATAACAGGGTTGCAGTGCTGGTCCAGGACTCCAATCAGAATCCTGCCCGTGGTGTGAAAGTGTCCCTAAACCGAAATGGCGCCCCTGTCTGGAGCACATACACCGATAATGCCGGACGTGCTGATTGCTGGGTCTCGCTATTCCAGAAAGATACCGAGGTGGACAATGCGTCTCTTTCCATCTTCTTGGATGACAAGCAAGTTGCCGGGAATCCTGTTGTGAGCAAGTGGAATGCGGAGCAAAAGGAAACCATGAATGTCTATACCGTAGCAACGGTTCCCACTGCGAAAAAACTCGCAGATGTGGCTTTTATTGTGGATGCTACCGGTTCTATGGGAGATGAAATCAATTTCTTGAAGAAAGACCTTTTGGATATCCTGGATAGGACGGCGCAGACGCAGAGTGATGTCACTTTCCGCACATCCGCATTGTTTTATAGGGACAAGGGAGATAATTATGTTACCAAGGTCTCTGATTTCTCGACCAAAGCCAGCACTACTATAGAGTTCATCAAGAAGCAAAACGCCGGCGGTGGCGGAGACTATCCCGAAGCAGTACATACCGCCCTTGAGACTGGCTTGCAGAAACTGTCCTGGAGCGAAGTTCCTTGTGCAAAACTGGCCTTCATGCTTCTGGACGCTCCGGCTCACCACGAAGACGCAATCATCAAAAGCCTTCAGAAGTCCGTGGAATCATACGCAGCCCAGGGAATTAAACTTATTCCCGTCGCCGCAAGCGGTGTGGATAAGAACACCGAATTCATGCTCCGTTTCTTCTCGATACCTACCGGAGGCACCTATGTCTTTATCACCAACGACAGCGGAGTCGGCAACGATCACATTGCCGCCACTGTCGGTGAATATCAGGTTGAGCATCTCAACGACCTCATGGTACGCCTGATAAACAAATATACGGAATGAGAGTGCCTTCTACAGGCCCCCTATGCCCTTATAAGCGCGATGGCGACGAGTACCATGCTTAAGAGGAAGTAGAAGAGGATGGTTACCAGTAGGTAGATGAGGCCGGTTTTGATGGTGAGTTTGAGGGCTGGGCGGTTGCCGAGTCCAAGCCACTGGCGATAGTCTATAAACAACAGGATTCCCATCACGAAGACGCCCAGGTCCGCGCTTTTTCCAAAGGTGACCAATAGCGCCAAGAACATAAAGACACAAAACTGGCAAAGGACATAGGCCGATGCTGCGGCTGCACCGGAGACGCTGACGTTGTGTTTCTTCCGGAGTAACCAGACCATGGCGAACCATAGCAGCAGGAAGTTCCCCAGAAACAACGGAATACCTTTGCTTCTAAGGTCGCCTTCGACTGCCGCCAGAGAATCTTTCCATGGAGTATCGGCTTTCTCCGGATACAAATCCAGATGCGTCAGGATCAATGACTGGGTAGCAGTGGACAGCAATGACTGGATTATCCTATTGGATTTATCGCTCCTCGTAGTACTGTCCACCTGGATGGTATTTTTATTAACGGCCAGATCCATCTGGAGATCAGAGTTCTCCAAACCTTCGATCAAACCATCGGCAATGGTGGACTTTACCGCGCCGGGCTGCACCACGGCCAGCAGAAGAGTAAAGACAGAATAGAACACCAGCAGTGCGGTAAAAGGTGCAAGATATCGTTCGTGCTGCCCGCGGATATAGTCCCGGATCATAAATCCCGGCCTTAAGAAAAGGTGGGAGAATGTGCGCTTGGCATCATTGTTCAGGAACGGAATGATAGCCTCTCCGGTACCTTTGAAGATGCCATCTTTATTTTGCTTTGTCTCACGCTGCTTCCGCCAGGGAACATATCCAAGTTCCCTGTAAATCGCCCATAACCTAAGTCTGGGTTGAATCCAGTTGGATACCCGGCTCATTCTTTTTTCTTTTTAGCTGCTTTCTTGGCTTCCTTTTCAGCTTTGCGGGCGGCAATCCTGGCTTGTTCGGTCTCGTAGGCCATCTTGGTGGTGATCATCACCACGCCGTTGCCTCCACGGGAGCCGTAGATCGCGGCACCGCCGTCTTTCAGCACCTGGACGGAGTGAATCTGATTGGGATTGACGCTGTTGATGTCGTCGGTGATTACCCCGTCCACGACTATCAGTGCCTCGGAATAGCCCATCACGGCCTGCGTCCCCCGGATCCGCAGAGTGCCGTTGGGGTTGATTTCCACCCCCGGCACCCGGCTCCTGATATAGTCCGAGATGCTTTCGTAGCTCCTAACAGCCATTTCATCCACCTTCACGGTGTTCACGGCAAAGCCAAGGCCTTCACGGGTCGTGGATCCGTATCCGACGTCGACCACCTCGTCTTTCGGGTTCTCGGTTTTTTGCGAGGGGAGTCTGCCGGCGCTCCCGCAGGCACTCAAGAGGAGCACCGCGGGAACGCAGAACAAACTCAGCACTTTCGTCATTTGCACCATTTATCCAGCCAGTCGAAGAAGTTGCGGTGCCAGAAGAGTGCGTTCTGGGGCTGCAGGATCCAGTGATTCTCTTCCGGGAAGATGATCAGTTTGGAAGGAACACCCATCATCTGGGCGGCATTGAATGCGGCCATGCCCTGCTCGTAGGGGATGCGGAAGTCCATTCCGCCGTGGATGCAGAGTATGGGAGTATGCCATTTGGTGACCATCGAAGAAGGGGAGTTGGAATAGTGCCTCTGGGCCTTGGGAGTGGATGCGTAAGGCGCGCCGGCCTGCTGCATTCCGCCGAAGGTGATGCCATCGCCGGCAGGGCCTATGCCTGCCTCAGGATCGTAGGAATATTCGGTGAGACCGCCGTTATCCCAGTTTGCGAACCACATTTCCTCGGTGGTGAACCAGAGTTGCTTCTCGTCGAAGATGCCGGCATGGGCGATGAAGCAGTCGTAGAGATCCCCGTGGAGGCCTTCCAGCATGTATGCGGAGTAGCCGCCGTAGGATGCACCCACGCATGCAAGCTTGCCAACGTAGGGCTTGCTCTTGATGTAGCGGCCTGCCGCCAGGTAGTCCTGCATGTTGAGTCCGGGGTAATCTCCCGAGATCTGCTCCTTCCATGCCTGGCCGAAGGCGGTGGTGCCGCGACGGTTGGGTAGGATTACGATGTATCCCTGCTGGGCCATCATGCGATAGCACCAACGGTAACTCCAATCTTGGGAATTTGTGCCCTGGGGGCCTCCGAGAACGATTTCGATGGCAGGATATACCTTGTTAGGATCGAACTGCGGAGGATAGATTACCCAGCATTGCATCTGCTGTCCGTCAACAGTCTGCACGTGGATGCTCTCTTCACTGATGGGGGAGAGCCTGTCGAGGATGTGCTTGTTCTCCGTGGTAATCTGCTTGAATGAAGGCTCTGCTCCCGGAACTACGCTCACAAGTTCCTGTGGGAACTCTAGGCTGTAGTAGGATGTCAGTAGTTCTACACCGCCGTCTTCCTTGTCAAGGATGGCAAAGGGAGAGAAGAAGTCTGTCCACCAGTTGCCGGGTGTAAGGCGTTCCACCTTGCCGTCCAAACCGGTGCGGAAGATGCTCTGGACAGCCTCGTTAACGAGCGCTGCGAAATAAATCTGGCTTCCGTGCCATACCGGTCCGGTGACATCATGGTCGAAGTCTTCGCCCAGACGGCGGATATTGCTCACTTTCACTTCTCCGTTCTGTCCGGCTTCTCCGCCCATTCCGAAGTCAATATCTGCAACCATAAGCCTCTGCTGGTCGGCCTCATAGCCATCACGTGGCATGGAAACCCATGCAAGGTGCTCACCGTCGGGGCTCCATACAGGGTCGGTGTCATAACCGCCCTTCTCGGTGACGGCGGTCGTTGAACCGGTGAGTATGTCATAAATGTAGATGGAAGTGTTTGTGCTGAAAGCATACTCCTTGCCTGTTTTCTTACGGCAACTGTAAGCGATGTGACGGCTGTCTGGTGCCCAGTCGAGTTGCTCTACTCCGCCGAATGGTTCGGTAGGGAGTTCGAACAAGTTGTCGGAACCGAGTATGTCGAGGGAGTTGTCAGGAGTGATTGTACCATTCACAAGTGTTGCGACATAACTGCGCGGTATCTCGGTTACCCAGTGGTCCCAGTGACGATACATCAGGTTCTCTGTAGTATAAGCCTTGGCCTTGTCAAGTGCGGGATCGGTGTCTGAAGGCTGTACGACCGATGGATTCTTGATGGTAGAGGTGTAGATTATCTGCTCTCCGTCGGGGGAAATCTTGAATTCTCCGATTCCTGAAGGAATATCGCTGAGCTTCACTTTCTTGCCAAGTTTTCCTGCCTTGAACGGGGCCTTGTAAAGTTGGCCTCCCTGCAAGAAGTAGATATGCTTCCCATCCTTGCCCCAGCGGGCGCAGTTTACACTTTTCTTTTCGTTGGTCAGCTGGACTTTGCCGGAACCATCGGTATTGCAGATGTAAATGTTCCTCAAGGAGTTGTTTTCCTTGATATTCTGGTAACTGACACCGTAAAGAATCGTGCTCCCGTCAGGGGAGACCTGTGGATCGGAGAGACGCCCGAGAGCGAGGAGCACTTCCGGTGTCATCACTCCGTCGTTTATCTCTACTACCGGAACGGCCGCTTCTTTCGTAGTAGTTCCGGTGCAGGATGCAGCAATCATCATTGTAAAGATTAGATGTTTGATTTTCATATGATTAACTGATTTTACTATAGTCTTTCATTTCATACTTGCCCTTGCGCAACTCCTCTGCAAGCAATTTGTTTACGGGTAGTTCCAGCGTCGGGTCGGCATTCAGGACTTTGTCAGCATAAACCCTTGCCTCATTGAGCATCAGCCCGTCTTTCGCAAGTGATGCAATGTTCAGTTTTATCGGCAGTCCGCTTTGCTGGGTGCCTTCCAGGTCGCCAGGGCCCCGCATTTTCATGTCTTCTTCTGCTATTTCGAAGCCGTCGCTGGTCCTGCACATCAGTTCCAGACGGGCCTTTGCATCCTTGCTCGTCTTGAAGTCATGAACGAGGATGCAGAAACTCTCATCCGCACCGCGCCCGACGCGTCCGCGCAACTGATGCAACTGGCTTAGCCCGAAACGCTGGGCGCTTTCTATGACCATAACCGAAGCATTCGGGACGTCAACGCCTACTTCTATGACGGTCGTGGAAACCAGTATCTGGGCCCTCCCGGCTGCAAAGGCGGCCATATTGAAGTTCTTGACTTCTGCTGTTTGCTGCCCATGGACGATCGCTACTTTATAGTCAGGATCCGGGAAACGTTTCAGTATCTCCTCGTAGCCCATTTCCAGATTGTTGAGGTCTATCTTTTCGCTCTCGAAAATCAAGGGATATACCACGAAAACCTGGCGACCCAGCTCTATCTGCTTGCGCATGAAGTTATAGACTGAGCCTTTTCTGGCATCGGAAACCATTATGGTCTTCACCGGCTTGCGGCCTGGAGGAAGTTCGTCTATCACGGATACGTCCAGATCTCCGTAAAGGGTCATTGCCAGCGTGCGCGGAATAGGGGTGGCCGTCATCACAAGCACATGTGGTGGAATCGACGGTCCCTTGGACCATAACTTGGCGCGCTGGTCCACACCGAAACGGTGCTGCTCGTCTATAACAGCAAGGCCAAGGGCGCGGAAGACGACATTGTCTTCGAGCAGGGCATGGGTCCCCACGATAATCCCGATGCTGCCGTCCTCCAGCCCTGCGTGAATCTCCTTGCGCTCCTTCTGGGTGCTGCTGCCAGTGAGCAGGGCGCACCTGACATCTGTGGGGCCGAGGTATCTATGGATATTGGTAAAGTGCTGTTGGGCAAGTACTTCAGTCGGCGCCATGATGCATGCCTGATAGCCGTTGTCCACCGCAAGCAGAGCGCTCAGCACGGCAACCATTGTTTTGCCAGATCCTACATCTCCCTGGAGCAGGCGGTTCATCTGATGCCCGCTTTTCATATCGTTGTGGATTTCGCGTATCACTCTCTTCTGAGCCCCAGTCAATTCGTAGGGAAGCGCATTGTAGCAGGCATTGAAGGCAGTTCCTACCTTGCTCAAAGACAGGCCGACTGAGCCGCGGGACTGAACGTATTTCTGCTTCAGCAGAGATAACTGCAGGAAGAACAATTCCTCGAACTTCAGGCGGCGTACCGACTTCTGCAAGGCATAACTATCTGCGGGGAAATGGATGTTCCTGAGTGCGTAGGTCAGGGGCACAAGTGCATTTTCTTTCAGGATGTAATCCGGCAGGGTTTCCTTGATTTCCGGCAGGCACATTGCAAGTGCCGCACTTTGCAATTTACACATGACCTTGCCGGTAATTCCGCCGTTTTTCAATTTCTCTGTACTAGGATATACCCCTGTGAGGGTCCCCCTGGCTTCTGTACCCCCGACGACAGGATTATCTATCTCCGGGTGGACAATGTTCAGACGGCCGTTGAATTCGGACGGTTTTCCAAAGAACAGGAAGGCGTTGCCAGGTTTCAGACGCTCATAATTCCATTTGATGCCTTTGAAAAAGACCATTTCCATCCGTCCTGTGCCGTCATCAACGATAATGCTCAGTCGTTTTGCTGCGCGGATTTCTACCGGACCTCCCTTGGCCATCTGGGTGCTGCCGCCGGGGCCGATAAGCGTGCTGCTTACAATCGTCCCCTGTATCTGGACATATGCAAGATCCCCGCGGACTTCACGTATGGGAGTGATGCTGGTGCGGTCGATGTATCTGAAAGGAAATATGTGCAGAAGATCTCCGAAAGATTCGACTCCAAGTTCGGAGGCCAGCAGCGCGGCCCTTTTTGGCCCCACTCCCGACAGGTACTTTATTTCCGAATTTAGCGCCGACATAACACACAAAAATAGTAATATTTTTTGGTAGAAAAAATGGTGGCAGCCAAGTGTTTAATACTTAATATAATATAAAAAGTCTCCCCCTGGTTTTTGTGGGGGAGACTTTTACTAATCAGCTAACTGCCAAGCAGTTGGCTGCCATGCTGCTAGAGCTTGGGACCAGCCTTAACAAGGGCCTTGCCTGCACGGTTACTCTCGTATTTGTGGAAGTTCTTGATGAACCTTCCGGCGAGATCCTTCGCCTTCTCCTCCCACTCTGCGACATTCTTGTAGGTGTCACGAGGATCAAGGATACCGGTGTCGACTCCTTCAAGTTTTGTAGGAACCTCGAAATCGAAGTAAGGGATGTGCTTGGTAGGAGCCTTGTCGATGCTGCCGTTGAGGATTGCGTCGATGATTCCGCGGGTATCCCTGATGGAGATACGCTTGCCGGTTCCGTTCCAGCCGGTGTTTACAAGGTAAGCCTTGGCACCGCTCTTCTTCATCTTCTTCACGAGCTCCTCGGCATACTTGGTAGGATGCAGTTCGAGGAAAGCCTGGCCGAAGCATGCGGAGAAGGTAGGAGTGGGCTCGGTGATGCCGCGCTCGGTACCTGCCAGCTTGGCGGTGAAGCCGCTGAGGAAGTAGTACTTGGTCTGCTCAGGGGTGAGGATGGAAACCGGAGGGAGAACTCCAAATGCATCTGCGCTGAGGAAGATGACCTGCTTTGCGGCGGGGCCGTGGCTGTCAGGACGTACAATCTTGTCGATGTGGTAGATAGGATAGCTGACGCGGGTGTTCTCAGTGACGGACTTGTCGTTGAAGTCGATCTTGCCGGCTTTGTCGACGGTCACGTTCTCAAGGAGAGCGTCACGGCGGATGGCGTTGTAGATGTCGGGTTCGGACTCCTTGTCGAGCTTGATTACCTTGGCATAGCAGCCGCCTTCGAAGTTGAAGACGCCCTTGTTATCCCAGCCGTGCTCGTCGTCGCCTATGAGAAGGCGCTTAGGATCGGTGGAGAGGGTGGTCTTGCCGGTTCCGGAGAGGCCGAAGAATATAGCGGTGTTCTCTCCGTTCATGTCGGTGTTGGCAGAGCAGTGCATTGCTGCGATGCCCTTGAGGGGGAGATAGTAGTTCATCATGGAGAACATACCCTTTTTCATCTCGCCACCGTACCAGGTGTTGAGGATGACCTGCTCGCGGCTGGTGACGTTGAATGCCACGCAGGTGTCGGAGCGGAGACCGAGTTCCTTGTAGTTCTCGACCTTTGCCTTGGATGCGCAGTATACCACGAAATCGGGTTCCTGGTCGAATTCCTTCTGATTCTTGGGACGGATGAACATGTTGGTCACGAAGTGGGCCTGCCATGCAACCTCCATGATGAAGCGGACCTTCATGCGGGTATCCTTGTGGGTGCCGCAGAATCCGTCGACCACGAAGAGGCGCTTGCCGCTGAGTTGCTGCTTTGCGAGCTTCTTCACGGCGCCCCAGGTCTTCTCGCTCATCTTGTGGTTGTCGTTGGGATAACCATCTGTAGTCCACCAGATTTCGCCGGGAGCACCTTCCTTGGTGGTCTTGTCGTAGACGATGTATTTGTCTTTAGGAGAACGGCCGGTGTAGATGCCGGTCATTACATTGATTGCACCGAGTTCGGTAACCTGGCCTTTGTCGTAGCCTTCGAGGCCGGGTTTGGTTTCCTCATTGTAAAGAACCTCATAGGTGGGGTTATAGAGGATTTCCTTAACACCGGTGATGCCATACTTGGCAAGAGTTTTTTTGTCCATAAAAAAATTTTGAGTTTAAGGTTTTTCTTGTAAGCGCGCAAATTTACATAAAATGCTGCAAATAATAAACCAGTTTCACCATAAATGATGACCTTTCGTGATAAAAATAGCCACTCTTATATGAAATTGGAAATAAAGATGACTGCAACTGCCACGGGGGCGACATATTTGACAAGGAAATAGGCAAAAGCGAACAATCTTTGATTGCCTTTCCGTATGCCTCCGGATGTGAATTCGTCCCGAACGTCATCCTTTTTCATTATCCAGCCTACAAAAATGACGCAAAGGATGCCGCCGATGGGTAGAAGCACGTTGCAGCAGACTTTGTCGAGCCAGTCGAAAACGCCTAGATTAAGGGCGCAAAACGCACCGATTATTCCAGTAACGGCAAATACCAGCAGGGTTGCGCTGCCTCGTTTCATCTTTTTCTCTTCTATCAGCCATGCGACCGGCACTTCCACCAACGAAACAGACGACGTGAGGGCGGCGATGGTCACGGTGAGGAAGAATGCGACGGCAACCACCGTTGCCAGAAGAGGGGAGGCTTCGCTCATCGACACGAAAATGAAAGGAAGAGTGTCGAAGATGAGTCCAGGGCCGGATCCCGGTTCGATGCCTGCCGCGAAAACAGCCGGCATTATTACGAAGCCGGCCAGAACCGCGAAGAAAAGATCGAAACCGGCTGTTCCGATGCCGGAAATCACAATGTTCTCCTTCTTGCTGATATAGGATGCATAGGTGATGATGATGCCCATCCCAAGAGATATGGAATAGAAACTCTGCCCTATGGCGTTCACGAATGTGCGGGCTCCGACCTTGCTCCAGTCTGGCTTCAGCATGTAATCGATTCCTGCGGCTCCGCCCTTGAGTGTTACAGAATAAACGGCAAGCCCGACAATCAGGATGAACAAGATGGGGATGGATATCTTGCTGAAGGTTTCAATCCCTTTCTTGACTCCGCCGGCAACAATAATGCAAGAGAGAGCCAGGTATATCCCGAACGCTGTGCATGCCCAGCCGGACGAAGAGAAACTCCCGAAAGAAGGGAAGGCGAGTGTAAAGGATCTCAGCAGATAGGTGATGCTCCACCCGCCCACTACTGCATAATACGAAAGAATCAGTGTAGGTGTGAGTATGCAGAGAATCCCCAGGAGACCCCATTTAGAACCGGGGGCCAGACGCTTCATCGCTCCGAAGCAGTTGGCGCCGCTCCGCCTTCCGATTATGAATTCTGCGAAGAAGATAGGTACCGACAGGAACAGGGATGCGGCTATATAGATGAGGATGAAAGCTGCGCCGCCGTTCTCTCCCACCATATAGGGGAAACGCCATATGTTCCCAAGGCCGATTGCACTGCCAGCCAGGGCCGCGATGGCAGCGAACCTGCTGCCGAAGTTCTCTCTAGAGTTTGCCATAAGTGACACCCGGCCAATCGTCAGTACGGAAAGGCCATGCCGGCAGGCCTTCGGAGTTGTAAAGATTGCATACAGGATTTGCGCCCCAGGCGTATCGTACTGCTATCGGGTGTGCCACCTCCGGGCAGGAAACGACTACCTCGTTGCCGACTATGGCTGCATCCGCCCAGTGCCAAACCCGGTCGGCTCCGCAAATCTGGAAGCCGGTGAGTTCGCCTCTTTCCGCCTTTGCAACCATATCCGGGAATACGTTTGTCTTCCCGTAACGGTCTTCGGCGTGTTTGCCGGAAGGTATGACCCTGAGTCCGCCGGCAACATCAGTGAAATGGACCTTGATGCAGGCATTTTCAATCTTGTAGGACTCGAAACGAGGGCCGTTGGCGATGCCCTTCCTGCCATAGTCATTTACTTCGGCAAGATTTGCAAGGCGCTCTCCGACCTCCTTCTTGCGCACTGGGTGGATATCTTCGGCTTCGCCCAGATCGATTATACAAGCCATCCCGCACTTGTCCACAGTCTTTGTGGCAAGCGCCTGGGCTTCGCGGAGTTCTGCCCAGTCATCGTCGCCAGCGACCTTGCGTACTCCTTTGTAGTTGGCTATCTGTGTAATGTAGAAGGGGAAGTCGTAGCCCCAGAGTGCGCGCCAGTCGAGTATCATAGCGCTCATCAGGTCGCGGTAGCGGTATGCCTTCTCGGCATTGGATTCTCCCTGATACCAGATTGCGCCCTTGATTGCGAACGGGGCAAGAGGCTTGATCATGGCATTGTAGAGCACGGTAACGAGGTTAGGCTCGCGTGCAGTGGATTTCGGTACGCCCTCGAACGAAACCGAGAGTGTGACTTTCCAATCGTTGTCGAGGCGTATCTTCTTCCCGTCAGGCCCCTCGACATACAGCAGGGCGGGATCTCCGTAGAGACCACCGTCTCCGTGGTCGTCGGTATTGCGTATGCAGATAACAGTCTTGCCTGCCTTTACCAGACGGCCGGGCACCGTGTATTCGCGTGTCTTGTTCCAGATTCGGCCGCTGCCCACAAACTCTGCATTCCAGTATGTCTCATCAAAATCATCGATGGGGCCCAGGCAGAGAGTAAGGTCTTTCCCCTCCCAGGAGGCGGGAATATCTATCTGCTTGCGGAACCAGAAGATGCCGTTGACTGCCGGCCAGAGTTCCTGCACCTTGCAGGGAAGGGGAATGGTGCGCCAGGCACTGTCGTCGAAGCCGGGCTCCGCCCAGATGGCTTTGCCGTCCTTGAGGCCTTGGTCCTGCTTCGTAACCTTTTTGTAAAAAACGTCGATTTCTTCTTCGAAAGTTCTTTCCCTCTCGCTTTCGTTGTCCGAAAGACTCTTCACGTGAGCGAGTTTGGGGCGCAGGTCCGGGTATTCGCTGATGGCTCCGGCGCTCATCCACGCTTCGATGATGGTTCCTCCCCAGCTGCTGTGGATTATTCCTACAGGCACTTTGAGATCCTGCATAAGTTTGCGGCCGAAATACCATGCTGCGGCCGAGAAATTACGTATAGTTTCAGGGGAGGATTCCTTCCATTTGTCGAAATCGGCGCTGAAATAGTCGTGCTCGGTCATTCCCGTTGCCCTGGCCACTTGAAGCAGCCGGAGATCCGCCCATTGAGAAGCATTGGCGATGTCTTCCTGATTGGTTCGCACGGCCCTCCAGCTTTCGACCGGCATCTGCATGTTGGACTGGCCTGAAGCCAGCCATACTTCACCGACAAGCACATTCTGCAAAACGACAGGTTCACCGTCGCTGATCGTTACACTGTGTTTTTTGAAACTTCCTTTCGGGGTGTCGATCTTTACACACCATTTACCGTCAGCAGATGCCGTGGTGCTGTATGTGCGCCTGTTCCATGAGGGTATCACCGATACGTTTGCTCCTGGCGCTGCCTTGCCCCATACGGGAGCCTGGCATTTCTGCTGGAAAACCATATTGTCGGAAAAGAGGGGAGTCAGTTCGACTTTTGCACTCAAAGACAGGGAAGCAAGGGCCATCGCTGCAAAAAGGAAGATTCTTTTCATTTCAGCTTCGTTTTAGTATAACTTTCAAAGTTAAGAATTTTCTCTTACATTTGTTCCTATGAATCAGACCATACACGATATTATCTCCAGGAGGAGTATTCGCAAGTTCCGCCCGGACCCGGTGCCGGAAGAGATGTTGAACCAGGTGATCGAAGCCGGACTGTATGCAGCCAGCGGAAAGAACCATCAGTCTGCGGTAATCCTGGCAATTACCGATTCGGCAATGATCAGGCAACTTTCGGAAACAAACCGGCAGATATGGGGAAAACCGGAGGGTGTCGATCCTTTTTTCGGTGCTCCGGCCGTGCTGGTCGTGCTTGATAAGGCCGACTGGCGCAACCGTGTGTATGATGGTTCTCTGGTGATGGGTAATTTGATGCTCGCGGCGCATTCCCTCGGGCTGGGCAGTTGCTGGGTGCACCGTGCAAAGGAGGAGTTCGAACAACCTGAATGGCAGGAGTTTCTGCATTCAATAGGCTTGGAAGGAGAGTATGAAGGCATAGGACATTGTGTAATAGGCTGGCCCGATGGAGAACTACCTGGCCCGCTGCCACGTAAAGAGGACCGGGTATTTTGGCTAAAATGATTATCAGATAGTCTGATTTATTCATATATTTGTGCGTTGTACTTAACCTATTTTAAGATGGAAAAGATTATCGATGCCATTCCCGTGGATCTTATCCGGGCAGAACTCACTGCATCCCGCAAATTGATGGATACCAACAAGGGAGGGAATGAAATCTACATCATAGATTGTTTCAATGCTCCCAATACGCTGAAGGAAATAGGCCGTATACGTGAAGTCGCCTATCGCGAAGCCGGCGGGTGCTCCGGCAAGTCGATGGACCTGGACGAGTACGATTTCATGGAGAAACCCTATCAGCAACTTATTGTGTGGGATCCCGACGCACAGGCCATTATCGGAGGATACCGTTATATTCTCGGCAAAGACGTTACTTTGAAGGAGAATGGCCAGCCGAACGTGACGGCATCGCATCTTTTCAAGTTTTCCGACAAGTTCATCAAGGAATATCTCCCGAAGACCATGGAACTTGGACGGTCGTTTGTCGCTCCGGAGTATCAGAGTTCTAAAGCCGGCGCCAAGGCGTTGTTTACCATGGATAATCTTTGGGATGGTATCGCCGGGGTGCTGCTGAGCAATCCCGGGGTAGAATATTTCTTCGGGAAGATGACCATCTATAAATCTTTCGACAAGACCGCCCGTGAATTGATAGTACGCTTTCTTGAGAAGCATTTCCCCGATGAGGATGGACTTATCCGCCCGTACAAACAGTTGGAATCGGAGACGGATGTCCGCCTTATGGATTTGATTCTCAAGGAGGATGGCCTTCGCGAAGATCTCCGTTGCCTGAAGAATGCCCTTCACCAGCTGGGCACAGTCATTCCGCCGCTCGTGAATTCATACATCAATTCATCTTCGACCATGAAGATTTTCGGATCTGCGGTGAACGACGAACTATCAGATGCCATTGAAACCGGACTGATGATAAACTTCGATGAGATGTATCCCGACAAACGCGACAGGCATATCCTTACGTTCATCGAGAAGAGGGTTCCACGTCTCCGCAGGCTTCGTATCCGTCTGGAAGACCATTCTCCCAAGAATTCTCCGGAGATAGAATTCAAATAGCCTATCCGGCATGTGCCATCCGCCGGGCGCATTCCCAAGTGAGAGATTGTCGCAGGGTCCGAAGCGGCCAAGTGAGCTCCAGCGCAGCGCGCCGGAAGCCAGCACAAGAGTGATCAACCAACATCCGTGCGGCGTTTTTCGATTCCTTCGGCTTCAAGGTTAATTAGATTCAAGCATTCAGTGTTGTAAGAAAATGCTGAATCCTGCGAACCCCTTCCCGGATTACGTCGTCTTCCAAAGTGAATGCCAGCCTGATATAGCCGTCAAATGCATCACCGAATGAAAGACCCGGCGTAATAGCAACGTGCTCATTCTCCAGCAGGGCGCTGCAGAAAGAGCGCGAATCAAGCCCGGTAGCAGATATGTCCACAAATAGATAAAATGTGGCATCCGGAACGGTGTATTTGATTAGCGGAGAATCTTCCAGGGAATCCAAGAGCGTTGTCCTGCGGGCACGGAACTGTTCGCGTATGGGCTCCGTGTAGGCGGATGCTCCCCTGATTGCCTCAATGGCGGCCCACTGGGATATGGAACTGACGCAGACAGCCACGTTTTCCTGCATCTTTACCAGCCTCTTGATGAAATGGGAGGGGCCTACAACATAACCTACTCGCCAGCCTGTCATGCAAAAAGCCTTTGAGAAAGAGTTGAACACCACCAGATTTTCGGCCGAAGGATAGAATTCTGAAATGGAATGGAAGGGCTTGTCGTAAACCAGAGTCGAATAAACTTCGTCGGAGAATACATGCAACCCTTTTTCATCGGCAAGGGATGCTATTTGCCGAAGAATCTCATATGGATAGACGGTCCCGGTAGGATTGTTCGGAGAATTGACTACGATGAGTTTGGTCCTGTCGTTAATAAGTGTCCGAAGGTAGTCAAGGTCCGGGAGAAACCTTTCCGTAAATCTATCGGCAATAACGGGTTTCGCCCCGCACAGAAGCACATTATTCGGGCACTGAGCCCATGTGGGGCCGATAATTATTACCTCGTCACCGGGATTCAGCAGCATCCGGAATGCCAGGTGAATGGCTTCGGTGGCTCCAATGGTCACTGCAACGTTAGTGGCTTCGGCCTTTATACCTGATTTCGCAGATTCATACGCGGCAATTGCTTCTCTTAACTGCATGATGCCAGCGCTGGCAGTGTACCTTGTTCTATGCTCGCCGATACACCTTCTGGCCGCTTCGCAGATGCCTTCCGGCGTGGGGATATCCGGATCTCCCAGCGTGAAGTCCACCACATCGTCGTATTGCTGCGCAAGCGCGAGGAACTTCCGTCCCAGCGTACCGCGTATGCTCCATGAAAGATCTGAGAAATACATTTTTACACGCAGTTTTCGATATCGAAATATATGATGCTTCCCAGAGCGTCAATCGTCAAAAGTGAACGGGACTTTCTTTACATTGTCACCGTAAATCGTCCGGAAGTCGTCCCTCATGGAAATGACATGGTATCCGGCTTCGCGCCACTGCTCACCCAACTTAAGGGCTTTCTCGCGATTGGCGTGGTCGCGGGCTTCATCATCGGCAATAAGCATGAAAGCGGCCGTCTTGTGCTCGGTGTTACTTAGACAATAGTTATGCATGGCGCTGTCGCCGCCGCTGTTGCCGAAGGAAAGGACAGGCACTTTGCCGATCTCCTGGGTAATCTGCAGCACCTTGTTGGTTTTGAGGTTCTTGATGATCAGCTGGTCGGTACGGACGAGGTTTTCCTCCCTGCCGAAGGTGTGGTTGACACCCTCTTCGTCACCCTGGCCTGTGGATTCCAACTTCACGTCCATGCCGATGACCCGGTTGGGGGCGATGCCGATGGCCTGGACCAGCGCACGGCAGATGAAACGGTCGGAGCCGGAGACCACGTAGTAGGTGAAACCGTTGTCTTCCAGGTAATCGAACACCTCAAGCATGGGCTTGTAGAAACTCTGGCCGTAGGTCATCCCGGTAAAGCCGTTCGCCGGCTTGGCCGCGTATGCTTTTACATAGGCGTCGAACTCTGCGAGGGTCATTCCGGCGTAGGCCGTGGCGGCCGCCTGGGCGTGCTTCATGTCAAAGTGGTCGGGGAGCTTGGCTCCATTGCGGACAAAGTCACGTATTTCCTGTGCGGCCTCCTTAACCTCCGCGGGAGCCTTGTCCTTGTAGTTAGGATCATCCAACGCCCTGTATTCCAGAAGGTTGTATTCAAAGTACGTCGGATAGAGTTCACCAACGAAAGTGCCGTCCATATCGAATGTGGCGATTCTGTCCGCAGGCTGGATGTAATTCCTGGAAGAAGGGTCAGTCACATCCTCGACATACTCCTGCAGGGCAGTAAGGGCTTCGCAGGAATTCCACAGGGTGAAATAGTTCTTCCCCGGGTCGGGATTGTCCTTCGAGCATCCGACAAAGAGTACTGTCAAGATGGCTGCAGCAAGTATAAATGTTCGCTTCATGCAATATTGAATAAATGTTAGAAACTACGAAAGGAGTTCCTTGACTACCGTGGATATAGTCCTGCCGTCGGACTGGCCTGCCAAGGCCTTGTTCGCGACGCCCATTACCTTGCCCATGTCTTTGATGGAGGTGGCGCCCACCTGGGCGATGATCTCTGCGACTTTCGCTTTCACTTCCTCGACGGAGAGCTGCTTGGGAAGGTACTTCTCCATGGCTGCCGCTTCTGCCAGCTCATTGTCGGCGAGCTCCTGCCGTCCTGCGGCGGTGTACTGCTCGGCGGATTCCCTGCGCTGCTTGATGAGCTTCTGGATCATCTTCAGAATGTCAGCGTCAGTCACCTCCTTGCTTCCGCCTTCGGCGGTCTTGAAGAGAAGGATTTCACCTTTGATAGCACGGGCGGCAGCAAGCGCAACCGCCTCCTTGGCCTTCATTGCGGCCTTTATATCTTCCTGGATCTGTTGTTCGAGTGTCATGGTATCTATTTCTTATATGAGTCCTTGGTGATTATCGGTTTCCCGTCTGCGTCAAGAAGCGGGGTAAGTCCTCCGCCGTATCCGCGGTGGACGAAGAGGTAGTTGACGCCTGTTTCCTTGTCAACGATGACAACGGCATCGGTCATGAGACTGATGCCCTCTTTTTCCTTGATGTCAAATCTGTCTTTTCCCATATCTGTTTTATATCAATAATCGTATTCTCCCTTCGGACTTGCAGAACATCTCCGGATGCGACATCACAACGGCGTAAACCTGTGCGAGTGTCACCGGCTGCCCGTCCTTGCGCCTGTGAAGCCCCTCCCGGTTGATTTTGTCAAACAGCCACTCAACCTTAAGGCCTCCGCCCGAGGTGGCAAGGGAGTACACTATGGCTTCTTCGAGTTTCATTACCTCAGAAATCAAATTCAAAATTACTTATTTTTTGCGAGTATTCCTACTCCCCGGCTCTGAACCAAGCGGCAAAAAATGTCGCGCCGGCGACAATGAGGGCCGTTCCGAGCCCAGGATAGAACGAGGCGAAGGCCGCAAGGGCCAGCGTTAGGGTAAGAAACAATATCTTTTTCATAACTATCTTCATTGTCCAATTCTTTAAGTCCCTCAAATGTAAGTTTTTTATGGACCAAGTCTAAGGCCCTGTGATCTTTCTTTATGACATGAAGCGAAATCCTCGAAAAATGCAACAGGTCCCCGAACAAAACCCGGTACAAAGCGCAAAAAAGGTCAAAAACGCCGCAGGTCCCCCAGTAAATCCATGGACCTGCAGCAATAAACGGGAAAAATGCAACAGGTCGGTCCGTTAAGTATTTTTGATTATCGAGAAAACGTACCCTTACAGACTTTTCATCCCCTATTTTAATTATATTTGTATCTGCTATGGGCGCCAAGGAGATATTGAAACAATACTGGGGCTACGATGCCTTCCGGCCGATGCAGGAGGAGATCATTTCTGCTGCGGCGGAAGGGCGCGACGTGCTGGCTATTCTACCCACGGGGGGCGGAAAGTCGGTATGCTTCCAGGTGCCGGCGCTCATGAAAGAGGGGATTGCCCTTGTAGTTACGCCGCTGATCGCCCTGATGAAGGATCAGGTCCAGAATCTTGAGGCCAGGGGCATCAAGGCGCTTGCCATCCATGCAGGGATGAGCAGGTTTCAGGTGGACACGGCACTTATCAATGCCGCATATGGAGATTTCAAGTTCCTGTATCTGTCGCCGGAACGTCTCGGCACTGCGCTGTTCCAATCTTACATCGATCTGCTTAATGTCAGTTACATCGTGGTGGACGAGGCACACTGTATTTCGCAGTGGGGCTACGATTTCCGCCCGGACTACCTTCAGATAGGAAAGCTCCGTGAGCGTATCAATGCGCCGGTGATAGCCCTTACTGCCACCGCGACACCTCAAGTGGCGGAAGATATCATGGACAGGCTGGGCTTCGAGGAGAAACTACTGTTGCGCAGCGCCTTCGAGCGGCCCAACCTTAATTATATAGTCCGAAAATGTGAAGATAAACTTGGGCAGTTGCTTGGAGTATGTCAGGGGGTGCAAGGGTCTGGGATTGTTTACCTTCGTAGCCGGAAGAAGTGCGAGGAGTATGCTGCAATGCTAAAGGCAGAAGGCATCAACGCCTCTTTTTATCATGCCGGGCTTTCATCGGAACTGCGGAGTGAAAGGCAGGAGGCCTGGAAGAAGGGCATGATACGGGTGATGATATGCACAAATGCGTTCGGAATGGGGATAGATAAACCGGATGTGCGTTTCGTGGTACACTGCGAGCTTCCTGAGAGCCCGGAGGCATATTTCCAGGAAGCGGGACGTGCCGGACGGGACGGGAAGACCTCGTATGCCGTGCTTTTGTGGAGCCCGGATGATGTCCGGCGTCTTCATCAGTTGGATTCTCTTGCTTTCCCAAGTCTGGAATATATCGAGGATATCTATCATAAGATACACGTTTTTTATCAGATTCCCTATGAACAGGGAATGGGACGTCAGCTCAAGTTCGACCTTTCCGAATTCTGCCGGCAATATAAACTGAGCCAGGCCTCTGTGCGCAATGCAATAATCTACCTCGAGCGTTCTGAGCATCTGAGTTATACGGAGGCGGTAGATATCAATACGCAGGTTAAGATAGTGGTGGACCGTCGTGAATTGTACGATATCGATCTTCCTGATGCCCAGATGGTCTCCCTGCTTGAACTATTGATGCGCAATTACACGGGAATCTTTTCCTGGCCGGTTTCAATTTCGGAAGATTTTGTCGCCGCCAATCTCGGGATTGGAATTCCCGCCCTGCACCAGCTGCTCTACCGGCTGTCCCAGGAGCACGTAATCCGTTATGTGCCTGGCGAGAAGAGTGATGTTATTACATTGCACCACAATCACTTGCAGCGGGGGAACGTAGACCTCCAGCCACAGCGTTACGAAATGTTGCGCGAGAAAAGCACCGCCCGTTCCGAAGCCATTATCGGATATGTCACCGAAACAGACCGTTGCCGCCAGGCTTATCTGCTTGATTATTTCGGCCAGCCCGACAGTGCCCCTTGCGGCAGATGCGATGTGTGCCGGTCAGGCAGTAATCACTAAACCATCATACGCTGGCTGCACGTTGGAGTGAATACTGCGCTCGGCGCAAAGCCGGCGGAGTTCTTCGCAGAACTGTTCGTGCACCGGAAATGTGTGACTGAGGTGGGTGAGCCATGTATGTTTTGCTCGTATGCGGTCGGCAATGGACAGGGCTTCGTCCAGCGAAAAATGTGAGTGATGTGGAGCGTAACTGACTGTATTGAGAGTAACGTGTTCAAGGCTCTCCAGTTTTGCGAATTCTTCTTCCGGGATACTGCTGAAATCGGTCAGGTACGCTATGCCTCCTATGCGGAATCCCAGTATAGGCATTTGCCCGTGAATTCCGCGTATAGGTATCACCTGAACCCCTTTGCCGTCATTTACGGCTGGCTCGATATTGTCGGTAGGACAGGCCTTAATGCTGCCGTCAGGCATCCTGTAGCCATATCCCACATTGTGAACCCAGACCAGTTCCCTGTCTTCTTTGTCAGGGTGGACAGTGAATGGTTTGTTCTCTATTATGTGCAGATGCCATTCAGGGGCGCCGGGATAACGTGGCGACGCGAAGGCGTAGGGATATTCTCGCCGAAGACTATCAAGGACTCGTGTTTCGCAGTAGATTTCGGCCGCCCGCCTGTCGACGTAGTTTAGAGAACGAACGTCGTCAATGCCGCCGGTGTGGTCTTTATGATTGTGAGTCAGGAGGATGCCGTCGAGGTGACCTGCTCCTGCGCGAAGCATCTGGCTGCGGAAATCTGGCCCGCAATCAACCAGTATGCTGAGCCCGTCTACTTCAAAAAGTGCAGAAGAGCGGAAACGCTTGTCGCGTGGATCAGTGCTCCGGCATACGGGGCAGTTGCATCCGACTATGGGTACTCCAAGTGATGTTCCGGTTCCGAAAAAAGTCAGTTTCATATAGTTACCTCCGTAAGTCTGCCCACCAGAGACTCGTCGTAGGGCCTGGTGATGCGGATGTAATTGCCTGTATATCCGCTCATGCTGCCATCCTTCTCCTTCGATTCGAAAAGAACTTTCTCTTTTATGCCGCGGTTGGACTCCACAAACTCAGAATGCAGCCTTTCGCAGAGTGTTTCAAGTCGGGCTACTCTTTCTGCCTTAACCTGTTCCGGAACTTGCCCTGGCATTGTGGCTGCCGGGGTGCCGGGGCGCTTTGAGTAGGGGAATACGTGGATGAATGCCGGGCGCAGTTCCTCAAGGAAGTCGAGTTCTTGTGCAAAAAGTTCTTCAGTCTCTCCAGGAAGCCCTGCCATGACGTCGATTCCGAAAAAGACCTTCGGTTTGCCCGGACCTTCCATCTTGCTGCGGATGTAGGCGATTCGTTCAGCAAAGAATTCAGTGCTGTATTTACGCCCCATCGCAGCCAGTATGACGTCAGTGCCTTGCTGGAGCGGGATGTGGAAGTGCGGCTGGAACTTGGTGCCTGAGGCTATCCAGTCGATGATTTCTTCGGTGATCAAGTTGGGTTCGATGCTGGAGATGCGCCAGCGCTCGATTCCTTCTACCTCATTGAGGGCCTTCAGCAGATCCAGGAAAGATTCTCTGGTATTCCTGCCGAAGTCGCCGGTGTTCACTCCGGTGATGACCACTTCCTTCACTCCTTCAGCAGCGATGGCTTCTGCGGCCTTTACCGCCTCGCATATCTTTACGCTTCTGCTGCGCCCCCTGGCATATGGAACCGTGCAGTAGCGGCAGAAGTTGTCGCATCCGTCCTGAACCTTCAGGAATGCCCTGGTCCGTTCTGACGTGGAGTAAGCCCCGAATATGGATTCCTTCGCTTTGCTCGGAATGACAAATGATCCGGATGAAATAGATGACAATGTTTCCGGTACGACAAGATGCTTTTCGCTGGCGAGGAAAACGCGGGAAACACCCTCTATGGCCCGGACTTCGTCGGGACGCATCTGCGCATAGCAGCCGGCGACGATGATGCGAGCGTCTGGATTGATGCGGTGTACCTTGCGGATTTCTCCACGGGACTTCTTGTTCGATGTCTCGGTGACCGTGCAAGTGTTTATCAGATAAATGTCGGCCTTCTCCCGCCATGGCACAACTTCCAGCCCAGCCTCACGGAAACCGCGTTCGTATGTGGCTGTCTCCGCAAAATTCAATTTGCATCCAAGGGTGATGAAAGCAATCTTCATCGGACGCATCCTCCTTTAAGGGTGACCTTCGCCTCTGCGGCTGACCCTCCAACAGGAGGGTTCTTCTTGGATACGCTGATTTCGAATTCCGGAATGGCCGGATATGCTTCTCCTATTGCGGCACGGATGCGGAAAGCCACATTCTCAAGGAGATTGGAGGGAGTTGCCATTTCCGAGGCAACGATCTTGTATACAGCAGAGTAGTCGAGAGTATCATCCAGACAGTCGGACTGCTCGGCTGCGGCAAGGTCGACCGTTGCCTTGAAGTCTACCACGAAGTGCCCGCCGTCCTCTTTTTCGGAGGCCAGGCAGCCATGATAGGCAAGGAATTCCATACCAAGGAGTTCTATTGTGCCAAAATCAGGAACACGCACGGGCGTTTCCCTATCTGGGGTATATCTTTTTTCCATTGTGAAATCTTTTGCGTCTTTATAAAGGCATCCGGAAGGGTGATGTCCGCGGCCAGGCAGAGGCGTGTGGCGGGGGAGAGCTGCTCCAGCATATCCTTCAGGAGGGAATCGTTGCGGTAGGGTGTTTCGATGAAAATCTGCGTCTGGTGCATGGCAGCAGAGTCCTTCTCGCAGCGGCGTATGGCCGCGCGCCGCTCGTCCGTCTTGGCGGGAAGGTATCCGCGGAACGCGAAACTCTGCCCATCCAGACCGGACCCCATCAGAGCGAGCATCAGCGAAGACGGGCCGACGAGCGGCACCACGGCTATGCCGTGGCGGTGGCATAAAGCCACCAGCGCGGCGCCAGGGTCGGCCACTGCGGGCAACCCTGCTTCTGAAATCAGGCCTACGTCTCCTCTATCGAACAACTCTGTCAGAGTTTCGACTTCCGCCTGCCCGGTATGCTCATTGAGTTCGTGGAATTCCAGTTCTGCAATATGACCCTTTAACCCTGCTGCGGAAAGATAGCGCCTTGCCGTCCTGGTTTCTTCCACAACAAAGGTCTTGATACGTTTCAGCACTCCGAGGGTGCCGGCCGGAATGACTTCAGCCGGATCATAATCCCCCAGAGGGGATGGAATCAAGTATAATTTCCCCTTATTCATCTGCTTCTATGGTAATAGTGCGTTTGGCCTCGTTCTGGCTAGCTTCCCTGTTCATCTGCTGCCTCTTCTTGCGGCTGCGGAAAAGACCTTTCCAGAAATCACCCCACTTATTGAATTCTTTCTGGTAGGTTATACCAACACCGTTGCGCTGGGAGTAGTCCAGATAACTGGTATACTCGTCAGCGGAGTGAGAGAACAGATTGAGCCTCAATTCTCCTGGCCGGTCGAGTTTGACATCTATATCAAGGTCCCCTACCATGTCGCCGTTGGGATTCGTTGTAGTGCTGTATTGCCTGTTACCGAAGGAACCGCGCACTTCCACCCGGTTGTCGAATAGTTCCGTACTGACCGAAACGTCGTACAGGTCAGTACCGCTGGCATTCTGCTGATAGCCCACACCCAGGTCGACAGGGATGTCCATCCTGTTCAACAGGTTACTGAGTTGGCGGGACATCATCTCGGTGACGTTGGAGAAGACGAGATTGGTATTGTTTATGATTCCGGACTGTTCGTTTTCGAGGAAGGAACCTGTGATCAGGAGGGCGAGGAACTGCTTCTGCACCTTGTCCTCCGTATTCAGCGCACTTTCAACCTCGGATTTAGTGGTCGGGTCGAGGTCCGGAATGTCGATGGAGAAGTTGACCTTCGGGGAACTGATGCGGTCGCTTATGCTGATGCCGCAGTTAACGGTCCGTCTGGTAGCCACGGAAGAAGTGTCGGCCATCAGGCGGTTGATTGAAGTGCGTAGAGTGTAGGTAGCATTGATATCCAGTTCGCTGTTCATTACATCTCCACCGAACTTTATGCTGCTGCCGCTGTTGATATTGAAGTTCTTGCTGGTGATACCAGGAAGGGCGAAGTGGTACTTTCCTGAGGCGATGTTGTAGTCGCCTGAAACATCGAAGATCCTGCGTGTTGGATTGACTTCGACGTTGAATATGCCGGCTCCTCGTGCCGTAAGGAAGTTGTCGCCGCCGTCCAGTTCCACCACCGCTTCGAGATCAGGAGTCGCAACGATGCGGGCATGTGCCGTCAGATTGGAGGAGGATGCTTTCTTCCGTGTGGCTTCCTGCCTGAGTATCTCGAAGAGCATCTCCTCGTATGGGTCTATCCGTGTTTCGCTGTGGTCAGTGAAGGTAAGAAGGTCGCCTACACTTGCAGATGATGAGCCGTCAAGGGCCACGTGTATGGTTCCCGCCTTGTTGGTGTAGACATTCGCATCTACGAAAATGTCATCCAAAGGACCTTCCAGACGTACGTCTCCACTGGCAAAAAGGTCTCCGTATATATCTCCGCTTTTGTTCCCGAAGATCATCAGATTGCTCAGCCCAAGCCTGGCGTCCAGTATGAAATCCTTCAGCGAAGCGAACCTGATGCCTCCGTTTAGCAGGCCGTACCCTCCTTCGTTGTCTGTGATGCTGAAGTCGTCGAATTCCAGACCATCTGAACTGATGTGGAAAGGACCGCCCAGTTTGTAGTTTACGCCGGTGTAGGCTACTTTGAGCCTTCCATTCTCGATATGGGCGCCGTTGCTGCTCAAAGCCAGGCTGTCAAGTGCGCCGAGAGCATTGAATTCGCCCTCGAGACTACCTCCGAGGCCGGTGACCATTTCCGGCAGTACGGGCGAGAGAAGCGCTAGCTTGAGCCCTTTGGCAATGGCTTTCAGGTCGATTTCCTTGTTGGAAAGCCCGTAACTGCCCCTGATGTTCAGGGCGTCGGTTCCTTCGACGTTGTCGCGGATGAATGCGCTGACTTTGTCCGCCCCCTTGTCCCATGCGAGAGCCATCCTGAGCGAGCCTGCATCTTCCCCGGCAACCGCGAGGGAATCGCAGGCAAGGTTGAGCAGTCCGGTGACATTCCCTTTCAGCGGCGATGAGAGCAGGGCGTGGCCTGATGTCAGACCTTTGATGCCGTAGTTCTTCCTGCTGAAATGATTGATTATGTCGAGGTCGACCCCGTTGATGTCTAGGGCGAGCGTGTCCGTCTTGGAAGTGGAAACTCCTCCGTTGATGCTGATGGACTGGCTGCCGTTGTAAATCAGGAAATTGTCGAAACGTGCCTCGCCGGAACGGTAGCGTATGTCGGACTCGGCGAGATCCCATTGCGAATCCTCGAACTTGACATAGGAGGACATGGGTTTGGCGTGCACGATGAGGGTGTCGGAAGCATCGCGCTCGATGCTGCCGCCCAGGTAGATCTCTCCCATATTGTCGATGCCGACTATGTTGTCGTAATGGAAACTGAGGAAGAAATCGTTTTTCTGCGCGAAGGCGGTGAAGGCGCTGTTGGTGAAGCCGATCTGCCCCATCTTCAGTTCTTCGGTGAGCAAGGTGGCGTTCGCGCTTCCGCCGAGATTGTCGACCGTGATGTCCAGCCCCTTGAGGTAGTTGGTCATGTAGGCAAGCCGGGGAGAGCGCACCGTCCCATTGAGGCGCCCCGAGTTCATGCGCAGGTCGATGCGGGTGGAGTCGGCGATATAGACGCCGGGCTTGATGAAAGACAGCAGGTCGCGGCTGTCGTGGAAATTTATGCTGATGTCGTAGTCGGCGTCGGCATAGCCCTTGTCTTCGTTTTTCCTGCTGTACAATGCCGGGAGTTCGCGCCTGGTGGTCACCGTCTGGATGTCGTCGAGGAAGTCCAGTATGTTCCTGTTGCCTACATATCCGGCGTCCAGGAAGCTGGACGTGATCTGCGCGCGGCTTATGCCGCCGTTGGAATGGGAACCTGCGTAGATGTCGCCTATGTACTTGACTCCCAGGTCGTTCTCAAGTGTGAGGTCGTAGATGTTGAAATCGCCCAGAAGGTCTCCGCTGGGTATTTTCATCAGATTGGCATTCAGTTCGGCGGACACCTTCGAAGCGCCTCCGCGGGTGTCGAGCCTGAGGGCTTCCAGATCGGCATAGCCTACATTTGCGGAGAACTTGTACAGCGCGTTGTTGGTTTTGGGAGAAAGATTGAATATGCCTTGGAAGATGAAGTTGAGGTTGGGGTCGGCACAGATGATCTTGCCGTCGAAGGCATTGTCGGAATAAGTGCCGGCCGCCGCGATGCCGGTGTAGTCGTATCCGAGCACTCCCAGACGGTCCACCATCAGGGAATCCACCCTTACGAAAGTATTGCCGTTGTCGAGGACCGCCTTGAACCCGGTGTTCGCGGTCACCTTGCCGATGAAGTCCTGGTTGATGATGCTTCCGACGCCAAGATTCCTGGTGGCGACCTTGCCGCTGATTTCGGTTCCGCGGCTGCCGTCGAGCAGGTTCTTTATTCCGAGGTCGGCGTTGGCGGACCCGTCGCGTGTGCCGAGCCTGCCTTTGGCCGTGAGATTGTTGAGCGTGCCCTTTGCCCTTCCGCTGAAGTTGAGGGCCTGCCCACTTGCAAACTGCCTGATCCTGATATCCTTCCCGCTCAGCCTGCCTGCGAACTGTCCCGCGCCGGCCGTTGTGAAGTCCAGGCGCTTGATTACGGCGTCCAGCATCATTTCATCCGTGACGGTTATACCGGTGATGCGGCAGTTCGCATCTCCCTTGACTCCTCCGTACAGGTCGGTAAACTTCAACTTCTTGATGTTCAGGTCGCTGACATAGCCTTCCGCTTCCGCCTCGTCTATCCGGACCAGGAAATCCATTCCGTCCAGGCGGCCTTTCCCGAACTGGGAAATTGTCTTGGAAGACACTACGCTGCCTTCCGCTACCTTGAGCCGCATCCTTATTTCCCTGCAGTAATGCTTGTAAGCCTCGGGAGTCGTCTTGGTCATGGAGTACAGCGGGGCGTGCAGGTCGGTGAGACTGTCCCTGATGACTATGTCGCGAAGCGTTACCACGCCGTTGCTGACTTTCATCCTGGTGCTGACAGTGACATCCGCCCCCGTCTTCTCGGAAATCGCGGCGTTCTCCAGCACGGCGCTGACCGTCCCGCCCCTGATGCTCAGGTTACGGGCGCTCAGAGTCCTGATACGGGCGTCGATATTCTCGTAGTTGATGGATGTGGGAGCATACTGCTTTGGAGGACGCTGGAAATCGGACATCCTGAAACGTATGTCTTCGCCGGTGATCCTCCCGACCGAAATCGGAGGAACGGAAGAGGTGGAATCGCTGTCTCCAAGCCCGAGAACGCGGGAGAAGTTCATCCCGTCTTTGGCATATGGCTCCATGGCAAGGAAAGCGCTCGCACCCCGGATGTCAACCCTGCCGAGATGTATTCCCTGCCCTTTGACGAGCATCTTCGCAGACACCGTGGCGCTGATTTCGCTTGCGTACAGAAGGGTGTCGCAGGTGGCATACCCGGTGTTGTACCTGTCGGCCGTATAAGGGTCGTCGTCCATTATCAGGACATCTTTGAGGGATATGGTGCCAGGTGCCTGGAAGTTGACGGATGCGAAATCGATGCGTCCGCCCAGCCTGTCGGAATAGCCCGAAATCAGTTTGCGTACAAGCCTGTCCTGGACCTCGGGAGACTGGACGGCCACTGCTGCCGTTGCCAGCAACAGTATGATGAATCCGAAGATCCTGGCCGCTATGTCATTGTTCCTTTTCGTGTGCGCACATTTATAGTAATCTACAAAAATAAGAAATAATGCTTAAATTTGCATTTGTAAAACCTTCGAAATGGATATTATTTTAGGAATCGAGTCTTCTTGCGATGATACTTCAGCAGCCGTCATCTGTGATGGATGGCTGCTTTCCAACGTCATAGCAAGTCAGGATGTGCACAAAGCATATGGCGGAGTAGTACCTGAACTTGCATCCCGTGCACATGAGCAGAATATAGTACCGGTGGTAAGCGAGGCCCTTTCGCGTGCCGGAATAAAGGCATCCGACCTTACAGCAATCGCTTTCACCCGGGGACCGGGGCTGTTGGGGTCGTTACTCGTCGGCACTTCTTTCGCCAAGGCGTTCGGACTTGCACTGAACATTCCCATAGTTGAGGTGAACCATCTCCAGGGCCATATCCTTGCCGGGTTCGTGAAGCAAAAGGATAAACCTGTAGTACAGCCATCCTTCCCTTATCTCTGCCTTCTGGTGTCCGGGGGCAACTCGCAAATAGTGAAGGTCAACTCTCCTCTCGATTTCGAAATACTCGGCCAGACTATAGACGATGCCGTTGGCGAGGCTTTCGATAAGTGTTCAAAGATGATGGGCCTTGGTTATCCAGGAGGGCCGGTCATAGACCGCCTTGCAAAACTGGGCGATCCTGAGAGATTCAAGTTCGCAAAACCCCATATTCCCGGGTTGGATTACAGTTTCAGCGGCATCAAGACTTCTCTCCTCTACTTCGTCCGTGACGAGATGGCGAAGGACCCCGGATTCATGGAGAAGAACAAGGAAGATATATGCGCTTCTTTCCAGAAGGCCCTCATCGATATCCTGATGGATAAACTCATCAAGGCTGCAAAGCAGACAGGCATAAAAGAGATAACCATTGGAGGGGGAGTATCGGCAAACAGCGGCCTGCGCGACCGTATAACTTCGGAAGGAAAGAAACGTGGCTGGAATACCTATCTCCCCGAGTTCAAGTTTACAACCGACAATGCCGCGATGATCGCCATTGCGGGTTACTATCACTATCTCGCAGGCGAGCGCACCGGCCTGGACGTCGCCCCGGTCTCACGCATAGCAGATTTCTAGTATTATACTGGCGTAAGCAGGGATTTAGCGGCGGACTGCCCGGCAAGAAGGCCGGTGGCGAAAGCGCAGTGGAGGTTGTAGCCTCCGGTGTCGGCGTCGATGTCCAGTACTTCACCACAGAAATACAGACCGGGGGAAATGCGTGATTCCAGGGTTTTAGCGATCACGTCGTCGGTGCTGACCCCGCCCGCGGTCACCACCGCACGCTCGTATCCCACGTAGCCATCGATATCGAAAGTCCACTCTTTCAGGCATTTAGCTATTGTGGGGAGATTGATCCACACCTTGGTATCAGTACGACCCTTGCGCTCCAGAGTGATAATCCCGGGGTTGCATGCTGTGAATGCCGGAATGAGTTCCCAGGGCATGAGTTTGCCGAGCAGGATGCGGCACTTCTCCTTTTCCCTCACTCCACGGCTGCGGGGATCCTTGTCTATCTGTGCCCAAAGATCCTTGACGCGGGCTGTCAGTTCCGTGAGGCTGACTCCGGATTTGAGGTCTACTGATAGTTTTACGCGGGAGCCGTTTACCAGCGCCTTGACGGCCTTCCTGCTGATTTGAAATCCAATAGGGCCTTCAATACCACCGTCGGTAAAGTCGATGTCGCCGAACTCGCTGTCCGCCACACTGCCTTCTATCACCAGCTGCACCCCTACGTTCTTAAGATGTATGTTCTGGAACTTCTCTCCCAGCTCGCTCAACGGAACCGACCTGTCTATATGGTGTGGCATTTCGGTGGTGCTGCTGATTATCAGCGAGTTAGGCGAAGTCGTCAGGTGCGTTTTCACCAGACGACTTTCAGTAAGTGCCTGATTATCAGGAGTGGTCTGTTTATAGCCGCGGGGAACGAGGGCGGTGAGAGAAGGGAAGAGGGGGGTTAAACTGTGGCCAGCATCCTGTGCGAAACGGTAGCCGTCGCCAGTGGAACCTGTGTTGGGATAAGAGAGGCCTCCGGTTGCAATGATCAACTTGCGGCATGTATATGACCGCCCGTCGGTTGTAGATACGGTGAATGCGGATTCATTCATCTGCTTGGCAGGTTCGTAATGACAGGAAGCAACTTCCGCTTCGTTTTCGATTTTTACCCCTACTCCGTGGCAGGCCCGGACAAGGGCGTCAATTACATCTGTAGAATGATAGGAGGCCGGAAAGGCCCTGTCGCCGCGCTCCACTACGGCAGGCATGCCCGCAGACTCGAAGAACTCCACCAATTTTGCCGGGGTAAGATTGTAGAATGCGGGTTTGACGAAGTTCGATTTGCTGCGGATGTGGGCACTGAACTCATTCCAGTCCTTGACATTGGTAAAATTGCACCTGCCCTTTCCGGTAATCATTATTTTGCGTCCAGGACGGGGCATCTTCTCTAAAAGCAGGACCGAAGCATCGCTGCTGTTGGTGACCAGGGTGGATGCGGCTCCGTATGCGGCCATCAGACCGGACGCGCCGCCTCCTATGATTATGATATCTGATTTCATATACGAAAAAAGGGAAAGCTTAGCACATCGCACCGCTACAACCTCTGACCCTTGCTGCATTCCTGCCCTGGGGGAGTTGGGAGGGAGCTGGTCGTGTACGACTTTCCCATCGGCAAATATAAGAAAACTTTCTTAAATACTGTCAAATATCAGGGGCAGAATATCGTCGATGCGGGCGAACTTCCATATCTTCTCGCTGCCCAGCATAATCACCGACATAGGTTTGCCACCTTTGAGTTGATATTGGGCCATAACCTGGCGGCATGCTCCGCAAGGGGTGGCTGGCGATTTGGCAAGCCTGCCCATGACTCCGCCGGCAATAGCAATGGAAACTATGGCTTTGTCTGGGTATGTTGCTCCTGCAGAGAACATTGCTGTGCGTTCGGCGCAGAGTCCGGAAGGGAAGGCGGCATTCTCCTGATTTGCACCTTTTACTATTATTCCGTTGTTGAGCCGAAGGGCAGCTCCTACATTGAAATGGGAATACGGAGCATATGATCCTCTCATTGCCTCGATGGCCGCAAGGGCGAGCTCCTGATCTTCCTTTGGAAGTTCATCAATCGATGAATACTCTTGGAACTTGATATTGAGTTCTTTTTCGGTCATAAATAAGTGTTACAGTCCTCAAAGATACAAATTTTGTAGAAATTTCGTATCTTTATTGTCTGTAAACCCGTTAAGGCAATGAGAGAACTTATCATTTATGATCTTCAGGAGGCAAAGAGCGAACTAGAACGCTTCCTCGCCGACCATTCCACTCTGGATTCAATCGAAGCTGCTGCGCGCATTTGCACGGAAGCCCTTGCTGCGGGTTGCAAGATAATCAGTTGTGGCAATGGAGGATCTCTTTGCGATGCGGCGCATTTTGCCGAAGAACTAACCGGACGCTATCGCGGAAACCGCCGTGGCCTTCCGGCAATAGCCATAAACGACCCGGCGTATCTCACATGCACTTCGAACGATTATTCTTACGATGAAGCCTTTTCGCGCTATGTAGAAGGCGTCGGTTGCAGGGGGGATGTACTGCTGGCTATAAGCACCAGCGGAACTTCCACGAACGTGCTGAAGGCTGCCGATGCTGCCAGGGATAAGGGTATGAAGGTGATTGCCTTGACTGGCCCTGCCGGCAATCCTCTCGAAAGGAAAGCGGATGCCACCGTCTGCGCACCTGCCGCCCGGTATTCCGACCGCATCCAGGAGATACACATCAAAGTGATACACATTCTCATCCATGCCATCGAGGCCGGGATGGGCTTTTAGAATCGATCCTATATGAAAAAGAATTCGCTTTCCGTAGTCCTTCCGGTGATGTTCGGCTTTCTGGCGATGGGGTTCATCGACATGATCGGGCTTGTCACCAACAATGTCCGCGTCGATTTCGGCATGTCCGACGGACTGGTCAATACAATTTCCCTTTCCTGCTACCTGTGGTTCCTGCTTCTTTCTATTCCCGTGGGAATGGCCCTGACAAGGTGGGGCAGAAAGAGAATGGTTATCCTGAGCCTTGCGATCCATGTGGCGGCTCTCCTGCTTCCATACTTGTGGTACAGCTTCGCCAGTGTCCTGACAGCATTCTCGATGATTGGAATCGGCAACACGATCCTTCAAGTTGCAATGAATCCACTGGTAACCGATGTGGTATACCCCGACAGAGTTACTTCCACCATTACTTTCGGACAGGCGACCAAGGCCTTCGGAAGTATAGTGGCTCCATTCATTGCAATGTGGACCGCGGTCTCGCTTGGACGCTGGCAGTTATTGTTTCCGATTTATGCCGGCCTATCTCTGCTCGGTCTTGTCTGGCTCTGGCTCTCTCCCATCGAGGAAGCACCTCAAGAGCAGAAAAGCGTCAGCGTGAAGGATACGCTGGTCCTTTTGAAAGATAAAGGCATCCTTGCGTTCTTCTTCGGCATTGTTGTGCTTGTTGCTGCCGATGTTGCAGTTAACATGACTTTGCCCAGACTGATGACGGATGAGTTCGGACTTCCCGCCGATAAAGCGAATCTGTGCAACAGCCTGTATTTCCTTGCACGTACCATAGCCGCATTCGCAGGTGGTGCGCTGCTGCTTAAGGTTTCGGACAAGAAGTTCTTTGCTGCAGGGTGCTGGCTTGCAATGCTTGGACTCGTACTTCTTGCCATTTTTGGAAAAAACGGACTGGTACCTGCCCTGATTGCAGTATGCATCTTCGGCATAGGTTACGCCAATCTGTTCGGCATCGTATTCTCGTTCGCCATGCGCCGTGCACCCGGCAAGGCCAATGAAGTGTCCGCATTGCTTATTGTAGGACTCATCGGCGGAGCTGTCCTCCCACCTGTACTTGGCTGGATCAGAGATATTTCGGGATCTCAGGTAATCGCTGTGGCGGCGATTGCCGTCGTATGGATATATATGCTCTGGCTTAATCGGAGAATTAATTGTTATCTTTGCAAACAATGAAAATCTGCGTAGGACTTTCCGGAGGTGTCGACTCCAGCGTAGCCGCTCTGCTTCTCAAGCAGCAGGGCTATGATGTTTTTGCAATGTTCATGCAGAACTGGCACGATGCCGACGCTACACTTCACGGGGACTGCGAATGGGAAGAAGACAAGTTCGTGGCGGAAATGGTGGCCCGGAAGATAGGTATTCCTTTCTATTTCGTAGACCTTAGCAAGGAGTACCGCCAGAGAGTCGTCGACTACATGTTCGACGAGTATTCGAAGGGACGCACGCCTAATCCGGACGTGCTTTGCAACCGTGAGATAAAGTTTGATGCTTTCCTGCGCGTGGCGCAGAAGATGGGGGCGGATATGGTGGCGACCGGCCATTATTGCAGGGTGGAGAGCATGCCATCTGCGCAGGAGGACAAAAAGATTTACCGCATCCTGGAGGGGGTAGATCCGGGGAAGGACCAGAGTTATTTCCTGTGCCAGTTGAGCCAGGAGCAGTTGTCAAAAGCCATTTTCCCTATTGGCGGATTGCTGAAAAAAGAGGTGCGCGCAATTGCCAGAGAGGCGGACCTCCCTTCTGCTGACAAGAAGGATTCGCAGGGGATTTGTTTCGTTGGCAAAGTCGATCTTCCCACGTTCCTCCAGCAGAAACTGAAATCGGTCGAGGGGGATGTAGTCGAAGTGTATCCTTCTTTCTATGAGCAGGATGCTCTCTATCTGAAGCAGTGCGGAATCGTCCGCGGCATGCTCCGCGACGATTATGCCGGCCGCCTGCCGGTGATATCCCATTATATCTCCGAGGACAAGGCCGCCACGGCCGAAGATGCCCGCCCGTTCGACGATGGAAAAATCGCAAGCATGAGCGATGATGACCTGCGCACACTCTCCAAGCCGCTATCCTACGGTGCAATCAAGTTCGAGACAGAGACATACCGTTCCGGAAAGAAACATGTACGCAAGACTCGTTATAAAGACAATCCCCTTGGAAAGATAGTTGGGCGGCATGAAGGAGCCCAATTCTATACCATAGGGCAGCGCAAAGGCTTGAACATAGGCGGCCACAAAGACAGTATCTTCGTGATATCCACCGATATAGAGAACAATATAATCTATGTGGGCGAAGGCCATACCCATCCTGGTCTGTCACGCCTCTGCCTGAGGGTGGCACCAGATGAAATCCATTGGATAAGGCCGGACCTGGAAATGGCTGTAGGTGAAGTGCGCCGTTGCCGTGTGCGCATCCGCTACCGCCAGCCTCTTCAGAGTGCTACTCTCCTGCGAAGAGAGGATGGGCTTTACATTGTGTTCGACAATGCTCAGCGCGGCATAACTGCAGGGCAGTTCGCCGTATGGTATGCCGACGACGGTGAAATGACAGGAAGTGGTGTGATATGAAAGAATTCGAGATAAGTTGTCCCTTGACCAGGGAACCGCGCCTGAAAGAAATAGAAGCCAAGGCCGGAGGCCTTCAGTGGGTTGCCGTAAAAAGGTCGGTGGATGCCCGCAAGGAGCCGGTCTGGCGTTATCGTTATGAAGCCTATGCTCCCGGGGAGTACCAGCCATATACTCTGGCCGGGTATAAGGATGTCCGCGATGCTGATCCGGTTGTCGTTGTCGGCGCAGGTCCCGCCGGGATGTTCGCTGCGCTCAAACTTCTGATGCTTGGCCTCAAGCCGCTGATACTTGAGAGGGGCAAGGATGTGCATGCCCGCAAGTACGACATGGCTAAACTGTCGCAGACCGGGCAGGTCGATCCCGATTCCAACTACTGCTATGGAGAAGGTGGCGCAGGGGCATTCTCCGACGGAAAGCTTTATACCCGTTCCTCAAAGAGGGGGGATATCCGCGAAGTGCTTCAGCAACTTGTGAATTTCGGGGCTTCTAAAGATATATTAATCGATGCACATCCCCATATCGGTTCTGACAAACTGCCTGTAGTCGTCGAGAACATACGCAAATGTATCGTCGCGCACGGAGGCGAATATCATTTTGAATCCAAGGTTGTCGCCATAGATGGCCAGGCAGGCAGTTTCTCCGCAGTCTGTGCTGACGGCAGAGTTTATAAGGGAAAGTCGGTAATCCTCGCTACAGGGCATTCCGCACGCGATATATATGAGATGCTTTCTGCCCGTAAAGGAGCCCTTGAGGCAAAAGGCTTCGCCCTTGGTGTGCGTGTGGAGCATCCTCAGGAAAAGATCAACTGGGCGCAGTATCATGGCACCTGGAAACCCGGTGTACCCGCGGCCGAATATTCCTTTGTCGAACAGCAGGACGGAAGGGGAGTGTTCTCCTTCTGCATGTGCCCTGGCGGTATTCTTGTGCCTTCATCCACCGAGGCCGGGACTATCGTCCTGAACGGCATGAGCAATTCCGCGCGCAGCGGCAAGTTCGCAAATGCAGGTGTCGTGGTGCAGATCGAACCGGAGGATGTGCCGGGAGATGATCCTTTCCGCCTGATGGACTTCCAGCATTCGGTGGAGAAGAAGATGTTCGATTATTGCGCCGCGTTCAATCCAGAGAACCCGATGACAGCGCCGGCACAGCGGATGGAAGACTTCTGTCTGGGCAAAATAAGCAAGAAGATGCCGGAGACTTCGTATCATCCCGGGGTGATTTCAGCCCCACTTCACGAACTGCTTCCTCCAATGGTAGCAGACCGGCTCAGAAAGGTCTTTCCACGTGTAAAGATCCGCAATTATTACACCAATGCGGCTCTCCTCCTCGGTGTCGAATCAAGGACATCGTCACCCATGCGCATCCCCAGGAATCCCGATACTTTGCAGTATCTTTCGATACCCGGCCTTTATCCGTGCGGAGAGGGGGCCGGTTATTCGGGCGGCATAGTATCGTCGGCCATGGACGGCATTCGTTGTGCCGAGGCTGTTTTTAACGCATCTTATTAATAATTAACCACATAATGGACAAAAAGATTGCACTGAATCCTAATGAGGTGGTGGCTTTCCTGGAGAAGGCTCCTGAGACATTTACCCGAGAGGATATGCTCAACTTCATCTGCGAAAAAAACATCCGCATGATCGATTTCATGTATCCGGCGGAAGACGGACGCGTGAAGACGCTCAATTTTACCATCAATAATTACGAATATGCCGAAACCATCCTAACCGAAGGGGAACGTGTGGATGGATCCAGCCTTTTCCCTTCCTTCATTGAAGCGGGTAACAGCGATCTGTATGTGATTCCGCGATATCGCACGGCATTCGTGGACCCTTTCAATGAAATACCGACCCTGTGTTTCCTGTGCAGTTTCTACAATAAAGACGGCGAGCCGTTCGACTGTGCCCCTCATGCAACACTGATGAGGGCTGAAAAAGCCTTCGAGGAATCCACCGGGATGCAGTTCGAGGCTATGGGAGAACTTGAGTATTATGTAATCTGCGAGGAGGATCCCCTGTTCCCTGCTACAGACCAGAAAGGCTATCATGAAAGCGAACCTTTCGCAAAACTGAATGATTTCCGCCGTGCTTGTATGGACCATGTCGCGAAGACAGGAGGTCAGATAAAATATGGCCACAGCGAGGTTGGTAATTTTACTTTGGACGGAAAGGTATATGAGCAGAATGAGATAGAGTTCCTGCCAAATCCTGTAGAAACTGCCGCGGACCAGTTGCTGCTTGCAAAATGGGTTATCCGGAATCTGGCATTCAAATATGGGTTGGATGTAAGTTTCGCTCCCAAGATTACGACCGGCAAGGCCGGTTCCGGAATGCACATTCATATGCGTCTTATGAAGGACGGCCGCAACGTGACCCTCGGCAAGGACGGGAAACTGTCCGAGGAGGCGAAGCGTGCAATTGCCGGATTGTTGGAGATGGCTCCGTCCATAACTGCCTTCGGCAATAAGAATCCTACATCTTATTTCCGCCTTGTTCCCCATCAGGAGGCGCCCACGAATGTATGCTGGGGCGATTGCAACCGTTCCGCCCTCGTGCGTGTGCCTCTCGGATGGAGTGCCGGCACGGATATGTGCTCAAAAGCTAACCCTCTTGAGAAAAAGTCCGATGCGGATACCACTGGAAAGCAGACCTTCGAAATGCGCAGCCCGGACTGCTCCGCAGACATTTATCAACTGATGGCCGGTTTGTGCGTAGCTGCCCGCAAGGGGCTGGAGATGCCCAGGGAAGACGCCCTGCGTATAGCGGAAGAGAAGTATGTGGATATGGACATACACAAGAGCGAGAATGCAGCACGTCTGGCCATGCTTGAACAACTGCCTACTTGCTGCGTCGAAAGCGCCGATTGCCTCGAGAAAGCTCGTTCGGTTTATGAAGAAGCCGACGTATTCCGTCCTCGTATGATAGACGGAATCGTCAAGGCCCTGAAATCTTTCGACGATTCGTCGCTGCACAAGGATGCACGCGGAGATACCAAACTGATGCGCAGTCTGGTAAAAAAGTATTTTTACTGCGGGTAAATCAGCGGATGGCTTTATCCTGAAGAGGCCAGCCGGTAAGGCTCGCAACGTAAGGGATGAAGTTGTGCGCGATTTTCAATTGGGCGGGGTAGGCAGGATGACCTGCAGACCCCGTTTCCGCCCTTACAAAGCTATTGCGGAAAATCCCTGTGAAGGCCACGTTCTGCATGCCTGCTTTTTCGACGGCAGCACGAACGTAGTCGAATACCTCGATGCGGGGAGCGGCGCAGAGAATGGGATGTTCATCTCCATAGTAAGCCTTTATCTCCTTGAGGAGCCTTATATAGTCCTCGACAAATAGCCTTTCAGCTGGCTGCCTGCCACGCGAAAAGTCGTTCTCACCTAAATAAATGACGGTGATCGAAGGCCTTACAGGGAACTGGTCAGGCTGCCACTTGGGGGCGTCCTTGTCATCAGGCGCGGAATTGTCGAAAACCCTAAGATAACGGTCAGGCATCGTATAGCCGCGCCCGCCGTCATTGTAGTTGCGGTTTATGCCTTGTCCTGAATGGGCCATCACCAGAATGTCTGCATCGAAGTATCTGCCCAGAATGGCGGCGTGTGTTAAATTCTGGTTCTCATCTTCGGGTCGGAACGGGTCTTCCGGCCTGCTGTTCTCGGCACCGTACCCGCAAGTGAAGGAATCTCCGACGAATTCAATGACTCTTTCTTTTACCGGCTCTGCCTGAAGAAGCTGGCCGTCGGTAAGAATGCTCTGTACCGTAACTCTGCCCTGACTGGCTTCGGTCCTTTTCTGAAGGATGACCGTGTGCTGCTTCGGTATCTTTTTCCCGTAACGGTCTTTAAGTGTCTGCTGGTTGCAAAGCACCAGGGTGGTATCTCCTTTAGCAGTAATCACCTGGTCGGCGACTGGACCGGCCGGATTATCCAGCCATAGATTGAACCAGTCCTTTCCGCTGTCATTGAGTTTGATTGCAAGATAATTGCCTTCGAATGCTATTCTGATGCGTGAGCCCGTCCAGTCGAAAGAAACTGTATTATCCTCGACCAGCGTGCGCGCGACATATGTGATGCGGCTGTCGTCGGCAGGGAATTCTTTTAATTTAGGGGAAGTTGCTTCGGCCTGAACAGTGGCAGCAAAAAACAATACGATTGACAGGATTCTTTTCATATTGCAAAGATAGAAAAAAAGTTCGCGGAAGGCGAACTTTTTGAGCCACTTGGCAGATTTGAACTCCCGACCTGCGCGTTACGAATGCGCTGCTCTACCGCTGAGCTAAAGTGGCAAACCGTCCACTGGGAACGGGACTGCAAATATAGTTATTTTTTGCGATTCTCAAACTTGCCGGCAACATTAACCAGCACGGACCCGAGAATGCCGGCACAGATCGATCCCATCAAAACGGCTATCTTGCCCATGTCTCGCATTGCATTCATTATTTCGGGTGAATGGCCGCCGAATGAAAGCGTATCCACAAAGATAGACATCGTGAAACCGATGCCGCCAAGGCATGCCACTGCAAAGAACATGGGCCATGTTGCTTTGGCGGGCATTTCGCCAACTTTGCACTTGATCGCCACCCAGCTGAACAGGGTGATACCTACGGGCTTTCCAAGCAGCAGGCCGAGGAAGATGCCCATGCTTACACTGCCCAGTACGGGATCGAAACGGAAAACATTGAAGTAACTCACATCTGCTATCTCCACTCCTGCATTCGCCAGGGCGAAGACGGGCATTATTAGGAAGTTGACCCATGGGGAAAGAGCGGTTTCAAGCCTGTAAGTCATATCCATGGAACCGATGCCTATCTTTCCGAGTTTCTTAAGACAATGTCTCTGCGGACCATTGGGGAATGCCATCGAAGGCACCGATGCGAATTCATCAAAACGTCTGGTATACTTCGCCCACTTATGCTCGAACTGCGATTTGTTGTATCGTGGGGTGGAGGGAATGAGGAACGCCATAACTACACCGGACATGGTTGCATGTATGCCGGAGTAGTAGAACAGCGCCCATACGACAAGTGCCAGAAGGACATAGGGTAACATGCTTTTCTCGCCGAGCCTTCGAAGCAGGAATGTAAATACGATGACGAGCAGTGCAATTCCCAGGATTCCTAGTTTTATAGTGCCTCCATAGAAAAGTGCGACCACCAGGATGGCGATGAGGTCGTCCGCGATTGCCAGTGCCGTGAGGAACACTTTCAGCGAAACCGGAACCCTGTCTCCAAGGACAGAAAGGATACATACGGCGAAAGCAATATCGGTAGCAGTAGGGATCCCCCATCCGGAAGCAGCGTATGTGCCGTGATTGATGATTGTGTATATGACGGCTGGCGCGATTACTCCTCCGAAGGCCGCTATCACTGGCATCATCGCCTTTTTGGGAGAGGACAATTCACCATAGGCAATCTCCCGGCGTATCTCAAGACCTACGGTAAAGAAGAAGACCACCATCAGGATATCGTTGATGAACTTCTCCACAGTCATGTCGCGGGGAAAGAATAAATCTATGTTCCCATCGGGGCTGGCCATCTTTATGGTGAGAGTAGTTTCCAGGAAGGAATGGTACAGATGCTTAGTGAATGGAAGGTTGGCAAGAAGCATCGCTATTACCACGCATGCAAGCAGAAGCACTCCCTGCGCCCAGGGTTGCTTGGAAAATTTCTTGCTCCGTACATCGAAGTTACGTATGCCTTTGTTCCAGGTATAGATAGGTATAAGTCTCATAGTGTGTTCATTACTATATTGAAATCGATGACTTTTTCGGAAGATATAAAACCTTCGATACTGTGTCTGCAAGGCCTGCTGCATAGGTGGGCGGGGCTGCAAAGTTCGAGCGCGATGATATCGCCGGTGCGTATATGCATCCTGGCGCTGGCTGCGACGAGAGCCTTCTCCAATTCGGAGTACGGGATGGAATCCGATGCATACAACTCCTTTCCGTCAATCATCAGGGAGAAGCGTCCTGATTCCTGAACCGGTGAGGGGAGGAAGGATGTATGGTCTATGCATGAAGCCTCGGCCATGCTCTCGGCGGAACCATCCAGAAGATCGTCGGGATATAGGAACAGGCCATAGCCGGCTGCATCGTAGTAGCGCTTTGCGAAACGCTCGGAAATGCTTCTGCCCGCCTTGCTGACACGCACATATGCAACAGGCACGAAACTCAGGGACTGGATGAATTCCTGAGGGTAGAGATCTTCACCTGGCCTGTCGCAGGTCGTATCGGGGCGGAAGAAGATTTTACCTGCACTGTTTCTGACTATGATGTTCATCAGAATAGTTTTCCGTTGAATTTGTCTTTCAGGTTTTGAAGTTCATCCGCGGTAGCCGGACGTTTCGCGGCACTGGCCCTTTCTTCCTTGAATTGTTCTGCCAGCCTTGCGAACTGGGCCTTTGTGTCAAGGGTGAAACTGCCGTCCTGTATCCATTTGAAATAGGAAGCTTCGGTTTTCCAGACTTCCCTCGCAGTCTTGCCTTTGTGCTTGCCGAAATTGATGTATACTTCGCCGTCGTCGCCTAGAATCAGATGCCCGGAGAAATCCACATATTTCCTGCCGACAAACGAAGAGAGAGCCTTCACGTCATTTTTGAGTACTTGCTCGCGGTATTTGTCGGGTTCCTTGTATCTGTCCAACTGGGCCTTGAGAACCTCGAACGTTGCAAGGGTGTCGGCTTCTGCTGCATGTGCATTCTCAAAATCTTCGCCTCCGCAATAGAAACGGTATGCCGCCCGCAAATTACGGGGCTCCATGGCATGGTAGATGTTCTGCACGTCCACCATGAGAGGCTCGTGGAGATTGATGCTTTCGATTTTCTCCAGAAGTTCGCGTGCTTCCTGAGAGTCTCTTCGCCTGCAGTACTGCTTCACACGTTCGAATTCTTCCGCAAGCATCGGGAGGTCGAATTTGGCGGAGTTGAAACCGGCGAGGTCGCTGTCTCGCAGCCATTCTGCAATCTCTCCTGCCACCTTGATGAACAATGGACAGCCCTTAAGGTCTTCGTCGTGTACGCCGTTCACCTTGGAGGCATCTTCGCTGATATGACGCTGACAGTTATTCTCGTAGTCCCATGGACGAATTTTCCATGTTTTGATTTCCGGATCGTGTTTTCCGGGGAAGGCCTTTACGAAACTGAGTTCTATGATGGAATCAGTCGGGATATTAAGGCCGGTGCTTTCTATATCGAAAAAGAGCAGAGGCCTTGTAAGGTTCAAATCCATAAAATATTAAGGCTTTATGAAACCATTATCGGCATCAGGATGCCGCAAACTTTTTCAGTGTCCGATTCTTCTTCGGAAGGCACTATCAGTGCTGCTCTGCGGGCATCGGCAAACTTCATGACTATGGTCTCGCAGTTCATGTTGCCGAGAATCTCGGTAAGGAACGAAGACTTGAATCCGATGGTCAGGTCTGTGCCGTTATAGTCGCACTCGAGTTTTTCGTATGCTTCGGTGGCAAAACCGAGGTCCTGCGCTGTAATCTCCAACTGTCCGGCCTTGAGGTCGAACTTGATGTGGTTGGAAGCCTTGTTTGCGCATACTGCTACACGGCGCACAGTGTTGAGGAGCTGGCTCCTGTCTATGCGGAGAACATTTGCATTGTTCTGGGGAATAACTTCGCGATAGCGGGGATACTTGCCTACGACCAGACGGCATACCATCATGGTGTCGCCGAAAGTAAATACAGCGGTTGAAGTATCGAATGTCACTTTAACTTCGCCTTCTTCCTTGTCTATAATTGCCTTGAGCACTCCTGCAGGTTTCTTGTGGAGGATGAAGGATGCGACCGCGTCGGATTTGACCTCGTAGGTAGTGTAGCAGATGAGTTTGTGTGAATCTGAACCTACGAAGGTGGTCGCTTCCGGAGCGATGTCGAAGAAGATACCATTCATTGCAGGACGCATCTCATCATCTGCGGTAGCATATATTGTGCTGCTGATGCCTGCGACAAGGCTCTCTGCCGGGATTGTTATGGTAAGCGCCTCGGCTCCCGCACCTTTTATTTCGGGGAAATCTTCTGCCGGGAAATAGGGCAGTGCGGAGTTGCCGTTGGACCACACGCATTCAAACGAAGAGTCGGAGGTCGTGTGGATGTTGACGGGCTGGTCCGGCAGGGCCTTGAACAGGTCGATCATCTGCCTTGCCGGCACTGCTATGCTGCCTTCTTCTTTCACATTGTCTGTGGCTACGGAAGTGCGCAGGGTGAGTTCCTGATCGGAGGCGGTGATTTCCAGTCTGTCCCCCTTCAGGACGAAGAGGAAATTCTCCAAAATGGAAAGGGTGGTCTTGGCGGGGATGGCTTTGGATACATCCACCAGGGCTTTCAGCAATTCTGCACTTGAAACGTTGAATTCCATATATGTTTTTATTTTATTTGTCTTTTTTCCCCAGTTCAGGGGTAACTGCAAATATAAGAATTTAAGATGAATATTTTGGCATATCTTTTGATTTTTTAAGTTCCCGGCAAAAGACTGTAAATTTTATTAGATATGAACAAGAATATGATTACTGTAATCGCATCTGTATTATTGAGCGGGCTGACCGCATTCGGCATAGTAAAGGCCAATCAGCCGGAGACTCAGCCCACGGCTTCCACGACGACATACTCTATTGACGGTTCGGCATACCGTACTGTCAATTTGGCACAAGACAATTACCCCGATTTTACGTATGCCGCAGAATCGGCGGTCGATGCCGTAGTATTCGTAAAAGTTACCATTAAGAGCACGCAGCAGTATTACATCGACCCCTTCTTCAAGTTCTTCTTCGGCGACCAGGTGCCCCAGGCGCAGGAACGTGAACAGCAGGGGAGCGGTTCGGGCGTGATTATCCGTCAGGACGGCTACATCGTAACCAATAATCATGTGGTGCAGGGCGCTTCCAAGATAGAGGTTACGCTCAATAACAACAAGACCTTTGAGGCCAGGGTGGTCGGCTCCGACCCCGCGACCGATGTCGCCCTCATCAAGATAGATGCGGACGGACTTCCCATCGTGCCTATAGCAGATTCCGACAAACTCCGTTTGGGCGAGTGGGTGCTTGCAATCGGATCTCCTCTTGGAGAGGAGTTGCGCGGCACAATTACCGCCGGTATCGTGAGCGCCAAAGGCCGCTCGATGCCCAATACTACCGGTGAATTCAAGATCGAGTCCTTCATCCAGACCGACGCTGCAGTCAACCCCGGCAATTCCGGCGGAGCCCTTGTGAACAAGGCCGGTGAGCTTGTGGGCATAAATACGGCCATCGTTTCCAGGACCGGAGCCTATTCCGGCTATTCCTTCGCTATACCTTCGAATATAGTCAAGAAGATTGTGGGAGACCTCATCGACTTCGGCAGTGTCAAACGCGCAAGACTTGGTGTGACAATGAGTCCGGTTACAGAAAAAATAGCGGAAGACATGAAACTTTCTTCGCTTGACGGCGTATATATTAACGAGGTTTCGAAGGGAGGAGCAGCCGACAAGGCCGGAATCAGGACCGGAGATATTCTCCTTGCAATTGATTCCACTGTCATCAAGTCTCCTTCCGCACTTCAGGAGAAGGTCAATTCCTTCCATCCCGGCGACAAAGCATCCGTGAAAGTCGTGCGTGACGGCAAGGAAAAAGTGTTCGAAGTCGAATTCCAGGGCACCGACCAGGTTACCGGCACTGTCAATGAAGACGGACAGACCGCGTTCTACGGCGGATTCCTTGGAGAACCTTCGAAAGAGAAACTGGCATCTCTAGGCATCAAGAAGGGCGTCGAGATTGTTTCCGCCGGAAACGGAAAACTCGCCCGGGCTGGTGCCGTTGACGGAATGGTGATCCTTTATGTGAACGACCAGCCTGTATCGAAACCCCGTGATGTGATTGATATTGCGTACCGGAGTAAGAGAGCCGTATACATCGAAGGTATCGATACTACAGGCAAGTCCGTCTACTTCGGCTTCGCGAAAGACGAATAAGAGTAAATGAGACAATTAAAGATTACCAAATCGATTACCAATCGCGAAAGTGCCTCGCTGGATAAATATCTTCAGGAAATAGGCCGCGAAGAATTGGTATCGCCGGAAGAAGAAGTAGAACTTGCCCAGCGCATACGCAAAGGTGACCAGGCAGCGCTGGAAAAGCTCACGAGGGCTAATCTCCGATTCGTGGTGTCTGTTGCGAAACAGTACCAGAATCAGGGGCTTAGCCTTCCTGATTTGATCAATGAAGGGAACCTCGGCCTGATCAAGGCAGCTGAGAAATTCGATGAAACCCGCGGGTTCAAATTCATTTCCTATGCAGTGTGGTGGATACGCCAGAGTATACTGCAGGCTCTTGCCGAGCAGTCCCGTATCGTGCGTCTGCCACTCAATCAGGTTGGATCCCTGAATAAGATCAACAAGGCGCTGGGTAAATTCGAGCAGGAGCATGAGCGTCAGCCCTCCACCGACGAACTTGCCGAAATGATCGACATCCCTCAGGATAAGATTGCCGACACAATCCGCGTCAGCGGCCGTCATGTGAGCGTCGACGCCCCGTTCGTGGAGGGTGAGGACAACAGCCTGCTGGACGTCCTTCCCAACGATGACAGCCCCATGGCGGACAAGGGGCTGACCAACGAGAGCCTCAGCATCGAAATTGAACGTGCCCTCCAGATCCTGACGGGCCGCGAACGCGAAATCATCAAGAGTTTTTTCGGCATAGGCTGCCAGGAGATGACTTTGGAGGAAATAGGCGAACGTCTGGATCTCACCCGGGAACGTGTGCGTCAGATTAAGGAGAAAGCAATACGCAAACTCAAGAAACCTTCCGCAAGCAAATTACTGAAATCTTATCTGGGATAAAATGACCCCTGAACAATTCATCGCCGCCAAGGCAGTGCTGGCTGTCGGCGAATTATACAAAGCCGAGGTGGATCCTGCCACCCTTCAAGTGCAGGTTACGCGAAAGGAATTCGAGGGAGACTACACGCTTGTAGTCTTTCCTCTTTTAAGAATCAGCCACGCCGCACCCGATGCCACCGGTTCCGCCATCGGCGGATGGCTGGTGGACAACTGTCCGGAAATCAGCGCGTTCAACAGCGTCAAGGGATTCTTGAACCTTAGCCTCTCGAACCTTTATTGGCATGAAGCTCTGGAGTCGCTGGTGTCTGCCGGAAAGGACTACTTCCGTCTCCCTTCCACGGGAAAGAAGATAATGGTCGAGTTCTCATCTCCCAATACCAACAAACCCCTGCATCTCGGACATATACGCAATAATCTTCTCGGTGATTCTGTGAGCCGCCTGCTTGCCGCAGCCGGAAACGAGGTCATCAAGTCCACCCTTGTCAACGACCGCGGGGTGCATATCTGCAAGAGCATGTATGCCTGGCAGCAGCGTTTTGACGGCGCTACTCCGGAAAGCACCGGCAAGAAGGGCGACCATCTTGTTGGCGACTGCTATGTCGAATTCGCCAAGATGGAAAAGGAGGATCCTTCGGTTATCGACAAGGTGCATGAGATGCTGGTCAAATGGGAACAGGGTGATCCGGAAGTCCGGGCCCTGTGGGAGAAGATGAACGGCTGGGTTTTCGACGGATTCAACCAGACCTACAAGGCCCTCGGAATCAGTTTTGACAGGACATATTATGAGCATGACACCTATCTGCTCGGAAAGGAACTTGTACAGAAGGGGCTTGACAGCGGAGTTTTTGTCAAGGATCCCGACGGAAGCGTGTGGTGCGACCTTACAGCCGATGGCCTCGACCGCAAGCTCCTGCTTCGTTCCGATGGCACGTCTGTCTATATGACACAGGACCTTGGCACAGCAGAACGCAGATTCGCCGAATATAATCTTGATTCCCACGTATATGTGGTAGGGGATGAGCAGAACTATCATTTCCAGGTTCTGAAACTCGTGCTTGCCAAGCTCGGTTTCGACTGGGCGGAACGCATCTATCATCTCTCCTATGGCATGGTGGAACTTCCCGAGGGCAAGATGAAATCCCGCGAGGGCACCGTGGTAGATGCCGACGATCTCATAGAAGATATGTATCTCGAGGCGAAGGCTACCTCCGAGGAGTCAGGCAAACTCGCCGACATTCCTGAGGAGGAGAAAGAAAAACTCTATCACATGATAGGGCTCGGCGCACTCAAGTATTTCATCCTCAAGGTTGATCCACGCAAGAAGATGCTCTTCAACCCTAAAGAATCCATCGACTTCAACGGGAATACCGGGCCTTTCATCCAGTATACCCACGCACGGATCCGTTCCATCCTGAGGAAAGCGTCAGAAGCAGGATATAACCCTGCCTTGGGAGATGTGGAACTCAGTCCAAAGGAAATACGCATCGTGCAGCAACTTAATATTTACCGTCAGAAACTTGCCGAAGCCGCTGCTGCTTTTTCTCCAGCCGTGATGGCAAATTACGCTTACGATCTGGCAAAGGAATTCAATCAGTATTACCACGATACACAGATCCTCCGCGAAAGCGATGAAAAGTTGCGCGATACCCGCCTTGTGCTTATTGACGCTGTTTCTCAGGTACTTGCAAACAGCATGGCGCTTCTCGGAATCGAGCTTCCGGAAAGAATGTAGCGTTTTAGTATTGCAAAATCGAAAAGTTTGCTCTAATATTGCAGCAAATTAAAAACACTATGCCACAAGACAACAAGAAGAGACGCGTAATCAGTTACGAGAACATGTCGGACGAACTCGCTGCGGCTTTCAACGAAAAGTATCCCGGCGGTTTCAATGACTGGTTTCAGGATCTTACTAAATATACCAAGCCCGACGGAACCCCTTTCTATGCCGTTACCATCGAAATGCCCGATTCCATTTGCCTCGTCAAGATAAAGGTGGAGACTGACGATCTGGACGACATAGAACGCTGGCTCGAGGGAGAGGAAAATGCCGAGAACGAACAGGTGGCAGGTCCTTCCGCCGACGCTGATGCCGGGGCCGGCACCCTTCCCGACGACAATATCTCCCAATACGGGGGAGATGACGACGGGGCGGACGGCGAATAGCCGCACCATGAAACTTCCGTACATAAAACTTAGCGAGAACGCCAAACTCCTGCTGCTCAGTCTCCTGGTGGGGCTTTGCGCAGGAGTTGCTGCTGTATTGCTGCTTCATGTGATAGAATTCATCCACGGTCTTATCCGTACCGGGCATTTTCTTTTCCCTGCCGTGGGTATGCTGATATCCCTGATTATTGTCCGCTATCTTGTCCGGGACAATATCGGGCATGGGGTGACGAAGGTGCTGCTTGCGGTATCCAGAAACGAATCAAGGATCAAACCCCACAACATGTGGTCGTCGCTTCTCACCAGCGCAGTTACTATTGGTTTGGGAGGGTCAGTGGGTGCCGAGGCGCCTATCGTATATACCGGCGCGGCTTTCGGAAGCAATATCGGCCGTATGGCCAAACTCTCTTACAGGGGGGTCACGGTACTTTTGGGCTGTGGCGCGGCAGGTGCCATTGCCGGCATCTTCAAGGCGCCTCTGGCCGGAGTCCTTTTTACTCTGGAGATTCTGCTTTTCAACATCTCCATGAGTTCAATAATGCCGCTTCTCGTCTCGACACTGACCGCTACGGTGGTATCTTATGTTTTCATGGGTGCGGAATCTCCATTCTCCTGCTCCATGGCCCCATTCTCCATGGGGAATCTGCCTTTTTACCTGTTGCTAGGCGTGTTCTGCGGTATGGTATCCCAGTATTTCACCAGGTTCACTCTTTGGCTGGAGGATAAACTGCAGAGCGATTTCCGCAGTTCCTGGGTGCGATGGGCTGTCTGTGGTGTGGGGCTTTCTCTGCTCGTCTGGCTTTTCCCTCCGCTGTTCGGTGAAGGCTACGATTCTATCGGACAGCTCCTCAATGGCGGTGAACTCCAGCTTGGCAGCGATCCGAATCCACTGCTCTTCCTCCTCGAATCTCCCTGGGGCATGCCCGTTTTCCTGATATTCGTCCTCCTGCTCAAGGTGGTGAGCATGACTCTCACAAACAGCGGCGGGGGAGTAGGCGGTACTTTCGGCCCGACCTTGTTCGAAGGTGCCATCCTTGGTTTCCTTGTTGCTCGCACGGTTAACCTCTGCGGAATGTCTCTCCCGGAGCAGAATTTCGCTCTGGTTGGAATGGCCGGACTCATGGCAGGCGTAATGCAGGCTCCCATGACCGCTATTTTCCTGATAGCCGAGATTACAGGTGGGTACGATCTTCTACTGCCTCTTATTCTCTGTGCCACCACATCTTACGGTGTGACCAGGGTCCGGGAGCGCTATTCCATTTATACCAAACGGATTGCGCAGAGTGGTGACCTTCTCACGCACGATAGCGACCATGCCGTGCTCACCCTGCTGAACACAAGCGACCTGATACGGGATAAGTACCCTCGGCTCAAGGCGGATGACGCCCTCCAGGACGTGTCCGGTATTATTTCCGGAAGTACCGTTGCCGTATTCCCTGTCATCAGCAATGAAGGACGTTTCGTGGGCGTGCTGGAGATGGACGACATACGCAAACACATGTTTGAGCCAGATGCAGTTGCCAAACTACATGTGAGGGACCTTATGCATCTCCCGGCGGAAATAGTCTACGAAGACGAAAGGATGGAAGACGTGATGAGGAAGTTCGACCGGACCGGGGTCTGGCGTCTTCCCGTTCTCACGCATGAGGGAATCTACCTTGGCTTTATATCGAGATCCAGAATCCTTGCGGCCTACCGCGAGGAACTCAAGAAGATAACAGCAGAAGACTGACATATGAAAGAGATATACATCAATCACATTGCCGGCCTGATGGGCTTGAAGGCCTGGCAGGTGGAGAATTGTGCGGATATGTTCGCGGAGGGAGACACCATCCCATTCATCAGCCGTTACCGCAAGGAAAAGACCGGCGGAATGGACGATAGCGAGGTTGCCGAACTTAAGCACTGGACCGACGTTTTCGCCGAGATGGAGAAGCGCAAGGAAACCGTACTTAAAACCATCTCCGAGGCTGGTGCCCTTACGGATGAACTGCGTTCGAAGATAGAGAACTGCGTGGTTTCTTCGGAGTTGGAAGATTTGTATCTGCCCTACAGGCCCAAGCGCAGAACCCGTGCTACGGTTGCTAAAGAGCTGGGGCTGGAACCGCTGGCGGATTCGATGTGGAAACTCAAGGCCCGCAACCCACGTAACGAGGCATCCCGGTATGTGAAGCCGGGGAAGGTGGAAGATGCCGATGCCGCCCTGGCAGGGGCTCGCGACATAATAGCTGAACGTATTAGCGAAACAGCGGTAATCCGGGAGAACCTGCGACAGATATTCCGCACCAGAAGAGTGGTTTCGAAAGTCACTAAAAAGGCGGAGGGCCCGGAGGCAGACAAATATCGCAGTTACTTCAACTGGTCATATCCCTTGGATAAAGTGCCTTCCCATAGTCTGCTGGCCATTCTTCGCGCAGAAAACGAGGGGATCCTCAGTGTTAGCGTCGATTCCGACCAGGAGCGCTGCGGAAAAAAGATATACTACGATTTCTGCCAGATGCAGGGGTATCCCTCAGGAGAATTGGGCGAACAGATACGCGAGGCAGTGGATGATTCTTTCAAACGTCTGCTGGAGCCTTCCATCAGTTCGGAAGTCCTTCGTGAGGCCAAGGAGAAGGCTGATATAGAGAGTATCAGGGTATTTGGGGAGAATCTGCGGCAGTTGCTGCTAGGTGCGCCTGTGGGGCAGAAACGCACCATGGCGGTCGATCCCGGATTCCGGAATGGATGCAAGATAGCGTGCCTTGATGAACAGGGCGGATTGCTGTATCATACGATTATCTTCCCTCATCCTCCGCAGAACGAGAAAGTCAAAGCCCTTGTGGCTGTACAGGATATGCTGGAGAAATACCGCATCGAGGCCGTTGCAATAGGCAACGGCACCGCCAGCAGGGAAACATCGGAGTTCTTCCGCAAGGTGGAACTGCCAGAAGGCTGTAAGGTGTGGACGGTCAGCGAAGACGGAGCCTCGATTTATTCTGCTTCCGAAGTAGGCAGGGAGGAGTTCCCGGACGAAGATGTTACGGTGCGCGGAGCTGTTTCTATTGGTCGCAGGCTTATGGATCCGCTGGCCGAACTTGTGAAGATCGACCCCAAGAATCTTGGAATCGGGCAGTATCAGCACGATGTGGACCAGACCCTGCTTAAAGAGAAACTGGACAATACGGTAGAGGCCTGCGTGAACTCGGTCGGGGTGAATCTGAATACTGCCAGTCCTTATCTGCTGCGGTATGTGGCCGGCATAGGCCCTCAATTGGCTGCCAATATCGTGGCATATCGTTCAGAGAACGGAGGGTTCTCTTCCCGTTCTGAATTGAAGAAAGTGCCGCGTCTTGGCGCCAAGGCATTCGAACAGTGTGCTGGTTTCCTCAGGGTGAAGGGCTCAGCCAATCCGCTGGACGACAGCGCTGTGCATCCTGAGTCTTATTTCGTGGTCGACAGGATGGCCCGGGACCTCGGTGTTTCCGTCAAGGAACTGGTTGGAAATGTCGGGCTATGTTCACATATCCAGGCTGAGAGATATGTGGAAGGGAATGTCGGCCTTCCTACCGTGAACGACATCCTAAAGGAACTTGCCAAGCCAGGCCTGGATCCGCGCGAGGCTGCTTCGGATTTCTCCTTTGCAGATGATATACATGAACTGGAGGACCTTAAGGTCGGGATGGAACTGCCCGGCATCGTTACCAACATAACCGCCTTCGGCGCTTTTGTCGACATAGGTCTCCATGACAACGGCCTTCTGCATGTGTCTCAGTTGGGCCCGCGCGGCACAGACCCTTCCAAAGTGCTCAAACTCCACCAGCAGATTAAGGTGAGAGTGCTGGGAGTAGACCTGGAGCGCCGCAGGATTTCCTTGGGTTTGTCAAAATAATGATATATATTTGTGAGTACTTAAATCAAATCATTTATGGCTTCTCTCAGCGACTTTATTGCCCAGCAGGTCAAATCTGCCGCAGGCGGAATCGAAATTCCTTCGAATGTTAAGAATCAGGTGCTTGGCGGCTTGTCCGATTCAATCCTTGGCAGCCTTACCCAGACTGCAACGAAGGCCGGAGGAGTAGATATCATCAAGAACCTTTTCACGGGAAAGGCCGATGTCGCCAAGAGTCCCGTTACCGCTCTTGCAGGCAGCCTGTTCAACAAGAACGTCCTTGGCAAACTCCCGCTTGGCAACGCTCTCGGCTCCTCCCTTACCGGGCTGATTCCCGTAGTTCTTGGTAATCTTTCCGGATTCCTCAAGGATCAGGACGGTGACGGCGATGTCGACATCAATGACATCATTATCTCCCTTACTGGCAAGAAATCCGGTGGTTCATCCTTGCTTGGTGCCGCAACAAGCCTGCTTGGAGGTTTTCTTAAAAAGAAATAATGAAGAAACTGGTTATAATCCCGACTTATAATGAGATTGAGAACGTCCGGAAGATTATCCGCGCCGTTCTCGGTCTTGAAGGTTCGTACAATGTGCTCATTATCGATGATGGCTCGCCGGATGGTACTGCTGCTGCGGCAAAGGAATTAATTCCGGAGTCGGAAGGCAGGCTGTCCATAATTGAGCGTGGCGGGAAACAGGGCTTGGGCACGGCCTATATCGCCGGTTTCCGCTGGGCCTTGGAAAGGGATTACGACTATATCTTCGAAATGGATGCTGATTTCTCCCATGATCCTGCAGATCTCTCGCGTCTGCTCGCTGCGTGTGAGAACGGTGCCGACATGTCGGTCGGTTCCCGGTATTGCAAGGGCGTGAGTGTGGTCAACTGGCCGCTTGGCAGGATACTGATGTCGTACTGCGCATCGATATTCGTGCGCAAGACTTTGCGCGTCAATATTTTCGACAGCACAGCCGGTTTCGTATGCTATAGCCGGAAGGTACTGGAGACAATCGACTTTGACAAAGTCGAGATGAAGGGATATGGCTTCCAGATTGAGATGAAATATACCGCGGTGCGGCTTGGTTTCAAACTGGCCGAAGTGCCGGTTATTTTCATAAATCGACAGGAGGGGACTTCAAAAATGTCCAGCGGGATATTCGGAGAAGCCTTCTGGGGCGTGATTCGCCTGCGCTTCCGCAAAATCATGGCGAAAGTTTGATTTTTATTTTGGCAGTTCGGATTTTTACCTTATCTTTGCAGCCGCTTTCGGGAGTTTAGCTCAGTTGGTTTAGAGCATCTGCCTTACAAGCAGAGGGTCGGCGGTTCGACTCCGTCAACTCCCACGAATGACGATTGCGGTCCAAAACCTGGACCGCAATCGTCATTTATAGGGGGTATAAACTAGAATACAAGAAGATACAGGCAAGCGGCGAGAGCTCCACCGACGAGGGGGCCGAAGACAGGCACCCAGGAGTAGGACCAGCCGCTGTCGCGCTTGCCCTTGATGGGAAGCAAGGCGTGTGCCAGACGAGGGCTGAGGTCTCGGGCAGGGTTCATGGCGTATCCTGTTGTTCCGCCTAGCGACATACCTATCGACATAATGACACAGGTGACCGGCCAGGAGCCTAGAGCACCGGTGGATGCAGCAGAGCCGGCGAATGCAAATGCGTTGCCCTGTGTGCCAAGTGCAAGGATGATAAAAACGAGAAGCCATGTTGCTACGACCTCGCACCAGAAATTGCGGGCCTTGTTTTCGATAGCGGGCATGGTGCAGAATGTGCCTAGCATGGTGTCCGGCTGGTCGGCGGTTGCCTTGTAGTGGTCTTTATAGAACGACCATACCAGACATGCACCGGCGAATCCTCCCAACATTTGCGCGACAACATATCCGCATACAGATGTCCACGGGAAAGAACCGGCGATGGCGAGTCCGAGGGTAACGGCGGGATTGAGGTGCGCTCCGGAAATCGGACCTGCGATGAGCACACCCAGCATTACAGCAAGGCCCCAGCCAAGCGCTATTACTACCCATCCACCGCCTTGTGCCTTCGATTTATTCAGGGATGTGGCTGCACATACTCCGTCACCGAGCAGCACCAGCACAAGGGTGCCTATGAATTCGAAAACGTACTGGATCATATTTTTATTTGTTTACAGTTCTGGAAATTGCATCCGCCCAGCCGGCTTTCAGCCCTGTTACGTCTTCTCCCGAAGGAGCGAAAGCCTTGTCTACCTGCCACTGGCTGCGTATTTCGTCGGTAGAAGACCAGAATCCTACGGCAAGCCCGGCCAGATAAGCGGCTCCCATGCCTGTGGTTTCAGTCACCTTCGGACGGACCACAGATGCACCCAGGACATCTGCCTGGAACTGCATCAGCAGATTATTGCGGGATGCCCCTCCGTCCACCTTGAGTTCGGCAAGTCTTACCCCGGCATCCTTCTCCATGGCGGCAACTATATCCATTGTCTGGAAGGCGATGCCTTCAAGGGCGGCCCTGGCTATATGGGCGGCAGTCGCGCCGCGGGTAAGGCCGCAGATCGTGCCGCGCGCATCCTGGTCCCAGTAAGGGGCGCCCATTCCGGTAAGAGCGGGAACAAAATAAACTCCTCCGTTGTCCGGAACAGATGCCGCGAGTGCCTCTATCTCCGAAGAACTGCGGATGATTCCCAGACCGTCTCGCAGCCATTGCACTACGGAACCTCCCACGAATATGGACCCCTCCAAAGCGTAATTAACGGTGCCGCCAATCTTCCACGCAATAGTGGTAAGGAGTTTGTTTTTGGAGAGAATGGGTTTCGTGCCTGTGTTCATCAGAAGGAAACAGCCTGTTCCATAAGTGTTTTTTACAGAACCGGGGGCAGTGCACATCTGCCCGAACAAGGCAGCCTGCTGGTCTCCGGCAATGCCTGCTATGGGCACTTCGTGTGCAAAGATAGTGGTCTTTGTGTGCCCGTATATTTCGGAAGATGACTTGACTTCCGGCAGCATTGATACAGGTATTCCGAGTAGCGAGAGCATCTCTTCATCCCACTTCAACGTGTTGATGTTGAACAGCATCGTGCGTGAAGCATTGGTTACATCTGTGATATGGACCTCGCCTTTGGTGAGCTGCCAGACCAGCCAGCTGTCGACGGTTCCAAAACGGAGTTTGCCTGCTTCGGCGCGCACGCGTGCACCCGGCACATTGTCCAGGATCCATTTAATCTTGGTTCCGGAGAAGTAGGCGTCGATGATAAGTCCGGTCTTTTCGCGTATCTTGTCAGTGAGTCCCTGCGCTTTGAGGGCGTCACAGAAGGATGCGGTGCGGCGGTCCTGCCATACTATGGCATTGTATATGGGTTTGCCGGTTTCGGCATCCCAGACTATCGTGGTCTCACGCTGGTTTGTGATGCCTATGCCAGCGATGTCCTTGCCGTTTATGCCAATCTTCGAGATAGCTTCTGCGATTACTGCAGCCTCCGACGACCATATCTCCATCGGGTCGTGCTCTACCCAGCCTGGCTGGGGGAAGTGCTGGGTGAACTCCATCTGCGCAACAGAACAAACGTTGCCTTCGTGATCGAATACCAAAGCACGGGAAGAACTGGTGCCCTGGTCGAGAGCAAGAATGTATTTGGTCATTTCAGTGTTTAATTATTAACTTTGCATAAAGATACGAATTTTTATGCAAAGAGTACGTTTTTTCCGTCCTGCAAACTTCTGCACAGCCGAAATCAAGCGCATTGCAGAGGCTGCCGACAGCGATTATACCATTATTTATACGCGTCCTACCGAGTTGCGCTGGGTTGCCTTCGGCATGGAGAGAATGCTCCAGATTGCCGATGATACAAAGGCGGTCATGGTGTATTCCGACCATTTCAATGGTGAGGAACCAGCTCCTGTTATCGACTACCAATACGGTTCTTTGCGGGATGATTTCGATTTCGGAGGAGTTCAGATGTACAGGACATCCGCTTTGAAAGAGGCTGTTGCTGGGATGGATGCCGATTATGAATTCGCAGGACTCTACGATTTGAGATTGCGGGCATCCAGACTTGGCGGTTTTATACATATCAATGAGTATCTTTATTACGAACTGGATACCGATAAACGTGATTCTGGTGAGAAGATTTTCGACTATGTCAACCCTGGAAACAGGGGCGTGCAAATTGAAATGGAAAAGGCTTGTACAGAACATCTGAAGGCAATTGGCGGGTATCTCAAACCTGTATTCAAGGACGTCGATCTTTCGGAAGGCGATTTTGAATATGAGGCGTCTGTAGTTATTCCCTGCAAGAACAGGGTCCGCACAATTGGCGATGCGATTCGCAGCGCTCTTGGGCAGGAATGCAATTTCAAGTACAATGTGATAGTCGTAGATGACAATTCGACAGACGGAACGGTTGAAGTTATAAAGAACTTTCTCGATGACAAGCGTCTGGTATATATAGCGCAGGACAGTACATATCACGCCATCGGAGGTAACTGGAATGCCGCGATCCACCATCCTTCATGCGGCCGCTTCGCCCTACAGTTGGACTCCGATGACATGTACAGCGACACTCATACTGTTCAGAAGTTTGTGGATGCATTCCGGCAGCAGAACTGCGCGATGGTGGTCGGGACATACAGGATAACGGACTTCGACCTGAATACTATCCCTCCCGGGGTGATAGATCATAAAGAATGGACGCTGGAGAACGGTCGTAACAATGCCTTGCGCGTGAACGGACTGGGTGCTCCGCGCGGATTTTGGACTCCGCTGCTCCGCCAACTGAATTTCCCGACAACCAAATACGGAGAAGATTATGCCGTCGGCCTCAGAGTCAGCAGGGAATACAGGATAGGAAGAATATACGATGTGATGTATAATTGCCGCCGTTGGGATGACAATTCCGATCATGGTCTTTCCGTTGAAAAGATGAATGCCAACAATTTCTACAAGGACAGGCTCCGTACCATTGAACTCGCTGCGCGTATAGCCGCTAATTCAGCATCAGGCATATAGCCCTGATGAGCATTTTCCCGCGAAGAAGGGCTATATGCCTGATTTGAAGAAAATGTATTATATTTGCAGACGTTTACTACCGGGGATGTTTTGGTTTTGACAGCACTGATCTTGGTAGGTAAGCACGCCGGGCTTTCGGAGGCTGGCCCGTTAATCTCAACCGACAAAAAATTAGCTGGCAACAGCAACTATGCACTCGCTGCCTAATCTGCCAAGCGGATTAGCTTAATCGGGACGCCTAGGCTGCGTCGCCGACGAGTATCCCTCCGGCTTTAGGGCTTCTATGTACGGGTCAAGGGGTATCATCCAAGAGGTCTGCACGCGGGGACTCCCTTAAACCGCGCCAAGATTCAGGGGATAAGTTCCGCTTCGCCTGTCCTTCGGCAGGGCGGTGCCGACAAACAAAGGAGGAATAAGCGTGTAGAAAGCCCATTGGGACTTTGTTTGGACGGCGGTTCGAGTCCGCCCATCTCCACGAGAAAGAGCTGCCTCGAGGCAGCTCTTTCTGTGTTTGTCAGCATTTGAAAACTACTGATTCCGAATGCATTCCCATTGGAACAGGACCGGGTAGTGGTCTGAAATGTACTGGACACCGTAATCCGTTTTGTCGACCCAGTATTTGAGAGGCCCGATTATTTTCCCGCCATAGTAAATATGGTCTATCATAGTGTTGCTCTTGCCGTATCCGTTGAATGTGCCGGTATTCTTATCGTTCCCTGGAGCAGTCAGGCGTGCATATAAAAAGTTGTCATTCAGTACCGTCAATTGACTTGAATCGTAGGCTGTGTTCAAGTCGCCCACAAAAAAGACTGCTGCGTTGCCACTCTTGATATCGTTCAGTTTTGATATGCTCTTGATCTGGTCCAGTACCAATTGACAGGAATTAACGCGGGCTGCTTTACTTTGATGGTCAAAGTGGGCTGTGAAAAAGTACACAGGCAAATCATTGTTCATCTTGTCCTTTAGTACAGAATAGACCACGATTCTGCGACAGGCCGAATTCCAGTCTCCATAAGTGCCGTCACTATTCTTCACCGGCAGACTGTTCGGGTTTGTATCAAGCCAGAAGAAACCTTTCGTCAATAGTTCGAAGCGATCTTTACGATAAAGGATTCCAAGCCCCTCTCCGCTGGTGTTGTAAACAGGTTCTCCCGTTGCGCTGCTGCGCGCTACGTCATAGTAGCCGTAATCGCTCTCGAAAAAACTGATGAAATCGAGGGATTGGGACTTGCGTATTTCCTGCATGCCGATGATATCCGGTTTTATGGTATCCACAAATTTCTTTACGGCATCTCGGCGGACGCTCCATGCGGCGCTGGAACCGTCTGCATAAACAGAAGAACTGTTCGCATAAGCTATGTTGAAGGAGCAGATGGTCATTGTGACAGGTTCTTCTGCAGGAGGTTCCGGTGATGGGGTTTCCTCATATTCAAATTCTATAACCGGATAACTTGCAACTTCCGGCTCGCAGGACACGAGCAATAGCGCCAATGCCGGGAGGAAGATATGATGTTTTTTTATCATAGGAGCTTATTGAAAATAAGATTCAAAATTAGATATTTTTTTGAAGTATTCCATATGATATTCGTGATTGTCCAATTATTTTTATATATTTGCAGTCGCTTTTGGAAGGATGCTCGAGTGGCTGAAGAGGCGCGTCTGGAAAGCGCGTGTACCCCCAAAGGGTATCCAGGGTTCGAATCCCTGTCCTTCCGCTCATAACAAAATAAGCCGCCCGTCAAGGGCGGCTATTTTATTGTCGAACGAGTCGAATCTACTCTGCTTTGTACTCGTAAATCAAAGTTGATGTGAATGACTTGCCAAGGGCATCTTTAATGGTGAGAGTGAACAAGTGTTGGCCAGTTGCGGAATCGGTAGTGACTTCGTCCAGGACCATGTCCGAAATGAACTTGCTGAGGTCTACTGTAACCTTTGTCTGGGCTTTGAGTTTGTTTCCGGTATTAACATTGTATGTTCCAAGTTTTTCCGCGGCGGTTGTGTTGCCGATCAGGTCGAGACTTACACCGGTCGTGCCGAGTACACCTTTGTAAAGAGGACCCACAAGTTTAGCATTGAGGCTGGTTGACAAGCTGGAAACGATCAATGTGGCTTCTTCAACCTTTCCGGGAGCATCTATGATAAAACTGTAGTTCTTGACAGTAATCTCAGGACCTGCCGTGTAATGGAAAACCAGAGTCTTCGAAACCGACTGCCCTTGTGTATCGGTTACATTGAACGTGAAGGAGACTTTGTCGTTGTTTTCGAGAGTCTGGTTCTTGACCATTGCGAAGATGAGCCTGCTGAAATGCAAAGTTACGGTGGATGCGTTGGCAAGAGTGGTATTGCTGAATAGCACAAATGAATTCTCGCCCTCCTTGCCGGTAACCCATTTCACCACAGTTGCATCGTCGATAAGGTCGAGGGTCGGATACGAAGTGGATGTGCCCTGATTTGCTTTGATGCCGATATGGTTGTTCAGGAACCCCTTGCCAAGGATTTCGGGGAATACAGTGAACTTGACTGTGGCGGACTTGATGCCTTCTTTCGCAGTAACGACTACGTCGGCATTGAGGTCATCCATAATCTCGAATTCTCCGAAATTCGGATTGGCTTCGCATTCAATCACAGGCTTGGTGTCATCCTTTGCCTTTTTATCTTTCTTGCAGGAAACTGCAAATACTGTAAGCAGAGCCATCACGGCCGCTGCAAAAGCAATTCTTTTCATATTTTAAATGTCGTATGTTTTCTCTTTCTTGCGGGTGAGTTTCTCTTTCATTGCATCTACGCAGTCGGTAATTGCCTGCTCGAAACTGTGAGAGTTGCGCTCGATGATGAGGTCGTCTCCGGGGACATGCATCTGGATCTTGGCCTGCTTGTTATCGGGCTCGGAAAGGAGTGAGAGTGTAACCTCGGCCGTGTCTGCCGCTCCTTGGAAGAACTTGTCCAGTTTGGAAACTTTTTTCTCGACGTATTCGATCAGCTTCTGGTCGGCGTCGAACTTGAGGGTCTTAATCTTGATCTCCATTTTTACCTCCGTTTTTATTTGCCCTTGGATGGGCGTTGTCATAAACTTTCTTAAGCCGTTCTATGGTGTTGTGGGTGTAGACCTGCGTTGCTGCCAGCGAGGAGTGGCCAAGCATTTCCTTGATGGAGTTCAGATCCGTACCTTCGTCGAGCAGTTCGCTTGCTATGGTGTGCCTGAGCACATGCGGCGACTTTCTGCCCGTGAAGTTCTCGGCATCTGCCAATTCCTCCTTTACGGCCCTGTCGACAAAGACAGGATACAGTCTGGAACCCTTTGAAGTGCGGAGCAGGGGAGACTCGCTCCCGGTGCCGCTCTTCAGTATATATCCGGCTGCTTTCAAATATAGTAAAATTTCTGCATATAATGTGCCGACCAGAGGGATTTCGCGCATTTTGTCTCCCTTTCCTCTTACGGACAAGGTGTGTCTGCCATGATTCAGTGACGACACATTCAGCGAAATGAGTTCGCTGCGGCGTATACCGGTGCAGAAGAGAATGGATACTATGATTCTGCGCAGCCTTCTGGCATAAAGGTCCTGCGCGGTCTTGTCGGATGGGGGAAGAGACATCAGGAAATCCAGCGCTTCGCTGTCGGCATAATGCTCGCTCGCCTCGAAATAATCCTTCATGGCGTCAGCCCGGTAGAATACCGGAAGACGTTTCTGCTCTTTGGGGCGTTTGACCAGACGGACCGGGTTCGAAGCCAGTTCTCCTTTCTTTATCAGGTATTTGCAGTAGCCGCTCAGCACACTGAGGTGAAGACCGACGGTCCGTGCATCTTCTTTCTTGTCGTCGAGCAGATATACTTCGTAGTTACGTATGCCTGACGGAGTGAGTTGTTCGCCTTTGTTTTCAAACTCTGTAAGAATGGCACTGTATAACTCTTTTGTGCGCGGGGAATACCTGCGCACACCTGCTATGTAATCGATATATTCTTTTATTTGCACGGCACCAGTCCGAATTCAGCGGCCTTCTTGCGCATCAGGGCATCGGCCTCCTCGAAATTGTTCCCGATCTCTCCCTCGAGAATGGCTTCTTTGACGGCTTCCTTTATCTGTCCTATGGTATTACATGGCTCAATGCCATATGTTTCCATGATATAATCTCCGGTGATCGGGTTCTTGAAGTTGCGCAGGGCGTCCTTTTCTTCCACCTCCACGAGTTTCTGCTTGACCAGTTCGAAGTTCGAGCGGATGCGTGCGACCTTTACCGGGTTCTTGGATGTGATGTCTGCATTACAGAGTGTCATCAGGTCATCGATGTCGTCGCCCGCGTCGAAAAGCAGCCTGCGGACTGCGGAATCCGTTACAACGTCGTCCACCAGAGCAATGGGGCGCATATGCAGCCATACCATCTTTTTTACGAATTTCAACTTGTCGTCCAGGGGGAGTTTCAGCGAAGAGAATATCTTGGGAACCATTTTGGAACCGACGACGTCATGCCCGTGGAAAGTCCAGCCGAGTTTTGGGTCATAGCGCTTGACCTGCGCCTTGCCGATATCGTGAAGGAGTGCCGCCCAGCGCAGCCAGAGATTGTCCGACGCCTCCGCAACATTGTCAAGCACCGCCAGAGTGTGCGCGAATATGTCTTTGTGACCCCGGCCGTCTATGGTCTCCACACCCTTAAGTGCCGTGATCTGTGGCAGTACATATGGGAGAAGACCGGCCTCGTCCATCATGTAGAAAGCCATGGACGGACGGTCGCAGAGCAGCATCTTGTTGAGCTCCTCTGCTATCCTTTCCTTCGAGAGTATCTCCATCCTGGGGGCCATCCTCTTCATTGATTCCATCGATTCGGGAACAATGGTGAAACTATGCTCGGGAGTGCTGAGTTTGGTGGCGAAACGCACGGCCCTCAGCATGCGCAGGGGATCGTCCGAATAGGTCGTATCGGGATCAAGAGGTGTGCGGATGATGCCTGCGGCGAGGTCGCGTATGCCTCCGAAGGGGTCTACCAGGGCTCCGAAATCATCTTCCTGCAGGGAGAAGGCCATGGCGTTTATGGTGAAGTCCCGGCGGAGTTGGTCATCCTCTATCGTTCCGTTTTCCACTATGGGGTTTCGGGACTCGCGGCGGTAGGACTCTTTCCGTGCCCCCACGAATTCAATCTCATCCCCATCGAAGTGGAGCATGGCCGTGCCGAAGTTCTTGAAGTACGAAACGTATTTGCCCGTTTTCTCTCCGACAGCGCGGGCAAAGTCTATGCCGCTGCCTTCCACCACTATGTCGATATCATTGCAGGGACGTCCGAGGAAGCTGTCCCGCACAAATCCTCCGATGGCGAATGCGCGGACACCTCTTTCACGGGCGACACCGCTCACGATACGGAATATCTCTTTCTGTACGTATTGTGCTGTTACTGTAGACATTGCTGAATCATTTCGGAATATGTCGGGATATGGTCCAGATGCAAAAAAGCGGAGTCTTCCCTGACATATGCGTAGGTGTTTTCTCCGTTTGTCAGGAAGATGTAGCGTACCTGCTGCACGGAGTGGTAGCGCAGAGCCTGCTCTGCAACGGCTGCATCTATCTGCACGTCGGGACGTTTGCATTCCACTACGGCCAGAGGACTACCGTCCCTGGAATAAACAAGGATATCTGCCCTCCACGGCTTCTGGCCGGACTTCATCTGCACTTCGCTGTTCATCAGCCACACAGGCACTCCGGCCTGGTCCCTGAGAATGCCGATAAACCACTGCCTTACCTTTTCTTCCGGAGTGGCAGCCACCCATTTGCGGCGAAGAGGGTCGAAGTATTTTTCATGTTCAGGCATTCAGAATCTTTGCTGTGAGTTCTATGAGCAGTTGGTCGGGGGAAAGGGCCGCGCCGTCACCACCTTTGCCGAGATAGTCGAATTCGCAGAGCATGGAAATGACATTCATCGCGGATTTCGCCGGGTAGTTGCGCGTAGCTGCATCGTAATCCCGTACGAAAAAGGGATTGACTCCAAGCACTGTGGCTTTCTCCTGCGGGCTCATGCGAGGGTTCTGCATGAGGGCGGCCTCATACTTCAGGATGCGGTAGAAGTGGGTGTAAAGTGCGCTGACAGCCATTGGCATTGCGAATTTGGCCTCGTTGCCTATGTGCGTTGCAATCTTTATGGCTTTGGATGAATTCTTGAGCGATAATTCGCGCGTCAGTTCGAAAATGCTGAACTGGCGGGAGATGCCCACATTCTTCTCGATATCCTCGACACGGATGTGTGTAGACCCTTCCGGCAGATTGCGCAGAAGTTTCTCGGTTTCGGCGACAATTACGGACAGGTCGGTGCCGGCGGATTCTCCCAGGAGTGCTGCGGCGGGGGGATCGATACTGAGCCCGCGACCGGCATAATAGGAACTGATCCATCTGGAGATCTCGTAGTCGCGTATCGCTGGGGAATCTACCACAATACCATTTTTCTGCACGGCTTTGTAAAGGCCTCTTCTCTTGTCGGCGGAAGCCTTATGCATGAGGATTACCAGAACCGTGGAGTCCAGAGGCTCGGTGCAATATACCGCAAGGTCTTCGATGCCTTTCATCTGCTGTGCTTCCTTTACAACGACGAGCTGGCGTTCTGCCATCATGGGGAAACGCCTCGCCGTGGTCACAATCTGGGATGCCGTGACATCGGAACCATAGCAGATGGTTTCGTTGAAGTCTTTCTCGAAGTCCTGCAGGCAGTTGTCGACTATGGCCTGGCATACCAATTCGGGGTAGTAGGGCTCATCGCCCATAAGCAGATATACCGGGGCGAAACGTCCTGCACGGACGTCGCTGATAATGCTTTCGCATTGCTGGGCGATATTTACGTTCCCTTTGGCCATATCTGCACAAAATTACAAAAAAATATGGTTATATTTGTAAATTCTGAAAACAATTAAGGCAATGTCAATGATCGAATGCAGACAAGTCTGCAAAAGTTTTGGTGAGAAGGTGGCGCTCGACCATGTGAGCCTCGAAATACCGGAAGGCGGTATCTTCGGCCTGCTGGGGCCTAACGGAGCCGGCAAGACCACTCTCATCCGTATTATCAACAGAATTACTATACCAAACGGAGGCGAAGTCCTCTTCCGCGGAGCTCCTATCACTCAGGAGGATGTCGAGAAGATTGGATATATGCCGGAGGAACGCGGACTTTACCGAAAGATGAAGGTGGGAGATCAGGCCATGTACCTTGCACAACTCAAGGGAATGACCGCTTCTGCAGCCCAGAAGGCCCTTAAAGAGTGGTTCATCCGCTTCGGAATCCAGGACTGGTGGGGCAAGAAGGTCGAAGAACTCTCCAAAGGCATGGCACAGAAACTCCAGTTCATTACCACCGTGGTGCACAAGCCGTCGCTGATGATTCTTGACGAGCCGTTCAGCGGTTTTGACCCGGTCAATGCAGAGATTATCCGCAAGGAGATTCTCCGTCTTAAAGAAGAGGGCGCTACCATAATCCTTTCCACCCACAACATGGAAAGTGTCGAGGAACTCTGCGACAATATCGCCCTGATCAACAAGAGCAAACTGGTGATCACCGGTGGAGTGTCCGACATACGTCGCGAGTATGGCAACAACAACATCGAAATCGAATATACTGATGCCGACGGCCGCCATACCGAAGTGGTTTCCCGCGAAAAGGCAGGTAACGGTGTCCTTCAGGCATTCATCGATAAAGGGGTTACGATCAACTCTTACAAGGAGCTGATGCCCCGCATGAACGATATTTTCATCAAACTAGTAACAGGAGGGGAGGCCTCTGATAATGAATCTGCATAAAACAGGGATAGTCATTTCCCGCGAATACCTTAACAAGGTCAGGAAAAAGAGTTTCCTTATCACGACGTTTGTCGTGCCCATCCTTTTTGCCGCCATCTGTATTCTGCCTTCACTCCTTATGATGGGGGTAAAAGAAAAGAGCCAGAAGGTCGCTGTAATCGACAATTCGGGCATTGTTATGCCTTATTTTGAAGACAGTGATGCTGCCACGTTCACCGATTGCACCGGTGAGGATCCGGAAGAGTTCAGGAACGAACTGAAGGACCGCGGTTTCGATGTCCTGGTCCTGGTTTCGCCTCTCGACTCCACCAAGAACGTGAGTGTGCAGACCTTCAGCAAAAAGCCGGCTGGAGTCGACTTCAGCGAAAGCATCCGTTCCAAGGCAGCCAAGGCCGTAGAACAATACAGGATAAGCCAGTACGGCATAGAAGGCCTCGACCAGATAATGAAAGACGTGAAGGCCAATGTGCGTCTGAACGAGTTCACGCTCGATGACAGCGGGAAGGCATCCGTTTCCGAATCCGGCATTTACATGATCATTTCCATGCTTCTGGGAATGCTTATCTACATGTTCATTGCCCTGTTCGGAGGATCCGTGATGTCTTCGGTAATCGAAGAGAAGAGTTCCCGTGTGGTCGAGGTACTTGTGTCCAGCGTCAAGGCCACCGAACTGATGTTCGGCAAGATCATAGGTATAGCCCTCGTAGCCCTGACCCAGTTTGTGCTCTGGATAGCCCTCACCCTGATCCTGGTGCTGGGCGCAAGTGCAATCTTCGGTTTCGGGAACATGATGTCTTCTCCCGAAATGATGGAAATGGCCCAGACCGGCATGGCCGGAGTAGATATGTCGGCGGTCCAGAACAGCGAGATGTCTGTGATTCTCACCACCCTGTCGCATATTCCCTGGGGAACCCTGATCGTGTGCTTCCTCCTTTTCTTCGTGCTAGGCTATCTGCTTTATGCGTCCATGTATGCCGCAATCGGCTCTGCAGTTGAGAACGAAGCCGACTCACAGCAGTTGCAACTGCCTGTCACGATTCCACTTATGCTGGCGTTCTTCATAGTCTTCTTTGCGTTCAAGAATCCTGACAGCGGAGTGGTTTTCTGGGGATCGATGATACCATTTACTTCTCCCATAGTCATGCTTGCCCGCATTCCTTACGGAGTTGCGTTCTGGGAGATTGCCCTGTCGATAGTGCTGCTTTTCGCAACATTCGTGGTTATGGCATGGGCATCTGCCAAGATTTACAAGGCCGGCATCCTCATGTTCGGAAAGAAATCAAATTGGAGTGACCTCTGGAAATGGTTAAAGCAAAAATAATCGTCATCTGCGCAGCGGCGGCATTGTTGTACTCCTGCTCACATTCATACAAATGGCAGAAGTTCGACATCGACGGGCATCGCACCGGAGTGACGGTGCCCACAGCTGCGAATATTGCCGAGGCGCTAGGTAAAGTGGAGGACGGTGTGTACACCGCCCCAAATGGAAAGGTGTTTGAAAGTGGCTCTACCCCGGAAGTTGCAAAACTGCTCATAGACGTGCAGCCGGCGATGGCCAGGCTCAAGGAGGTTGTGGCATACGCCCCGGAATCGATGATAAGGGGAGTGCCGGAAAGCACTTTGGGTAACTTTATAGTGGACAGGCTTTTCGCTGACATGGCAAAGCTTGCTGCCCCATCTGGTCGCAAGGTTGATGTGGCCATCACAAATCGAGGGGGCATACGCCAGGATATCTATAAAGGAGATGTGCTTCTGGACGACATTGTGTCGATGCTTCCGTTTGCCAATTACCTATGCTATGTGCAGATTCCCGGCAGCGAACTCCGGGGCATCTTCGAATTCATGGCTGAAAATAAGGTGCAGTGTGTTTCAGGTGCAAGGCTTGTTATCAAAGACAAGAAACTTGTCAGCGCCGAGGTAGCAGGCGAACCCCTGGATGAGTCCCGTTATTATGGCGTTGCGACCATAGACTTCCTTCTCGACGGCGGGGACGGGTACAAAATCGCCCGGGGTGCGACTGATTATCTGATAACAGATGTAAAGATCGGAGATGCCATACTTGCCGATATCCGTGAAATGACAGCACAGGGCAAGCCTCTGGAGTATCATACTGACGGACGGATCTTGATTCAGGAGGACTAGGATATGAAGAAGTTATTTGCATTCATCGTTATCTGCATTGCAGCCGCAGCCTGCCAGCCAAGGCTTGTAATCATACATACCAACGACACCCACAGTCATTTCGATCCAGTTCGGGGAGGAGATAATGACGGGCGTGGCGGCATCATAGAAAGGGCTGCATTTGTCGACAGCATACGGGCCAGGTATCCTGCTGAAAAGGTTCTTATGCTCCACGCGGGAGATTTCAACCAGGGAACATCCTACCACAGCGAACTTGGCGGCAGTCTGGAGCCCAGGATGATAAATGCTCTAGGCTACGACTGCATCACCCTCGGTAATCACGAACTGGATGAGGGGATTGAGAGCCTCGCAGAGCGCCTGAGCAAAGTCAAATGCCCCATTGTATGCGCAAACTGCGAATTCCCGGACATCCTCCAGCAGTATATCACACCCGCTGCGGTAATCGAGCGGGGAGGCATGCGAATCGGGATTATAGGCATGGAATCCGAGATCGACAAGATGGTCGCCGCACCTATTGCGCAGCGCATCAAGCAGTTCGACAACGTTGAGGTCATCAACAAGTGGACCGAAAAACTGCGTAAGGAGGAGAAGTGCAACTTTATCATCCTTCTAAGCCACATGGGTTATGACGTCGATCAGGAGGTGGTACCTCTAACCAAGGGACTGGACATCATTATCGGAGGTCATACCCACACGTTCGTGGATGATTTCATTTACGTGAAAGATGCCGGGGGAAAGAAAATCCCCATCATCACGGACGGATGCTGGGGACTTGAGATGGGGCTGATCAAGATCAGGTAGACTACATCGAGAGAACGATACCAATTGTCTGATATTTTTCAATCATATTACTGCCCGGAATCACTGATTTCGGGCAGTATTTGTAATAAATGCCCAGACCGTCGAAGTCGATTGCAGCCAGATATGCATAGCGGAAAGTCTCGACTTTGCCACCTTGCGTGATTTGCCTGAAGTCGGAATCCGTTGCAGTATATGAGGATTTTACTTTGTTGTAACGGTTCAAATTGAAAACAAATTCAGCACCGAGACAGATGCTGGTATCTCCAATGTGCAAAGACAGAGTTGCAGGGGCGCTGATGGCAAAGTTGCAGATCCGCGAATTGATATCGTCCGGCACGGTTGCAGCCAGGGCATAGTCTCCGCCGACGATTTCAAACTTCTCGCTTTTTGAAATGTACCTGTCCCATTTAAGATCGGCACCGACATTTACGGAAACCCAGTTAGCGGGGTTGAGACCGAGTTCAACCACATTTATGAACACCTCGTAGGATGGTCCGAATTTGCTGCGGAAGGCATCTCCGCCGACGTAATGCCTGCCGTAGCCGGCATGAGAAACCGCATTGATCTCAAAAACGTCATTTCCGCTTTTGGCGGATTTATGCTTCTTGATTTCGACCGTCATGTTTTCTATTTCGGCCAGCCTGTCCTTGGCTGCTGTTTTAGTGGTGTCGTTCTGTGCGTTCATGCCTGAAGATGCAATGCCGAGAACGAATATGCTGAGAATAAACTTTTTCATTATTTATCAAATTTAACGGTATCTAATGAGATGTAAGGCATTATTGCCATGGCCTTGAATCCGGGCGTGAGACTGCTTTTGATTCGTACGAGAGGGTCGTCTTTCTTCGGTTTGTCTCCGTCTTTCAACCCTTTGAGCATACTCTTTTTCTCCGGATATACTGCAATGCGGTAGTCTTTGAGACCTGCCTTATCCGCAATATATCCAATAGCTTCGAGCAATGTGCCCTTCTCGTCGCAGAGGCCGATCTTGAGAGCATCTTTTCCCGCCCAGACACGGCCCTGTGCGATTTCGTCGACTGCATCCTTTGTCATCGACCGGCCTTCGGAAACCACGGTCACAAAAGTATCGTAGATGCCTTCTATTTCTTCCTGATACCATGCTTCCTCTTCAGGAGAAAGAGGCTGCATGCCAGACCCCATGGAACTGTGCTTGTGTGTGCCTATGTCCACCATATTGACATGCAGGTTCTTGCGTATGGCCTTCCCGAGGCTGGGAATCATGCCGAAAACACCGATAGAGCCGGTAAGGGTAGTGTTGTCGGTGAAGATCTTGCTGCAGCCAGCAGAAATGAGGTATCCGCCGGAGGCAGCATAAGCACCATAACTGGCAACGACTGGCTTCACCTTGCCAAGGAGTTCGATTTCGCGGCGTATCATGTCGGCGGCTACAACTTCACCACCGGGAGAGTTTACACGGAAAACCACAGCCTTGACGCTGGAATCTGCACGTACTTTGGCAATCGTGCTGGCAAGCGCTTCACCCACAATGTCTCCACCGGCACGGACTATCTCTCCATTGGCATATAGCACAGCGATCTTCTTCTTTACGGGTCCTTTCTTAAGATCCTCGATATATTCTTTGATATTCAAGGTCTTGACATCGGAAGCCTCTGTGGTACCGAACAGGTGGCAGAGATAGTCTTCCATTTCATCGCGGTATTTGAGACCGTCAACAAGGCCTTTTTCTACCCAGGTTTTTGCCGTGCTCAAGGCGAGGCCATCTACCCATGAGTTCAGGTCTTCGACCTTGATGCCGCGGGAAGAGGCAATTTCTTCTGCGATGGTGCTCCAGATAGATCCTAGCATGACTTCATATTGCTCACGGTTTTCGGGAGAGATATCGTTGCGTATATACATCTCGCCCGCGGATTTGAACTTGCCGTGGCGGATGAGTTGTACCTCGACTCCCAGAGTGTCGAGAAGGTCTTTTATAAATGGCTGGGTGCTGCTCATGCCGTTGAGTGATCCGCCTCCCTGGGGATGGAGGAACACCCTGTCAGCTGCGGATGCCATGTAGTATGAGGAATTATCCATCGAAGCACCGTAGGCGATGACAGGCTTGCCTGCCTTGCTCAATTCGAGCAGATAGTGCCTCAGTTCTTCGCTGGCGGCCAGTCCTGCACGGAAATGGTCCGTGTTGATGTAAACGGCGGCAATCTTGTTGTCTTCGGCGGCTTTGTCAAGGGCGCGCTCCATGTCCAGCAGGGACACGGAAGAACTCATGTTGAAACCTCCGAGTGAAATGCTGAAAGAGTTGCCACCCCGTTCGGCAATCACATCTTTCATGTCGATTTTCAAGAGTTTCCCCTTAAGAAATCCATTTGCTGCCTGTGTATTCAGGCATAGCAATGCGAATAACGCACAAAAGACTGTTTTTCTCATAAATGTCAAGTTGTTTCTGCAAAGATACTGATTTCTGTACTATTTTGACCGATGAAAAAATATACATTTTTTGTATTCGGATATTCAAAAAATTACTATCTTTGCAATCCCAAATTCTGGATGTGGCGCAGTTGGTAGCGCACCTGGTTAGGGACCAGGAGGTCGAAGGTTCAAGTCCTTTCATCCAGACAAGGCCGGCTGAAAAGCCGGTTTTTTTGTTTTAATGCCCTTTGCCGGTGTCTGGGGAATGCTATCGTACGACGCCGTACCAGATTGCGGGGGCGAGGAGTGCCATAGGCACAGGGGCAAATATCAGCAGAAGCGATGCCCAGAGGGGAAGGGGGAATACACCGAATGCCACGATAATAAGCAATAACAGACTGATAATCAACCAGATGATAGGATTGATCAGGTAGCATGCCACGTAGCGTATGGAATTTAGAAAAGCCTTGTCCGAAATCTTCTTGTCGAAAAATGTGGTGAGTCCGAAAGCCGGCAGCAGGAATAGCCCGGCTATCAAAGCGAAAGGCGCAATCAGAATGCTGCGTAGAATTACGGGATGCCTCGTATGCGACTGTTTCCACTCTTGAAGCGGTCTCATCTTTTCTTCCAGTTTGAGAAGCAGGCGGCGCGTGCGTTTCTGCCCGGTGACTGCAGGCTTGCCTGATTCTTCCGCCATGTCCGCGAGTTCCAGACCCTCGGTATCATCAACCGCTATCGGCTGTCCGAAACGGATGGTTAGTCCGGTGCAGAAGGTCTTGAGATCGTCATACACAAGTCCTACTGGCACTATGACAACTGGCTTGTCCAGATCCTCGGCTGCCTTAATTGCAATTCGGGCAATACCTTTTCGGAGCGGCAGCAGCCCCGGTTCCTGGCTGTGCCTGCCTTCAGGGAAGATGCAGAAGGGGAGTCCGGCATTTAGTGAGAGCACTGCGTTGCGGAAGGTCCAATCATTCTCCACAAGGCTGTCTGCTCCGTCCCGAATTCGGTAGATAGGAAGAATCTTCAGGAAATTGAGGATTCGTGCGATTGTTGGTTTGCGGAATATATCCGCCCTGGCAGCAAACACTACCGGACTCTTTCCCGAGGACAGTATGGCCAGGGCATCCAGCAGGGTGTTCACATGATTCGGCGAGTAGATGATGGCCGCATCCTTCGGGATGTTTTCGAGTCCGACATAATTCACCCTTTGCAGCATACGGCGGAAGGTCCACCGGACATACGGCACCAGGATGTTGTAGACGCGGTTGTTTTCGTAAACTAGTTTCATCAACTGAACAAGCTGCATATCAAGACTCCCAGGTAGTTGCCTACCGCATATCCCACGATGCCGATGCTCAAGCCAGGCATCAGCACGCGGCTGTTGCGCATAGAGGCGGCAATCATGGGCACGAAAGGCGGAGAATTGATATAGGTCACCGATGCTATGACGGCGGTATCTGCATCCACTTTGAACAACTTTGCGGATAGTAATTGGATGGATAGCGAAACCACTTCCATGAAGAAGAGGAAGCCCACAATCCAGAGTGCACCGCTGAAATCAAGGGCCCTGACGTCGGCCATGGATGCCACTACAAGGCTGAAAATGTAGATGAAGTACATGCCGATGTCGTATCCGTATCCATATTTGTGGATATGTTTCCAAAAAGAAACGGCTATGCTTATAGTGGTGATGGCCAGGATGAAGAACATCATGAATGTGCCGGGTATGATTCTGGAAAGTCCGGCGGCTATTCCGGCGCCCAGTCCGATTACCAGGACTGTGACACCGAGCAGGGGTAGGGCGTTGGAGACGATACCGTGTTTTGTGAAGAGCCCCTTGTAGGGGTTTTTCTCCGCTCCGGCCTCCAGCACCGCCATCTCGTCATAATGGTCCATAGTCTTCACCGGCAGCCATTTTCGGGCGAGACGTATTCCTATGGCCATTATTAAAACCAGGTAGGTAAACGATACCATCATGTCGTAGGTGTTCAGCAGAGCGTATTGCTGTCCGTCAACGTCAAGCATCTTGCTCACAGCTGCCATATTGACTGTGCCGCCGGTAAGGCAGGCGGTATACATTCCCGCTACCTGTGGGCCGTCGGGGATGTGTGGACCGAATACCGGATATCCGGCTACTACGGCGATAATCACGGCCAGCAGTCCGGTAATCATGGCTATCAGCTGATCCCTTGTTTCGCTCTTCCTGAAAGTGAAACTGAAAAGCATCAGCGGGATGGCGAGCGGAATCATCGCGTTCGAGAGCAGGTTTTGAACCTGCATGGTGGCTTCTACTTTGGGAAGAACGCCGATGTTGGCGATGATTGCGCCTAGAAAATAGAGAATAAGGATAGGGCCTATCTTGCCTATCCAGCGAACCTTGCGGCATAGCCACAGTACACCTGCGGGGATTACGCAGTAGGCTGTAATCAGAATGACGGTGGTAATCAGGTTCATGTTAGAATCCGTATTTTTCTATGATTATCCGGGAGAGTTCTACAGGGTCACCGGGGGTATTGTACTCTATTCTTGTCCGGGCCGGTTCTGTCCAATTGATTTCGTGGAAACGGAGGCGATGGTCAAAGTTTGTTTCACTCACGGGTCTGCCATCCTCGATTGCTGCGATTATGTCGTCGCAGAACATCATCCAACGAGGTTTGTAATAGGATTTTACAAGTCCGGCCCACTGGCGGTTGGCATAGTCGGTAAGGCCCCGGTTGTTGCTCCAGACTGTGAGAATGGTTCTGGCACAGCGCTCGTAGTAGTCTTTTTCGTAGCTTGTCTTGCCCCAGCCGCGGGCCTGTTCGTTCCATGGTTTGAGATCGAATTCGGGTACGCAGGCTAGCAGGGCGTCAAGGTCGTCGAAAACGGAACTCATCTCTGCTTTCACCGCCCTGGCTGCTACGAGATCCTTGTTGTTCCATGCCTGTTCGAGGCTGTCCCGGAGGGTGTCGAAATAATCGCCCAGAGCCTGCCTGCCGAGGTTTACCAGATCGTATTTGTATTCGTATCGGTCGGAACCGATTTCAAGCATCTTTCTCCATGCGTAGTCCATAACGGGTGTACGCCCCTTGATATCAGGGAATTTTACCGTCCAATTGTATGGCTTTGGACCGAATACAGGGTGAGAGTTCATGGATACACCGCTGCCGGTGTACTTCGGTGCGATGTTCATAATTATGTCTTGCCATAGTGCGCGCGCCTCGGAATCCTCGCGGCCTATATGCCTGTCGGCAAGTTTATCGATCCACTGCCCGGGTGTTTCAGGATAGTTCCATCCCAGGCTTAGCACGAACTCATAATAATAAGGGTTGGTGCCGAATCCTTCAAGGGTTGAACCCACACCTTTCAGATTGTGCCCGCCGTCGCGGAATGTTTCTTCATAATATGGAATGAGGGTGGGAAAGTTTCCGTTAAGCAGAGTGTTCCCTCCGAAATTGAGCAGGGCGCAGGCGATGTAGTCGTGCCCGTAGAAACTATCGGTAAGTTTCCATCCAAGCACCCAGTCATCATGGTAGTCGAGCATTATCATCTTCCCGCGGGGTATGCTGCCCAGGAAGGCCTCCATGTTTTCTGAAGTCCAGTGCTTGCGGTCGTTGATAAGAAACCAACCCATCTGGAGCCATACCGCTTCGGGATCCGCAGCTTCCAGTGAGGACCAGAATGCCTTGCCCATCGAAGCCAGTGTTGCGGGATCCCAGGAAGGAGCGTCAACCTCGTTGAACGGATCCAGCCCGTAGATGTGGCTGGTGCCGAAAAGGGCGGTCTGTTCTTCGATATATACCTTCTGGATTTCAGCATAAAGGGAATCCGTGGGGGACAGGAACCAGCAGCGGTAGGGATCTCCGAATCCTCCCCAGTTGCTCACCTTGCTTATCTTAGCTTCCGGATGCATCTCCTTGAAAACGGCAGGGACGCTGCCGCTGAATGAGTGGAGTACCGGAGTCATGGAAAGCGAACGTTCGCGTTCGAGTATCTTCTTCTCGAGCTCTGCCTGTGCATCGATCCAATCCTGTGGCAATGGCCCCTGGAAAGAGTTTATGTTCACCATGCGGTGCCATGCAAGATGTGCCGGGCCGGTGAAATGTGCTCGTATCTGATCGTCACTTAGACCAAAGCGCCTCCAGACACGTTGCCATACCGCTTCCTCACCCGTCGTGGCAAGCGGCATGTTTACGCCGTTCAAGGCCATCCAGTCGATAAAACGCTCCCATTCTTTCCATCCCCACCAGGGCATAGTATAGCCGAAGGTGCAGTAGTTGAGATAGAACCTGTAGGGAACTTTCGCGCTCACGCTTACCGGCTCCGGGACTTCTGGCAGAACTTCGGGCATCTCCACCGGATGAGCGGCGTATTCGGATACCGTTGTGTTGCAGTAGTTGTTGAGATAGTAATTGAGGCCTACAGCCATGGTGCCGGCATTGTTTGCCGCAATAACAATCCTGCCGTTATCCGAACTTAAGGTGAATGTGTCGGTACTGTCGGATGGAACTTCCCTGAAGACGATCTTCCCCGCCTGTGCGGGGATGAGGCGTTTAGCCAAAGCATTGGCTGCTACAACACTTTCCGGTTCGGTTTCACTGGTACATGAGGCGAGTAAGATTGCTGTCGCCAACAGGCCTCCGAATACTTTCTTGAAGTTCATTATCTGAATATCTTTTTGATCGAGTTGAGAATCCTGACTCCCGGCATTCGTGATAATTTCTTGTATGAATACTCCAGCCTGCGGTATTCCATTGTGTCGACCGGATCGAGAAAATACTTGGAATACAGTCCTTTATGATGCTCCCATAGTTTGCGCCGAAGTTCTTTTAACGTGTCATTGGAAATTCGCTTGTTGCGGGAATCGCGCCGAATCCTATAGCGCAGAACAGGCTCCGGAAGTATTTGTACTTCTCCATCCATCTCAAGAATCCCAAGCCATAAATCCCAGTCCTCAAGGCCTGCCGCCATGTCGGGATTAAAACCGCCGGTGCGGTTGAAATCGCTTCTTCTTAGCATTGATGAAATGTGCAGGCTGTTGCGTGAGAGCATCGTATCTTTTGAAAATGGCGGTATTTCGATTCCAATCCGTTTCGATCCTTCGCAGAAGGGCTCGGCCGGTCCGGAAACAATCAGCACATCCTGCCTTGAATCAAGAACTTGAGCGGCTTTCCCCACATAATAAGGGAAAAGTATGTCATCGGCATCAAGAAACAGAAGATATTCTCCGGACGATGCTTTCACTCCTTCGTTCCTGGCTCGGATAACCCCGCCGTTCTGAAGTTCCAGGAGCCTGAATCGGCTGTCTTTTTTCACGTAGGCATCAGCTATCACTGAAGTGGAGTCGCTGGAACCGTCATTTACTATTATACACTCCCAATCACCGAAATCCTGGGCAAGAACGCTGTCCAGAGCTTCAGGAAGATACTGAGACAGATTGTAGCAGGTGACGATTATTGATACTTTCATGATAAAGCCTCCTTGATATAGTCCAATGATTGTGAGCGCAAGGCATCGATTCCTTTGTTTTTCAGAGCGTCCAGCAGAGAGTCGATTCTTCCGTCGGCCGGAGTGTTTGTGCGTACGTACTCGTATTCTTTGTTATACAGGATGGACAACACAACCCCATGGTAGGATGTGGTTACAACCTTGACAGCATCCTTGAAGAGGGCAACGAACTCTTTCGGCCCATATTTGTTGCTGCCACCACTGTACGGAGTCCGTGATATCGAGATAAGTTTCAAGTGCTCTTCAGAAGCGATGCGTCGCGCCTTGTCCAGCACGGCCGGGTTGTCCAGGGCTTCATATGTCAGTACATATCTGTCCTTGCATACAGGCGGGGCGCAGAGAGTATCCAGAACAACAGTCCCCGCGAGCATCACAGGGTCGAGGTTCAAGACAGCCGGGATACCGTCCTTATCCATCCGCTCCAGCATTCCTTCTTCGCGCACCCCTATTCTATGGAAGTTGTGCAGATACCGGCGTGCGACCTTCTGCTCTTCCGGACTGGGGATGATGTTGCCGTCGCTTGCCGCATAGGCTATGTTGCGTGTCATAGCCGCGATCGGAGCTCCTGCAAAAAACATAGGGTCGATGCCGCGGCAGATATTGCGGTTCCAGATCTGGTCGCTGCCGTAGATAATCGCATCGAAGGAGACCCCTTCTACTGGAGAGAGTGGCAGTTCTCTCTCGAACCGGTCAAATGCAGCATCCCTGCGAAGGGCTCCGGAGAGTTTGGCCGAAACCTTTACAATGGTGCCGGGATGCCTCAGGAAAGAGGATTTCCAGAGTTTGTAGGGGGCCGTCAGATACTCAGGCCTGTAGTCTATTACGCTCACATCGTGCCCCAGGGATCTGAGCACTTCATAAAGGCAGCGGCATTGCAGCACGGCGCCGTAGTTCTTCGCAGCATGGAAGGTGAGAATGCCTATTTTCATATATGGCGTTTTACTTTCTTTATGAATTCATCGATGCGGTAACTGCGCGAGCCCTTGCCGAAACGCCGGAGCACTGCGTCGTAGCCTTTGCGAATATAAGTATTTTCAAACGATTTTACTCGTTTGTGTGCGGAACTCGGTCTGTAGAGATTCGGCTGAATCTTTTCGGATGGCAAATCCATGGGCCGGCGCTGGCATATGTCCGGGAAATCGCCTGTGAATTCCTGTCCCGCCGGTGTGTTGGCGAACAGTACGGAACACCCCCTGTTGTCGTCGGCGAACCCAGGCAGAGTGTCTTCAACTCCCCAGCAGTCCGCCATAGTGATGTCCGAAGCCCTGCGCAGGGATGCGAACGGGCAGACGCTGCAGGATGGACGAAGCATAAGATGCTGGTAGAAGAAGAAGGTGTATTCGTCGCCCACCTGTTTCTCGTCCCCGAAAAAAACAGCTTCCCTGTGTCCGTGCCATCCGAGTGATGGGTCGCGGAAAAGGACTGATGATATCTTTTTCCCCTGCCTGTGTTCCAGGCTTTCGAGATAGCCCTTCCATACAGCAGGGGAAGGGACACCATGGCAGATAATGTCGGCTAGAAGCAGATTCATACGCATTTTACCGGCAGCGGAAGCAACTCCCGCGCACTGGCAGGGCGTCCCTGTGAACAACACTTTCCGGCCATCCTTCAAATCCTTGAGGACCTGCGCGGGAATGCCGTCCATGTCGCTCTGTACATATTTGCTCAGGCGCAGGGGAGAGAGCCCATCCATAGAATCTACCCTGCGATGCCGAACGGAGAAATCGTCGTCGATGGCTGCGCCGTATACAATGTAACCGGCGCCTATCGCTTTTCGCATAAGGGCATAGGCAAGACCTCCGCTCTGACTGTCGTCCATCAGGTCAGGGAACCTTATGGCTTCGCAAGAGTCGGTTGCCTTGCTCTCAGGCACGTGGAATGCGCATACCTTCTCGCAGAGCCCGCAGTCGACGCACAGATCCGAATCGACCGAAGGATAGCTGAAGCCCATTGCATCCGGCTTCATGGTGATGGCAGCATGCGGACAGGAATCCGCACATGCGCTGCACCCGCAGCATTGCTTCCTGTCGGTGATGCGTATCATCGCTTGATTATTTTATTGATGAGGATGTCCTTTTCGTCATGTTCCAGGCCGAGCAGCCATATAACTCCGGCACTCCATATTTCGGTGGCGGCCAGGCTGACGAGGAAGGCTCCCCAACCGGGCTCCATATGCCTGGAAAGGAGAAAAGGCACGGTTGCTGCTAGTCCCACGACCAGTATCTCGCGCAACAGCACATCCCGCAGGAACCGGCCGACCGGCAGACCTATCATCTTGCGGAGCATGAACAGGCGCGCAGCAAGGCAGAGCAGGGCAACTGCGGATGCCACTATGAAAATAATATAGGCCGGTGCACCTGCTTTCAGCAGGATCCAGTCTACCGGGAGATTGAGAAGTTGCAGTCCGCCTACGAGAATCTGGTAGTCGCGTATGTCTCCGGTGGAAAGCATGGCGGTAACCATTGTATAGGAGACAGCCTCTATCATGATATAGACAAGTATCAACTGGATGAAAACAACCGTTCCTTCCGGCACCAGACCCTTACCGAGCCAAATCTCTGTAAGGAAGGATGTATTGAAAAGCAGCGGCAGCGTTACCAGCATCATGAGCCAGATAGACATGCGGGAGCCCCTGAATATCAGACGCATCATATAGTCGCGTTCTCCTGCTGCCCACGACTTGGTTATCTGGGGATTGATGGCTGTGGTGAAACTGGCGATGAACTTCTGGACCGCCCCGTTTATCTTGCTGGCATAGTACCAGGCTGCGTTTGCTACAGGACCGAAGAAAGCATTAAGCAGGATGTTCCCACCGTAGTCGCGAAGCACCCCGGATCCGGAGCCGATAAAGTTCCATCCGGCAAATGAGAACATCTTACCGAACAATTTCCTGTCCGGCTGCCATCCGGCATTCGCCTCTGCAAAATGACGCTTGCAGAACATTCCGTAGGCGATACGTACGAGCAGGCTTACCATCGCAAGCATGGCCGAATAGAAGATGAGCCTGTCGATGGGGGAGTATTTGATTGCGAGCGCCACCGCCAGTTGCCCGCAGGCCTCGAATATGCTTATCCACGCGAAAGCGTCCATCCTCTCATGCGCAATGATATCGGCATTGTATGGGATGCTGATCAACTGGATCACGAATGAAAGCAGCGAAAACTGCAGCACCCAGCGGGCAGCGGATATGCGCTCCGGAGGCAGCACCATCTTGTGGGAAATCCACCAGAGGCAAAGCGGCTCGGCAAGGAGAACCACAACGGCGGAGAGAATGATTTGGATGCATACAGCCGACGAGAATACCTTGCCAAGGTCGGACTCTTTCAGTCCCATCTCGTAAGTGATGAAGCGGCTGATGGCGGACGACATCGATCCTGTCAGTACCCCGAAAAGCGCCACGGCTCCTCCCACGGCGCTGTAGATACCTAATTCAGTCTCGCCAAGGGCATGGAGTATGACTCTGGAGGTAAAAAGCCCCACAGCCATCAGCAGGAACATACGGAAATACAGAAGGACCGTATTACGTGCGATCCTTCTGCTATTCTCCGATATTCCTTTATTGTCTGTCATCCAGCCTCTCTATTCCGGCTTATAACTGTCTTTAAGCGAAGTCGTCTTGTTGAATACCGGCTCTTCCGGAGTAGAGTCCTTGTCCTTTATGTAATAGCCGGTGCGTTCGAACTGTACGGCGATTCCGGATGCGTCGTCCAGAAGGGCGGGCTCGGCAAATGCCTTTGCTACTACGAGGGATTCGGGGTTTAGGAAGTCCTTGTAGTCCTTATCTTCGGGCACCTGGCTCATGTCGGCAAGGGTGAAAAGGCGGTCGTAGTTGCGCAGGGTGAGTTCCTTTGCGTAATCGGTGCTGACCCAGTGGATGGTACCCTTGACGCTGCGCCATTCTCCATTGCCGGGCCTTGTGGAAGGATCGTATGTGCACTTGAGTTCGACAATATTGCCTTCAGAGTCCTTGACGACTTCTTCGCACTTGATGATATAGGTGTATTTCAGACGCACTTCACCGTCGGGCTTCAGGCGGAAGAACTTCTTGGGTGCGTCTTCCATGAAATCGGCGCGTTCGATGTAGAGTTCGCGTGTGAAAGGGACCTTGCGGGTGGCGCCTTCTGGCTCTGCGGGATTCAGGGGACAGTCGAACCACTCTACCTGTCCTTCAGGATAGTTTGTGATGGTAAGCTTGACGGGGTCCTGAACGACCATGTAGCGGTTGGAACGGGCGTTCAGGTCCTGCCTTACGCACCATTCGAGGAGCTGGATGTCCATCAATTGGTCACGCTTGCTCACGCCGATCTTGTCGCAGAACATCTTGAGGGCCTCCGCGGTGTAGCCGCGGCGGCGCACTCCGCAGAGCGTAGGCATGCGGGGGTCATCCCATCCTGCCACGAGCCCCTTCTGCACCAGTTCGAGAAGTTTGCGCTTGCTCATAAGGGTGTAGGTGAGGTTGAGGCGGGCGAATTCGTACTGATGGCTGGGGAAGATTCCCAAGGTCTCGATGAACCAGTCATAGAGGGGCCTGTGTACGTCAAATTCGAGTGTGCAGATGGAGTGGGTGATATGCTCGATGGAGTCGCACTGGCCGTGGGTGTAGTCGTACATGGGATAGATGCACCATTTGTCGCCTGTACGGTGATGATGTGCGTGTTTGATGCGATAGAGGATAGGGTCGCGGAACATCATGTTGGGATGTGCCATGTCTATCTTGGCGCGGAGCACCTTCTCGCCGTCGGCGTACTTGCCGTCACGCATTTCACGGAAGATACGCAGGTTCTCTTCGGGGGTGCGGTTCCGCCAGGGGCTCTCCTTGCCGGGAGTTTCCACTGTGCCGCGCCCTGCGCTGATCTCTTCCTGGGTCTGGTCGTCTGTTCGGCCCACTCATAGAGCTGGTCGAAATAGTCGGATGCGTAAAGTTCCTTTTCCCACTTGAAACCAAGCCATTTGATATCTTCCTTGATGGCATCTACATATTCGGTGTCTTCTTTCGTGGGGTTCGTGTCGTCGTAACGGAGATTCGTCTTGCCGCCGTATTTCTGGGCCAGTCCGAAATTGATGCACAGGCTCTTTGCGTGGCCGAGGTGCAGATATCCGTTAGGCTCCGGGGGGAAACGGGTAAGAATGGAATCCACTTTGCCGGACTTGAGATCGTTCTCGATGATTTCTTCGAGGAAATTCAGTTTGCGTTCTTCTTCCATTGTCGTCTTTTGTATTAACTTACAAAAATAGGAACTATTTTATAATTCTGCAATTGCCGCTGAAAAATTAATTGCAGCATATTCTTTTGAACTTTTTATGTATAAAAAAGGCAATTTTTTTTATTAACTTTGCAATTCATAATTGGTAGTACTTAAGGATAGTACGTTCGTATGAACGATATGCTTAGATGAGAGTTTTAAGATTTACAAGGCATTGGGTGGTTAGTATCTTATTCTTTATCACCACCTTAGGTTGTTTATCGATTATTCCTGCCACTGCCTCTTCGGCAGTGTCGAAGGATACTGTGGCCTGGTACAAAGTCATCGCCATCCGTACCAACCTTGCCTATGCCGCTTCTGCCACACCAAATATCGGCTTGGAAATTCCTGTGGGTGAGTACTTTACCGTTGGATTTAACGCCGGAATCAAGCCCTGGCCCCGCTGGTTTGTCTGGGACTGGAGCAAGACGGTGGAAAAGAAGTGGCGCCATCTCCTCGTCGCCCCGGAGTTCCGTTTCTGGCCTTCGGGCGTTTATGACAAACTGTTTGTCGGAGCAGATCTCATCTATACACACTATAATGTGGGCGCGGTTCAGTTCCCCTTAGGGCTGTATCAGCGCGTGCGGGACCATCGTCTCCAAGGAGATTTTTACGGCATGGGCGTGTTCGCCGGCTGGTCGTGGTGGCTTTCTGACCACTGGCGGCTTGAGGCGGAAGCCGGTGTCGGCGCCGGCTATGCGGATGCCAGGGAATATGAATGCACATATTGCGGTGCGGAGGTTGGCAGCCAACGTGGCCCCGTGATTATTCCCAAGCTGGGGCTCAACCTGTCCTATAACCTTGCCCGGCGACAGAAGCGAAAAGAGGTTTTGGAAATCATCCACCAGTTAGATACCCTGGTCCGTCCGCAGGAGATTCTCCCTCCTCAAGAGGTGCTCCCGCCTCAGGAGTTCGTGCCCGAGCTTCCTGTAGTGGAGGAATGGAAGGGAACGGCCGGAAAGCTGGAAAAGACACATCCCGTTCTCCGCCCCATGAGTGAATACCGTCCGTATACGCCAGACCGCATCCTCCGCAAGGAAGAGGGGCCCCTGTATGTTTTCTACGAGTTGGATAAGGTCCGTCTGCTCAGAAGTTTCAGCGAAAAGAAATATCACCGTGACAATGGCCCGGTACTGGACGAGATCATGGATGTCACAGCCCAGATACTGTCCGACACTACTTCAAGCGTAAAGGTTATCCAGATCGTTGGTCTGGCATCCATCGAAGGCCGCCTGAGTCATAACTTGTGGCTGGCGGACGAACGTGCACTGTCGCTGCAGAAATACATTCAGGAGCGTCTTTCCATCCCTGATTCCATGTTCGAAACCGTGGGTGGAGGGGAAGCCTGGAGCGAATTCCGCGATCAGATCAACGACCTTGTCCTCGAAGGCGGCGGTGCCGGCCTTACCAAAGAGCAGTTGCAGTGGGTGATAAATGTCATAGATACTGAGCCTGATGTAAACCGCAGAGAGTCCATCCTCAAGAAAAAGGACGGCGGTGCGCTGTTCGCGAAACTCAAGGCCAACGTGCTGCAGGACCAGCGTAATTCCGGATATCTCAGAATCTATTATGACTATGTTCCGGATGAGAGTGCCAGGGAAATCAATTCGGCTATCGACTTGATGGCCTCAGGCGATTATGCCGGCGCCCTTAAGGCGCTGGAGGCCAAGCGGGACGATGCGAGGAGCGACAACGCTTATGCGGTCGCCCTCTTCTACAACGGCCGCGAGGCGGAAGCCATGGAGATGCTCCGGAAGGCTGCTGCTGCCGGGGATGAAAGTGCCTCGCGCAACCTTATGCAACTGGAAGATATAGCTCGCCAGCGGGCAGCGTATGAGCAGTACCGCAGCGATATGGAAGAGTATGACCGTTTAACCCGATAATTATTTAACTTTTTAATATATGATTATGCGATTCATTAAATTTTTGGCGATTGCCGGGATAGTATCCCTTGCCGCCACCGCCTGCCAGAGAGAGCAGCGGGAAGACAATCCCAACTATGACCCGGAGACTGGCCTGGTGAATACCAGTTTTGTCTTCAATGTGGCCACCGGTCGTACGGCACAGACCAAGCAGACGGCGCCCAACACCCAGGCTACGTCTGCAGACGCGTTCCGGGGGATCCAGGACGCCCATCTCATCAGCTTCCTCCGCAGCAGTACCCTTGCCGACGGCAGTCACATTATCGTTCCGGGCACGGCTAACAAGCATTATTCCCTTGGTAGTGTCATGAGCAGCTCCGATGCGACGACCGACCAGAGCAAGAGCCACCGTGTCCTCGAACTGGCCCTTCCCCACGAAACCAACACGCTCATGTTTTACGGCAAGGCCCCCAAGAGCGGTGAGAACTCGGATTTTGCCCAGGGAAAGATCAGCTACCTGAGCAAGGTGGACAACAGCAATGCTACGGACCTTACCCAGTACGACTTTGCCCTGAGCCGCATCGTGGATATCAACGCATCCGGCTACAACGAGAAGTATCGTCAGTACGGAGACCTGATCCTGGCCGCTCTCAATTACATCACGGCATCTGAATTGACGACTGCCGATAATGTAAACTTTGGCGGCACCAACTATAACGTCAACCTTAAGTGGACGGAATATGTCACCATCTCTGACGCCACTCCCGGCGTCATCACTCCTGCAACCAAAGAACCCAGCGACGGCACTCCCATGCGCCCTCTGGGTGAAATTCTGGCGCAGGCGCTCACCACGCTGGCTACCATTACTCCGGGTGAAGTCCGTGCCGGCTCCGGCCCTGCCGTTTCCCGTACCATGGGTGACCTGCTGGTCGTCATGAACCATATCCACTCGGCCACACCCAACGACCTTTATGAAGCCACAGCCAAGGCGCTGGCCGACAAGATCAAGAGCAGAATTGAAAGCTGCTTCGAAGGCACCGCACCTTCCCTCACCTGGAAGGTGGTTTCTGATGTCAAGACTGCCAGCGGCTATACCGGAGACATCAGTCTGATCTCTCGTATCGGTTCCACGGGTTCTGCACTGGATGAGTATCCTAACGTTGCGTTTAATCTTCCTGCCGGTTGTTCGCAGCTCGCTGTTACCACAACCAAATCTACGGATACAGACGGTCGGGTAACCACCCCCGGTACCATTACCTGGAGCTATCTTGCCAATGTGCAGGTGTTCAGCACCGCCGGTGCCACTTCCTGCTACAATGTCTACTATCCTGCAGAGATCTGCTACGTTGGCAATTCTCCCATCCGTGTGACCAACGAGACCGTCACCGAGCCTGAATATCCGCAGGGTGTTGCTGCCTGGGATGCAGATGCCAGCTGGACTTCCAAGAACTGGAGCGCGAACTCCCATGTGGTTTCTACCACCCGTTCGGTGGCGATGCAGTACAATATCAACTATGGTACAGCTCTGCTAAAGAGTGATATCAAATACGGCGCTGCCACCCTGGAAGATAACAACCATGCTATTCAGGTGGCCAAGAATTCATCTCTTACCGACACAGATGAGCCGAATGCGAAGATTGACGTTACCGACAATACCTTCAAGCTGAAGGGCATTCTGGTAGGCGGTGTTCCCACCACCGTGGGTTGGGACTTCCTCCCGGTTGCCGGTTCCACTTTTGGCCAGTGCATTTATGACAAGGACATTGTCTCCGACGCCATCCCCGCCTCCGGCACCAGCGCCCCCAACTATACCCTTGTCTGGGACAACTGGAATGCGGCACTGAAGGGTCAGAAGCAGAACGATGTCTATATCTGCCTCGAGTTCGAAAACAATTCCGGCAAGGACTTCTGGGGACAGCACAACATCATCCGAAACGGCGGTCTCTTCTACCTCATCGGCAAGCTGAATCCGGACGCCGGCCGTGATGCGGCTGACCGCAGCGAAGGTGTGACCTGGCCCACCGTGCAGGCCCTTCCTCCGTTCAATGCCGACGGCACCACGCTCAAGGAGCGCCGTGTGTTCATGCAGGACTTCATGACCACCGCTAACTTTGTCATTAGTGCAACCTCCCTGCAGAAAGCCTACAGTACCGTTCCGGACCTGCGTTCCTCGCAGATTTCCCTCGGTCTCAGCGTAGACCTCAAGTGGGAAACCGGCCTTGTCTTTGACAACATAATCCTCGGCGAGTAATTTTCCTTTATAGAATCGCATGACACATCTGAAGTGAAGTCCGTGATACATAAAGGTTTACTCATTGCCATGGCGGCAGTTCTCCTCTCTTTGGGGAGCTGCAGCCTGATCGATGACGACCTGAGCGACTGCGGCGCTGATTTCCAGATTGACTATGAACTCAGGCTGGTGACCAATGTCACTACGGAGCAAAAGTCGGTTCTGGACAAGGGTGCGGACATCTTTGTCGACGATGCCCTCCGTGCCTATCTCGCTCCTGTCTTCACGGACTTCGCCCACGATGTGGATCTTTCGTTCTACGATGTTTCCGAGCCCTTCGACCGTCTGGAGCACGTGAACGTAATCATGGATGCCAACGAGACAAGCTATACCATCTACCTCCCTTCGCGGGAGTATTCTCACACGGCGGTGGCCAATCTGAAGGGTAACGGCAGCGTGACGCTGGAAGACAGCGACCATTTGTATGCCGGTCAACTGAAGCAGCACACCGCAGGCGATGGGACTACCAATATGGTATCCCCGCACCGCACCGGCCTTTTTACCGCCCGTCTCAATATGAACGTGAAAGCCAACCAGGACCAGAATTTCGACGTTACGCTCTACATGGTGAATGCCGCCTCGGCCCTGGTGCTGGATACCTCCGAGGCCACTACTGTTAAAAATGTCAAAGTGCTTTTGGACGGGTTTGCCACTGGTTTTCATGTGGCCGACAGTACATATGTTTTCGGAACGGATACTTTTGTCCTCACCGATGAACTTCCTGTAAGTGGCGGCACCCAACGCTGTTTTGCCTCGGTACACTTTCCTTCCAAAGACCCGTACGGAACTAAAGTCATCATTGATTCGCAGGATGCTTTTGTGGCCGACGATGCAGACGAGGCTCTCTGGAGATGGCGCTGCTATGTCACCCTTGCAGACGACAGCGTGACTGAAACCGTTCTAGGCATCACCAAGCCTCTTCGCGCTGGCGGTCTTAAAGTCTTGAAGGCAAAAGTGTACGATACCGGTATCGTTACTACACAGGATCCTACCGTGGGTGTCAGCGTCACCCTCGACTGGCAGAATTCCGGCCAATATCAGATTGAATTATGAAACGTTTCCATTCATATCGTTTGCTGCTTCCGTTGCTGGTGCTAATAGCATCGGCATGCGCCAAGTCGGGGCAGCCGAATGATGGGAACGGTATTTCCCTTTCCCTGTCGGTGGCTCCAAGGGGCTCTGTCTCCACCAATACCAAGATGACGACTGCCATTACCCAGGACGGCGCCGGCTTCAGGGGAATCGAACAAGTGTATGTCGTTCCTTTCCAGACGAATAATTCCGGTCCCGTAGGTAACGGCAACCCCAGGCTCGGAGGCAGTAATGTCTATATCCAGAATCCGACAATTTCCCAGACTGGTCTGGTTGCCAACAACAATTCCCATTTATACGACATTGCCGAGGTTCCCTTGAAAACGAACCGTGTACTGGCCTATGGGAAGGCTTCCGATGCCGGAGAGATTTCATCCAAAGCAGGCAAGCACAAAAATGGCGTCCTGACCCCATCCGGGCTGGATGACCTCAATGTGTCGGAAGACATTTCGTTCTGCCTGGAGCCCATTCTGGAGCCCGCAGACAGAACCTCCCTAGAACAGACTGCAGACAACCTCATTGCCGCCCTCAACAGCGTTGTTGAGACCCTGGAGGCTTCAGGCGATGCGGACATCCTGGCATTTCTGGATGTTTTTGCCATGGAAAATGAGATTTCTGCCTGCTCGTACCAGACCCTTTATCGCTTCGAACAGAACATTCTGGGTGTATTGTCCCTATATAGCGGTTCCAATCCCGATGCTATCAACGCTGTAATGACAAAACTCTCTGATCTCCAGAACGTCCGCACTTCAGCGGGGACGGGTTTCCCCACTACTTACGGCGTCCCGGAAGGAGCCATAGGCATGTGGTGGAATGGCCACCGTTTCGTAAGGCAAATCAGTGGGGTTAACATCTCGCTGGTTCCGGTTTCACAATACTGCTATCCGCCCAGCCTGTGGTATTTTGCAAACAGCGCCATCAAGACTTCAGCGGACGACAGTGTCCACTCGCAGTATACTCCTCAAAACGCCACTTGGAGCGATATCCTTTCCTATTATACCCAGGGCCCTATCGTCACTTCGTCCACGCGCTCTGTTGCAATAGTGGACCAGATGCAGTATGCTGACGGCCTTGTGGAGTTCCGCTTCCTTGCACCGGAAGGGGATGCAGCAGCGGCAAGCGGATGCCCACTGACAGGCATCATCATCGGCGACCAGAAGGACGTGGACTACAGTTTCGCGCCCAAGGCTTCATCGTCCGACTGGTTTGTTTACGACAACAATATCAGCGGTATCACGATGGGCGGTACCTCACAGTATGTGCAGGTCCTGGTGCTCCCAACAGCCGACGACCAGGTGGTGCATTTTGCTATGGAGTTCCAGAACAATACATCGTCCGCCTTCCAGTGCCAGCAAGGCACCGTGCAGCCCGGATGCAGGTTCTACCTGGCCGGTGAACTCAATCCTGCTGATGGCACAAAACCCTCCGGACAAAACATTGCCGGCGTATTCGACACCGACCGCAAGACCACCGTCTATGTGAAAGTACACAACCTTGCCAACGCTTACAACACCGTTCCAGACCTCAGGGACCCGCAGTTGGAGATAGGTGTAACTGCGGAAATGGACTGGATCCAGGTTGAACCCGGCGGAATCAAACTTCCTTATTGACGCATAAGCAGATGAAAATGATGATGCATATCCTGAGAATGGCGGTAATGCTCCTGATGGCATTGCCCGTCATCTCTTGCCATCATCTCGACAGGGAAGTGAATCAAGCTGAACTGTCGGTCAACATCTACATTCCTGATATTTTATCCACTAAAGCCGAAACGGGCAACGTGGGCTCCCTGAACAACGAGAAAAACTTCAGTTTCCTGCAATTGTGGGTCTTTGTAAGCGGTGGAGCCCGCGACGGTGATCTGGTGGGCTACAAGGGATTCACCTCCACACAACTTGTAAACACAGGTCTTTCGCATGATGCCGTAACACGTTTCGGAATGCCCCTGAGCCGGGAGATGTTCCACCTGCTGAGCCAGCCTGATACCAGGGTCGATGTTTATGCCCTGGCCAATGTAGCATCGATCAAAGCCTCCCTCTCGCAAGAGACCACGCGCGCTGAATTGGAAGCTTTGTCCATCACGGATCCATTCTTTGGAGGAACGTCCCTTACGATGTCTGTCCCTGAGGCCGGACTGCCCATGTCCGGCACGCTCAAAGCCGCTCCTGTCACTGGCGTCTATCCTATCCTTAATGTTTCTACCGTAACCCTTACAAGGGCCGTATCCAAGATCCGATTTGTCTTCTGTCAGCAAGGGACACCAGCCTCTGACACAGATCCTGCGGTTGCGAAAAACCCAGACTGCGTCATCAGGAGTATATCATTCGGTGGAACGGCCTCGGGGCATGACTGCCAGATAGCTGCCTCTGAAAAGTTGTTCACCGACCGCAAATACGACACCACCGACAATCTCTTCGATATCGACGGCTATACCCCTATGTCGGCCGTCATCGCCGGAGAAAACGGCGCACCGCTGATAGAGAACAGCAAGATCAGCATCTCCAATCATCCGGACGAACTTTTGTTCCGCAGCCCCGGGCATGACCTGGAATCGGCCCAGGAGTATGAAAGCCGACTGGATGCGGCGGTGGCAGTATCGTCCCAGATTGGCCCCATTTACATACGGGAAACCGACAAGCGTATTTCCGGCACCATCGTCTATGATGTCGGGGAGGGAGATCAGACGGCCACTTTCTTTATGCCGGCCGATGATGTGCTCTGCCGCAACCATTCCTGGATTCTCTATGCTTACTTTGCCGAGGCTACCCGGACGTTGCAATTCAAGATAGTGGTGCTCCCATGGGACAAGACCACCTTTGATTCTGACTTTACCACCGCTACCGTGAATGTAGTGCGCCGTTTCACCATTACGGAGAACGATCCGGCTACGTTCAAAAAGGAACAGATCACAGATGGCTATAATATCTATTTCTGGCACACGCTGAACAGCCAGACCAACATTATAAAAGGCGACATCCTCATCGCCACGCCGGTGGGGCAGAAGCTGCACGTGGTGCCAGTAGCTGGCGTCCTTGAAGGATACACCAAGCTTGACGGCATTTTCACAGTCACGCCTACGGAGGCTGTTATCTACCCGAACTACGAGCATCCGGAGGATGGCAGGATCGAGGACTGCAAGATTGAATTTGAAATCTCCTGCAATCCCGGCTCGCATACAGATGCAGAGTTGGAAGGCAATTACATCGACCTCCATTTCTGTGTCGAAATCGGAGACAATGAACGCTGGATAGACCTGGATTCCGAGTCCATCGACTATTACAGGATCATCCTTAAAAAGAAGTGGAACGAATGATGAAAAAGTGGTTCCATATTCTGATCGTTATCTCACTGCTCCTGGCAGCGGGATGCCAGCGTGAACCCAGACTCGACAACGCTGTCTCCGGTCTGGTGCTTACCGTCCGGTGCGAAGATCCGGCACTTACCAAAGTGGATCCGGAGCCGGCAGACGGCGAGACGCGCTTCAACGAGAACCTCATCAAGTCTGTAGATTTCTTCTTCTATCCCGGAGAAACTCCGGCAAGTGATGCCGATGCCGTCTATCACCATAGGGTGGATCTTGACGAAGATCCTGTCATCTACACCGAAGGACAATGGGAGGCCACTTTCAACATCGTGCTCACAAGAGTCGTTGCCGAACAGATCTTTACGGCTGCGAACAATATGAAGGCTACGGTCTATGCCGTGGTCAATTATAGCGGAGATCTGGCACCCGGTGACTCCATGGATGGAACATCCCTTTCGGAACTCGCTGCCACAGCTGTTATAACCGATTTCGCCTCCACGGAAAAAGAATACATCCAGAATAGTTTCCTTATGGACGGCAAGACGGTGATTACATACGACGAGTCTGCTCCAATCAGCGCCAGCGGAACCATAAAGGCGCGACGCTTCGCCGCCAAGATGACTACGGCGATATCCGTTGCAAGCGAAGTGACGCTGAAACACACCAGCACCGATGATCCGTATGAGGTTTGGACTCCCGTGCTGCATACCATGCGCATTTATCTTGTGGACGGAGCAAAGAACGTGGAGCTCGGGACCGAATCCGGCGCCGATAACACGAGTCCGGAGTATTTCTCCTATAGCGATGAAGCCAGAAGGCGCCCCTTCCTCAGGGACAACGGCACAGAATTCCTGGCGCATACATCAGTAGGCTCCGGATCAAGTGAGAAGATCTACTACAACACCTATCCGATGTATTCGTACCCTGTGGCTTGGTCTAACGGAAAGCCGGATTATACCCAGCCCCTGCCCGCTCAGCCTTATCTCAAGCTTGAGATGGACTGGCGCCGCACGGAGACCAACGGATACTCCTACGACAGGCGCAAGTATTATTATAAAGTCATCCTGCCGGTCAGCAGCCTTGAAAGAAACTATTGGTATCATTTCAACATCGATGTCTCCATTCTGGGATCGGAGACGGACGAGGGTAAGGCGCTGCTCAACCCCACTACCTACTATATCCTGGACTGGCAGAACAAGAGTGTGCCGATCGACAAGTATGCCGTCATCAGCAAGGCCCGCTACCTTTCTGTCGATACAAAGCCTAAGAGTCTCAATAACTTAGCCAGCTTGAGTATCCCCTTTATCTCCAGCCACGATGTAAAGATAGTCGATAACACTGTGAAGGCAACCAGGCCTTTCTACGGTGAGATTACGAATGAAAGCCAGGTAGTGAACAAATACAACACCAAGTACCACGCCTGGGTGCGGAAAAATGCTGACGGAACCTATTATCTCGAGTATAACGGCCAGGATCAGGACCCCAACGGCCAGGCGACATACGAACCATCCAGCTGGCTTTCCAATACTTCCACTTCCATAGAGTTCAGCCACGACCTCCAGAACGATTACACCAAGGACGACTTCGATTATTCTCCCTATACCATAGAGTTCGACATCGTCCATGAGGACCTGACTCCGGGGGCTTACCCCTACAACGAGTACCTGAAACACATCACCATCATCCAGTATCCAGCCATCTACATCGAATCCTGCTTAAATTCGGATACGGAAATCAAGAAGAAGGGAAGCGTATATGGCTATGACAACGGTACCGCACCCTGGTTGGGCATGCCATGGGGGTATGTCTATATCGACAACGGTCGCTTTATCAGGACGGGTAATGATAATACCGAGCCATATAAAAAACTCACCACGGACAACAACAGGAAAGAATACCAGTGGCGTACTGTCTGGTACACCGGCGGCGGACGTGACATTTTCAGGATCAACGTGACGGTGCTTCCGCAGAAGTCAGAATTTATCATCGGGGATCCGCGTATTGACGGCTACGATACCACGAAGCCCGTCCTGGGCTACAGTTTCGTGAACGACGGCTCGTCTGAAGCGGATGATGTCCTTCCGGACAGGACCGGTAATGATGAGTCCAACTTCACTCCAGCCCCCGTAGTGGACGGCGATGTGAATTCGCCGCTGGCCCTGACCGGAGAGAACCGGCCGCTGATGTACTATCGTCCTACGGAAAAATCGTCCCGTACGATCAATATGCTCGCTCCCGCCTACAGGATCTCGACAAAACTGGGCGGAACGGAATTCGGTACTCTCACCGAGTCCCAGGCCAAATATCGTTGTGCAGGGTATCAGGAAGACGGTTTCCCCGGCGGAAGGTGGCGCATTCCCACCATGAGCGAGATCAAATTCATCGCCCAGCTATCCGCGAAAGGCGTTTTTGAATTCATGTTCAGGGGAGATTACTGGTCGGCCAACGGCGTCGTAAACGTAAATACAGGCAGCGGAACCGTGACCACAAGTACATCGTCGACGGCGCTCCTCCGCTGCGTCTATGACTCCTGGTACTGGGGCGACGAGCAGTGGAATCCACGCAATCAATTCGTATGGGGAGACAGAGAACCATGAGAAAGTTGCTTGCATACCTGAGCGCAATCCTTCTGGCAGCATCCTGCACAACTGAACTGGAGCGGGGGAGAACCGTCGTTGACGCTTCGCTCGAAGGCGCCCCCGTCACCATCACCTTCTCCGTGCCCGATGTCCAGGTTCTCCCTGCCACCCGCTCGCTGGAGACCGGCGACGGCAACATCACCGATACGCCCTACCTGGACCCGGACAAAATGTACCTTGTCGTCTGTGGTAGCAGCCAGAGTATCAAGTACATCAGGAAAGCTACGCTGGTCGGCATCCAGGATAATTACGAAATTCCGCAGGAGCATTTTCCTCTTTCCGAAGGAGACCGGATTACCTCCTTGTATACGTTCAGTGTCCAGCTGGAGCTGTCCGATTTCGGCCGCACCGTCCATATCCTGGGAAATGTGGATGAGAATCAGCTGATAACCGGTTCTTATTCCTACCAGAGCCTCCCCGGCATTTTGTCCTTCGACAACAAGCAGGCCTATTGGCAGAAACTCTATGTGCCGTACATCAAAGCCAAGAAAGACCCCGACACCCAGGAGCCTGTTAAATTAGCGAACGGAAGCTTTGAGCCGGACGCCGAGACCGCGGCATTTTTCCAGTACGTTCCGCTCATCAGGAACTTTGCCAAGATTCAGGTTTCCAACGCCTCCGACAATTTCAAACTTCACAGCTACGCCGTTATCTTCTACCCCGAAAGGGGCTCGGTCGTTCCTTATCGGAGTAACGAGCCAGTTGCAGTAAACCGCTTCGATTTCAATCCTTCATCGGGGTACCGCTTCAGCGGTTATGAAAAGGCAACTTTTGAACAACTGGAAGACGACATCCAGTATCCCGGCAACATGCCCTCCAGTGTGGCCCTCAGCACTGTCATTCCTCCGGCTTCCGAATTCGAGAATCCGGCCACCAGCGGAGGACGGGTTCTCCTGTACGACGAAAACGACACCGAAAGCGGTTTCTACATTTACGAGCGCGGGGTCCCTACGGATCATATCGGGCCCACCTTCATCATTATTTGCGGTAAATTCGAGGATGACGACCAATGGTACTACTATCGTCTGGACCTGATGGAATCCGCGGTGGAAGGTGGCCAGACAGTCTCCCGGTATTATCCCATCTACAGGAACTTCCGCTACAATATCCAGCTGCACAGGATTTCCTCCGAGGGCGTGCAAACCCCCGAACTCGCCGCCGTTTCTTCGGGAGCCGAAGACATATCGGCCGATGTCTCGATGCGGCATCTTTCCGACATTTCCAACGGAACCACCCGCCTGGTGGTGGAGCCGTTCATGACCAGAACTTACAGCGGCCCGGCGGAAGAAGGCTCTTACTATGAGTTGTTCGCGCGTTTTTTCAACAATGTGAACTCGGACAAACCCAATCTGAACACAGCAGCCGTAAGGGTGGAACTGGAGCCTATGGAAGACGGCTCCGACGATATCCTCATCCTCTACGACGACAACGGCCACAGGGTGGCCACCAGAGGCTTCTTCTTCCCGGTCGCCGCTACTGTGGGTGGGGTGGAAGGTATCCGGACCATAAGGTTCAACACGGTAGAGCCGCTGGACGAGACCAAGACCCAGAAGATAAAGATAACGGGCCACAATCCCGGTAACCCTCAGGATCTGCGCCTCTACAGAGAGGTTGAAATCACTCTGCAGAAAAAACAGCCGCTGAGAGTTTCGTGTGACAGTCCGGTGCTGCTTGCTACGGGCACGCCTTTGACCGTGAATATAACCGTTCCTTCTGAATTGCCGGAATCCATGTTTCCCCTGGTGTTCATTGTCGAACCCGAGGGCCTGACCCTGACGCCGGACACTTCCAAAGATGTCAACCTGCCAGTCGTTTCCGGGCGTTCGATTGCCACGAACGAATCTGCATTTATAGACAAACCGTCATTCTACTTCCTCCGCACGCTTACCTGGGAGGAGTATTCGGGCCTTGCCGTAAGCGAGGGAGAGCGTACTTTCCCTTGCTACTTCAAGTCAAACAAGCCAAATAGCGCTACAACCGTCTGGGTCTACAATGAGTATTTTACCAAAGCCAGCGCTGCCTTTGAAAACGTAGCTCCTCCCTCAAGACCTACAAATCACTTCTATGTCAAGGCTATTGAGAATTGTACAGTGAAGTTGTACCATGCCGGCGAGTACAAGATAGACGACGGTGAATGGACACAATTCTCCTCCAATCAAAACATCTCCCTGACTGCAGGCCAGAAGGTCAGTTTCTGCGTGGGTAGCCACGCTGTGCCTACCAAGTCCTGGAATCCCCAGGGCAGATTCTCCTGCACCGGCGGCAAGTTCGAAGTAGGTGGAAACCTTGCATCTCTGGTAGTCGGTGACAGTTACACGACAGAGGGCTCTACGATTACCGGATCTTCATTCCTGGACTTCTTCAAGGCGAATACGAATCTTGTCGATGCTTATAACCTTGAGATTCCGATGCTGACTGTATCGGAGAATGCCTATAAGTCCATGTTCGACAGCTGTTCCAACTTGGAGCGCGGACCTCAGCTCCTGCCGGCCAAGACTCTTGGCAAGACCTGCTACCGCAACATGTTCTACAACTGCACAAAGCTGGAAAATGCGCCTGTGCTGGTGGCTACGACGCTTTACCAGGGATGCTACCAGAGAATGTTCTATGGCTGCCCCAAGATAAATTACATCAAGATGCTTGGCAAGAACTACCGGGATGACGCCTTCATCTCCGACGGCACAACCTGGCTGGGCGGTGTTGCGGCGACAGGCGAAATCTGGCTGGACGCTTCGCTTAAGAACGCATCCAACTGGAGCACCACCTGGGGCAAGATCATTCCTGCCGGATGGACCGTCAAATACGTGGGCATTGACGATCAATAGGCGGAGAGGACGATTTTTATAATTGCTCCAATTATACTATTTTTGTGCGTAATAATCCACTTTGTTATGATTAAATCCATGACAGGCTACGGCAAGGCGGAGGTCAATCTGATTGCCGGCAAACTGACAGTCGAAATACGTACGCTCAATTCGAAGAGCGCGGACATCAGCATCAAATCCTCCCTTCTCCCCAAGGACAAGGATCTCGCAATCAGGCAGAAGATTGCGGAGCGCCTGGTGCGGGGAACCATCGATGTCTACATCAATTTCGAAGCGTCCACGGCAGAATCTGCCAAACTGGTGGATGCTGCGGTCGTGAAGGATTATTATGATCAGGTCAGCAGGATTCGTGAGAATCTCCCAGGTTTTGCAATGTGTTCGGTCTCCGAAACCGACCGCATGAACAACGAAATCCTTGCCGCCATACTGCGTTTCCCGGATGTCGTGACCGTCAAGAAGGAGGATGTGATAGACGAAGAGAACTGGCCTGAGGTCGAGGCTGCATTTGACAGGGCCCTGGATGCCGTTGACGACTACCGTAGCAGGGAGGGAGAGGCTCTTTACAAAGATGTGACTTCCAGGGTGCAGAATATCCTTGACCTGGAGAACGAGGTCGAAGCCCACGAGCAGGAACGCATGGTTACCGTGAAGGAGAAGATTCTCAAGGCTGCCGAGGAACTGAACGTCAAATTGGATAAAGAGCGCTTCGAGCAGGAGATGATTTTCTGGCTCGAGAAATATGATATAAACGAAGAGAAGGTGCGTCTGCGGCAGCACTGCGCATATTTCCTGGATACCATAGACGGGGAAGCCTGGCCTGGCAAGAAGCTGGGATTCATAGTCCAGGAAATGGGGCGCGAGATCAATACCACAGGTTCCAAGGCGAACAACGCCTCTATACAGAAAGCGGTGGTACGCATGAAGGACGAACTCGAAAAGATACGCGAACAATCAATGAACATCCTTTAGTATGTCCAATCTTAGAAACTCAATCGTTCTCGAGGCCTTCAAGAAGAAGGCGGCGGATATTCCAGTGCCGGAAAGTGAAGTATCCCGCTACTTCGGGGAACTTGTATTCACGCGCGAAAAGATGCGCAGGTATCTGGACCCGGAGACATATGACGCCCTCGTGAAGTGCATAGACGAAGGACTGTCACTTGATATGGAAATCGCGGACAAGGTGGCTGCCGGTATGAAGAAATGGGCCCTGGAGCATGGCGTGACGCATATCACCCACTGGTTCCAGCCCCTCACCGACGGCACAGCCGAGAAGCACGACTCTCTAATTGACTACGATGGGAAGGGGGGAGTGATAGAGACCTTCACAGGCAAAAGTCTCGTACAGCAGGAACCGGACGCTTCGAGTTTCCCGAGCGGAGGCATCCGTGCAACCTTCGAGGCTCGCGGCTACACGGCGTGGGACCCTGCTTCTCCAGTATTCATACAGGACGATACTCTCTGCATACCGACCGTTTTCGTCGCTTACACCGGCGAGGCCCTCGATTTCAAGACTCCTTTAAAGCGATCTCTCAAGGCCGTAGGAGATGCTGCACTACCTATCTGCCGCCTCTTCGACCCTGCTGTGAAACGTGTATACACTTATCTGGGATGGGAGCAGGAGTACTTTCTTGTGGATGAGGATATCTACGCCGCCAGGCCGGACTTGATGATCACAGGGCGTACGCTGATGGGTCATGAATCCAGCAAGAACCAACAGCTTGACGACCATTATTTCGGAGCTATTCCTTCGCGCGTAGCTGCCTTTATGAAAGAGTTGGAGAGGGAAGGATACAAGTTGGGTATTCCGTTGAAGACAAGGCATAAGGAG
>CACWOZ010000005.1:0-7716 GCA_902762655.1 uncultured Bacteroidia bacterium
ATCGTCTGTTATCAGCGCCAAGCCCATCTGGACCAGATTGCTCACGATGAAGAGCGACTGCTTCATGCGCTTGGCAAAATAGGTGGCATCTCCGCCGGTGAATACCACCACGTGCCCCGGATGCCGGCGGATATAACCTTCAATTTCAAACATTATGCCCGAAACGACTCCGGACTCTATGGAAGTTTCCAAAGAGTTGCCTTCGCGGGGGATGCGGGCAGGGATGTTCATCAGCGGCAGAGACTTGGAATAACGGCTCAGGGCCTTGAAGCGGGTGAGTAATCCGGGGGAGACATTTCCGCCGCGGTACTGCCCGTCTTCGGAGGTCAGGTCGATGGTGAGGGTCGTTCCGAAATCGAATACCACGCAGGGCTTGCCCTTGAAAAGATAGCGGACCGCGAGCAGCGAGGCGGCTCTGTCGTAGGACAGATAGTCCGGAAGGTCGTAGCGCTGCAGGATGTCGGGATGGGCGCTGTCGAGTATCATCAGATGCCTGCATTCCCCGCGGAGAATCTCCTCTTCGGCAGGGGTGACCGGCTTCGCGGATACCACGGCCATTACCTCCGGTTTCTCTTTTTCGGTGAGGGAGAGGATGAACTCCATCACCTTCTCTCCCTGGAAACGGAAAGCCTTGCCGAGAGTCATTCCCTCGGCCCATGCCGCTTTCAGCGCAGTATTTCCGACCTCTATCAGTAAGTTTGCCACTTCTCCTGTCAATAAAGCCTACAAAGATAAGAATTTATCCCAACTTATTCAAAAGTGCCCAGGAACCTTGGAGTCCGTCCACTCCGTGTGCGACAAGTTTCAATTTGTACGAAAGGCGTGGTGCCGGACGATACCGTGGCAAGTATCTTTTCGAACACATCCGACTTGAAATAGGGGGAGTTCTCGAGAGATATGAACCAGCAGATGCACATTCCGTTCTTGACTATTATTTTCTCGAAGCCGAGACGCATTCCGAGATTCCGGATCTTGACAACCGAAAACAAATTGTAAACCTCCTGGGGGATACGTCCGAAGCGGTCGGTAAGATGCATGGCCAGACGGTCCAGATCCTTCTCGGAATCCATGGAATCGAGTTGCTTGTAGATGCGGATTTTCTCTGCTGTAATGTCGATATAGTCATCGGGGATTAGGGCCTCCTGATCGGTTTCGATGGTGCAGTCCGAAATAAATTTCTCCCTACCTCTATTAAGCTTTTGCCCCGTCTCTATGCCGAGTTCATCCATAGCTTCATTTATAACCTTCTGGAAGGTTTCGTAACCCATATCCATCATAAATCCGCTCTGTTCCGCACCGAGCAGATTTCCGGCACCACGGATGTCGAGGTCCTGCATGGCGATGTTGAATCCGCTGCCGAGGTCCGAGAATTCCTCGATGGCGCGAAGGCGCCGGCGGGCGTCTTCGGTAACCGATGCGAGGGGAGGGACTATGAGGTAGCAGAAGGATTTGCGGTTGGACCGGCCGACGCGTCCGCGGAGCTGGTGCAGGTCGCTCAGGCCTATGTTCTGCGCCTGATTGATGATGATGGTGTTGGCATTTGGGATGTCGAGACCGTTCTCGATTATGGTGGTACAGAGGAGTATATCGAAATCTCCCCTGATGAAACCCAGCATCTTGTCCTCGAGGGTCCTGGACTCCATCTGTCCGTGTGCCGTGCATATCTTCGCATCCGGCACAAGGCGTTGGAGAATTCTCTCTATATGAGGCAGTTCCTCTACTTTATTATGGAGGAAGAAAACCTGTCCTCCTCGGTTGAGTTCGTAATTAATGATGCTTTTTATTTCCTTCTCGTCGAAGAGGATTATCTCCGTCTGTACCGGGATGCGGTTGGGAGGAGGGGTGTTGATGATGCTGAGGTCACGAGCCCCGAGCAGGGAGAACTGTAGGGTCCTGGGGATAGGGGTGGCCGTGAGGGTGAGGGTATCTACCGAAGCCTTGAACTGGCGGAGTTTTTCCTTGGCCGCTACGCCGAACTTCTGCTCCTCATCTATTATGAGCAGGCCCAGGTCCTTGAATTCGAAACTGTTGCCCAGAATCTTATGCGTTCCGATGATTATATCTATCTGCCCGGCTGCGACTTTCTTCTTTATCTCGCTTATCTGCTTTGCGGTGCGGAGGCGGCTGACATATTCTACGGTGCAGGGGAAATTCGCCAGGCGCGCCGTGAAGGTATTGTAGTGCTGCAGGGCGAGGATGGTGGTAGGCACGAGGACCGCCACCTGCTTACCGTCCGTTACGGCCTTGAAGGCCGCGCGTATAGCTATTTCCGTTTTCCCGAACCCAACATCTCCGCAGACCAGACGGTCCATTGGGCAATCGTCCTCCATATCGCGTTTAACCGCGATGGTAGCAGCTTCCTGGTCCGGAGTATCCTCGAACATGAATGAGGATTCCAGCTCGTCCTGCAGGTAGGTGTCTGGCGAGAATGCGAAGCCTTTGGTAGCCCTGCGCTTGGCGTAGAGTTGGATGAGATCCTTCGCTATATCCTTGACCCTGCGCTTGGCATTTGCCTTCAGGGTAGCCCATGTCTTGGATCCTAACTTATTGATTTTTGGCGCTTCTCCTTCGGAAGAACGGAAGAGGGAGAGCTTGTTGAGGGCATGCACCGACACGAACACCACATCTCCGTCCTTATATGTTATTTTCACTACCTCCCGCACGCGGCCCTTTTCATCGTACATGCGCACCAGGCCGCCGAAAACGCCTATGCCGTAGTCGATATGCACAACGTAATCCCCGAGATTGAAGGAGTTCAGGTCGTTGATGGTGAGCTGCTCGCTCTTTTCCACCGTACGCCTGATACTTACCCTGTGGAAACGGTCGAATATCTCGTGGTCGGTGTAGCACGCGACCTTCGAATCTTCATCCACGAATCCCTCATGGATATTCTTCCCTTCCACAAACTCCGGCAGTATTCCTCCCTCGCTCGAAATAATGGACTTTATCCTGTTCAGCTGGGATGCCTTCTCTCCATATATATATACTTTGTATCCCGTTTCTTTCTTGCGGCGGATATCATCTTCAAGCAGGTCGAAGTTCTTATTGAAGCGCGGTTGGGGGGAGATGTGATATTTCTCGGGGGATACCGCCTTGACACCCAGTGGAATCTGCAGGAATACCCTGCGGAACTTCTCCGTGAGAATGTAGAAGTCCTTCTCTTTATATACGTCCGGAGAATCGAGCCAGATGGTGGAGTTTTGCGGGATTATCTCGAGCAGGTTACTGCCTTGCCCGCTGATTTCGGAGAGCGCTCCGCCTATTATGTCCGCACTATTCCTTTCTCCTTTGGAAATCTGGGTGTTGCAGTCAAATATGTTGATACTTTCTATCTCATTGCCCCAGAAGGAAATACGGTAGGGTTCGTTATCGGCATAGGAGAATATGTCTATCAGGGATCCCCTGACTGCGAACTGGCCGGGCGCCGAAACGAAGTCACAACGCTCGAACCCCATCCTGCCCATGGATTCTATTATGGTATCGAAGGGTATTTCCTGTCCTTTTCTGACTGTCAGTACATCTTTTTCAGCTTCCCTGCCCGCTGAAATACCTTCTTCGAGGGCATCCGGGCAGCATACCACGAATATCTGCCCGCCTTTATTCTTGAGAATGGCGGTGATGGCTGCCGTCCTCTGGACACTTATGGAAGATTTATAGTTACTCCTCTCTATTCCATTGCCGCCCGGAGGAAGAAGGAAAACTTTGTCTCCTTCTGTAAGTTGGTAAAGGTCCGAAGTGCAATATTCCGCACTTTCTTTATCAGGTAAAATTATAAGGTTTATACCCTCGGGGGCTTCACTGCTGAGCACGAACCAGCGCGCGGACAGGAAAAGTCCGCTGCAGTATATGGTATTTTCTTTATCCAGTCGGGTTTTCAACATCGAATATAAAAATCCGGTTTAAAAAATGTTGATAACTCTGTTTATAAACTCTTAATAAAATCCACACCCTGTTTTTCAACATTTTTTAAAAAGCCGGAGAGTAGACTTATTAACATTATTTTAAATTATAATTTATTGTATTTCAGATAATTATAAAGTTATTAACTTTTTAACAATCCTAACAACAAAATCAATTTTACAAATAAAAAGAACTATATTTGTATTTGGAATTAAAAACTGATGCCGATGTCCGATTTCAATCCCCGCGATACAAACGAAGGCAAAGATAAGGAATTAGACGGAATTATCCGCCCAGCAGAGTTGGAAGATTTTACGGGACAAAGTGAAATCGTATCCAATCTGCGAGTTTACATCAAGGCCGCGAAACTTCGCGGTGAAACTCTGGACCATACCCTGTTCCACGGTCCTCCCGGTCTGGGGAAAACCACTCTGGCACATATCATAGCGAACGAGATGGGGGTAAATATGAAGATTACCTCCGGCCCTGTGCTCGACCGGCCGGGTGACCTTGCCGGGCTGCTGACTTCGCTGGAGCCGGGCGATGTGCTGTTTATCGACGAGATCCACCGTCTTTCTCCTGAGGTCGAGGAGTATCTCTACTCGGCCATGGAGGATTTCGTTATAGATATAATGATAGACAAGGGCCCGGGCGCCCGCTCGGTGCGTATATCCCTGAATCCTTTCACTCTCGTCGGTGCCACGACCAGAAGCGGCCTCCTTACGGCTCCCCTCCGCGCCAGGTTCGGTATTACCTGCCCTATGGAATACTATGATACGGCGGATCTGGTGAAGATAGTGCGTCGCAGTGCAGGCATACTTAAGGTGGAGATAGATGATTCCGCCGCGAAGGAGATTGCCATGCGCAGCCGCGGTACTCCGCGTATCTGTAACAGCCTGCTGCGCCGAGTAAGGGATTTCGCCCAGGTGGAAGGCAGTGGGGTGATAGACCTGGAGATTGCAAGATATGCCCTGGATAAACTCCATATCGATACCCTCGGTCTGGATTCGATAGACAACAAGATACTCCGTACCATAATAGAGAAGTTCAAGGGCGGACCGGTGGGAGCCAACACCCTTGCCACTGCAATCAGTGAAGATCAGGGGACGTACGAGGAGGTCTATGAGCCTTTCCTTATAAAAGAAGGATTCATCCTGCGTACTCAGCGTGGGCGCATAGCAACCGACCTTGCGTACAAACATCTTGGCATAAATAAGGGGGTGACGGATGATAATACCCTCTTTTGAACTTGCTCTTCTCGCTAAAAATGAGTAAAATTGCAGACTTTTTAATAACCGAACATAAAATGGCAGATAAACTTATCTCTAAGATTCCTGACGGTCCGCTGTCCGAGAAATGGACTAAGCGCAAATCGGAAATTCATCTGGTCAGTCCTAACAACAAGCGTAAACTTGAGATCATCGTGGTCGGAACGGGCCTCGGCGGCGCATCCGCAGCTGCTTCGCTCGGCGAACTTGGCTACAATGTGAAAGTTTTCTGCATCAGCGATTCTCCCCGACGTGCGCACTCCATCGCCGCACAGGGTGGTATCAACGCTGCGAAGAACTACCAGAACGACAACGACTCCATCTACAGGTTGTTCTATGACACTATCAAAGGTGGCGACTATCGTGCCCGTGAGGCGAACGTGTACCGCCTTGCAGAGGTAAGTGCTGCCATTATCGACCAATGCGTCGCACAGGGTATTCCTTTCGCACGTGAATATGGCGGATATCTTGCTAACCGTTCTTTCGGCGGTGTGCAGGTAAGCCGTACTTTCTATGCCCGCGGGCAAACCGGACAGCAGCTCCTCCTGGGCGCCTATGCTTCTCTTAATAAGGAAATTGCAGCAGGTACCGTCAAGAGTTATCCCCGTCACGAGATGCTCGACCTGGTCGTTATCAACGGTGAGGCTAAGGGTATTATAGCACGCAACCTTGTCACCGGTCAGCTGGAGCGCTTCGGTGCACATGCCGTTGTGATTGCCACCGGCGGATATGGAAATACCTATTTCCTCTCTACCAATGCAATGAACAGCAATGGATCCGCCGCGATGCAGTGCTTCCGCAAGGGTGCTTACTTCGCAAATCCATGCTTCGCTCAGATCCATCCTACCTGCATCCCCGTACATGGCGACCAGCAGTGCAAACTCACACTGATGAGTGAGTCTCTCCGTAATGACGGACGTATCTGGGTTCCCAAGAAACTTGAGGATGTGGAGAAGCTCCGCAAGCATGAGATAAAGGCTTCGCAGATTCCCGAGGAAGACCGCGATTACTATCTCGAGCGCCGCTATCCTGCATTCGGCAACCTGGTTCCCCGCGACGTCGCTTCGCGTGCTGCCAAGGAGCGCTGCGATGCCGGTTTTGGCGTGAACGAGACAGGTAAGGCCGTGTTCCTCGACTTCTCGGATGCTATCCGCCGTCTGGGCCATCAGAAGGTTGCAGAGCGCTATGGAAATCTCTTCGAGATGTACGAGAAGATTACTGCATCTTCCCCTTGGGAGGAGCCTATGATGATATATCCCGCCATCCACTATACCATGGGAGGTATCTGGGTAGATTACGATCTGCAGACCACTATTCCCGGCCTGTATGCAATAGGCGAGGCTAACTTCTCGGATCATGGTGGAAACCGCCTCGGTGCATCCGCCCTCATGCAGGGACTTGCCGACGGATACTTCGTTATTCCTGTTACTATCGGAGACTATCTCTCACACAAGTTCGCAGAGCCTAAGACCGATATCAACGCTCCTGAATTCGCTATTGCAGAGAAGGCTGTCCAGGCCCGTATCGACCGTCTTTTCTCTATCAAGGGAACAGAGACCGTAGACTCCCTGCACAAGGAACTCGGCCACATTATGTGGGAATATGTAGGTATGGCACGTGACGAGGAAGGCCTCAAGACTGCCATTTCCAAGATCAGGGAACTCCGTGAGCGCTTCTATAAAGATGTGAAGGTTCCCGGAACCCAGTTCGAGTTCAATCAGGAGCTTGAGAAGGCCCTGCGCCTCGAAGATTTCTTCGATATAGGCGAGTTGATGGCGTATGATGCCCTGAACCGCAGGGAGTCTTGCGGTGGACATTTCCGCATCGAGAGCCAGACCGAGGAAGGTGAGGCCAAGCGCGATGATGCCAACTTCATGTATGTCGCCGCCTGGGAGTACAAGGGGGAAGGTAAGGAGCCTGAACTCCACAAGGAAGATCTCAAGTATGAGTTCATCGAGGTTAAGACGAGAAACTACAAAGACTAAGGACGTATGAATTTCAATGTTAAGATATGGCGTCAGCGTAACGCCAAGGCAAAAGGCCATTTTGAAACCTATCACATCGACGACATCGAGTCTGATGCGTCCTTCCTTGAGATGCTGGATATTCTCAACGAGAAGTTGATCCGTGAGGGTATAGATCCCGTTTCTTTCGATCATGACTGCCGCGAGGGTATCTGCGGAGCCTGTTCTCTTTATATTGACGGCCGTGCACATGGTCCGGACGATCATGTCACCACCTGCCAGTTGTTCATGCGTCATTTCAAGGATGGTGCTACCATCACTGTAGAACCATGGAGGAGTTCGGCATTCCCTGTCATAAAGGACCTTGTAGTAGACCGCAGGGCATACGACAAGATTCTCCAGGCCGGTGGTTTCATATCTGTGCGTACCGGTTCCGCCCAGGATGCAAATAACATTCTTATAGGCCATGATACCGCAGAGGAGAGTATGGATGCTGCTGCCTGCATCGGTTGCGGTGCATGTGTGGCAACCTGCAAGAACGGTTCTGCAATGCTCTTCGTCGCAGCCCGCGTAAGTTCGCTCGC
>CACWOZ010000005.1:7760-117407 GCA_902762655.1 uncultured Bacteroidia bacterium
AGGCTTAACCGCGAATTCCTGAAGGCTAAGTTCTCAGAATAGGAAGTTATTGAAAGGATAACGTCCTGCATGTATCTCCGCTACCATCTTGTAGATGTCGTGGCGGAGTTTTTCTAACCCTGTCTTGTTGATTGCAGATATGAAGATGCAGGGAGTTTTCTCCTGTGCGATCCAGCTGTTCTTGAGTTCATCCAGGGTGCGGTTGAGTTTTGTCTTGGGCTCAAGTGAGAATTCATCGTATTCCTCGTATCTGTAGGCATCTATCTTATTGAATACCACATATACGGGTTTATTTCCGGCTCCTATTTCCTGAAGAGTCTTTTCCACGACCTGCATCTGTTCTTCAAAGTCCGGGTGGGATATATCTACTACGTGCACCAGAATATCCGCTTCGCGGACCTCGTCCAAAGTACTCTTGAAGGCTTCTATAAGTTGGGTGGGTAGTTTGCGTATGAATCCTACTGTGTCGCTGAGCAGGAAGGGAACGTTTTCTATGACAACCTTCCTGACCGTAGTGTCGAGAGTCGCGAACAGTTTGTTCTCTGCAAACACATCAGACTTGGCGAGCAGGTTCATCAGTGTGCTTTTGCCTACATTTGTATAACCTACCAGGGCCAGGCGCACCAGTTTTCCACGGTTTCCGCGCTGTGTGGCCATCTGCCTGTCTATCTTGCCGAGTTCCTCTTTTAGACGGCTTATACGCTGTTTCACGATACGGCGGTCTACCTCTATCTGGGTTTCTCCCATACCGCCTCTGGTACCAACTCCGCCTCGCTGTCTTTCGAGGTGGGTCCACATACCTGCGAGTCTTGGGAGCATATAGTTGAGGCGTGCGATTTCTACCTGGGTTTTGGCGTAGGCGGTTTGTGCACGTTGGGTAAATATCTCGAGGATCAGGCTGGTTCGGTCGATTACCTTGGCGGATTTTATTACCTTTTCGATATTACGCTGCTGCATTCCGGTAAGTTCGTCGTCGAAGATGCAGTAGCATATGTCATTTTCTTCACAATATTGCTGTATTTCAGCAAGTTTACCGCTTCTGATATAGGTTGCTTTTTCGGGTTTGTCCACTCTCTGGACAAATTTCCTGTCTCCTTTTGCGCCTGCTGTTTCCGCCAGGAATTCCAGTTCATCAAGATATTCCATTATCTTGGATTCGTCATCGTTCTGACGTATGATTCCTACGAATACAGCCTTTTCTTCGGAGTATTGTCTGGTTTCGAACATTCTATTTAAAAAAGGCCATCCGGTTGGGGACGGCCTTGAAAATCATTAATCTGAAAATTACCTGAGCTGGAAGATAACAGGGAAGGTATAGGTTACCTTGACTGCGCGGTCGCGCTGCTTGCCAGGAGTCCATTTAGGAGAACTCTGTACCACGCGGACAGCTTCTTTGTCGAGAGCGGGGTCTACACCACGCACGACTTTTACGTTGGAAACCTTACCGTCTGCACCTACCACGAACTGGAGAAGCACTCGGCCTTGAATACCGTTTTCCTTAGCGATTTCAGGATATTGCAGACGTTCGTTAACCCACTTTGAGAATGCGTTAGCGTCACCACCCATAAATCCGGGTTTCTGCTCCACCAACTGGAAAGGAATGGCCTCTTCTTCGATTTCCTCTTCTTCGACCTGCTCGACATATTCCTTGATTTCTACACCAAGGTTAGCGTCGTCCTCGAGGTTGAGGATGGTATCTTCTACCTGAAGATCATCATCGACAATGTCAATATTGTCGGAAAGGACTGGGATCTGAGGAGTTTCCGGCGGCGGAGGAGGGGTTTCCTGTGTGATAGGAATCAATTCTTCTTCTTCGACAGCTACTACGTCAGCTTCGAGCACCTTTGTTTGTTTGTCCTTGGAACTATACTCGAATGCCCCGTAGACAATGAGCAGTGCAAGGACGAAACCGATCTCCGTGAAGAGCAATCTTTTGTTCCCCAGGCTGGCTTTTTCTGATTTCTTGACTTCCATATTTCTTATATCTTATAGTCTATACTGAATTTCAAAGGTATGAATAATAAATTTGATTTCCAATTTTTTTGCATTTCTCTCTGCTTGCTTTTAACTTTGCAAGCGAAAACTATGCCATTATGATTCGTTATTATTCCGAAGATATCAACTTTGAATTCAAAGGCAAACTCCTCAATAACAGGTGGATCAAGTTCGTCGCCGAGAGCGAGGTGCGTAGAGTGGGGGATATCAATATTATCTTCTGTTCCGACAATTATATTCTGGATGTGAACATGAAGTACCTCCAACACGACTATTTTACCGATATAATCACCTTCGATTATTGCGAGGACGATATTCTTTCAGGCGACCTGTTCATTAGTATTGATTCGGTCAGAGATAATGCCTCGTTCTACGGAACTGAGTTTACCGAAGAGTTGAACAGGGTGATCGTTCATGGAGTTCTTCACCTCATCGGCTATGACGATCACTCCGATTCGGAAAAGAAGATCATGCGTTCCAAGGAAGATTATTATCTGTCTCAGCGTCCGACTGTCTGCGGAGTAGCCAAATAATGGAGAAGTCTTACGATATCATCGTCATCGGCGGCGGACATGCCGGCTGCGAGGCTGCCATGGCGGCTGCAAATCTTGGCCGTTCCGTCCTCCTTATCTCCATGGATATGCTGGGATTTGCGAAAATGAGCTGCAATCCAGCCATTGGGGGTATAGCTAAAGGTCAGATAGTCAAGGAAATAGATGCTTTGGGCGGCTATACCGGGATTGTGACCGATGCTACCACACTGCAGTTTCGCATGCTCAATAAGAGCAAGGGACCGGCGATGTGGAGCCCTCGTGCTCAGTGCGATAAAATCCAGTTTTCCCTTACCTGGCGCAAAATTCTCGAAAGTTGCTGTAAATTAGATATTTACGAGGATTTGGCTGCGTCTTTTCTCTTTGAGAATTCAAAAATCTGCGGAGTTCGGACAAATACAGGGGCAATTTTCAAGTGTCAGGCACTTATTCTGACTGCCGGGACCTTCCTGGGAGGAAAGATTTTTATAGGACGCAATGTTTTTGCCGGGGGCCGTATAGGCGAGAAACCTTCGACCGGTCTGACGGAACAACTTGCCGAAAGGGGAGTCAATACCGGAAGGATGAAAACGGGAACTCCTCCGAGAATAGATATTTCATCCGTCGATGTTTCCCGTCTCGCCGTCCAGTTCGGAGATGAAGATCCCGACCGTTTCTCATTTCTTCCTGTCTTGTCTTCTGTCCAGAAGGAAGGCAGACAGATGAATTGTTATATTCTTCATACGAACGAGAAAGTCCACGATGTTTTACGTTCCGGGTTTAAGGATTCTCCTTTGTTCACCGGAATTATTCACGGGAAAGGGCCCAGGTATTGCCCTAGCATCGAGGACAAGTTGAGGGTTTTTCCCGAGAACAATGCTCATCAGCTGTTTCTCGAACCTGAGGGACGATGGACAAATGAGTATTATCTCCAGGGCTTTTCTTCTTCTCTTCCTCTGGACACTCAGATTGATGCTCTTCATTGTATAGAAGGTCTGGAAAATGTCAGGATTTTCCGTCCGGCTTATGCTGTCGAATATGATTATTTCGACCCGTCACAGTTGAATCCTACGCTGGAGTCCAGACTCGTCGAAAACCTTTTCCTGGCCGGTCAGGTCAATGGTACTACCGGGTATGAGGAAGCTGCTGCACAGGGACTTATAGCGGGTATCAACGCTGCTCTCAAAGTCTCAGGCAAGGATGGTTTTGTTCTCGGCAGGGATGATTCTTATATAGGAGTTCTAATCGACGACCTTATAACCAAGGGAGTCGACGAGCCTTACAGAATGTTTACATCCAGGGCTGAATACAGGGTTCTTCTGCGTCAGGACAATGCTGATGAAAGACTGACTGCCAAATCTCATTCCATCGGTCTCGCGAGCGAGGAAAGATACTCGATTACCATGCGTAAATATGAGCAGGTGAGTGCCCTTACAGAGTTCTGCGACCATAACAATCTTACTGTTTCGCAGGTTAATCCTTACCTTGAATCCGTCGGTTCCGCCCTGCTTTCCGAGTCAAAAAAGATTTCAGAAATCGCTCTTCGCCCTGAAGTTGATTTGGTGGAACTTTTGAAAATTGTTCCACGTGGAACAGAGACTCCGGATAAAAAAGTTATAGAGTCGGTCGAGATTACTTTGAAGTATAGAGGTTATATCGATCGCGAAAAACATATGGCGGAGAAGCTTCATAAACTGGAAGATCTTAGGATTCCGGACGATTTCGATTTCGACAAGGTATCCGGATTGACAATTGAATGCAGGCAAAAATTAAAGCGCTACGGTCCTAAAACCATAGCGCAGGCATCTCGTATTTCCGGCGTTTCTCCTGCCGATATTTCAGTCCTTTTGGTTTACTTCGGGCGGTAATCACAGCATTTTCAGAGCGGTCTTTATTATGTCTTCCACCCTTGCGGAAGGGGTCTGCTTTAGTATTTGCTGGATTGCTTTCTGCACGTTCGCCTTGTTGAATCCGAGCATTACAAGTGCGGATGTTGCTTCTTCCACCACTTCGTTGCTTGCTGCCGCAAACAGTTCCGTCGTGTCCGTGCCTCCGCCTTCTACAATCTTGTCCTTAAGTTCGAGGACAAGGCGCTGTGCCGTCTTCAGACCTATTCCTTTTACGGATTTGATAAGATTCACATTCTCTGACAGAACTGCCTGACGGAATTCTTCCGCCGACAATGAAGACAATACCATTCTGGCCGACGCGGCCCCCATTCCTGAAACGCTTGTAATCAATTGGAATAGAGCCCGTTCGTCCTTGTTGGCAAAGCCGTAACTGACTTCGCTGCCATCCCTGGTATTTACCTGAGTCTGGATATATATTTTCGCCTGTGTCTTGCCTTCGATCAAAGCATAGGTCTGCAGAGATATCTCCAGCCGGTATCCTATGCCGTTGTTGTCTATCACTACCTGGGCGGGATTAAGTTCTTCAACTTTTCCGGAAATGTAATCTATCATAACTTATGTCGTTTATCTTTCACAAAAGTAGTTAAAAATTGTTAAATTTGCTTTTCTATTTACTGAATATGAATATTGATCAGATAAGGGCTCTTTTTCCTCAGTTGAAGCAGGAGGTTTACGGTCGCAGATTGGTATATCTCGACAACGCCGCGACTTCCCTGCGTCCGGCTTCAGTGCTGGAAAAATGGCAGGAAATGAGCACCAGATACAACTCCAATATCCACAGGGCCGTTCATAAGACCGCCGTAGACGCGACCGAAGAATACGAGTCTTCCAGGGCTGCCGTTGCCGCTTTCATCGGAGCTGAGACGGAGGAGATAATATTCACGTCCGGCACGACTCATTCGGTGAACATGCTTGCGGTAATGTTGGAGAGAGCGTCTTTCTATACCGAGGGAGACGAGATTTTGATCGCGGAAAGCGAGCACCATTCAAACATCGTCCCCTGGCAGATGCTCTCGGAGCGTAAAGGTTTAAAAATCAAGGTTTTACCTGTCGATGACAGGGGTGAATTGCAGCTTTCTGCACTGCCCGGGCTGCTGACATCAAGGACAAAACTCTGCTGTGTCGCCCAGATTTCAAACGTCCTGGGAATAGTCAATCCGGTCGAGGAGATAGTCCGTATCTGTCATGCCAACGGAACCTTGGTCCTTGTCGACGGAGCCCAGGGTGTCGTCCATCTCCATACGGATGTAAAGTCGATTGACTGCGACTTTTACGCCTTCTCCGGCCACAAGATGTACGCGGCTCCGGGAACCGGTGTCCTATATGGGAAGAAACGTCTCCTCGAGACTCTTCCTCCATATATGGGAGGCGGTGAAATGATAGATTCCGTAGGTTGGGAAAAAACCACCTTCGCGCCAGTGCCGCGCCGCTTCGAAGCAGGCACGCAAAACCTTTCCGGAGTGCCTACGTTCAAGCCTGCGATAGATACATGCAAGTTGTTGAGAGGTAGGGAGATAGAAGATAATTCCAGGTCGGTTTGCGAGTATCTGGACAAGTTCTTCTCCTCCAGGGAAGACATCACGGTTTTCGGCAGACCGGAAGATCCTTCGAAGAAGATCCCCCTGTTCTCCATCGCCGTGAACGGTGCGCATCACGAAGACCTTGCCCTTATTCTCGACAAGATGGGAATCGCCACACGTTCAGGGCAGATGTGCGCCGAACCTCTCATGGACAGATTCGGGGTGACGGGTATGCTCCGCATTTCCTTCGCCCACTACAATACCTTGGAAGAAGCCGAATATTTTGCAGAGTGCCTGCAGAAAGCGATAAATATGTTGAAATGAGCACATTAGAAGAAGTGAAAGCCTCTATTATCGACGATTTTTCCATGTTCGACGAATGGCTGGACAAATATGAATACCTGATAGAAATGGGGAAAAACCTCGATGTGTTCCCCGTGGAACTCAAGACCGATGACCGTCTGATAAAAGGCTGCCAGTCAAGAGTTTGGCTTGATACCAGGTTCGAAGATGGAAAGCTGTTTTTCCGAGCCGACAGCGATGCCATCATTACGAAGGGCATCATATCCCTTCTGATTCAAGTGTACAATGGAAGGACCCCTGCCGAAATCAGTGCCGACAGCTTCGATTTCGTGGAAAAAATCGGACTCAGGGAGAATCTTTCCCCTACCCGCGCAAACGGACTCACATCAATGATTGAAACTATCCGAAAGGAGGCGGAAATACATGTCTGAGACCAGCGAAATACTCACTCCGGAAGATGTCAGGGAACTTGCGCCTCTGTACGACGCCGTAATCCTTGCACTGAAGCAGGTCTACGACCCCGAAATCCCCGTAAATATCTACGACCTGGGACTCGTGTACGAACTGAACATCAACAAGGCGCACGAGGTATCGATAATCATGACTTTCACCGCTCCGAACTGCCCCATGGCGGACGAAGTGTTGGCGGAAGTGCAGCATAATGTCGAGATTACCCCCGGCGTGACAAAATGCACGATAGAACTCACCTTCGATCCTGTGTGGGACCAGAGCATGCTTTCGGACGAAGCGCGCGTGGCCCTCGGAATGGATCCTGAATTCGAATAGACCATGGCAAAACTCTACCTCGCCCTCGGCAGCAATATCGGCGCACGGCAAGCCAACATAATGTCCGCCTTGAGTTTCCTGAACGGGGCCCTGGGCCGCTATGAGGCCCTTTCAGACATTGTCAGCACCGAAGCGTTCGGCTTCGACGGCCCGGAATTCCTGAACTGCGTCGCCCGCTACAGCACCCGCAAGCGCCCCGAAACCATTCTCTCCCTCTGCAAGGAGATAGAGCGCAGGATGGGACGCACGGACCAGCCTCAGTACGCCCCCGACGGCAGCCGGATATACCACAACCGCATAGTGGACATAGACATCCTGATCTACGGAAAAGTGAATATGAGCACCCCCGAGCTTACAATCCCGCACCCTCAGGTAGAAACCCGCCCGTTCATAAAACCATTACTTGAGCAGGTAATGCAGGTGACTAAAAATGATTAAATTTGTAAGATTAAGATATTAAACGAAAATGACACAAGACGAACTTTTCAAGATTCTGGTGGCCCACTGCAAGGAGTACGGCTTCATCTTTCCCTCCAGTGAAATCTACGACGGACTCGCCGCCGTCTACGATTACGGCCAGCTCGGTGTAGAACTGAAGAACAATATCAAGAACTACTGGTGGCAGGCTATGGTACGCCTGAACGAAAATATAGTAGGCATAGACGCTGCCATTTTCATGCATCCCAGCACCTGGGTAGCATCCGGGCACGTCGCAGCCTTCAACGATCCCCTCATCGACAACCGCGACTCCAAGAAGCGCTACCGCGCCGACGTCCTCATCGAGGACTATCTCGCAAAGATCGAGGAGAAAATCAACAAGGAGGTCGAAAAGGGCCGCAAGCGCTTCGGAGAGGCCTTCGACGAGGCTAAATTCCGCGAGACCAACCCCAACGTCCTCCGCGAGAAAGCACACTACGAGGAAGTACACAACCGCTACGTGAAGGCGGAAAACGAGAACGACCTGGCTGAGTACAAGCAGATTATCCTCGACTGCGGCATAGTCTGCCCCATTTCCGGCACCAAGAACTGGACCGACGTGCGCCAGTTCAACCTGATGTTCAGCACCCAGTTCGGTTCCACCGGCGAAGGCGCAAACACCGTCTACCTCCGTCCGGAGACCGCCCAGGGCATATTCGTTGACTACATCAACGTGCAGAAGACCGGCCGCATGAAGATTCCTTTCGGCATCGCCCAGATCGGAAAGGCCTTCCGCAACGAGGTCGTCGCCCGCCAGTTCATCTTCCGCATGCGCGAATTCGAGCAGATGGAGATGGAATTCTTCTGCAAACCAGGCACCGAGATGGAATGGTTCAAGAAGTGGAAAGAGGCCCGCATGAAGTGGCACAGGGCCCTCGGAATGGGAGATGAGAACTATCGCTTCCACGATCACGAGAAGCTCGCCCACTACGCCAACGCCGCAACCGACATCGAGTTCAACTTCCCCTTCGGATTCAAGGAACTCGAAGGAATCCACAGCCGCACCGACTTCGACCTCGGCAACCACCAGAAACTCTCCGGAAAGAAGCTTCAGTACTTCGATCCCGAGACCGGCGAAAGCTACGTCCCCTACTGCGTGGAGACCTCCATCGGCGTCGACCGCATGTTCCTCACCGTGCTCAGCCACTCCTTCAAGCAGGAAACCCTCGAGAACGGAGAGAGCCGCGTGGTGCTCAGCATCCCCGCTCCTCTCGCTCCCGTCAAGGCCGCAGTCCTGCCTCTCGTAAAGAAGGACGGCCTGCCCGAACTCGCACAGAAGGTGATGGATGAACTCAAATACGACTTCAACTGCCAGTACGAAGAGAAGGACAGCATAGGCAAGCGCTACCGCCGTCAGGATGCCATCGGCACCCCGTTCTGCATCACCGTCGACCATCAGAGCCTCGAGGACGGCTGCGTCACCGTTCGCGACCGCGATACTATGGCCCAGGAGCGCGTCAAGATCGAAGACCTCCGCGCCATGATCGACAAGAAAGTGTCGCTGAGCAACCTGCTTCGCAACCTGTAGCATGAAGAAACTGTCCGCACTGCTTCTTTCGGCAATATGTATCGCAGTCCCTTCCTTTGGAGGAAGTAACTGCGATATATTTATATATGGAGGAACGTCTGCGGGAGTGATTGCAGCGAGGAGTGCGGCATTGCAGGGAAAGACCGTTATTATAGTTGAACCGACCAACCATATTGGAGGCTTGACCACAGGCGGTCTCGGTTATACAGATATAGGAAAGAATCAGGAACTGAAAGGTCTTGCTGCGGAGTTCTATCGCGACATAGGAAAACACTATGGTACAGGAGGGGGTAAGCTGGTGTTCGAACCAAAAGTTGCATCCGGAATCTATGCCGGATATCTGGACGATTCCAGAATAACAGTGCTTAAAAAAACGGGCATAAAAAAACTTGTCAAGTCCGGAAAACGCATCAAGGCAGCCGTGGTCTCCGGACTCGATGAAAAAGGAAAATGTACCGGGAAAAACCGGAAAATCAAGGCGAAGGTTTTCATCGATGCCAGCTATGAAGGAGACCTGCTTCCGCTTTCCGGAGTTTCTTTTACGACAGGTAGGGAGAAATCTTCCAAGTATGGAGAAAAATGGAATGGATTTCATTTCTCGCGGTATCATCAATTCCCCGACGGAGTCGATCCGTATGTAATTGAAGGCGATCCGCAAAGCGGTTTGCTATGGGGAATATCATCTTCCAGTCCTTCACAGGAAGGAGATGGTGACAGCCTTATCCAGGCATACAATCTGCGGGTCTGCCTCACCGACAGCACGGAGAACAGAATTCCCATTACCGAACCGGACAATTACGACGCAACCCGCTACGAACTGCTCGCCAGGCTGATGGCGGCGCAGAAGCCGGATGCTAGATACTTTATCTGGAGCCCCATGCCGGGCCGGAAAACGGACATCAACAATTATGGAGGTTTTTCAACCGACATGATAGGCATGAACTACGACTACATCGGAGCTTCTTATGAGCGCCGCGCCCAGATACTCGATGCACATACCGACTACACGAAAGGCCTCTTCTGGTTCATCCTCACCGATCCCCGTGTGCCGGAAAAACTCTCGAAGGAAATCTCCCGCTGGGGATATCCAAAGGATGAATACCCCGAAAACAATCACTGGACCCCGCAGCTTTATGTCCGTGAAGGGCGCAGGATGGTAAGCGATTATGTGGTCACGCAGGCGGACTGCGAAGGGAAGACCAGGGCGGAAGATGGAATCGCAGAAGCGGCTTACATGATGGACTCCCACAACTGCCAGCGGATTGTTGTCGAAAAAGACGGCAGGCGTATGGTAAAGAACGAGGGAGATGTAGAAATCAAGATTCCCGGACCTTATCCGATTTCGTACAGGGCGGTAATTCCCTCCGCAAAAGAATGTTCAAATCTTCTGGTTCCGGTGTGCCTTTCAGCCAGCCATATCGCCTACGGGTCCATCAGGATGGAACCGGTATTCATGAGTCTAGGGGAGGTGGCTGCCAAGGCTGCAGTTCAGGCAATAGGCAATTCGTGTACTGTGCAGGAAGTGGATTGGCGCAGCGTCAGGCTCTGATATCCAGAGCTTTGCGCAACTGTTTCAAAGCATGTGTGATATGAGTCTCCACCGTCCTTATGCTCAGGCCGGTCAGATCCGCTATCTGCGGATTGCTCAATCCCTGGAAGCGGCTCATGACGAAAACCCTCCGTCTTTGCGGCGGTAATTTTGATATGGCCCTGTTGAGTTTTTCGATGAATTCCGATTTTTCGGCATAATCTTCGTTTTCCCCAGCCAACTCTTTTGAAATCACTACCGCTTCCTCGTGGAACCTCCGGTTCACGCCTTTGTGTTTAGAAAAGTCAAGCACCGCATTTTTTGCCATTTTGAGGAGGTAAGACTCGAAAGACGACACTTTAGACACAAACCTTCTGCGGACCCAGATTTTTACGAAAATATCCTGTGTAAGGTCGCCGGCAACCTCGCCGTCGTGGATGAGAGCCTTGATAAAACCTGCACATTTCCCGGAATAAAGCGTGTACAACGCAGAAAAAGCGTCGTTGTCACCACGCCCGAGACGTTGAAGAATATCTCTGGTTTCATCCATCGGTTATCATTTTGCGATGCAAATCTAATGTTTTTCACGAAAATATTATTACGTGTTTTGTTGCAGATAATCGTCGTATGCGAAAAAAAAACACTAATTTTGTAATGGCTATGACCAAAAATTCAGAACGCAGGATAAGGCAGATTTGGGATCAGGCGGATCCCCTTGAGAGTTCTGCCCTGCCCAGCGCTTCCGCTGTCCTGTCCAAAGGTCTTTCCCGGGAAAAAACCGTCCGTCGGCGCATTGTTGCAGCCATGTCTTCTGCGGCTGTCCTGCTGGCGGTGATCACCGGCTATTTCTCGTTCTCCGGAAGGCAGTCCTCCGTAACCCTGCTTGCAGAAGGAGACAAGGCTCAATATACCCTTCCGGACGGCACCAACGTGTGGCTGAACAAGAACTCCAGACTTGAATACGGGAGTTCTTTCGAATCCGGAAAACGCACGGTCAAACTCTTGGGCGAAGCCTTCTTCGACGTGGCCAAGGACGCCTTGCACCCCTTTGCGGTGGAAACGGGCGCCATGACGATAAAGGTCCTCGGAACCCGGTTCACAGTCTCGGCATACGAAAATGAAAACCAGTCCGCCTGGCTGGAAGAGGGAAAGATTGAAGTCAACGGCCGAAATCTCGAAAACACCGAACTGCATCCCGACCAGAGCATACATTTCGACGGGAGCGGCTGGAAAGTCTCCGATACACCTGCGTCATGCCATACATCGTGGATATCAGACAGACTCACGATGGAAAACATGCCGCTCGACGAAGTGGTATCATCCCTTGAACACTGGTTCAACGTCGGACTGTCCCTCAAAGACCCTGCAAAGGCCCACGGCATCAAACTCTCGATGACCGTGAGGGGAGAGTCTCTCGCAACCATACTCGAAACCATCAGCCTCCTTTCTGGCGAAACCGTCTCCATCAGGTAAGAATAAACGTAGTATTCTGCTATGCGTTGGAGTCGGATTATCATCTTGACGATAGTATTGTCGTGCATTCAGGCGTTCAATCACACGCTTGAAGCGCAGAAACTCACACTCGACCTTGAGAATGTGAGCGTGCTGGAACTGTTCCGCAACATCGAAAAAGAGACCGGCCTCGCATTCTTCTACAGCAACAACGAAGTGGATGTCACCCGGACCGTGACGGTCAAGGTAAAGGACACTCAACTGGTCGAAATCCTCAGCATCGTATTTCCCGAAATGAGGTGCCTGATCCTCGAAGAAAGGATAGTTCTGATTCCGGAAAGACGGCAGACGCATCCCGACACCGCCGATGCCGACACCCCGGGAATCCTGCAGTCCGGCGACACGGCGCGACTTCGGAAACCGCGGCCCATATACAATATCCTTAAAGAAGCGATAGTGGTGGGATACGGCATCCAGCAGAAAAAGAATGTTACCGGCGCGGTATCTGTTCTGGATGAAAAGGACATCAAGGATCGCCCCGTGGCTGGAATAGGACAGGTGATGCAGGGGATGGTGTCCAACTTGAACATACTTCAGGAATCCGGCCAGCCGGGAGCCGTTTCCCTGTTCAATATCCGCGGAACAACGTCTCTGAACGGCGGCGACCCCCTGATCCTTGTGGACGGAGTGGAGACCGATCCCATGAGCGTCAACCCGTCGGACATAGAATCTATCACCATCCTCAAGGACGCTTCCTCCGCAGCCATCTACGGAGTCCGGGGAGCGTTCGGAGTCATTCTTGTCACAACCCGTACCGGGCAGCACGACCGTCCGCCCAAGGTCTCCCTGAACACCAGGTTCTCCCTTTCTGCAAACACCGTCTCCACCAACTTTGAAACAAGGGGTTACGATGCCGCCAAACTCGCGGACAGATTCATGCTGAACTCCGTTTCGGGCATACCATATACCAAGTATACCGATGCGGATTACCAGCGTCTTTACGAACGCAGGGGTGACAAGAAGCCAGTTGCGGAGCGTCCGTGGATGGTGACGGAGAACCGCGACGGCGTCCCTTCGTACATCTACCTCGGCAACTTCGACTGGTACAGGTATCTTTACAACGAATCCCGGCCTACGCAGGATTACAACATAGAAATCTCCGGAGGCTCGCAGAAAGTCTCCTACAAGCTCAGCGGACGCTTCTACAACCAGCAGGGAATCCAGCGCATGGGCCCCGACCGCTTCCGCTCCTACACCCTTTCGAGCAAGGTGCAGATGCAGTTGAGGGACTGGCTGAGCATTGGTTACAGCTCCCGGTTCTATTCGTCTGGATATAACTATCTCGGCCTCGATTCCCAGTATATTAACTTCTACCGCCCCACCATACATGCCCTGCCCTCCTTCCTGCCGGTGAATCCAGACGGGACGGCGGTGTCGCACACGGTACTCACCAACTCTTCCGCCCATTTCATAATGTCCGGCTACAACTCCATGATGCGCAGCGGCAACACCGGCGGAACAAATACCGACGAGCAGACCTACAACACCATCGACATGACCGCCGACCTGCTCCCCGGTTTATCGCTGAAGGCATCCTACACCTACCACTCCTCCTACCTGCAGAAACTGTTCAGGAGCGCTCCCGCCCCCTACTCCATGTACCCCGGCGAAACCGCCTACGAACCCGCAAACGCCTACGAGGATTATCTTTCGCAGAGAGACACGCGCATCAGGAGGAACTTCTTCGATGTCTTCCTCACCTGGGAGAAGACCTTCGCCGGAAGGCACCATCTGACCGCCGTCGGCGGAGGGTCATACGAAGACTGGACGAGCAAGCAGCTGTTCGTGCAGCGGAAGGACCTTCTGTCGGAGACGCTGTCGGATTTCAATCTCGCCACGGGAGAGATCAAACGACTCAACGGCGGAGTGCGGGAATACGCGCTTGCCGGCCTTTTCTACAGGGTTTCATACGACTGGAAAGGAAAATACCTACTGGAATTCAACGGCCGCTTCGACGGCTCTTCCCGCTTCCCCAAGGGCAACAAATGGGGTTTGTTCCCTTCCGTTTCGGGAGGATGGAGGATTATCCCCCAACTTAAGCTCAGGGCATCCTACGGGTCGCTGGGCAACCAGTCCATCAACGAATATGCTTACTGGCAGACCATTCGCACCGGCGATGTCATGCGATACTCCTTCGACGGGCAGACACTTGGCAGATTCGCGGTAGTGGACGACCCTGTGGAAACCGGAACCTGGGAGAAGATACTGACCACCAACGTCGGCGCCGACCTCTCTCTGCTCAACTCCCGCCTGAGCATAGCGGCCGACGCTTACGTGAGGAACGCCATCGGCATACTCACTTCCGGAACCGCCCTGCCCTCATTCTATGGTGCGACCGAACCCCTGGTGAACGCCCACGACATCCGCACCAACGGATGTGAACTGACCGTAACATGGAACGACAGCGCCAAGTTCAGGGGCCGGAACCTGAATTACGGGATAACCGCCGTGCTGTCGGATTACATATCCACGTATGTCAGATGCGACAATCCTTCCGGCCTCCTCTCCGAACCTTACCCAGGCCGCAGGCTCGGTGAGATATGGGGATATGAGGTCGACGGGCTGTTCCGCAACGACGACGAAGCAGCCGCCTATGCCGCCAAGGTCGACCTTTCTCAGATAAGTCCTGGATATTTCTCTTCCTTTAACGAAGCGTCCCGCGGAGTGCGTGGAGGAGATATGAGATACATCGACCTCAACGGCGACGGTATCATAACATCCGGCAAGAACACCCTTGATGACCCGGGCGACCAGAAAGTCATAGGCAACAGCCTGCCTCGCTGGCAGTACGGAGTCCGCGGAAACGTGTCATGGAACGGATGGACGCTTCAGCTGTTTTTCCAGGGCATCGGGCACATGGACTGGTATCCCGGACACGAAAATATGCGCTTCTGGGGCCCTTATTCAAGGCCTTACGCATCGTTTGTCCCGCGTGGTTTCATGAATGACGTATGGGATGAAGACAATACCGGGGCCTACTTCCCGCGGCCGCGCGGATACGCCGCCCTCACTGCATCCAACGGTTCGCTCTACTACATCAATTCCAGATACCTGCAGAATCTTGCGTATCTGCGTCTCAAAAACATTTCTCTCGCCTACAACATTCCGTCCGGGGCAATCGCGAAGGCCGGCCTTTCGGAAGCGCGGATATGCTTCAGCGGAGAGAATGTGTTTACCTGGAGTGCTGTTCACGGCAATTATGTCGATCCTGAGCAGATTTCGGCGAACAGCGACCGTAACGGCAACACCTACCCGTGGTACAGGGTCTTCTCCATCGGAATCAGCTTGACCTTCTGACGCTATGACAAAGAAATTAATTCTGATTCTCTGCACGGCCCTGACATTATCCTGCTCAGGTTTTCTGGTGAAGGAACCCGAAGATGCCCTCGCGGTTGAGGATTTCTTCAAGGATGAGACCCAGTGCCGTCTCTATACTAACAGGTTCTACCGCATTCTTCCGTCCGGATCGGCGATATTCGACGAGGGGGCCGATATTATTATCAAGAGCACTCTCGCTCCAGAACTCCGCGGTGCCCGATTCGTGTCGTCCAAAGACAGAAACTGGACCTGGGATGCCCTGCGCGAAATCAATTTCTTCCTTGAGAATATCTGGCGTTGCGACGATGCCCGGGTGCGTGCCGAATACTCCGGCCTCGCCCGTTTCTTCCGCGCCTGGTTCTACTATGACAAAGTGCGCAGATTTGGCGACGTGCCCTGGTTTGACCATACCCTCAACGCCTCAGACATTACCCTTTACAAGGAGAGGGACAGCCGCAGTTTTGTAATGGCGAACGTGCTTGCCGACATCGACGACGCCATAGCCAACCTGCCTGCGGATCATGAGAAATACAGGGTTACGCGCTGGACCGCCCTTGCGCTGAAGAGCCGCATCTTCCTCTTCGAGGGCACCTGGCGCAAGTATCATGGCTTGGAAGACTGGGAATCCTGTCTCCGCGAATGCGTGTCTGCCTGCGAGGAACTTATAGCGGACGGCGGCTACTCCCTCTATACGGAAGGCGACACGCCCTACCGAGACCTCTTCCTCAGCAAAAGCGCCGTCGGTCAGGAGGTGATTCTCGCCCAGGCTTACGGAATATCGATGGGCCTCACCCATAACGCAAACGACTACTTCACATCCACGACGATGGGACGTTCGGGCCTCCTTAAAGACGTCGTGGACATGTACCTGATGACCGACGGCTCACGTTTCACCGACAAGGAAAACTTCGACAACCTCGACTTCATGCAGGAATGCCAGGGGCGCGATCCGAGGCTGGCCCAGACAATCCGCACCCCCGGATATACCCGCGTGGGAAGCCAGTCATGGGTCGCCCCCGACATGAACGCTACCCTGACAGGCTATCAGATAGTGAAGTATGTGGGAGAACCCCGCTACGACATCTCAAACACTTCCGAAAACGACCTGCCCATCTTCCGCTTGGCGGAGGTGTACCTGAACTACGCCGAGGCGAAGGCAGAACTCGGGACCCTGACGCAGGACGACCTTGACAAGACGGTCTGCCTGCTCCGCAGCAGGGTCGGCATGCCTCCTCTCGACATGGCCGCCGCCAACGCCTCCCCCGATCCTTTCCTATGCGATCCTGTGACGGGATACAAGAACGTGCAGGGCCCCGACAGGGGGGTGATACTCGAAATCCGCAGGGAGCGCACCATAGAACTTATCTGCGAAGGATTCAGATACTGGGACATCATGCGCTGGAAAGAGGGAAAGCGTTTCGACAGGCCCTTCCTCGGGATGTATTTCCCCGGCCCCGGCACCTATGACCTCGACGGAAGCGGAAGCGACGACTTCTGCCTCTACCTCGGCGATTCCCCTGCCGTGGAGAGCGGCGTCGCGTATTCCAACATAGCCGACCTGGCGCTCACCAGGGGCATGAGCGGGAACATAGTGCGCTTTGGCAACATCCCCCGCAACTGGCGTGAAGACAGGGACTACCTCTATCCGATACCTACCGATGACATAGTGCTCACAGGAGGAGCAATAGTACAAAACCCCAACTGGGATGAATAATAACGACTATATGACGATCAGAAAAACATTCTTCTTCCTCTGCCTTTCCGCCGTGCTGCTCTTTTCTTGCGGCAAGCCGGAGACAGGCGGTGAAGGCAATACGGAAGAGCCTTCTGCTCCCGGACAGCAGGAAGGAATAAAGCCGGGCGACCCCGTCCAGGTCGTAGACGGAAAAGTCAGGTTCTACCTTGATTTCAAGGAAGACGGAATCTTTCGTACCCTCGGCGTGAAGGCGGATTTGGCAAAAGATTACACCTTGGCCGTCGGCGGAAAAGAGTACGAGGTGACTTCGGACGAAGAAGGCCGGGCATTTGCTGAAGTAGCCGTCAATCCGGCGGCTTTCTACAATGCATCTGTTGTTTCAGAGGCATCCGGGCCCTATTTCGGATCTTCTCCCTACATTGGGCTTATACTTCCTCCCGGGCAATTCAGGAGTTCGGCAACGGACGATGCCTCTTCCATGCCGCTGTTTGCATCCTACGCCAAAGAGAACGGCAATGTGCTCTATCTGTCGCCGGGATGCGGAATGCTTTCGCTGGATATCAATGGTGCATCCAAACTCGTTTCCGTCAAGGTTGAGGACCCTGCCGGAACTTTCATATCCGGCTATGGGAACTATGTGGTGTCAAAACAGGCCAACATCATAAGCAAAGGTTTCCCGTGGGTCAGCCTGAACTGCACAGGAGCGAGCGGGGGCGGCAAATTCTTTATCCTTGTTGCCGCAGGAGAATATCCCCTGGGTCTTGATGTCACGGTTTCAGATGCCGCGCACCGGAAACAGACCCATCATCTGGACCTGCCTTCCCTGCAGTCGGATCAGGTTTATTCGCAGAGTTTTGACTGGTCTCCCGAAGAAGATATCATCTTCTATGAGGGATTCGATAACTGCGTGTGGGGAGGAGATGTGGTCAGCGGCAGCAGCGGAGCCGGATTCGCTCCGGTTGACAAGGATCCCGGAACTGATGCCGACGCCACCCTCAGGGGCAACGAACGGGCCCTGGCTATTGTACCCTACAACCAGCCAGGTACCGGATACATTCAGTCTCCGTTATTTATGGATGTGAGCGGCAAGACCGTGGAGCAGTCACACAAGATGAGTTCCGCCTACGTCGCAAGCCGCAATTTCGGAGGATACAGATTTCTTTACAGATGCCAGGAGCATTCCGGATATGTTGCGCTTGGGACAGGCGACGAGTACAAGGGAATCTGGCAGACGGTTCCTTTGAAAGATGAAATAGGCGGGCTGTGCGATCTCTCCTTCAGCTTCGATTTCGTGCTTGCTCCCGGATTCAAGGATCTTCTCCATGTCCAGGTCGTGAACGGAGGATTCGTGGAATCCGTGCAGGTTGACGGAGAGCATCTGGAGAACTTCGGCCAGGGGACAGGATATATAGGAGTTACGCATACCATCAACCTTGCTCCGGCCAGGTACGCAACGGGTTCCATGGCATCGAAGAAAACCTGGCATCACGCAGAGATCAAGATACGGAACGCGAACGATGCGACCTACTTCAGCGTGACGACCGCGGACGAGGGCAAGGGAGTGCACGGATTCTGGCTCGACAACCTGCTGGTCCGCAGGACGAAGGACCGCAGGACGCGCGACAACGGAACCTTCCGTGTGCTGTACTGGAACATTCAGGACGGAATGTGGGCCGACCAGTACAACAACTACGACAATTTCGTTTCGTGGATCAAGCGTTACAGCCCGGACGTCTGTGTCTGGTGCGAAGCAAGATCCATCTTCAACGCTGCCGGCACCAACCTCACGAAGGCCGAAAAAGCCACCATGTTGACCAACGCATGGCCCTCGCTTTACCCGCGATACAACCACAGTTACTATGCTCTCGGAGGAGACCGCAACAACTACCCCCAGGCGATAACTTCGCGCTACAACATCACCACGCTCAAGAGAATCACCGATACCGACGAAGCCGGCCGTCCGGTCGTGAGCGGTGCGGGACTCTTCCGCATCAACGTGGCCGGAGAGGATATTTACATAGTGACCCTGCATCCCTACGCGCAGGCTTATGCTGCCGATGTGCCCGTAGAGGAGAGAGATGCTTCCGCAGCGGCGCACGGGGGAGATTACTACCGCGAACACGAGGTGAAATATGTGATTTCCCAGACCATCAACAATCCGGAATACGCCGGAGTCAAAAACTGGATAATGATGGGAGACTTCAACTCCCAGTCGCCCAACGACGATTTCTACTACAAGCTCGGCGCGTCCACTACCAAGTATCTGGCCCAGAAGCAGATACTCGACAATACGGAATACCGGGACATAATCGCGGATCAGTACCCCGGAGCCTTCATGACATCCACCTGCGCCGCCACCAGCCGCATCGACTACATGTTCGCTTCAGAGCAGATGTACGGACGTGTGGCGAATGCCGTGATACTCACTGATTCCTGGGCCGATCCCTACCAGGTCGACGGTGTCGCCGGATATCTGTGTTACCCGTCGGATCACCGCCCCGTGATGGTGGACTTCAGAATGAAATAATCAACGTATGACTATGAATATGCACTTATTGAAATTCCTCCTTCCCGTTCCGTTCGCGCTGCTGCTGCAGTCGTGCGGCGACAAGGATTCCAACGCCGTGCGGAGCGAGATCATGGAGGTATGGAGTTCGGAGGCCTGCGACGACGAGGCCCCGCTCGACAAATTCTGCGTGAGCGTCAAGGCCGGCACGCAGGATTTCTATGTACGCACCAACGTGTCGGATTTCAAGGCCTTCTGGCAGGATGCCGCCCCGCTCCCATGGGCGGAGGTCACTGCTTGCGAAGAAGTGTCCGACGGACTGTTCAAGGTAAGCCTTTCTTATGCTGACAGGGCCGATTACCCGCTATATTCGAGGCGTGTCGGAACGCTATCGATTGTCAAGCCGGAGGCTTCCCTTGGAGTATTCCTTCCTGTATATCAGGGTGCATACGAGAGAGTCGGAAGCCGTTTCGACGAACTTGTATACGGTTCGGAGAATCCCTATGTGACTGCCGGCGAGACCGAGATATCTTTCTGGACAACCCAGCTCAAGAGCCTTGGTTTCACATCCGCACCGGTAAGCCCCGACACTCTCTCCCGCTGCTATGGAAAAGCCGGGCTTGTGAAACTGGGCGATGATGAAGGCCATCGCGGCTGTATCTACACCCCTTATGACGAAGGATTCCGGAGCGATTCGCTGCTGATGCTGACTTTCGATGCGGCAGCGTGGAAATCTGCTGACGGCACGCAGATGGATCAGAACAAATTTACGGTCGAAGTGCTTGACGGAGGCTATATCCGTGATGATGTGGTCGCAGGGAAGACCGTGCTGCAACTGGAAGCCCCCTACATAGGCGAAACAGGTCATTATATGGTATTCGTGGCGGGAACCGAAAACAATCCTCTCACGACCCGGACGCGATTCCGCATCTGCTCCGGAACGGAAGACGGCAGCGGCAACGCCCGCCTGTACGTCGACAACATTTCCGTGGTGCGCCTGATTGACGGTTTCGACGAAGACTTCTTCGCCGCCAACGGCGGAAGCGGGCGGAACAGGTTTTACTCTGAATAAAAGGATTGGACATGAATAAGATGAGAAAAACAATTACTGCGCTGCTGGTGTTCGCGCTCACCGCATGGTCTGCCGCGGCACAGCATCAGCTGAGCGGCGTGGTGACCGATACCGATGGCACGCCCCTGCCTGCGGCGACGGTGATGGTAAAGGGCAGTTCCAACGGCGTGTTGACCGACATGGACGGAAAATACACCATCACTGCTGCGGAATCCGCCGTACTGGTCGCAGACTACATGGGATATGTACCCCAAGAAATAAAGGTGGGCAGGCAGACCGTAATCAACTTCACCCTGGCCGAAGACAAGAACGTACTCGAGGACGTGGTCGTGATTGCATACGGCACCGCGAAGAAAACCGACCTTACCGGTTCGGTGGCGAACGTAAAGATGGAAGATGTCAAGAGCACCCCGGTCCTCTCCATCGACAACGCCCTTCAGGGCAGGATTGCCGGCGCCGACTTCATGTCAACCGACGGCGCTCCGGGTTCGACCACCACTATCCGAATCCGCGGAACCCGTTCCATCTCCGCTTCGAATGAACCTCTGATAGTGGTCGACGGCATAATCGATGCCATCAACGACCTCAACGACATCAACTCCGACGACATCGCGAGCATTTCCGTGCTGAAGGACGCTTCCTCCACCGCAATCTACGGATCCCGCGGAGCCAACGGTGTCATTATCATAACGACCAAGAGCGGTTCGAATTCGGGCGACAAGCCCAGGATTTCGTTCAAGGCCGATTTCGGAGTCAGCCGTCTGCCTAAGTCGCTGGATCTGATGAACGCTTCGGAATTCGCCCTCTACCGCAACGACTATGCTTACTTCGGGAAAGACCCTTCCCACTCTTCGGTCGGGGCCGGCACACCCTTGTCACAATCCGTTTACAAGGATCCCCTCAGCCTCGGAGAAGGCACCGACTGGATCAAGGAAATCACCCGTACCGCAATCGTCCAGAATTACGCCCTGTCCGTTATGGGAGGAGACCAGAAACACGACTACTACGTGTCGCTCTCCTATAACGACACAGAGGGTATCATCCAGGACAGCGGCCAGAAGCGTTTCACCGGCCGCATAAAACTCGACCGCCAGCTGTTCTCCATCCTCAAAGTAGGCTACAACGGCTCCTATACCTTCCGCCATACCGACGAAACGAAGGCTTCCATAGGTGGAACTTCGTGGTGGAATTCAGCACAGTACCTGTCTCCGATGATCAAGGTGACCGACATCGAGAACCCTCTCTACAACCTGGGCCAGCGCATCAACACTCCTCGCGTGCTGATAGACCTCAACACCCATTATACTGAGAGGAATTCGATAAACAACTCGTTCGAGGCCGAGCTCACGCCGGTGAAGAACCTGCACGTCAAGAGCATCTTCTCGTACTATCTGTACTTCAGTTCCGGGTATCGCTATATCCCCGGGAATCTCCCCGCAAAGACTGCGGACGAGGGAGGACAGGCCACCCGTACCGAAAACCACAGCAATTCCATGTCGTCAGAAACCACGGCCCGCTACGAATACAAGAGCGGCAAGCACAGCCTGGTTCCGCTGGTCGGTTTCTCCGTATACAATTCCGACACCGACAACTTCTCCCTTACCGGAAAGGGATATATGGACGACCAGATACTCTGGAACAACATGAATGCGGTGGTCGACAAGAACACCTACAGCGCGTCCACTTCCACTACCGGAAAAGCCAAGATGTCGGCTTTCGCCAGGATGGACTACAACTACGACTCCCGTTACTATCTGACCGCCACCATGCGTTATGATGGCGCTTCGAACTTCGCTGCCGACCGCAAATGGGCGCCGTTCCCCTCCGCCGCATTCAGGTGGAACATTTCCAACGAGGAGTTCCTCAAGGGAGCACGCTGGGCAGACAACCTGTCCCTGCGTCTCAGCGCCGGAAAGACCGGCAACGACGCCATCAGCGCTTTCCGTTCGCTCGCGGCGCTTTCGAGCACGACCGACGGATATCTGTTCAACAACAGTCAGCCTGTCGCATTCTACCGCAGCCGTCTCGCCCAGCCAGAACTGAGCTGGGAGAAGACGACATCCTACAACGCCGCTATTGACTGGTCGGGATGGAACGGGCGCTTCAGCCTGACGGCGGAGGCATATTCTTCGATTACCACCGACCTGCTGCTGTCGGTCCAGGTGGCGAACCAGACAGGTTATTCATCGCACCTGATGAACCTCGGACGCATCTCCAACAAGGGTGTTGAACTCTCCTTCGACAGCATGAACCTGGCCCGCAGGAACTTCCAGTGGACCACCTCGTTCACTATCTCGCACAACCGCCAGCGCGTCGAAGATGTGGGGACCGAGGAATTCGTGTCGGCGATGAACTCCCCCGGCAACAACCCCTACATGATCTATGGTTATGTGAAAGGATATCCGCTGAACTCCCTGTGGGGATTCCAGTATGCCGGTGTCTGGAAGAGCGACGAGGAGAGGGAAAGGAACAAGGTTACCAAGACCTACGTGAGCACCACCGCGAACTGGGACGACGGTACTCCCCGTTACTACGACACCAACCATGACGGCGTGCTCAATCAGGACGACCTTGTCTATCAGGGCAATGCTGACCCGTATATCTACGGAGGACTCCAGAACACCTTCTACTACAAGAACCTGAAACTCGGAGTGTACTTCGCATATTCGCTGGGCGGAAAGATCTACAACTACGCCGAGTTCTACCAGGCCGGAGGCATGTACACCAACCAGTACCGTTACATGCTCAACGCCTGGCATCCCGAGCGCAACCCGGAATCCAACATCCCGAGGGCCTGCTACACCGACGTTTCCATCCCGAGCGACTTCATGATCCACGATGCCTCCTATCTGCGTCTCAAGACCGTGAGCGTCGGGTATACCCTGGATCTCAGCAAGACCCGTTCCGGCTTGCGCGATGCAACCTTCACCCTTTCCGGAGAGAACCTCCTGCTGTGGAAATACTACAACGGGTTCGACCCCGACGTTTCGAGCGAAGGAAGTTCTTCGACCCTGCGCCGTGTCGACCTCGGAGCCTATCCGAAGGCACGTACCATCACTTTCAGCGTTCAAGTAAGATATTAGAATCATGAAGACATACAGAATAATTTTGGCAATCTTCTGCGCGGCGGCTTTTTCGGCCTGCTCGCTGGACGAGGAATCGACATCTGCGGTGAGTACGCCCGAAAACTTCTTCCGCAGTTATCAGGAGTGCCAGTCGGTGGTGAACGGCTGCTACATCCCGCTGAAATCGATATACGTTTACAACTACTTCCTTGCTACCGAATGCGTTACGGATGTCATCTGGTGCGCCTCGGGTACGCTCGACGCGCAGCTCGACATCAGCCCAGTCAAACCCCGTTTCGGAGCCAACGTATGGCAGCAGGGATATCTCGGAGTGCAGCGCTGCAACTTCGCGGTGAAAGGCATCGGGGAAAGCACCGTCCTTACCGACGCCCAGCGCAACGAACTGCTGTGCGAGGTCAAGGCCCTGCGCGGCTTCTACTACTGGACCCTCACCAGTTTCTTCGGCGACGTGCCCTTCTACTTCGACGACGTGACCGACGACGAGGTGCTGGAGCGCATAGCGGTGCTTCCGAGAATGAGTGCGGCGGAGACCCGCGACAAGGTCATCGCCGACCTCAAGGAGATCGTTTCCCTGGTCCCCCAGACCCGTACGTACGACAACGCCGGCAACAGGCTCGGAGCGGCCATGGCATATATGGTCATTGCGAAGATGGCGGTCTGGAACCAGGAATGGGAAACAGCACTCGAAGCCTGCAAGTCGCTTGAGAAGATATACGGCCCCCTCTCGGATTACGACCTTGAAGAAAACGTCCTGTGGCGCAACAAGAATACGCCGGAATCCATCTTCGAGATCCAGCATATCTATGTGGACGGAGGCCTTGCCTACACATCCAACGTGGCGTGCGTCTGCACCCCTCCGAGGCGCAGCGGCTCGATATACGACGGTATAGACATACCGGAACTCGGCGACGAAGCCACCACATGGCAGTCGGCCCAGCCCTGCGTATATTACTGCCAGGGACTCATGCCCAAGATGACGGGCGACCTCCGGGCCCTCTACAACACCGCCTGGACTTACGACGGCATCACTTTCACCAGCCTGAAGAACAACACCCGCCCATGGATGGGGCCCAAATTCTGGTGCCCGGGAATGAAGACCACGAGGGACAGCAACAACTACAAGATTTTCCGCTACGCCGATGCGGTTCTGCTGATGGCCGAATGCTACTGTGAACTCGGCGACAGCGACAATGCGGTCCGCTACCTCAACATGACCCGCAACCGTGCCGGAGTGAAGGATTACGTCTTCCGCACCTTCCCCCGTCTTCAGGAAGAAATACGCTGTGAGCGCGCCCGCGAACTGTTCGGCGAGTTCCAGCGCAAATTCGACCTTGTACGGTGGGGAATCTGGTACGATGCAGTGGTGGCCTACAACGACTACGGAACGCTCCAGAACAACATCAAACCCTGCCACGAATACTATCCCATCCCGGATGTGCAGGTAGTGTATTCCAAACATAATCTTGACAATAATGCGTATGCGAAATATGGAATGTAAAATCATAGCCCTGACGCTTGCGGCCGTGTTTGGACTCGCGGCCTGCGACAAACCGTTTGAATACGACATTCCCCTTTCGGTGACGGCCAGGAACCTGACCCTGTCGGCCGATGCCGGATCCACACACGTTATGGTTTATGCCACGGGTGTATGGACGGCTTCGCTGTCGGAAGAGGTGGACTGGGCGTCTCTCAACAAGTTGTCGGGAGAAGGCACAAACGACCTTGTGTTCAGTTATGCCGCCAATTATGGAATAGCCCGCCGCGTGGGCATAGTGCTCGCAAGCGGATCAAAACGCGACACGGTCTTTATGACCCAGACAGGACCTGTCACCTCCCCTTCGTTCAAACTTGAGTACAATACGCTCGACGTTCTCAAGAACGGAGGTCTTGCCTTCATCCCGGGCACGAGCAATCTTTACTACAGCACCGAAGCCATCCGCGTCACGGCCATATACATCGACGCCTCCGGTAAGAAAGACACTGTTCTGGTAGCTCCGGAAAATGCATCTTCCGAACACTGGATAGTGGATGTCGTGAAGCGCTACGACCGCATCGGCCTGGACGTTGCTCCCTACTCTGGAAACGGCTCGCGCAGCGCCGACCTTGTTGTCTCCATCGACGATCCGACCGGACGCAACTTCCGTTCCTTGTTCACGGTGAAACAGAGCGCCGAGGCTCCGATGTTCCTGCTGTCGTCGATCTCCGGATCTTACGACAATACGGCTGCGGCGTACACGGTCAAGTGCACCCTGAACAACATTTACCCTTACACCGACGATGTGATCATCACATGCTCGGCAGACTGGATACGGAATATACGTCTGACAAAAAACGGACTGGAGTTCTCGCTGGAAGCCAATGCGACCGGGATCATGCGCTCCGCGCAGATATCCGTCAACTTCATCGACATAGCCGGCAAGAGTGCGAAGGGTGAGTTTACCGTCTTACAAAAAGCATAAGCGATATGAAAAACACAACAATACTATTAGCGTTCGTCTTCGCAGCGGCCCTGCAATCATGCCAGGTGGATGATGCGGAGATGAAGACAGTTATGGTGGAACTCGGCGCCAAGACCAAAGAATATGTGCTGGAGGCGTCCGAAGGCTCGTTCGACATCCGCGTCTACGCGAACGATTCTTACCATGTCGAAATGACAGAGGAAGCATCATGGCTTATGCTGGAACCTTCTTCCGGCAAAGGAGACGGCACAATCTCCGCTGCTTACCAGATGAACGAGGGGTTCAAGCGCATGGCGACGGTGGTCCTATGCAGCGATATCGACGAGCGCAGGGATACCCTTCTGATAAAGCAGAAAGGCATGTTGTCGGCGGTGCTTTCCATCGACAATGCCTCTGTCATCTGCGAAAACACCAAAGGTGTGACATCCGTTCCCATCGACACCAACATCCCATTCGAAGATTTTGACGTGTCCATCAACTATGCCGACGAGGCGGCGGGAGAATGGATAGAGGAAGTATCCATCGACAAGGGCACACTTGCTCTTGGCGTGAGCGCCAATCCGGACGAAGAGAATGTGCGCACTGCGACGATACTGCTCTCCTACACCGACGGATGGGGCGAGAAGAGTTCCCTCCTGCTCAATGTGACACAGAAGACGGCGAAAGGGGTGCTCGGAACCCTCACTTCCTTCGAGGACGTGCGTCTTGATTACGCTACCGGCGATCCGGTCGACAAGTATATCATCATCGAAGGCATAGTCGTCAGCAACACCGACAACGGAAATGCCGGAGAGAACGAGCAGAAAACCACATCTTCGATAGATTACAACGGTTCCAAGACTACCGTCTACCTTGAGTCGGCCGACGGAAAGTACGGATTCTGCCTGCATACCAAGGCTGTCTCCGACAATATTTTCAAGCAGTACGACAAAGTGCAGGTTCTCCTGTACGGGGCTACGATAACCCGTTCCGAGGAGCCGGAACGCTACGACATCACCGGCATAACCAACAGCATGGTGGTGTCCCAGATGGCAGGCTCCGCCGCCGACGTCCCTGTGAAAGTCCGTACCATCGGCACTCTCACCGACGATGACATCTACACCTATGTCACTCTGCAGGATGTCGAGTTCCCCGTCCGCAAAGGCTCCCTCTCACCTATCAACGAAGGCTATTCTATAGGCGGAAGGGCCAACCGCATCTCGAAGTACCCTCTTCTCGTGCGCGACAAGGACGGCAACCATACCTACATGTACACGAACACAGTCTGTGTTTACCGCAACGACGGCACCCGTCTCCCTTATGGAAGCGGCTCCATCTCCGGCGTGATAGTGCATGAGCGCTTCTGCCGCTTCGAATGGAAGAACGGCGCCGACCCGCTCGATGTGAATGAAGACCTCTCCCTCGGCAACATAGGGCGTTATCAGATCCGCCATCAGAACAAGGAAGATATCTGGGGCGCGATGAACGACAGCGTGGAAGACAGCTTCAGCGCCATCCTTGCCGAATACCGTTATTGGAATCCCGATGTGGAGAACGGCCGCCAGCTCCCTACCTACGGCGAAAACGGCTGGTTTACACACACTTACCAGAGCCGTTATTCCGGTTCTCCCGCCAAGGAGTTCACGAACGAAGACGCCTACGGCCAGCACATGTACAGTGAGGCCACCTTCTCTTATCTCGGCCCCATGGGACTGAGCGGAACCATGTTCGGAGAGAATACAGGCAATATTAACGGCCTCGGCATAATCCTCGATCCGGAGAAGGACCACTATAATCCCGAGATGGAGGATTGGGTCGGCAGTTCTTCCAACGGAACGGAGTGGCTTGCACCCAGCACTTCTGACGAAGTGGGCGGAAAACGCATCGCCAACGGCGGTTCCATGGCCGGCAAGAGTTGGTGCTCTCCCGACTGCTACTGCGCCTTCCGTTCCATTTACTGGTGGGACTACGATACCAACAGGGGTTATTCCTGGCTGATCAATTTCTCCACGGAGGGAATCAGCACCGATCATATCTCCTTGCAGATATCGGCCATGAACACCTCGCAGCGCTTCTATTCCCCCCGTTACTGGAAACTGGAATGGGGCCTGACCGATCAGGTGAACGATGACTCCAAGTGGACTCTCGTCGCGGAATATACGGTTCCCGACATCTCCACATGGAGCAATACGCTGTATTCTTCGATAGTGGGATACAAGGCCATGGATTTTGAATTGCCCGCAGCTATCCTCGGCCACGAGAACGTCTACATTAAACTTACCCCTGCAAACGATTTATGCAGCACCGGTGCCGACTATGCTGATGCCGTGATAGGCCCCGACTTCGACAACGACATGCATTCGAGTTCGCTCGACTACATTGCAATACGATACAACAAACAATAACCATTCAAATACATTATCATTATGAAAAAAGCATTATTTATCTCTCTCGCAGCCATTGCGCTCCTTGCAACGGCGTGCGACAAGAAAGACGAACCCAAGGAGGAGACCAAGATGGTTCCTTCTGTTACGTCTATCGCTCCCGACAGCGGTTATGCCGGCGACCTCGTGGTCATTTCCGGCAAGGATTTCTCCACTGTCGCTTCTGAGAATTCCGTCAAGTTCGGCACCGCCGACGCTACCGTGGCTAAGGCAAGTGCGACTTCCCTGACCGTCACCGTTCCCGAGAATCCCGTGGGAGAGGTTGACGTGACCGTTACAGTTGACGGACAGAAGTCCGGGGCGGTGAAATTTACCTATCTTGAGGTCGTGAAGCCCATGACCGTCACCGGACTTGAGCCCGCAGTGGCCAAGATCGGCGAAGAAGTGGTGATCAGCGGTACCAACTTCGGCACCGATGCCTCCGCCCTCACCGTTCTCTTCGGCGATGCAAATGCCGAAATCAAGAGCGTGGAAGACACCAGGATCACCGTCATCGTTCCCGATGGAGCCGGCGAGGTTGCCGTGCTTGTGAAGAAGGGCGACGAGATTCTTCCCGCCGGAACATTCAACTACAAGGCGGAAAGGATCGTTACCGTTGCATCAGTGAATCCTCCCATCGGTACAACCGGCGATGAACTCACTATCAAAGGCACCGGTTTCTCCGAAGTGCTCGAAGAGAATGTAGTCACCGTGAACGGCACGGCAGTTTCCGTGAATGTCGTCACCGATACAACCCTTACCGTCACTCTTCCCGAACTTGCAAAGGGACAGTACAAATTCAACGTCGCAGTAAAGGGCGCCGTCGCAGTGGACACTCCCGACTTCGTGTTCTACAAGGTAGGAAAAGCCACCGTCAGTACCGTTATCGGCTCAGGCACCGCCAAGAATGAAGAAGGTGTGGGAACGGCGGCAAGCGTCCAGTTCCCTGAATATGTGGGCATCGCTCCCGACGGAAGCATGTGGGTTACAACCCGCGGCGGCACCAATGCGCATGGTATTTTCAGGGTAGACCTCTCCAACTATGCCGTGACGACGGTCGTAGCTCCCGCAACAATCGGAGCCGGTTTCTATCCCTGGAGCGGCGATTTCGACGCCGACGGCAATTTCCACGTTGCATGCAAGGCGAAGGCTTTGATAGGGAAGGTCGACAAGTCCAACAACTGGACGACATACGCACCCGAAGGGGTCCCTGCCGACATCAAATTCGGCAACATCATGGCATGCAAGTTCGACAAGAACGGTCACCTGTATATTACCAGCCGCGGAACCGACAACAAAGTCAACCGCATCCTTTCAGTTTACAACAACAAGGTCGAGAAGGTGTATGAGATTTCAAAACAGCCTCTCAGCCTTATTGTCGACAGCAAGCAGGAGAATCTCATCCAGGGTGCCAACGGATGGGGAGTCGAAGTCGTGAACATCGCAAGCGGAGAGACCAAGATCGTTGCCGGCGGGCAGAAATCCACGCAGGGTGACGCTTCCACCGTTACTGACGGAGAACCCGGCAATACCCTTACCGCAACCATAGGCCCTGTTTCCGGTCTGTACCAGGATCCTGAAGACAATTACCTCTACATCCTCGACATGCGCCACAGCCTGTTCCGTGTAGTAGTTCCCGGTGTCGACGGAGACTACACCAAGGGTATCGTAAAGACCCTTGCCGGCCAGCCGTATGTATATGGCGTTGCCGACGGGACCGGTTCGGAGGTCAAGATGGGTGATAAGGACTATCTCGGGCAGTTGTGCCGCGATCCTAAGACCGGAACCTTCTATTTCCCTGCCGGAAACAAGAATATCATCCGCAAGATTGTCGTAGAATAGAACGATGAAAAGACTCCTTACTCTTTGCTCGGTTTTGATTTTATGTCTCAGTGCATGGGGCAGGAGCGGTGAAAAACCGCTCCGGCTCCTGTACTGGAACATTCAGAACGGCATGTGGTCCGGGCAGGAGGACAACTACGATGCGTTCGTCGGATGGGTGAAAGACAAGAAACCCGACATCTGCGTGTGGTGCGAAGCCCAGAGCATCTACTACACAGGAACGGACCGTCGGCTTCCAGCAGAGGAACGATACCTTGTAGGCAACTGGAAATCCCTTGCGCGCAGGTACGGGCACAAATATGTGTACGTCGGCGCCCACAGGGACAGCTATCCCCAGGTGATAACCTCCCGGTACCCCATCGAGAACGTATCCCGAATCACAGGCTCCGAACCCGATTCCATCGTTGTTCACGGAGCCGGTTGGGCCCGGATAAAAGTCCGTGGCAAGTCGCTCGAAATCGTTACCCTGCACACCTGCCCCCTCGCATACGACTTCCGTCTGAAGAAGGCTTCGAAGGCGGAACAGGAGGCGGATGCCGCACGTGGCGGAGGCGACCTCTACCGCAGGATGGAACTGGAGACAATCTGCTCTTCCACCATCCTTACCGACCCTGAAGCGTCATCGCACTACTGGATGATGATGGGCGACTTCAATTCGGTGTCACGGCTCGACAACTGCTTCTACGGGTATCCGGACGACGATAAAAGGTTCATTGTTCACGATTACATACTGAACAACACCCCGTATCGCGACATTGTCCGTGAGTTGCACCCGAGGAGTTTCCTCGCATCCGCGCAGTCGTGCCAGCGCATCGACTTCGTGTATGTGACCGAGGCCCTGGGAGCAAAGGTCAAGGAGGCCAGGATAGCCGAAGACAGATTCACCACTCCCGTTCGCAGCGACGAAGTGCACTCTTTCTTCCGCCCTTCCGATCACCTCCCGATCCTTATAGATTTTGTGCTATAAACCTTATGAAGAAGTCTTTATTATCAATTCTTCCGCTTTTCCTGCTTGCTGCATGCGGCAGGCAGGAACTGCCGGAAGTCAATACAGGTTCCGATGGCCTCAGGGCCGTCTTCGCCGACAACACAAAGACTGGCTTTTCCGGTTCCGTGTATTCATGGATGAATGGCGACCGCATCCGAGTCGCCGCCTCCGAAGGGGGAACCATCGACTATAAGTATACAGGACCCGCTTCTTCCGGCGAGGTGACTTTCGTGAAAAACGGGGAAAGCTCCAAGACGGTGCTTTACGGCGATGCCGGATTCGCAGTATATCCTTCCCTTTCGGAAGGGAACTGCGCGGTGTCTGCCGGCACCATGACCCTGTCGTTGAAAAACAGGTATACCTGGTCCGATGGCAACGTAGAAGCTCCCATGATGGCTCCCGTAGTCTACGGACAAGCCCTCCGCTTCAAGAATCTGGGCGGGCTGCTGCGTGTCGCATACACCAACATCCCTTCCGGAGCCATCGGTCTCAAAGTGACGACTCCGGGATATGAAACATCCTCCGGGCTGACTGTGGCGGGGTGGGACGGAACCTTCGCGTCAGATACCCCTTATCTTCAGGCTGTGGCCGGTGAAGACGGAGTGCTGACCTTCGAGTTCGCTGCAGGAGCCCCCGCAGACAAGACCTTCTATGTTCCTCTTCCGGTGGGGCCGGGAGCGGAGCACAAATATCCTTCCGTAAAGGTATTCCTGGTCGACGCCGAAGGCGCAATGATTCCGGGAACGCTCCGGACGGCGACAAATCTTCAAATTGAAAGAGATGCCATCAAACCTATGCCTTCCATCCCCGTCCCGGATCCGTATTCGGTTACGACGATCATCGGAAGCAAGGGGCGTAACACCGCATTGGCGTCCAAGGCGGGCGGTGCCTACGCGGATGTCATCTTCGGCTGCCCGCGCGGAATGGGCTGGATCAACCCGGGACACACAGCCTTTATTCTCGATCAGGCGCAAAACCTGAGAATCTGGGATCTTGATGCCAAAACGGTTTCTGCACCATGCTTCTACGGCTCATCTTCCTATGTTCCCTGGAGTGGCGTATATAGAGACGGCGTCGTCTATTTCGCCGAGAAGGCGGGCGGCATGGTGTATTCCTACAACGTCTCCTCAAACAGCTTCACGTGCCTGAACAGCTCTTACAGCGGCAAGAGCCCCATGGATGTGAAGTTTGATGCGACCGGCAATGCCTATCTCGCCGTGCGTGACCTCAATACCGTCTACAAGTACGACGGCGGCGACTTCTCCGCTGAGCCTTCCGCTTCCTACAATCTCGGCAAATGGCCGTTGAGGATGGAATTTGACCCTTACGGCGATCTTGTCGTCGCCACCAACGGCGGCCAGATCATAAAGATCGACACCGCGACGGGCGATCAGGAAGTTATAGCAGGAACGCTGTCTGCCAACACTATGGATGACGGAACTCCGGGATATCCCCATACGGCAAAATTTACCAACAACCTTAATGCGATGGCAATCACTTCCGGGGGAGTTATCTATGTGGGAGATCATTATCGCCTGCGCAAAATAACACCGGGGCCGTCAGGCTATGCCGATGCCGTTGTTTCTACAGTTGCCGGAAGCACCCAGGCCGCTTCGCGTTCGGATGCCGATGGAACGGGAACTTCCGCTACCTTCCGGAATATCGGAGGGCTGCTGCTGAGTCCGGATGAGACGGTTATGTATGTTTCTGACCAGGAAAGTGGCTATATCCGAGAAATTTTCCTTGGAAGCGCCGATGCGGGCAGCAAGCCGAAAGACATGCTCAAGGCTGCGACATACAATATACGCTTCGTTACCGACAAAGACACGGGAAACAAGGCCTGGGATACCAGGAAGTCGAAGGTGGTGAAACTTATAAAAGATTACGATTTCGATGTGATCGGTTTCCAGGAATCCACATTGGACCAGAGGACCTGGCTCAAGTCCCAGCTCACGGGGTATAGTTTTCAGGAATCTTCTTACGAGGATCCCTGCATTGCGTGGAAGAGTTCCAAATATACCAGGCTCGACTGGGGGCAGTTCTGGCTCAGTCCTGCACCGGACACTCCCAATTCGCGTCCCGGCCCGCCCTGGATCGAGGTCACAATCCCGCGCAGCCGTATTTGTATTTGGGTAAAGCTTAGGGACAACGCATCCGGAAAGGAATTTATCTACATGAATACCCATCTTGAGGTGTATTCTTCCGGAATCGCCGGAACGGGAGGTCTTACGGAGGAGGAACTTGAAGAATGTTGCGTGACAGTGAGGACGAAATCTGCGGAACTTTTGGTGGACAGGGCGATGGCGCTTGGCGGCACGAGTGTGCCGACCATTCTTGTCGGAGATATGAACAGCAATACCACCGAGGCCGGGAATACGGCCCTGAAGGCATATTTTACAGATTCATATTATGATGACAATGTGGTAAACCGCGGGGTAAAATACGGCTCTGTCGCCACATACAACGGATGGAGTGACACAGATGAGCAAGCGGGCAAATGGTATCATCGCATAGACGATATTTACTATATCAATGGGCTGCACCTCGGTTCCTATCGGGTTGTCCGCCGCAACTACGACGATATTCTCCCGTCAGACCACTGGCCGGTAACTGTTGACTTTGTATTGGACTAAAATAGCATTGAAAAGAAAATGAAAAAGAATTATGAAAGCCCTGTTACGGAAACAGTTGAACTCGTAATGGGGGAGGGTATAATATGTACCTCTGATATTGTTACTAATGCAATTTCCGGACTTGAATCTTGGACAATTCTCGAAGAAGGATCTTGGGATTAAGGAGGATGAACTATGAAAAGATTTATTATTATGATTGCCGTTGCTGCGCTTGGCGTTGCAATGGCCTCCTGTGCAAAAGAGGAGCGGTTTGCTGAAGAAAGCACTGTAACTCATATACAAGTGCTCAAGGCTCGCATTGCCGCCGATGATATCACCAAGACATACTTCGATGGAGCCACGTTCAAGTGGAAAAAGAACGATAATTGCGTTGTAAGAAGCGACAATGCAAATGGTTTCTCGACCTTCACTTTCACGGGTGATGACACTGATGGAGAAGCGACTTTCACAAATGCCTCCGACGATCATTTGGTTTATGGCCAGAACTCTTTTGCCATATATCCTGCCAATACGTCAACGGAAGGAGATAAGCACTATCCTCTCGAAGAGGGCGGCTCTCTGAAGATTCCGCTCAAAAACAGTTATACATGGTCCGATGGCAATGTGGAGGCTCCAATGCTTGCCCGCGTCGAGAGCGGTACCCCGCTGGAGTTCAAACATCTCGGCGGCTGTCTGAAAGTCACCTACAAGAATGTGCCTCCGAAAGCTGCCAGCCTGGTGGTCTCCGCCCCTATCGACGAGAGCAGCAGTTATAAGATTTGCAATACTATGGGGAGCACCGAGAACTGGACCACAGCAGGCGGTGGTTTCGATCCTTCGAAGACGCCATACCTCAGGGCATACAGCCATTCCGGCACATACAGTATTTCCTTCAATATCTCATCGGCCACTCCTGCCCAGCGTTCGTCCGACGAAGGTATTACCGTGTATATTCCTCTTCCCGTAGGCCCGGTTGAATCGGCAGGGAAGAATGTGTATCCCAAACTGCGGATTTCCCTGACCTTCGCCGACGGTACCGATGTGCCCGGTTCTGTCCGCACCGCCTCGAACGTGCAGATTGAGCGAGCGAAGATCAAACCTATGCCGGCGATTTCACTGCCAAAGTACAGCATTGAGGTTGTTGCAGGAAAGGACGGAACAGGAGGAGCCACGGACGGAACAGGAACTGAAGCCCAGTTACAGCAACTCCGCGGGCTTGTTTGGCTTGACAACAATACTCTAGCTCTTACTCAGTCGAATGGCGACAGAAAACTGCGTATGTACAATAAGACAACATCCGCAGTGACAACGTCCACAAATGTAATAGGTGCCGCTAGTGGCGCTCCTTGGCAAGGAGCGATGAACGGCGGACTTTTGTACATTGCAAATAAAGCCAGTAATGTTATCAATTCTTACAATCCCACTACGGGAGAGGTTGTCGCGAATGCGGCGTCTGTCAGTGGCGGACCCATGTGCGTCAGGTTCCATGGTGGAGATGCATATGTGATAGCCAGGGATGGTGGAAAACTATATAAATACACGGGAGGATTAACAGGAGTGCAGAGTACTCTCTTCGATTTTTCGGCTCTCGACCTCGGATCAACAAGCGGTGAGAAAAACTACCCGCTCACGCTTGCAATAGATTCCGATGGAAATGTGATTGTTCCTGTTTCCTGCGCTAAAGGGACTTCTCCTACTGCATATTATGTTTATGTGATCAAGCCGGACGGCAGTGTTTTGGCCAAAATAGGAAAAGGAGTGAAAGCAGCCAGCGTAGCTGCACTTGCCGACGGTGCTTCTTCGAATGCAACATTCGGCGCTCCCAACGGAATAGCAATTGACAACAGCGGGAATATTTTCCTGGCTGAAGGAGATACCAATGGCGGCGTTATCAGGAAGATAGTCAAGACTGCCTCGGATTATAGCGATGCCGTTGTAATGACAGTACTTGGATGCGGATCATCATATACAACTGCTGTTGGGGCTACAGCTGCTTTTAGTGTAAATATTATGGATGTCGCATTCGATCCGGTAAATTCAAATGTATTTTATGTGGCAGACCAGGGACGTTACACTTTACGAAAAGTCACTATAGAATAAAACAAATATGATCAAGCTGATTACACTGCTGCTGTTTGCCCTGATGAACGGGAATGGGCTCAAGTATGTCGATGCGTCTGAACTGACGCTCACCGGAAAGGTTTTCACCGATACGCCGAATCCGTATCACAGAATCGACACGGCGGCCTTCCATGGCTTTACATCTCACGAAATCAGGCTACTGCAGAACTCTGCGGGCGTGGCAGTGGCTTTCAGCACGGACTCCCCTTCCATAACGGTCGTCGCCGAGTATGGGTACAAGTCCTACAGCCTCAATTCCAACGCATTCATGGCGAGAGGTTTCGACCTGTACATACGCGATGGCGGGCAGTGGCTTTGGGCGGCTTCCGGAGTTCCCGACGACAAGGTCTCCGGAAAGCCCCTGAAGCTGATATCCAACCTGCCGGAAGGGAATAAGGAGTGTCTTTTGTATCTCCCGGGATTCAGCGAAATCCTGTCTTTGAAAATCGGGGTGAAGGAGGAGGCCGCCATCGAGCCTCTTCCCAACCCTTTCCGTCACCGCGTGGCGGTATTCGGGTCCAGTTTCACCCAGGGCGCGGCATGTTCCAAGGCAGGCATGGCCTATCCTTCAATCCTGTCGCGCGAGACCGGAATCCAGTTCCTGAACCTCGGCGTGAGCGGTCGTTGCAAATTGCAGGACTACTTTGCGGCGGCGCTTTCCGCAGCCCCCGATGTGGATGCATTCCTCTTCGACACCTTCTCAAATCCGGAGCCCAGGGAGATAGAAGAACGCCTGATTCCGTTCATCGAGGCCGTGCAGAAGGCACATCCGGGCAAGCCGCTGATATTCCAGCAGACAATCTACAGAGAGAGAGGCAATTTCGACACTTACAACCGGAAGTGGGATGCCGACCGCATCGCGCTCGTCGCGAAGATGATGAAAGACGCATGCAAAAAGTATGACGACGTCTATTTCCTCGAATGCACGAATGCGACTTCTCCCGACCATTATACCTCCGTGGACGGCACCCACCCCGGTGATTACGGCTACACCCTCTGGGCAAGGTCGATAAAGAAGCCCGCCCTCCGAATCCTCAGAAAATATGGCATCAAATAAGATAGAATCAATATTCCTTTGCCTGCTGCTCTGTTTGCAGGTGAATGCGCAGGCGGTAAGCCAGGAACATAAGGACAGGGCGGCAGCCCTCGTGTCGCAGATGACTCTGCAGGAGAAAATATCCCTTCTCGGAGGATATCGTGACGGGTTTTACATGGCTCCCGTGGAGCGCCTCGGAATCCCTGAAATCCGCATGGCTGACGGTCCGCAGGGGGTGCGCAACAATACAAAAAGCACTCTGTTCGCCTGCGGTGTCGCAGCTGCGGCTACGTGGAATCCCGACCTCGTTTACGAAATGGGCCGGGCCCTCGGCCAGGATGCCCGTGCACGCGGAGTCCACATCCTCCTCGGCCCGGGAGTGAACATCGCCCGCAGCCCGCTCTGCGGCAGGAACTTCGAGTATTTCGGAGAGGATCCTTTCCTCGCAGGTGAGGCGGCGGTGAGTTATATCAAAGGCCTTCAGTCCGAGGGTGTTATGGCCGCCATCAAGCACTTCGCACTGAACAACAAGGAAGAGAACCGACTTCACTCATCGTCCGTCGCTGATGAACGGACTATGCACGAGATTTATTTTCCGGCATTCAGGGCCGCGGTGGAACGTGCGGACGTGGGCTCGGTCATGTTGGCCTACAACATGGTGAATTTCGTCCATGCGACGGAGAATCCTTACCTGATCCGGGAAATACTCCGGGAGCGCTGGCATTTCGACGGCTTCACCATGTCTGACTGGACCGCCACCTATTCGCCAGTCAGCGTCGTGGAGAACGGCGTCGACCTTGAAATGCCCAGGGCTCTGACAATGAAGGAAGAATACCTGCTGCCGCTGCTGGAGAAGGGGGTGATACGCGAAGAGCAGATAGATGAGAAGGTCCGGCGCATACTTCAGACCTTCATCGCTTTCGGCTTCCTGGACCGCCCGCAACTCGACAGCAGCATCTCCGAAGACAATCCCTACTCGCGCGACGTGGCTTACCGTCTCGCCGGCGAGAGTCTTGTGCTGCTAAAGAACGACGGAGTTCTACCGCTGCGCAAAAAGGCTAAACTCACGCTGATAGGCCCCAAATCGGATGAAATCCCCTGCGGCGGAGGCAGCGGTGCGGTGGAACCCATCTACTCCGTTTCTTTACGCGAGGGTTTTGGCAGGGTTGGAGTGCAGGAAGTTCCTATGACCGGGGCCGATGCGGTCGTGGTTGCGGTGGGCTTCGACAAAACGACCGAAAAGGAGCACTCCGACCGCAGTTTCTTCCTTCCGGAGGGGCAGGAAAGCATGATTGAGGCAGCCCTCTCATCAGGAAAACCTGTAATCGTGGTCGTTTATGCCGGAGGAGCCGTGGATGTGTCGCGCTGGGCCGACAAGGTCTCCGCCCTAGTGTGGGCATGGTACCCCGGCCAGGAAGGCGGGCTCGCCCTGGCGGAGATGCTCACGGGCAGGTTCTCACCATCCGGGCATCTGCCGGTTTCTTTCCCCGAACATATCGAAGACAATCCTTCGCAGGCCTGGTGGAATTTTGAAAAACCATATACGAAACGCGGGCTGTCCGTGCCCTTCGTGACTTACGGGGAGGGCGTTTTCGTCGGCTACCGCGGATACAAGGACAAGGCTCCTCGCTACCCCTTCGGTTATGGCTTGAGTTACACGTATTTTGCCTATGACGACTTTTCTGTCGTGCCGGCGGCGGACGGTTTTGACGTGAGCGTGACCGTGTGCAATACCGGACGCTATGACGGCGCCACCACCCTGCAACTGTATGTGGGAGAAGATGTTCCCTGCGTGCCACGTCCCGAGAAGGAACTGAAGGCTTTCAGGAAAGTGTTCCTCAGGAAAGGCGCTTCGCAGACTGTCACCATGCATCTTGGCAGGGAGGCATTCTGCTTCTACGATGCGTCGGTTCACGACTGGAGACTGAATCCGGGAACTTTCACGCTTTATCTCGGAGAATCGTGCGAAGATATTGTCAAAACTTCGGCAATAGCAGTAAAATAATTGCTATTTTTGCAAAACATGACAAGTTTTGCAGATATAGGAAAGAAGGAAGCTCTCAGACGTTTGTATGAGGGCTCTCCTTATAAACAGACGGAGCCTGCGGCGCACAAGGTACTTCTCGAAGGAGTCGATTTCAATCTGGTATACTTCCCACTCAAACACCTTGGCTACAAGGCGGTTATGGAAGTTACGGGCGAGCTTTACGCCCAGCTGCGGCATCCCGGGACCCTGTCTGTCGTCCTGGGTGTCAGCGCAAAACTCGATTATCCGCAGATCGAAGAATTGTGGAGCGGTATCAGCGCTGCCGCGAAGGAGCACGGCTACAAGGAAGTATCCCTGGACCTGCGTCCTTCCAGGAACGGCCTGTGCATCAGCGCAGCCGCAAGCGGAGAGCGCCTCAAACTCACCGAAGTCCGCAGGCCCAAGCCGCAGAGCAAGGACCTTCTTTGCGTCAGCGGGAGGCTTGGCGCCGCCTACCTCGGAATGAGGGTGATGGAGCGCGGGCTCGAGCACTTCGAAAAAGGCGACAGGGACAACAAGGAACTCGAGCAGTACAGGATGCAGGTAGGCGCCTATCTCAAACCCGAACTGGACCCCGGAATCGTCGGCAAACTCGAAGAGGAGGAAATCATCCCCTCGGCTGGAGTGCTGATAACCGACGGCCTGGCCGACGCGGTCAAGAGAATCGCCGTCAAGACCGGCTTCGGCGCCAAAGTCTACGCCGACCGCATCCCCTTTGAAGGGAATTCTTTCGAACTGGGGAGAAAACTGGACCTGGACCCTATATCTGCGGCAATGAATGGAGGAGAAGATTATCAGCTTCTCTTCGTTGTCCCTATCTTGAAACTCGATAAATTCCGCCACGATTTCCAGACCTTCGACATCATCGGGCATCTCGCCCAAAAGGAGGTCGGCACCGTGCTTGTGACCCCTGAAGGTGTGGAACTCCCGCTCCGGGCCCAGGGCTGGAAGGAAGACGAAAACGAATAATTGTCAAACATTTGTGTATATGAATAAAATCTTTGCTACCATCGCTGCGATGCTTATGCTTGCATCTGCTGCAAACGCCCAGAGCGGCCTCGGCGGTCTGCTCGGCGGAATCTTCGGAGGAAACAAGAATACTGAAGGAAGCGTTGCCAACACGGCCGGCAGCATACTCGAATCCGTGCTCGGAACGGTTATCTCCCAGAATGTGAACGTGAGTCTTCCCGGCACATGGACCTATGCCGGCGTCGCATCTGCAATCGAAACCGAAAACACCCTGACGACCCTCGCCGCAGGCGCATACAAGGAGAAACTCGAGAGCAAGATGGACGGCTATCTCAAGAAGGTCGGCATCGTACCCGGTGTCGCCACCATCTCCTTCAACAACGACAATACCTTCACTATCGCCAGTGCCACCAAGACCATCGCCAGCGGCACCTACACCTACGAGAACAAGGTGCTCAAGATGAAGTTCGGAAAGGTCTACAACTATCTTTCCATGACCGGAACCGTCACCGCCTCCACCAGCGGCGCGCAGGTGCTCTTCGAGGCCGGCAAGTTCCTAGAATTCGCCAAGAAGGCCATCAAGGTCGTAGGAGCCGGCAAGGACAACTCCACCCTCAGCACCATCGCAGGTCTCTCCGACCAGGTCACCGGCCTCAAACTCGGCTTCGACATGAAGAAGTAAGGTATCCTATGGCAAGTTTCGTTCCTCTTCACGTCCATACCGAGTATTCCATCCTCGATGGAATGTCCAACATAAAGAAGCTCTTCGCCCGTGCGGACGAGCTCAAGATGCCGGGTCTGGCAATCACGGACCACGGCAACATGTATGGCGTGAAGGAGTTCTTCGATGTCAGCCAGAAATATCCGGATATCAAGCCCATCCTGGGCTGCGAGGCGTACGTCACCCAGCACTACGACCATCGCCTCAAGGACAACGACCACCGCAAGTACTATCACCTCATCCTTCTGGCCAAGAACTACACCGGCTACAAGAACCTGATGAAGATAGTGTCCACCGGTCACATCGAGGGCATGTACTACGACAAGCCCCGCGTGAGCCACGAAGTGCTGGAAAAATGCCACGAAGGCCTGATCTGCTCCTCCGCCTGCATCGCCGGCGAGATCCCCCGCGGCATACTCGCGGGCGACATGGACGCGGTGGACAAGGCCATCGAGTGGCACAAGGGAGTCTTCGGCGAGGACTACTACCTGGAAGTGATGCTCCACAAGACCGAAGTCCCCGGACTGAGCCTGGACCTCTACCACAACCAGATGAAGGTCAACGAGGCCATCTTCGAACTCGGCAGGAAGCACGGGGTGAAGGTGATAGCCACCAACGACACCCACTTCATCCGCAAGGACGACGGCCCTGCGCATGACCGCCTCATCTGCCTCACCACCAACTCCCTGGTGAACGACACCAAGCGTCTCCGCTACACGCAGCAGGAGTACCTCAAGAGCGAGGACGAGATGCTGGCGCTGTTTCCGGAGCATCCCGAAGCAATATTCAATACCCGCGAGGTGATGGAGAAGGTGGAGCGCTACGACATCAACAGCGCCCACGTGCTGCCCAAATTCAGCATCGATCCAGCCTTCCTTGCGGACATCGACAAGTATCTGGAGGAATACAAGGAGGTCATCGACCGCGGGCGCAACGACGAAAAAGGCAACTACCGCGGCGACGAGTTCTGCAAGTCCGTGGCCTTCCTCTGCCATCTGACCTGGGAAGGCGCCCGCGAGCGCTACGGGGCGGCCCTGGATACCGACACGGCCCTTCGCGAGCGCATCGACTTCGAACTCAAGACAATCTCCTACATGGGCTTCCCGGACTACTTCCTGATAGTCCAGGACTTCATCAACTGGGCCAAGAACAACGGCATTTCCGTAGGCCCCGGACGAGGCAGCGCCGCCGGCAGTGTGGTATCCTACTGCCTGCGCATCACCAACCTCGACCCTGTCAAGTACGACCTCCTCTTCGAGCGCTTCCTGAACCCCGAGCGTATCTCCATGCCGGATATCGACGTGGACTTCGACGACGAGGGCCGCTACCGCGTGATACAGTACGTGCAGGACCTCTACGGCGCCGACCACATCTCCCACGTCATCACCTTCGGCACCATGGCCGCCAAGCTCGCGGTGAAGGACGTAGCGCGCGTGAGCGACCTGGCCCTCAGCGAGAGCAACCGCCTCACCAAACTCATCCCCGACAGGCCCTTCGTGGTGAAGGAGAACGGCGTCGAGGTAGAGAAGAAACCCACGCTCGAGAACTGCTACAAGTACGTTCCTGAGCTCAAGAAAGAATACGAGGAAGGCGAGCCCCTCGTGCGCGAAGTGCTGGAATACGCCAAGCGCCTGGAAGGCTGCGTCCGCCAGATAGGCATCCACGCCTGCGCCATGATCATCGGCCGCGGCAACCTCACCGACTACATCCCCATCACCATGGGCGAAGACAAGGCTACCGGCCAGAAGGTCTGGGTGAGTCAGTACGAGGGCTCGCAGATCGAGGACGTGGGCATGCTGAAGATGGACTTCCTCGGCCTCAAGACACTGAGCATCATCTCCCGAGCGCTGGAGCTCATCAAGAAGCGCGGCGGGCCCGACATCGACATCGAGGCCATCCCAATCGACGACCCGGCCACCTTCGACCTCTATTCCCGCGGCGACACCAAGTCCGTGTTCCAGTTCGAATCCGGCGGCATGCGCGAATGGCTGATGAAGCTTCACCCCGAGCGCTTCGAGGACCTCATCGCAATGAACGCCCTCTACCGGCCGGGCCCCATGGACTACATCCCGGACTTCGTGGCGGGCAAGAACGACCCCTCCAAGGTCCATTACGACCTTCCGGAGATGGAGGATCTGCTTAAGGAAACCTACGGCGTCACGGTCTACCAGGAGCAGGTGATGCGCCTCTCCCAGTCCCTCGCAGGCTTCTCCAAGGGCAAGGCGGACAAGCTCCGCAAGGCCATGGGAAAGAAGAAGAAGGACATTCTCGACGGCCTGAAGGTCGACTTCATGCAGGGCGCACAGGCCAAGGGACATCCTGCCGAGAAGCTGGAAAAGATCTGGAGCGACTGGGAGGCCTTCGCGAAGTACGCCTTCAACAAGAGCCACGCCACCTGCTACGCCTGGGTAAGCTACCAGACCGCCTGGCTCAAGGCCCACTATCCCAGCGAGTTCCAGGCCTCCAACCTCACCCAGCAGAGCTCCAATATGGATGAGATGAAGGAGATAATGGCGGACTGCAAGAAGGGAGGAATCAAGGTTCTGAACCCCGATATCAACGAATCCGAGAAGGACTTCAGCGTCAACAGGGAAGGCGACATCCGTTTCGGACTCGGCGGCCTCAAGGGCTTCGGCGAGAACGTCGTGAACGCCATAATGGACGAACGGGGTCAGAACGGCCCGTACGAGGATGTGTGGAACTTCCTCGAGCGCATGGCCCTCTTCAGCCAGAGGATGGACAAGCCGGTCGGCGTCAACCGCAAGGCCCTCGAAACCCTCGTGAACGCCGGCGCATTCGACTCCTTCGGCTACAAGCGCGGCCAGTTCTACACTGCCGGCAAGAGCGGAGAACTCTTCATCGACGAAATCCTCCGCTACGCCGAACTCTACAAGAACGACCAGGTCGACAGCGCCAGCTCCCTCTTCGGAGAGGTGGAGGAAATGAAGCCCCAGCGCCCCGAAATGCCGATGTTCGTTGGGGAGGAAGATATTCTGGACCTTCTCCAGAAAGAGAAGGACGTGGTGGGTATGTATCTGTCATCCCATCCGCTTGACCGCTACGCCTTCGAGATCAAGACCTTCACAAACTGCAAGCTGGCGGATCTGCCGCAGAAGATAGACGAGCAGGAAAAGCTCCGCAAGACCCATAAAACGGCCATAGCGGGCATTATAACCGACGTCAAGCAGATTACCACCCGCACCGGTTCGCCGGGCGCCAGGGTCACTCTGGAGGACTACAGCGGCACATACGAACTCGCCCTGTTCGGCAAGGATTACGAGGGCTATATGCAGTATATGCAACTGCACGAGCATCTGTTCATAGAAGGAGAGATTGCCGAGCGCTACCGTATCAAGCCGGAAGAAGCCGCCCAGGGCAAGAGGGCTCCGTACGCATTCAAGATAAAGAAGATCAGCCTTCTTGGCAACATCGGAGAGGAAATGATAAAATCCTTCTCCATCAACCTCGATTCCGCCCAACTCAACGAGAAATTCCGCAAGAACCTCGTCCGCACTCTCAAAGCCAATCCCGGGAAAACCCGGCTCGGCGTCTATCTCTTTGACGCCAGGTCGGGCTACCGTGTGGAACTCTTCTCAAAGAAATTCACCGTTGCCATCTGCGCCGACTTCCTCGCCGCCCTCGAACATCTGGGAATCAGTTATCAGGTTGGGAGATAGGTTGTATTACATGTAGTATACCATCGGTATCAAAGTAGTAGAGGTCTTCTTTGCCGGTACTGAAATAGCATTCCCCGGCACGAAATCTACGGATCTTTGTCCAAGACAGCCCATGAGTGCTTGATGCGTATAAAGTCCCTGTTTTATCAGGTTTTCGCTCATTTCCTATAACGATATACACGTGGTCACGAAATGAGTGTACATAGTAAGGGCGGACCCGATAACTTTCTTTACAGTGGATTTCTGAAATTTTGTACAGCGAGTGTTCTTTTACAGAGTAAATGGGAAGGATACGCCTCCCGGCCCATGAAAGCAAGTCTTGGCTTCCATTAGGAAAAATGTGCGCATCAAGCTCCATGGCAACAGTGTCTTTCTCATGATTGAATGGGTCCAATAAAACAAGAGTATTCCATTCTTTCCTCACATGGTCGGAAGTAAGAATGACATTGTTCTCATTGAATCCCGTAAATATACAGGCGGGAGTATCGTTGTGGACTTCTTCCCAGGAGTGTCCTCCATCATTGCTTATAATGACCGCATCCATGGAACTGATGGCTATACAATCTTTTGAGAATAACTTGACGGCCGGCGGGAGAGATGAAAACAAACTGTATATTTTCCTCCAGTTATTACCGGAATCATCTGAAAGATAGCAAGTGAAATTGTTGTCTGAGTCCTTGATTGTAGCCAGAGCCCTATCGTTGGAATATTGAAGGCACAAGATGTCTTCTCCGGGGATGGAGGAAACTTCGTACCATGAAATGCCCTTATTGTCGGTTATAAAGAATGGAATCCTGTTATATTCAGTCTTTTCTCCGGCAAGAATCCAGGTGGATTCGGAAATGACAGCCACTGCTTTAACAGAGCAGCTTTCTCTAAACATGCAGCCAGGAAGAGGAGAATCTTCCCACAAAAACTCCTTGTCACAACAAGAAGCCAAGGCAAGCGTCAGAAACCAAACTGATATATAATGTATAAAATGTTTCATTTTAGGTCAGGATAAAGATAATGAAAAACCAGAGACATTGTTCACATAATACTGTATAAGATCTCCAAAAATAAGGTTAAAATAGTAGGTATCATCTATATTATCGTCATATATTGATTTTGTTTTGATGCCGTGTAGATACTCAATAGCTTTAGTATGTACTATATCAAGAATCATATTTAAATTGTTTATTACATACTGTGCATCAAGATAAGCTTTTTCTGGATGAGTTCCATAATATAAGAGTTGTGCTTGAACAACTCTCAGTACTTGCCATAAGCCATCACCATATAACAAGTCATATCCATTGACAATCGAGACAATGGTTAGTTTATCTTCAAATGGCAAATCTAGGATTCCTGCTTGAATATATGCTATTGGGTGTAGATCAAAAGCATTTGATTGAAGGTCTTCCCAAGAATCCTCAATCCTAGGGTTAGTCTGTAATCGTTTTTCGAGTAAATCTTGAAGATAATAAGCTGTTAAATTTACCCATTGTTTTCCCTGTTCAGAGAACTTGTATTGATTATCAAAAAACAAGGCATAATAATAGGGGCCATAATCATTGTAATAATTACTGTTCAGCGCTAAATCCCCATATCGTCTTAAATAGTCATAATAGCGAGCAGAATAATAATCTGGTGTTCCAACAAAGTTGCTAAGATTATTTGGAGGCGCAATTGTTCGAGTAACATTACTGCTAGAGTTCCCGTAAGTGTGGCTGTTTTCTCCTCCTGTGCCACCATTATTTTCCCCTTCATCAAAGTTATTGCCCCATCCAGGAGACCCACCAATACTACTATCACCATTTTCATCAAAAAAATATGATGTGTCCATCCCGCACAAAACGAACCATTCATAAGCATTTATAGGCCATGAAATCATGGGCGGGTAGCGATAACCAACAACAATAGAAGCTGCAAGGGTATCTACTAAAGTTGAGTCGTCGGGGTTATACTCATTATATCCACCAGATACAGAATCATCAGGATTGTAATAAGATTTGATTAATGGATAATCAATTCTCTCAATCTCATAATCATACATTAGCTGAGCTAAAGACAAGAAATGAAAAACAACAGAGGGCTCGTCTTTATCCTGTAGAAAATCAACCGTTGTCTTAATCCCGTTTCGTGTTTCAGAAAGCCTTAAAACACGTCCATCGATAGAAGTTGTAGCAAATAGGGAGTTGCCCTTAGCTCCTTTTAGATAATAATTAAGAAATACTGTATGCTCTTGACGGTTATTATTAAAACAAATGGTTAAAAATGCAATCTTTTGCTTAAGAGCACTTCCATCATTTTCATTTTTAAATCTGGCAAAAAAATGAAATTGCGTAATAATAGGAACATGGACAAGCGTTAATCCTTGATTTCCAGTGTCTACCGTCGCTTTTTTCCATATTGGTAAAACTGTTCCTGGATTCCAATACACAGGGAGATAGTTGTCCACATACGGAATCTTATTATCCAAATTAAATGCTTCTATTGCAGTGTTGATAATTTCAGTCTGTTCTGTAGAAACTGAAGGGAAATCTATCCGGACACAGGAAACCGATAAGAAGATAAGATAGAGATATATTTCAAGTCTAATAAGATGCTTCATAGTTAAGTGTACTAATAATCCCGTGCGTAATAACATTGGTTTCACGCACGGGATTTAATGATTGATAGTGATAGATTACTTCTTCGAAGCAACCTTCTTGGTGCTGTCGAACATCACGGGGGTACCGATCATGATGGAAGCGTAGGTTCCGATGAGGATACCGAGGATGAGGGCGACAGAAAGACCGCGGATGCTCTCGCCGCCGAAGATTGCGATGGCAACCATAGGGAGGAGGGTGGATACCGAGGTGTTCACCGTACGGGTGAGGGTTGCGTTCAGCGAAGTGTTCACCGTCTCAGCGAAGTCTGCATTAGGATGCAGGAACTTGTTTTCGCGGATACGGTCGAAGATCACCACGTTGTCGTTGATGGCGTAACCGATGATTGTCAGGATAGCTGCGATGAAAGTCTGGTCCACATCGAGGTTGAACGGCAGGATACCGGTGAACAGCGAGAAGAAGCCGATCACGATGATAGCGGTATGAGCCAGCGAAACAACGCCGCCGAGACCCCAGTTCCAGCCCTTGAAGCGGAATGCGATGTAGGCGAAGATAATGATCAGCGCAAGGATAACTGCGATGATGGCATCACGCCTGATATCGCTTGCGATGGATGCACCCACCTTGTCGGAAGACACGATACCGTTGGGATTCTCCAGAGTCTGGGTGAAGTCGCTGAGAGTCATTTCCTCTACGAACATTCCCTTGAGAGCCTGATAGAGCATGCCTTCGATTTCTGCGTCGACGCTGGAGGACTCATCTTCGATCTTGTAAGAAGTCGTGATCTTCATCTGGCTGTCACCACCGAACTGCTTGACCTCTACGGAAGAGTTCTTGATGTTCTCGTCTGCAGCGGCAGCGGCATTGAACACGTCGTTCACGGCTGCGCGCACGTCCTCAGCAAGCACGGGCTTGTCGAAACGCACCACATATGTACGGCCGCCGGTGAAGTCGACACCATAGGTAAAGCCCTTGGTGAAGATGCTCACGAGAGCGATCACGATCACAATACCGGAAATGGTGTAAGACCACTTGCGGGCACCGAGGAAGTTGACGTGGGTGTTCTTGAGGAAGTTGCGGGTAGCGCTGTTGTCGAAAGTGATGTTCTTGCCTCTTGCAACACGGGACTCGAAAATGAGCCTGGTGATGAAGATGGCGGTAAGCATCGAGGTGATGATACCGATAATCAGCGTGGTAGCGAAGCCCTTGACAGGACCAGAACCGAAGAAGAAGAGCACGAGACCGGTGAGCAGAGTGGTCAACTGGCCGTCGATGATTGCGGAATAAGCGTTGCTGTAACCGTCGGCGATAGCCTTGCTGAGGCCCTTGCCAGCCTTCAACTCTTCCTTGATACGTTCATAGATGATAACGTTTGCATCCACTGCCATACCCAGAGTCAGCACGAGACCTGCGATACCGGGCAGGGTCAGAACAGCACCGAACGATGCGAGGGTTCCGAAGAGGAGCACCACGTTGGTGAGCAGAGCGACGTCGGCAACAAGGCCAGCACCCTGATAGAAGAGCACCATGTAAAGGAGCACGAGGATGAAGGCGATGATGAACGAGAACATACCGTCGCGGATGGACTTGGCACCCAGCGAGGGACCTACCACCTGTTCCTGGACGATGGTTGCGGGAGCGGGAAGTTTACCGGACTTGAGAACGTTCACAAGGTCGGTAGCCTCCTCCACGGTGAAGTGGCCGGAAATCTCGGAATTGCCTCCGCTGATCTCGCTGTTCACCACAGGATAAGAGTAAACGGTGCCGTCGAGCACGATGGCGATCTGCTTGCCGATGTTGTCCTTGGTAAGGTGTGCCCACACGTTCGCGCCTTCTGCGTTCATGCTCATCGAAACCTTGGGTTCGCCGTTGGTACGGGAATCATAGGTGACGTTGGCGTTGGTGATGGCGGAACCGTCCAGGGGAGCCTGGCCGTCGCGGGAAGATGCCTTGATGGCGACGAGTTCATAGATGTTCTCGGTGTTGCCCACGGGCTTCACACCCCACATGGGGCGGAACTCTGCCGGGAAGAGGGCCGCGATCTGGGGCATTGCCAGATAGCGGTTCACCTTAGCGGTGTCGGCGGAAGTGGCATAGCCGATGCAAGCGCCGCTATTGCCCTGGACAGGCTGCAGCACTGCATAGAGAGGGTTCTGTGCGCGGAGAGCGTCATCAGCCTCGGCCTCAGCATTGCCTGCGAGTTCCTCTGCGACGATGTCTTCTGTGGGTGCGGTCTCAGCCTTTGCGACATTCTCATTCTCTTCGGCGAGGATGCCGGCGAGAACCTCGTTGGCCTCTGCGAGATAGGGAGCGATCTCACTATTCTCGAACGTTGTCCAAAACTCGAGGGATGCGGTTCCCTGAAGGAGTTTACGCACACGCTCAGGCTCCTTCACACCGGGGAGTTCCACGAGGATACGGCCGGAGTTTCCGAGTTTCTGGATGGAAGGCTGGGTTACGCCGAAACGGTCGATACGGTTGCGGAGAACGTTGAACGAGTTGGCTACTGCGCTTTCAGCCTCTTTCTTGATAACGGAAAGGACCTCTGCGTTGGTGGACTCGGGTTTGATGCTCTCGCGCATCTCGTAAGTTCCGAAGATCTGGCTCAGGCGTGCGCCGCCGGTAACTTCTTCCCAAGCCTCACCGAAAAGGGTGATGAAGTCGGACTGGGAATTCACACTGCGGCTCTTTGCAAGAGCGAGGGCCTGATGGAACTGAGGCTCGGTGCTGTTGCCGGAGAGGGCCTTCACGAGGTCTTCCAACTGCACCTGCAGCATGACGTTCATACCGCCCTTGAGGTCGAGGCCGAGATTTATCTCCTTGGACCTGACATCTTTGAACTTGTAACCGAAATAAACTTTCTCATTGGAAATGGAATCGGTATACCATTTCTGCTGTTCTTTCTTGATGGAGTCAAGATAATAAGCCTGGTCCTCTGCTGCCACTTTCGAGAAGGCGGGAGTGCTTTGCACTGCTACTGCGGCGGCCTCGGCATACTTTTTGGCCTTCTTGTTCTGGAGCGCTGTCACTGCTGTGAAGGAAAGCTGCCAGAAGCAAGCGATGAGCAGCAGGATGGCTACTAATCTGATTGCACCTTTGCTTTGCATAACGAAATTATAAGTTTTAAATAAAATTTAATTCAGCAAATTAGTCGGCAAATTTACGATTTTTTTCCGATAAAGAAATTATCTACGGGTTATTTCTTATTTTTGCAGTCTGTTTGAGTGCATTTTGATGAGTTTTGTCATTGAGAGAGTGGCCCTTGTGGCGGTGGTTCTGATGGCCGCCGTCCCTTCACTCCATTCTCAGCAACTCTCCATCCCGGAATACGAAATCCTGCTGATGGATGCCGAGGCCTACCATGCCGACTATGACTTCGGAGCTGCAGTCCAGACCTACAGCGAGGCTCTCCGTAAATGCACCGACAGCACCCGACGTGCCGAAATCGAAAAACGACTCTCCCAGAGCCGCAACGGCCGTTCGATGTCCAGTTACTGCCAGCGCCCTAAAGTAGTGGCCCGCAAGAACTTCTCCCGCCACGACTTCTTCCTCTACTACCCCCTGGCCGACCGTTCGTGGCGCAAGGGCCCGAACCGCCTGGATCCCCGTCCTTCCCCCGAATCCCCGGTGGTCTGGTACCCCCAGGGCAGCAGGGAGGCCTACTGGTCGATGGCAGATACCGCCGGCGTTCGCAACATCTACTATGCCCGCGATCTCGGCAACCGTTGGTCTGCTCCCTACCGCATGCCATTCTCATCCTCCGAAGACGAGATATTCCCAATGGTGTCGGGAGGTAAACTCTACTTCGCCTCCAAAGGGCTTTTCGGGGTGGGAGGATACGATATATACGTCTGCGAACGCGGGCCCGACGGGCACTGGGGCGAGCCCCGCAACATGGGCTTCCCGTACTCTTCTCCCTACGACGACTACCTCTTCATCAACTCCCCCGACGGGCGTTACAGCATCTTCGCGAGCAACCGCAACTGCTCCGTCGACAGCGTCAGCATATATGTACTGGAATACGAGCCTGTGCCTGTCAGTTCGTCCGTGCGCACAGTGGAGGACCTGCAGAAACTCTGCCGTCTGGATCCTCCCCGGGATCTGAAAAAGGTAGACAACAAGAGCGCGATGTCCGACTCTAAGGCCTCAGATCCCAACACCGAACTCTACGCCCGGAAGGCTGCAGAAGTCCGCCGGCTCCGCGAAGAAATCTCCCGCCTGAACCGCGAGCTCTCCACGCTGCGCGCCTTCTACAATAACGCCTCGCCCTCCGAAAAAAGCGAGATGGCGGAGAAGATAGTTAAAAAAGAAGCCCGTTTGCCCGGGCTCCAGTCGCAGCTTGTCGCTGCAAATAAAGATCTTCAGAAAACGGAGATGGACTTTCTCCTGCACGGCGTACTCATCGACCGCAGCCGCGTCGAGGCGGAGAGCGACAACGAGGTGGTGGGTGTGGAATCCTCTTACACCTTCACCCGCCGCAGCCTCGGGTCCTCCGATTTCTAGCGACCGCTATCTTTCACCAGCGAAGCCACCTTCGTGCAGAACTCCGCACTCTCAAGCAGCTGAGTGGTAGTCAGATGCATCCTCCAGCGCCATTTGTTGTCGGGATCCGCGGGGTCGTTGATGCGCTCCTCGGCGGGATTCGGCCAGCGCAGCGCACCGTCCATCGACAGCCAGTCCTGCAGAGGGAAAATGGCCAGCATGCTCAGCGAATCCAGATGCTCCTTGAGGATGCGCCGGCACTCTTCCGGACTCTTCTCGTTCCCGTTCCACAGACGGATGGAGGTCATGTCGTGCGAAGATGTGGCAACCACGCTCAGGTAGGGCCAGGGACGGCCTTTTTCCATGCGCTGCATCTCCAGGCTCAATATCTTTTCGTGATCCATCACCCCGGGTACGCAGTCGGGCACCATGCCGAGGTCCTCGCCGCAGGCAAGCATTCCTGTGCAGGATAGCAACTTGGGAAGTTTGCGCATGGCGTTGCGGGCCCAGAAATCATTGTGGCGGTGGAAGAAGAAGTCGGTGTACAGGGCGTCGAAGCGCTCCTTCTGCCAACTCTCCAGTTTGGAAGTGTCGGGGGTGATGAGCGGATGGAACCAGCCCGGCTTGCGCGGATCCTCTATGAACAGGCCGAGGATGGGCAGGCCGAGAGCGTTGATTTCATCCCTGCTATACGGCATCGCGGGATTGAAGTGCCCCAGAAGGCCGCTTTTGTGAGGGAGAGGAATCTCCCAGATGCGGAAGAATCCCAGGATGTGGTCGATACGGTAGGCGTCGAAATACTTGGCCATGGTGCGCAGGCGGGCCTTCCACCAGGCGTAATCGTCCTTCGCCATCTCCTCCCAGTTGTAGGTGGGGAATCCCCAGTTCTGGCCGTCCGTGCTGAAGAAATCCGGCGGTGCGCCTGCGCTCGAATCAAGATTGTATAGCTGAGGATAAGTTGCTGCATCCACACTGTCGCGGCCTACTCCGATGGGAAGATCCCCCTTCAGGAAGACACCCTTCTCATGCGCGTACTTCACGGCTCGGGAGAGTTGCTTGTCGAGATGGAACTGCACCCAGCGGTAGAAGTCCGGGGATATGCCGTCGCGCTTCGCGCAGAACTGGGCATAAGGCTCCAGCCAGAAAGCGTTATCTTTGATGAATTTCCTGCAGGCGGGTGTTGCGAGGTCCTTTGCCCCGTTCTTTGCGAACGCCAGCTTCAGATATTTGATTTTCAGTTTGACGACACGTGGATAATCCACTGTCGGGAGAGCGTTCAACTCCTTCTTTGCCTTAAGGTAGGCGGCGTCTTCCTTGACCCCGACTTCCGGCAGATGGATGTAGATGGGGTGCAGGGCGAATGACGAGACCGGGCTGTAGGGATAGGAATCTCCCCACTCTCCATGGCGGGTCGTGTCATTGATTGGGAGGAGCTGCAGCACGCACTGGCCGGTGCGCTCCATCCAGTCCACGAACTTGGGAATATCGCGGAATTCTCCCACCCCGAAACCTTCTTCACTACGTAGGGAGAAAACTGGAATGGCGGTTCCTGCTCCGCGGAATCCGGGCCGGTCGAAAATCTTTGCAGAATGCTCCCTTGGGAAGGGGCATCCGGCTATGGGGCAGTCGATCCATGAGTCGCAAATCTCCCTTTTTGCATCCTCCGCGCCGCGGTGATGATGTGCCCATTCGGTGCGCATCCAGAGGCCGTCCTCGATCACGACATAGAAGTAATCCTTGATAAGGGCGGCGCTCCCTTTTGCCACCTTGAGAGTCCAGATGCCGTCGGCTGCATAGTTCATGGGATATACGGTATCGTCAGAAGCAACGAGGGCGAGAGATTCTCCCCATCTGGTGTGGTATTCGATTTTGAAATTCAGCGTCATCTTTATTCAGTTTTGGACTACGAAGATACGAATAATCTTTGTATTTTTGTAAGTTATGAAAGCAGCATTGATACTGATAGCCCTTGTCAGCACCCTGTCCAGTCCGGACGGAAAACTAAGTATGGATTTCGATCTTACGAAAAAGGGCGAACCTTCCTACGAATTGATTTATGACGGACGCCAGGCGGTAAAGCCGAGCAAGATGGGTTTCATATTCCGCGGGCCCAAGAAGGCGACCCGCCGTACCCTCGAAAACCGTGGCAAGCGTTACGGCCGGCCGGTGGACATGAGCAAAGGCTTTACTCTGAAAGATGTTCAGACCTGCAGTTTCGATGAAACCTGGCAGACCGTATGGGGCGAAGAATCCCATATCCGCAATAACTACAACGAGATGGCTGTCACCCTCGAGAAGAACGGTGTGGAAATGGTCATACGCTTCCGCCTTTACGATGACGGCCTGGGGTTCCGCTATGAATTCCCCGAGCAGCCGGGGCTGGTGGATTTCGTTGTCAAAGAAGAACTTACAGAGTTTGCAATGGCGGGTGACCATACCGCTTTCTGGATTCCCGGCGATTATGACACGCAAGAGTACAGTTACAATGTGACTCGTATGAGCGATATCCGCCGGACAGCAAGGAAGATGAAGGTCGGCAATGCCTCCCAGCAGACATTCAGCCCGTCCGGGGTGCAGACCGCCCTTCAGTTGAAAACAGACGACGGTCTCTACATCAACATCCACGAGGCTGCGGTGGTGAACTATCCCACCACCAGCCTGGAACTCAGGCGCAGGACCTTCCGCACGCACCTTACTCCCGACGCCGAAGGCTGGGGTGCCCTCCTGCAGGCCGGCAGCCGCACTCCCTGGCGCACGGTGATGGTGGTAGATGATGCGCGCAAAGTGCTGTCCTCCAGGCTTATATTGAATCTGAACGAACCCTGCGCCCTGGAAGACGTGAGTTGGATCCATCCTACCAAATACATGGGAGTGTGGTGGGAGATGATAGTCGGGCGCAGCACCTGGTCCTACAGCGATGACCACAACGTAATCATCATTGGAGAAACCGATTATGCGGGATCGAAACCCCATGGCAGGCACGGCGCGAACAACGAGAATGTCCGCCGCTACATCGACTTTGCCGCCGCCAGCGGAATGGACGGCCTCTTGATAGAAGGCTGGAATATCGGCTGGGAAAACTGGTTCGGGCATCAGAAAGACAGGGTGTTCGACTTTGTCACCCCTTATCCGGACTTCGACCTGCCAGCCCTCAACGCATACGCCCATTCCAAGGGCATACGTCTGATAATGCATCACGAAACATCCTCATCCACGGCTAATTACGAACGCTGCATCCCCGAGGCATACGCGCTTATGAACAAGTATGGATACGATGCGGTCAAAACGGGCTACGTGGGCGACATCCTCCCCATAGGAGAGCATCACTACAGTCAGAGCATTATCAACCACTACAATTACGTCCTGAAGCGTGCGGCCGAGCATCACATAATGGTTAACGGGCATGAGGCGGTGCGTCCCACGGGGCTTTGCCGAACCTGGCCCAATCTGGTGGGCAACGAGGCTGCCAAGGGCGGAGAGTTCTGCGACAGCGTCGAGCCAAAGCACCTCACCATCCTGCCTTTCACCCGCCTGCAGGGCGGTCCCATGGACTATACTCCCGGTGCGCTGGAGATGAACCTGAAACTCATCACTCCCAAGCGCAACGACGTACTTAAATTCACTGTCTGCAAGCAACTTGGCCTTTATCTGACCATGCCATCTCCTTTCCAGATGGCGTGCGACCTGCCGGAAAACTATGAGCGCTATGCCGACGCCTTCCAGTTCATCAAAGACGTCGCTGTCGACTGGGAGCAGAGCAAGTACCTGTATGCCGAGCCCGGCGACTATATCGTGGTTGCCCGCCAGCCCCGCAAGTCCACAATGGAACTCGCAGCCAAGGGTGTCGCCTCTCTCGCTGACGGCAAGAAGGACTATGTGAACGGCGCCAGCCGCTTCTGCCTCACCGACGTCAACGGAAATCCGGATGCAACGAAAGATATCTGGTTCGTAGGCGGAATCACCGATGAGGAACCCCGCACTTTCGACATCCCCTTCGACTACCTCAAACCCGGCGCGAAATACGAGGCCACCATCTATGCCGACGCGCCCGATGCCGACGGCGTGAACGTGTCGCAGGAAACCGGCTCCGCCCCCTGCGCCCGCTATAACATTACAAAACAGACCGTTGACGCCTCCACTGTCCTCACCATCCGAATGGCTCCCTCGGGTGGATTTGCAATATCCCTGAAAGAAATATGAAAAGAATACTGATAATACCCCTTCTGCTCTTCGCAACTCTCGCGTCCGCACAAGACTATGAATTCGATTATCTGGACTGTACCAGCATAGCAGTGGGGCGCCTGGCTTCCGTAGACGGCAGCGTGATGACATCCCATACCTGCGACGGAAAGTCCCGCACCTGGCTCACCCAGGAACCTGCCGCCAAATACCCTAAAGGCACGATGCATCCCGTCTACCGCGGCGGACGGCATGTGGCGTTCCCCGGCGACACTACCGGGCTTCGCAAAACGGGCGAGATTCCCGAGGCGCGCAAGACCTTCGCGTATCTGAATACGGCCTATCCTTCCCTCAATGAGAAGCAGGTGGCCATAGGAGAGACGACATTCTCCGGCCCGGACACCCTGCGCAGCAGCAACGGCATCTTCCTGGTAGAAGAACTCTGCCGTCTGGCTCTCCAGCGCTGCGACAACGCCCGCGACGCCGTCAAACTGATGGGCGAACTCGCAGAGGAGTACGGATACATCGACGGCGGAGAGTGCCTGACGGTGGCCGACCCGAAAGAGGTCTGGTTCTTCGAGGTTCTCGGTGCCGGCAAAGGTGAGAAGGGCGCTGTCTGGGCTGCCCAGCGCGTTCCAGACGACGAGGTGGCGGTATCCGCCAACATCCCCCGCATCGGAAAAATAGACAGGAGCGACAAGCGCAACTTCATGGCTTCCTCGAACGTTGAGGAAGTGGCGCTCAAGTACGGCCTTTGGGACGGTCAGGGAGACTTCTACTTCTACAAGGCCTACCATGCCGCATACGGCGCCGGCAAGAACTTCCGCGAGCGCGAGTGGTGGATACTCAGCACCTTGGCACCCTCGCTCGGTCTCAAGTACGAAGATGACGAAATGCCCTTCAGCGTTAAGCCCGAGAAGCCGGTGAGTGTGCGCGATGTGATGCAACTCCTGCGCTCTACCTACGATGGTGTGGACGGATTTGACATGACCCAGAACATAAAGATGGGAGGTAAGGTCAGTCCTCTGGCCAACCCCTGGCCCACTACAAACTACCAGAAGACCATCAACGAAATAGCCCCCGGCACCATCACCTTCCGCCGCACCGTAGCGGTGGCCTGGTGCGCATATTCCACAGTCATCCAGCTTCGCGGATGGCTGCCGGATGCGGTGGGCGGCATCTGCTGGCTTGCAGTAGATAACCCCGCGCAGAGCCCCCACATCCCCATCTTCGCCGGCGGCAAGACCCTCCCGGAGCCGATGTCGGCCTGCGGCCAGAAGAAATACGATCCATCGCTCTTCGTATGGCAGTTCCGCAAGGCCAACAAACTCGCCACCCTCAGCTGGCAGACAACCAAGGACGGATTCAACAAGGTGCTGAAGGAGGTTGAGGATGAGACCTTCGATGGCCTGCCCGGAGCAAAAGCCACTCCCGCGGAACTCGACGCCTACACCCAGAAGGTCTACGACAATGCCGCTGCCCGATGGGCAGAACTCGAAGCGAAATACTGGGTAGAATTCGGCAGAGGATTCTAGAACTATTGCTATATTTGAGGCCCGTAATCCAATTAACCTGATGAAAGCATCTAAAAGATCTACCATCGAAGCGGTAGTCTTCCTTACTATTCTGGTAGCCGTTTTCTGGGCCCTGGGTGCCCGTATGGGCGGAGGGAATATGCTCAAGACTATGATGAACACGGCGCACGACCTGCTTTTGAACACCGTGTTTTACCTGATGGGCATAACCGTTCTTACCGGAGCCCTGTCGAAGTTGCTGGCAGAGTTTGGCGTGGTCAGCCTGCTGGAGAAGTTCCTCCGTCCGCTGATGAAGCCTCTCTTCAACCTTCCCGGCGTAGCGGCCCTGGGTGCCATCATGACCTTCTTGTCGGACAATCCCGCCATCATCGCGCTCAGCAAGGACCGTTCCTTCGCATCCTATTTCAAGAAGTACCAACTTGTTTCGCTCACCAACTTTGGAACCGCGTTCGGAATGGGCTTCGTGGTGCTCATCACCATGTTCGGCTACGGTAACGTCAGTGCGGCTTTCATCGGCTTATTCGGCGCCTTCTGCGGATCCATCATCTCCACGCGCCTCATGCAGCGCTCCTGCCGCAAGGCCTGGCCGGAGGAGATGGAAGAGAAGGTAATCGAGGCCTCCCAAGAGGAACTTGCGGAAGAACGCATCGAGGGCGGCAGGAAGGACGGCATCTTCATGCGTTTCCTGAATGCCATGCTCGACGGTGGCAAGAACGGCGTTGAACTCGGCCTGCAGATCATCCCCGGCGTGCTCATCATCACCACCGCAGTCATAATGGTGACCTTCGGCCCCGGAGCGGATGGTTACACTGGAGCCGCCACGCAGGGCGTGCCCATCCTTCCCTGGCTCGCGGGCAAGATACATTGGGTGTTCGAGTGGCTCTTCGGTTTCCAGGCGATGGAACTGATTGCCTTCCCCATGACGGCTCTCGGTTCAGTGGGAGCCTCCCTGGGCCTGCTACCCAGTTTCAATGCTGCCGGATTCCTTGACGGAAATGCCATCGCGGTCTGCACTGCCATCGGCATGTGCTGGTCCGGCTATCTCTCCACCCACACCGCGATGCTCGACTCCCTCGGCTGGCGCAAAGCCATCCCCAAGGCCCTCGGCGCCCACACCATCGCAGGCCTCTGCGCCGGCATCATCGCCCACTTCTCCTTCTTGATTATCAGCATGTTATGAAAAATCGTCTGGTGATAACTCACCAGACGATTATGTGTAAGTGCCTGATAATCAGCGAGGGCTTACTAGAAGCGGTATTTCCTGGTGCGGAGGTCCTTCGCTGCGGAACTGTTGCCGACCTCCAGCACGTACTTGCCGTGAACTGGAACCATATCCTGAGCAGCCTCATCCCACCAGAGGAAGGTCTCGTCATCAATGGGTATCTCAACCTTCACGCTCTTGCCGGCAGGCACGGAAACCCTCTTGAAGCCGCGCAGGGTGCGTACGGGGCCGCCCACATCGCCGGGCTTCGAAACATAGAGTTGCACGACCTCGGTGCCATCGCGCTTACCCTTATTGCGGACTTTGACCACCACCTTTCCGTCGCGTACGCGAGGCCTTCCGACCTTGAAAGAAGTATAACTCAGGCCGTAGCCGAACTGCCACAGGGGCTCGCCCGTGAAGAAACGATAGGTATGTCCCGCCATGTTATAATCCGAGAAATCAGGCAGTTGCTCCGTGCTCTTGTAGAAGGTCAGAGGCAGTTTTCCGCAAGGGTTATAATCCCCGAAGAGCACATCTGCGATCGCGGTGCCGCCCTCCTGTCCGGGGTACCATGCCTGGAGGATGGCCTCGCAACAAGCGGTCTCGTCAGTCAGAGCCATCGCGGAACCGCTGAAGTTCACGAGGATGATCTTCTTCCCGGCCTTATGCAGCGCTGCGATCAGATCTTTCTGTACCTGAGGGAGTTCGATCTTCGTGCGGTCGCCACCCTCGAATCCTGGGAAGCCGCCTGCGTCACCCTGCTCTCCTTCCAGGAAGGGGGTGATGCCGGATGCGAAGATAACGGTCTCGACCCCATCCAGGGCGGCAAGGACCTTGTTGAACTCTCCGGCACTTTCGAGATGGCCGCAGCCCTTTACGTAGCGTACGTCACCCAGGCGCGCCTTCAATGCGCTCAGCAGGGTGACCGTCTCCTTTGGCACGGGGCTGTAGTTGCCCCACTGCATGGTTGTATCGTCCGCATTGGGACCTACCAGCGCCACCGGTACGTCCGCCCTAAGAGGAAGGATGCCACCGCGGTTCTGAAGGAGTACCATGGTCTCGCGTGCCATCTTAAGCGCAAGCGCCTTATGCTCAGGGCCTTCCACTATCTCTTCCGGAAGATTCGCCCAGGGGTCCACTCCGTCTATCTCGCCGAGGCGGATGCGTGCGACGATGATTCTCTTGAGGTTGCGGTCGAGTTCTTCCTCGGTCAGCAGGCCCTTCCTGACGGCCTCGGGGATGGTGTGATATGCATGCCCGCACTCGACATCCACCCCGTATTTTACGGCAAGGGCCGCAGCCTCTTCCTGGGTTTCCACATACTCGTGGCGGCCTTTGATATAGAAGTCGGCAACCGCCCAGCAGTCGGAAACGATGACTCCCTTGTACCCCCATTTCCCGCGCAGCACGGTGTCGATCAGATAGTCGCTCGCGCCGCATGGCTGACCCTCGAAGGCATTGTAGGCGGTCATCACCTGTTCCACGTCCGCCTTGGTTACAAGGTCCTTGAATGCAGGCAGATAGGTCTCGTACAGATCCCTGCGTGAAGGGCGCGCGTCAAAGCGGTGTCTGTCCGGCTCGGGACCGGAATGCACGGCGTAGTGCTTTGCGCAGGCAAATAGCTTTCGCACCGGGCTGTCGTACGGGCCCTGCAGGCCGCGCACAACCGCCATACCCATCTGGCCCATCAGATAGGGATCTTCCCCGTAAGTCTCCATCCCGCGGCCCCAGCGGGGATCTCGGAAGATATTGATGTTCGGGGTCCAGAATGTGAGGTTCTGATAGCGCTCGTGGCTGCCCTCCGCATCTGCGATGCGATGCTTCACACGGGCCTCGTCGCTCACCGCGGTAAACACATCGTATACCAGCGCATCATCGAAAGATGCGGCCATTGCGATAGGCATGGGAAAGGTGGTGGCGGAACCGTTGCGACCCACTCCGTGCAAGGCCTCGTTCCACCAGTCATACTGCTTGATGCCGAAGCGCGGAATGGCCTGGGATGCGTTGAGGGTTAGCCCTGTCTTCTCTTCGAGCGTCAGGCGGGAGATAAGGTCGTCCGCCCTTTCCTCGGGGCTCAAGCTTTTATCTTGGAACGGATAAGGCTGCGCAGAAGCGGCTGCAGAGATGCAGAGAACTGCAATCAGAAGATGTGGTTTGAACATAATTTCGTGTTATATTGCCACAAATTTAACAAATAATTGCTACATTGCAGAAAACCTTGTTAAAATGAAAAAGACATTCAAAGAACTTAAGCGTGAAGCCCGTGCGGCCCTTAAAGGTAAATGGGGCGAGGGAGTACTCCTGGTGTTCGTACTGCTGCTTTTCGCTTTCCTCTGCGACCTGCCGAGCGGTTATTATCAGATAACACATCCTAATTTTCAGCAGGAATTGCTGACCTACGGAATGCAGTGGAGTTTTTTCAAGTTCATCATTCCTACCAGCCTCCTTGGATTATTTGTTTTCTACCCTTTGGCTGTGGGCGCCTCGAACTCTTTCCGCGTGCTTCTCGCAGGGGATAAGAATCTGGTAGACAATTCATTCAAAATGGGATTCGGGAATTATCTGCACAATGTAGGCGGAATGTTCTTCATGATGCTGTTCATTTTTCTCTGGTCTTTGCTTCTGGTCATTCCCGGCATAATAAAAGCGTTTGCCTATGCCATGACCCCCTTCGTACTGGTAGATAATCCCGAACTGTCCTGCTATGAGGCAATCAAACGCAGCCAGGAACTGATGAAAGGAAACAAATGGCGCTATTTCCTGCTTGCCCTCAGTTTCCTCGGGTGGATACTTCTCGGCATCCTGACCCTGGGCATAGGCTTATTCTGGATTATTCCTTATATAGAGACAACCATTGCAGCCTTCTACAACGACATCAAAGCCCAGAAAGGCCTATGATTGCAATCTATACCATAACCTCCGGCCTGCACGACGAGGCCGCTGTCCGCAGCCTCTCGGATGAATTCCTGGGCAGCATCTTTCCGGACGGCGGATACGATTTCAAAGGTGCGGACTTCACCGGGTTCGGCTCCGCCACTCTTAATATCATCTATGTACGCACCGGCGGCGCCGAAGGTATTTTCGAGGAATTGCTGCCAAAACTGCTCGAGACCGGCGTGTCGTTTTTCACCCTCCTGACCTCCGGCACCAGCAACTCCCTCGCAGCCTCGCTGGAAATACTTTCCTACCTTAAGCAGAAAGGCTTGAAGGGCGAGGTCCTGCACGGATCCCCCGAATACATCCGCGGCCGCATCTCTAATTTGGAGAAGATCGCGAAGGCCCGCGAGAACCTCTACGGCACCACCCTCGGCGTTATCGGCCAGCCCTCCGACTGGCTCATCTCCAGCATCTACGACGAAGGAACCATCCTCCAGAAACTCGGGGTGCTGGTGAAGGATATCCCGATGGAGGACCTGCTGGACGAATTCGACAGGCAGAAGGATCGCGAAGTCAACCCCGGCCCAGTCCCCGAAGTCCGCGAAGCTCTCCCCGGCGCCATCCGTATCTACAACGCCCTAAAGGTCCTCGTCGAAGACCACGACCTAGGCGCCCTCACCCTCCGCTGCTTCGACCTCCTCGGCACGGTGCACAACACCGGCTGCTACGCCCTCGCAAAACTCAACTCCGAAGGCATCCCCTCCAGTTGCGAAGGAGACGTCCCCGCCCTTCTGAGCATGATGGTCGCCCAGGCCCTCACCGGTCGTACAGGCTTCCAGGCCAATCCCGCCCGCATCGACTTGCAGACCGGAGAGATGCTTTTCGCACACTGCACCATCCCCTTCAACATGGTGGATGAGTTCAACTACGACACCCACTTCGAATCCGGCATAGGTGTCGGCATCCACGGACACTTCCCCGAAGGCCCCGTCACCGTATTCAAACTCTCCGGTACCTTGGACCGCGCCTTCATCGCCGAAGGGGAACTCTTCCGCAACCAGTACGAGCAGAACCTCTGCCGCACGCAGGTCTGGCTGCGCATGAGTCCGGACGACGCCCGCTATTTCCTCACCGACCCCATCGGAAACCACCACATCATCATCCCCGGGCACTGCGGCGACCTGCTCCGCGAATTCGTTCGTGGCACCTTAATGGTTGATTATCAATAAAATAAGCAAACCTACCCCCGAGAAACAGAAGGGGAAGATAATAGATAAAGCTATGATTATCAGACAGTTATCCGCCACAGCTATAGTGCTGGCCCTCGCCATCACCCCAATTAAAGCCGGCGACTACGCCCGATACTACGACAACTTGCCGACGAAGATGGCGGAGCCCGCGGCTCCGCAGATTCCGGACAACACGGTGATTCTCACCGACTTCGATGCGATGCCGGACGGCATAACTCTGAATACCGCCGCCTTCGGCAAGGCCATCAAGGCCCTCGAAAAACTTGGAGGCGGACATCTGGTGGTGCCCGCAGGCATCTGGCTTACCGGCCCCATCACCCTTAAGGACCGCATTGACCTCCATCTCGAGCGCAATGCCCTGATTCTCTTCAGCCCGGACAAGAAAGACCATCTGAAAGACGGAAAAGTGCAATCTTGCATCAGCGCCAGCAAGCGCAGCGACATCAGCATCACCGGCGACGGCATAATCGACGGCAACGGGGAATGGTGGCGTGCGGTCAAACGCGGCAAGGTCAGCGATGTGGAGTGGAAAGATTACCAGCGCATGGGAGGTACTGAGGCTGACGAAGGCAAACTCTGGTATCCCTTCGGCCTTAAGAATTATGATGATATCGCCCCCGATTTCAAGGCACAGGAGAAGATGCGCGTGCACATGATACGCCTTACCGACTGCGACCGCGTGCTGGTGAAGGGCGTGACCATACAGAACTCTCCCAAATTCCACCTGATTCCCACCCGTTGCAAGAACGTAATCATCGATGGCGTCACCGTCCGTTGCCCCTGGAACGCCCAGAACGGCGACGGCATCGACATCTCCTGCTGCCAGGACGTACTGATTGTGAATAACACGGTAGATGTTGGAGATGACGGAATCTGCATGAAGGCTGGTGGTGGTGCGGCCGCGCTGAAATATCCCCCTGTCGCTCGCGTCCTGATCCAGGACAACACCGTTTTCCATGCGCACGGCGGATTTGTGATCGGTTCCGAGTTTTCGGCCGGGGTGGAAGATGTAGTAGTTAGGGGAAATGTCTTCTCCGGCACCGATACGGGCCTTCGATTCAAGAGTGCCCCCGGTCGCGGAGGAAAGACCTCAAGAATTTATATATCAGATATTTATATGAGTGATATCCGGGACCAGGCGCTGGTGTTCGAGACCTCCTATGTCGATGTGCCGGTGGGCACCGGCGGCAAGGCGGTCACCGCTCAGGACTTTCTCCCGGAATTCACCGACATCCACATCTCGAACGTCGTCGCCCGCGACACCCGCATAGGAATATCTGCCAAAGGCACCGCGGAGATGATACACGGGATCTCTCTGAAGGACTGCAGTTTCTTCTGCACGGAAAAGAAGACAGACCTCAGCAGCGAGTCCCTGCTTGGCCCGGATGGTATCAAGCTCGAGAATGTAAAGCTGATTACTAACAACTGAAATAGATATGTGGATTATTTTTGCCGCGGCGGTCGTGCCGGGCCTGCTGTTTCTGTATTACGTTTATAGCAAGGATTTCAATCCCGAGCCCAAAAGGATGGTGTGGAAGGGTTTCCTTTACGGTGTCATCTCCGTATTCGTGTCCACCCTCATATCGGGGCCGCTGCTCAATCTCGGTCTCTATGTGAATGAGCCGAAAACGCTGCTGGAGGCGGTGAAGGTTTCCTTCTTCGGTGCTGCGATTCCGGAGGAGAGTGCCAAGTTGTTCATGTTGTGGCTGCTTCTGCGTAACTGCAAGGAGTTCGACGAGCGTTACGACGGAATGGTCTATGCCGCCGCGGTCGGCCTGGGCTTCGCATGCGTCGAGAACCTGATGTATGTGCTCTCGTCGGGCGCCGCCTGGTTCTACGTCAGCACGACCCGCGCCCTCTTCGCTGTGCCCGGACACTTTGCGTTCGCCATCGCCATGGGATATTATTATTCGAAGAATCACTTCGAATGGCACAGAAGCTCCGAGTTCGACAAACTCAAGGTCTGGCTCGTCCCGGTGCTGCTGCATGGAGTATACGATACCCTGGCATTCTCATCCGAACTGGAAGTCGCCTGGTCCGGCCTCATAACCGTGGCCCTCATCTACTTCTGCTACAGGCTGTTCAAGTCTACCCGCGCCCGTATCCTCGAGGAAGCGGAACGCAACAAGTTCGAATCTGTCAATAATGTGGAAGAACAATGAAAAAGACAGCTTATATTCTTCTCAGCATCCTTGCGCTGGCATCGGCCTGCAGTCCCAAATATGCCAATAAGGCTGAGAAGGTGGTCGCGGAGATGCACAATCCATCTTCGAAGTATGTGGTAGTGGTGGCTCACCGCGGCGACTGGCGTAACTATCCCGAGAATTCCATCCCCGCCATTGAATCTGTAATACGCATGGGCGTTGATATAGTGGAACTCGACCTCAAACTCACCAAGGACAGCGTATTGGTGCTCAGCCACGATGATACTGCCAACCGCACGACCACAGGTAAGGGACTTATCTCCTCCATGACTCTGGATTCCCTCAAGGGATTCAACCTGCGTTATGTAAACGGTGTGAAGTCGAAGTACAAGATGCCCACCCTCAAGGAAGCCCTGGAGGTCTGCAAAGACCGCATTTCCGTCAATATAGACCAGGGCTACCAGTACTACGACCTTGTTCTCGCCATAACGGAAGAACTGGGTGTCACCGACCAGATTCTCATCAAGGGCAAGAAGATGCTGTCGGAGGTCAAGGAGAAGACCGGGGAACACGAGCACAATATGATGTATATGCCAATCATCGACATCCAGACGACGCGCGGGGCAGAACTCTTCCGTCAGTATATGGACGCTGGAGAGGTGCCGCTTGCCTATGAAGTCTGTTTCAGCAAATTAGATGATGTAGTGAAAGACTGCTGTAAGCGTGTGGTGGAATCCGGCTCCAAGCTTTGGATAAATACCCTCTGGCCTTCGTTGAATGGCGGATATGACGACAATGCCGCCTTCGAGGGCGGGGATCCGGACAGCATTTACGGCGTAATCCTCAGCCTCGGCACATCCATCATCCAGACCGACCGTCCGGAGATGCTCATAAAGTATCTTGAGAAAAAAGGACGCCGCGGTCGTCTATGCCCGGCATAACTGTATCCCGGCTATGATGATTCCGTACACCATCAGCGCGATGATGGGTACTAGGATGAAGAAACAGGGTAAGATGAGCCCCAGAACGAGAGTCGGGAGATATCAGGAGAGTATCAGATGTATGCAAAAGTGGGCTTTCTGCATACAACTACTGTCAAAAAGACCGACTTGTATGCAAATTATGGCTTTTTGCATACGGATACATCTAAATATGGATGTTTTCCATTTGCAGGAGACGGATTTTTTTGTCGAGGCCGCCGGCATATCCAGTGAGACTGCCACCTGCGCCAAGAACCCGGTGGCAGGGAATGATCAGGGAGATAGGATTGTGTCCTACGGCGCCGCCAACCGCCTGCGCCGACATCTTTCCGAGCCCGTTTTCGGCGGCGATGCGTGCGGCTATCTCGCCGTAGGTCATGGTTTTACCGAAAGGGATGGTGAGCAGAATCTCCCATACTGCTTTGCGGAACGGGGTGCCCCGCAGGCAGAGTTTCGGAGTAAATCCCGGGTCCCTGCCGCTGAAATAGATGTTCAGCCACCTGTGGGTCTCCTGAAATACAGGCAGATCCGCCTCCCGGCACTGCGGCTGAAGCGTATCACCGAAGAACTTCTGCCCGTCGAACCAAAGTCCGGTCAGCGCCTCGCCGTTGCTTGCCAAGGTGATGCCCCCGAGCGGGGAATTGTAGTGGGAGATGTAATCCATAGGTGCTAGAGTTTTTTATTTGAACAACTCCGCATGGGTCCCAGTTCGGACCAGTTTAATGGTTTGAGTATCCTTGTCTATCCAAATCAGGAGAAAGTCATTTTGAACGTGACACTCCATACATCCAAAATATTCGCCCGAGAGCATATGCGGCTTTAAGGAGCGGTCAACTGTTCCATATTTGGCCAAATGATTCAAAACATCTTTTAGCACCTGTATTATTGCTGCCTGATGCTTGATCCGTTTCAGGTCTTTCTTGAATTGAGTGGAGTATTCCAGTGTCCACATATCACAACCCGGCTACAAATTCATCAAAGTTACCCATATTTAGACGCTCCAACTCCTTCCCGCTTTTGACCTCATTGATGGCGGCGACTGTTTCCTCATTGGGTTCGTCATAAACGACATCCATCAAGATGGTTTCAACGTAGTTATTGAGGCTCCGATTCTCTTTCTTCGCCTTAATTTTAAGCCTCCTGATCAGTTCTTTTTCAAATCTGAAGGCTGTTTGTACTTTTGTCGTTGTTGTCTGCATCGCTCAAATTGTTATTGTTTTGCATACAAATATATAACATTTTGTTATATAGCGCAAAAAAATACCAGATTTTAATGCTCCCAACTGGTTTGCCAGCCGAGATTCCGCTCCCGGAGGTCGCGCTATCTCGGGGGTCCCACCGAGATTTCGTCGCTTCGCTCCGACATCTCTGCCGCCTGCGGCGGGCTTGCAAAAGAAGAGAGCCTGCATTCAAGTAAACTTGACGCAGGCTCTCTTTCTTTTGCGGTGGGGACGAGATTCGAACTCGTGGTACGGTTACCCGTACGGCAGTTTAGCAAACTGCTGGTTTCAGCCACTCACCCACCCCACCGGAAGATTCGTGTTGAAATCGGAGTGCAAATATACGAATTATTATCTAACTTCCAACACTTTTCCGTGCTCACTTTCGGCAACGGCACGGCGCCAGGCCTCGACATATGGCACGTTGGTAATGCCGGAAGGGGTGCCTTCGTGGTATTCGCTGTGCTTGAAGGAACCGTCTTCGTTCTGGGCCTTCACATTTCCGTCCAGATACTTGAGCAATAACATCTCCTCAAGGGCGACCCAGGCATCAAACTGCTTGGAAGCGGTTTCGACCGTGTAGCGTGTCATGAGTTTGCGGGCCTTGCGGATGCGGCCGCGGGATACGAGCCTGGCCACCTTCTCGTCAAAAGCAGGCACTGCGGAGAACATCTGCTCCTGCTCGAAGGCGTCGATAGCGCAGCGCACTGTGGGAGCCATCACATTGTACATCTTGTAGCATGCCTGGGCAATCCTGTTGGAGATCCAGAACTGTGATGTAGCGGAGTAGTGCAGCATGTCGCCGTTACCTACGCGAAGGCACTCGGGAACCTTCTTCGTCGCCACGTAAATAGGTGTCAGATAAGACGTTGCCGCATCGTCGGTGCCGAACCATACCAGTGCCCCCACCTCGTCAGGCAGCCAGCCGCGAGCCTGCGCCACGAACCAGAAACCGGTCTGCTGGGTAGCTATTGCGCGCTCGTTCACGTATGTCTTTCCGTTCCAGGAGAACCTCATGGGCCTCCAGCGGTAAGGCAGGGCGTTTCCGCCGGCACCCGGGTCGACAGTCATATCGAGGGGCGTACCTTCGAAATGGTCCCGCATCACTTCGGCCACATCCTTGGGAGTAATCTTGCGGGAAGGCTTCACGAAGAGAGGCATCTCTCCGGAAAGGTCGTGCCCGAGAGCATACTCCGTCCAGTCGGACGCGGGCCGCGAAACTTCGACACCATTCTCTTCATAAACGAAAACTCCGTCGCAGAGGATATTGAATGCGCTCCATGCGCGGGCATCGCAGGCGCGCGCACCCCCGAAATCAAGAGGATTGTATGCTTCGCGGAAAGAGAATTCCGCATCTTCTCCGGAAAACCATCCCTGCTCGCGGGCGAAGGAGATGACGTCCGGCGCATAAAGGCAGTTCTCGGGATCGTCCAGGGGAAATCTGGTGATCCTGGCCTGGTTGGCGTGTGCGCAGATATATCCGTCCGGAATCCTGCGGGCCACCCACACTATGCCCTTGTTATCCGGTCCCTTGCCAACGAGGTCCATCACCCATGCCTCGTCCTTGTCGGCAATCGAGAAGGTCTCGCCTTCCGAAGGATAGCCGTAGCGGTTCGCAAGGGATACTATCGTGTCGATGGCGGCACGTGCGGTCGCGGCTCTTTGAAGCGTGATGTAAATCAGTGAGCCATAGTCCATAATACCTGTAGAATCGGCTTGTTCTTCGCGGCCGCCCCAGGTGGTTTCGCCTATGATCAGTTGTTTCTCGTTCATGTTGCCGACCGTCTGGTAGGTCCTGGCGATCTGGTGTATCTGCCCAAGGGGCTTGTAGGTATCCCATTCAGTTATGTCCAGTTTCGCTCCTGAACGGAACTTGCCGGCCGGATGGAAGTACAGTTCTCCGTAAAGGACATGGGAATCCGCAGCATACGACACCATGCAGGAGCCGTCGGCACTGGCGCCCTTTGTGACGATGACATTCGAGCAGGCCTCGCCCCGAAGCCCGGAAATGAGCAGCGCCGCAAGCGCTGCAAGGCACATTGTCTTAACTTTCATACCCTGAAATTTACTTGTTTACAAATTTAATGATTATTTTTGCAAGTTATGAAAACAAAGCACATACTTATCATTCTTATCGGCATGCTGATGCCGCTGGCCGCCAAGGCACAGCAGCAGCCGCTTACTCCCGAGCAGGAAGAGAAGAAGATGCGCGAAGGGATAGAGCAGTTGGTGCTCCGTTACGAAGAGACCCTCGGCCTCGAGGTATGGCAGACATTCTACGTCGATTCCATCCTTGTACATAACTATACCGCGATGAGCGAGGAAACCAAGGCTCTCGCCGAGAACCGTGTCGAGAATCCGGATTTGTACCAGATAATCTCGGACAAATGGGAGAATGCCACATACGAGGCATTCCACAAGATTCTGGATGAGGCCCAGTGGAAGAAGTACCTCAAGGGCGGTGCGTCCCGTGCGAAGAAGGCCAGGGACGTGCGGGCCGCTAAAAGGGAAGGAAAGAAATAGACTATGACAATCGAAAGTATAGAAAAGGTACTTGGCGAGTTGAATGCTCTCAAGTGCAAGACAGAGAAAGAAGTGGAAGAAGCGCGCGTGCGCTTCCTCGGAAAGAAAGGAGAAATCACGGCGCTCTTCGAGGAGTTCCGCAGCGTCGACGGCGAGCAGAAACGCGCCTTCGGACGCCCCCTGAACGAACTCAAGCAGGCTGCCCTCGCGACCATCGAGAAGTTGCGCGAGAGTGCGCAGTCTGCGGGAGAGGGAGATGCTTCCAGGGAAGATACAACCCTTCCTGGCGAGCAGTTCGAACTCGGCAGCCGCCATCCCGTGAGCATCGTACGCCAGCAGATAGTGGACATCTTCCGCAAATTCGGATACGATGTCGCCGAAGGTCCCGAGATCGAGGACGACTATCATGTGTTCGAGGCCCTCAACTTCCCTCCGAACCACCCTGCCCGCGACATGCAGGATACTTTCTTTGTTTCCGCCGGGCATCTGAACCCGCTGCTGCTGCGCACCCACACATCTTCCGTACAGGTGCGTGTGATGGAGAAGATGCCCCTCCCGATCCGCGTGATTTGCCCGGGCCGCGTGTTCCGCAACGAGGCGATCTCCGCCCGCGCCCATTGCATCTTCCATCAGGTGGAAGGCCTTTATATAGATGAGAATGTCACCTTCGCAGACCTCAAGCAGGCCATCCTGCTCTTCGCCCGCGAGATGTTCGGAGCCGACGCGCAGATCCGCATGCGTCCGTCGTTCTTCCCCTTCACCGAGCCTTCGGCAGAGGTGGACGTGAGCTGCAACATCTGCCACGGAAAGGGCTGCAACATCTGCAAGGGCACCGGCTGGCTCGAGATCCTGGGCTGCGGAATGGTAGACCCCAACGTGCTAGAGGCCTCCGGCATAGACTCCAAGAAATACAGCGGCTTCGCCTTCGGCATGGGCATCGAGCGCATCGCCATGCTCAAATGGCAGGTCAACGACCTTCGCCACTACTTCGAGAACGACCTCCGCTTCCTGCGGGAATTCGAGGGAGCCACGGAAGTGTAATTTTTTTGTAGAGGAATTGATAATGGCTCCAGATTTTTCTATATTTGGTGTCATTATTTGTTGGTATTTTGCCTGATGGCAGGTGCAAAACAGGGATTATTTCTCCTATATTTACAATCCGTTTTGCACATTAATAGTAGTGTAACTATGGTTTCAAGGGTCTTCAGATATCTGATCGCAGGGCTTATTATGCTCGCTCCGGTACTAGCTTTCGGACAGGTTTCTTCCATTAGGGGGAACGTGACTGACCAGGAAGGCAGGCCTGTGGATTTTGCAACCGTTGTCATCCAGCCTTCCGGGCAGTACGCCGTTACAGACGCTCAGGGGAACTTCAATATAAGAAGTGTGCCTTCGGGAAAGACAAGGCTGCAAATATCTTTCTACGGAATGGAAACCATCGACACAACTGTGGTCGTGGCGCCGTCGAGAATGGCTGAATTCTATTTCCGCATGACGGAAACCTCTTTTTCCCTTGAAAATGTGACGGTGGTGGCCAAACGGAATGAATCGGGGCACAGCACGGCCTCAGAGATTTCCCGTCAGGCGATGGACCACATGCAGACCAGTTCTCTGGGCGATATCATGGCGCTGCTACCCGGCGTGCAGATAAGCAATCCCACCCTCGATGAGGCCCAGTCGATATCTGTCCGAAACAAGGCCGGTACGAATATGGCCAGCCTCGGAACCGCGGTGCTGGTGGACGGAGCACCACTCTCCAACAATGCGAACATGCAGTTCCTCTCCACTGCCATCTCCGGCAACTCCAAGAACGAAGCGACATCGGGCTATGCCTCTACCGGAATAGATGTGCGCGGGCTGTCGACCGACAATGTCGAATCCGTGGAGGTCATCCGCGGCATCCCTTCGGTCGAGTATGGCGACATGACATCCGGCGCTGTCCTTGTCAAGTCGAAGGCCGGCCGCTCTCCGCTGACACTGCGCTTCAAGACGAATCCCAATATCTACCAGGCCAGCGCCGCCAAGGGATTCAAACTGTCCGGCAAGGCAGGAGACCTTAACGTCAGCGGTGATTATGCATACAACCGCAAGGACCTGATCCGCGATTTCGACAGTTACCGCAGGGCCAATGCCAAGTTCCTGTGGTCGGTGATGCTCGATGGAAGCGGACGCTCCACGGCCAATACTTCCATCACCTTGACTTACGCTCGCGACCGCGCGAAGATGAATCCCGATGCGTTCGGGCGCGACCAGAGCTGGGGCAACACCTATGGCGTAGCCTTCAACCACAACGGGCATGCGTTCGTCAACAAGGGTTTGCTTAAAAACATCAACTGGCTGATTTCCGGAAGCTACAACAACAAGGTCTCCCACATCGAATCTACCGCTACCAATGCCCTGAATCTGTATTCGACAGCCATGGAGGACGGCGTTATCTATACCAATACCCCGGGACAGCATGTTTTCGATATCAACGGCAATGAAATCACCAATGCGGCCGACCGTATGCTGAAGGGCGTAGTGCTGCCTTACAACTACTTCTATACCTACGACATATATGGCAAGGAGGTTGGGGTGTTCGCAAAGCTGAACGCAGATTTCTCCAGGACCTGGGGTGATGTTACCGACAAGTTGCTGGTGGGAACCGATTTCAAGACAGACGGCAACCTTGGCAAGGGGGCTGTTTATGACGATGATTTTCCCCCATACAGGAATGTCGATAACGCATCGTCGGGATACCGCAGGAGGCCATTCTATGATATCCCCTTCATCAACCAGTTCGGTCTCTATGCCGAAGACAATCTGCTTTGGCGTATAGGAGAGAGGGAACTGAATGTTACCGCCGGAGTCCGTTACGACCTGGTCAACAGCCTGACGTCGCTTGCTCCCCGTATCAATGCCAGCTTCGACATTTTCCCTTGGATGACGGTCCGCGGGGGCTGGGGCATCGCTTCAAAGGCCCCCACCTCCATGTATATGTATCCTAACTATGCCTACCTCGACAATATCCTGTATAACGGCATGAGCGAGACCCTGCCTGCCGAAGAACGGCTGCTGGTGGCCAAGACCAGCGTGTTCAGCAGCGAGAACCCCGACCTGCAGATAGCCCGCAACCGCAAGGCGGAGATAGGACTGGACTTTACGATAGCAAAGCGCATCAACGTGTCGGTCACGGCCTTCGACGAGCTGATGAAAAACGGCTACAGGCTTGGTCTGGACATCCCTTCGTTCATTTGGTACCGCCTTGCTCCGTATGTGGTTGCCAGCGAAAATCCCGGTTCTCAGCCTACTCTCAAGCAGGGAACCGAATACGGGCTCTTCTTCAATGTCTATAAGCCGTACAACAATGTAAAGGCTTCGAACAGGGGCGTGGAGTATGAAATAGATTTCGGCCGTTTCGATGCCATCAGGACTTCCTTCTATCTTAATGGCGCCTGGAGTTACAGCACAAGCACCAACCCCTCCTACTCCTTCCAGACACGTACAAACGGGAACAACCCCGAACATCACATAGGAATTTACAACCCCGAGCGGCAGCTGTCCCACGACGAAGACCTCGTAAGCACCCTGCGCATCACGCACAATATACCTAAGATCGGTTTCGTGGTCACGCTGACCGCCCAGGCCGACTGGTTCTGCCACGAATGGAGTACTTTCAACAATCCGGACATGTTCGTTAAGTACATATCTTACAAGGATGGCCAGGTCTATGATTTCGATCCCGCCATGAAGAACGATCCCGAGTTCGGATATCTTTTCGTCACCCCCGACCCGACCCGCGATGTGGTGGAAAAGACCACTTCGTACTTCCTCTTCAATCTCAACCTTACAAAAGAGATAGGCGATGCCATGACAGCGTCGTTCTACGTGAACAATATTTTCAACTTCCGTCCTTCCGACCGTTATGAAACCTCGGGAGCCTTCCGAGAACTTGGAATCCCCATGTTCTTCGGATTTGAACTGAAAGTCAATATCAAATAAATAGTGTTATGAAAAAGTTTGTTTTGATTCTCGCAGCTGCAGTTGCTGCCCTTACCATTTCTTCCTGCAAGAAGGACAATGGTACCAAAACCGTCACCGTCACCGTATCGGTCGATGAATCCGCTGTTGAGGCTGGTATTACCAAGCCCGATTCCTATGTTATCACTGTTACCAACAATTCCACCACTACGGCTGTAACAGCCAATACCGAGAACGGCAAAGCTGAATTCCCCGGCCTTGTTCCCGGCATTTACAGCGTCGCTGCAAATGCAGTTGTAGTAACGGATGGCCGCCAGTACGTTTTCACCGGTACAGAAGCTTCTGTCGATGCGACAGTCGACGCAGCAGTTACCGTCAAGGTTTCTGCAGCCAAGGAGTCCGCACTCGTTTTCAAGGAAATCTATTACACCGGATGCAAGATCGGCGAAGGTGAATATGATACCTATTTCCGCGATCAGTTCTGGGAGGTTTACAACAACTCCTCCGAGACTGTCTATGCCGACGGCCTCTGCATCACCTGCCTTGGCAACAACTATGCAAGCTGGGACTGGAGCACCATTTATGAGTACGATATCCCCAACCCCGAGAAGTATGTATTCGTAAAGACCGTATGGCAGATTCCCGGAACCGGCAACCAGTATCCCATCAAGCCCGGCGAGTCTATCGTAATCGCCCAGTGGGGAACCGACCACACCGCTGCCACCCTTGGCACAAGCAACTCCATCAACCTCTCCGGAGCCGACTTTGAAGCTATCCTTGGTGAGTCCACTCTCTGGAACGGAACTGTCATTACCGACAACAAGGCAATCAACATGGACCGCGTAATCGAGTCCGGATATGCCATGCCTCAGTGGCTTGTTTCCGTAGGTGATGATGCCATCGTACTCTTCAAGCCCAGCCAGGCTCTTGTGAACGAGAACTTTATCGCCAGCACCAATGGCGGATACACCGATGCCCGCGAAATACTCCGTTCCGATATCCTCGACGCGGTCCAGTGGCGTACAAATGAGGAAGACGGCCTTAAGGAAGGCGGACTGTTCCTCCCTTCGGATATCGATGCAGGCTTCAAGTTCCTCGGCAGTTCCTACACAGGCGAGAGTTTCTCCCGCAAGGTTGCTTACACCCGCGAGGATGGAACCGTCGTTTACCAGGATACCAACAATTCTACCAACGACTTCGAGAAGAACACAAAACCTCAGATCCGTCGCAACGGAGCAGGTGTAGCTTCTTGGAACACTTGGGCTAAGTAATTGGATATGAATAAGATTGTTCCTATCGTCATAGCTCTGTGCCTGGGTGGCTCGTCCGCCCTGGCACAGGGTGCTTATACTCCCGTCGCGCTCAGGCTTATGGAAGAAAGGTCGCTTTGGACTTCTTCCGACAATGCAGCCGCCTTTTATTTCAACCCGCTGCCACACTTTGGCTCGGTAGGCTTGTCTGCATCAAGGCTGGACGGCGAATATCGCCAAGCCCAGCAGGCCACAGCTTCTACCGTGGTCGCTGCAAGCGCTGCGGGAGACGCGACGGTGGGAAGAATCAATCTGATCGGAGATTTCGCATTCAGGAATATCTTCGACAGCGGTTGCAAATACAACACCAATCTTTATGAGGTGGCAGACGACATGCCTTACTACATCCTTGACAGCAACCCCAGCAGGTGGATACGTCAGGAATATGAAATGCAGGTCAAGGCATCTGCGCCTCTCTCGGAGAATCTTGCTGCAGGCATGATTGTGCATTACACCGACAAGGTGGGCGCCAAGCAGAAAGACCCTCGCAGTGAGACCTATGTGATGGACATCGACCTCCGCCCTTCGCTTGCGTTGAAGCTTGGAGGAAAGCACGTAATAGGCCTCTCCGGCTTTTTTATTTACGATTACGAAAGGGCTTATCCCTCCAACAACAACTTCAGGATAGACCAGAAGACGGCCTGTACTCTCGGGCTCGGCGAGGTAAACAATTCTTATGTGGGCGGTAATAATGGCCTTAAGGAATACTATTACAACAAATACCTCTATGGCGGAGCCATCCAATATGCGTTCGAGGGCGACCTGACGGTACGTACCCAGATAAGAGCCTTAACGGGTTCCACCGAGGTGCAGCATAAGAAATCCCTTCCCGAAAGCAAGGGCCGCACCCAGACCATGCGTCTCGATGCATCCGCTCTTGTCCTGTGGGGAGAGAAACATAGCAACAGGCTGGACATCTGTGGTTTATATCGCTATACCGATGGCATCGAGAAAGTGCAGCAGCTCGACAAGACAGCGTTCAACCAGAAATGGGTGACAATTGCCGAGAACACGATGAGTTCCTACAACCGCGTTGAAGCTGCTGCCGGGTATGATCATCTTTTCGGTCTTGACGGACTGTCGTACGACTGGAGCGTGGGAGGCAAGGCTCTCTTCTCGATGGAGGATGATGCCTATTTCATTCCATCTTCAAGTTATAACTGGACGCGGCTGGGGGCGGAAGCCTACGGTGCGCACAATTTCAAATTAAAGGCTGGTTCCCTTTTCGTCCGTGCCGGAGCAGGTTACGGAAAGAGCCTTGGCGGGGAATATGTGTACGGCGGCTCCAAAACCGATTCCCAGGCCATAAACCTGTATAAGGAAGATATAGAGTTTTACACTTCGGACTGCGCAGAGGCTGAATTGTCCGTAGTATGGAGCCTGATGCATCGCAAGGCCTGGTTCAACCTTGGTCTGGATGCTGCTTGCAAGAAATCTTTGACATCGGACCGGGTCCGCATGGTAGCAGGCCTTTCGTTCGATGTATTTTTCTGATATATATGAAGAGAATTACGATACTGTTGAGTCTGATGCTCTCAAGCGTGGTGGTGCACGCTCAAGGATTTGCCATACTGGCTGATATGGATTCATACGATCATTGCAGGCCTCAACTCGAGGCCTACGCTGCATCTGTGAGAGCCGATGGTTTCGATGCATTCGTTGCAGCTGGCAAATGGGAAACGCCCGAGGAAGTGCGCGATTCCCTGCGTCGCTGGCATGAAACCCGCGCCTTGGAAGGATGCGTGTTCGTAGGTGAAATCCCCGTGCCAATGATTCGCAAGGCTCAACACCTTACATCCGCTTTCAAGATGGATGAGCTTAGTTTCCCCATGCGGGATTCATCGGTGCCATCCGACCGTTTCTACGACGACTTCGACCTTGTTTTCCGCCCGGTCGGCCGCGACAGCGTGGAAACCCGCTTTTTCTATTATGAACTCGCCCCGGAGTCTCCGCAGGAAATAACCTGCGACATATTCTCAGGACGCATCCATCCTTCGGACAAATTTCAGGACCGCTATACCGAACTGTCCAAGTATCTTACGAAGCTGGTCCGCCTCCGCAGCGAGAACAACGAGCTCGACAGGGTGATGTCCTACACTGGAGAGGGTTCCTTCTCCGACAGCATGATCGCATGGAAAGACGAGACGGTTACCCTGCAGGAGCAGGTGCCTGGTGCCTTCAGCAGTATAGACGGGGCAAAGTTCTATGTGTTCTATCAGTTCCCTTACATAAAGGATGTTGTGCTGAAGGAATGCCGGCGCGACGACCTTGACCTCGTGCTCTTCCACTGCCACGGCACCCCGGAACGCCAGTGGATTCAGAGTGCGCCTCCGGCAACTTACGACGACGAGTATTATGCTGCAGCAAAACTTCAGGCCCGGCAGGCCGTGCGGCGTAAGGTCCGTCTCGGATCCGCTCCCGAAAAAGCAATGGCAGAAGTTATGCAACGCTACGGGCTTGACACGACATGGGTGACCGACAGTTTCGACCCCGATGTGATGTGTGCTGATTCACTCGAGGACATCCGTCTCGGAATCGTCCTGGAAGACGTATGGGCCGCCAAACCCAACGCCCGCATGTATATTTTCGATGCATGCTACAACGGGGATTTCCGCGAAGAGGACAACATCGCGTCGCGCTATATCTTTTCTGACGGCAATGCTGTGGTAGGCCTTGGAAATACCGTCAATGTGCTGCAGGACAAGGCATCCAGCACTTATCTCGGTCTTCTTACACAGGGCTTAACGGTTGGAGAATGGCATCGTCGCACCGCTATTCTGGAATCGCACGTCATTGGAGACCCAGCCTTCCATTTCACCCCCACACAACTGACGGTTAAGGACCGTTACATCACTCCTGGGGACGACCTTCTGGATATCGTGAAGAACGGGGAAGGATTTATGGAACGCCTGAACGCACTCACACTTCTGAAGCACTATGATATAGATCGTTATCGTGAAGGGCTTCGCGCCGCTCTGGAAGATCCTTACGAGTATACCCGCCGCAAGGCTGCTTACTACCTCTGCCGCGTTGGCAATCCCGACGACATCCCTGCCATTCTCAAGGCATATTTCGAGGATATCAACGCCAAGCGCATCGCCTTCAATATTACCAATAACTCCGCATGCTTCCCGGACAGCACCTTCCTGAAGGCCTTCGACGCTGCCGACAAGTCTTTCATCCATTCTGGCATGGACGACGGCAGGAAGGCTTTGGTGAGCGCCGTGGGGCTCAAGGACTATGCGGCAGAAGCTATCTCCCGTCATGGCAGCGACAAGCGGGCGCGCGCATCCATGCTGCACATCCTGCGCAACAACCCCTATCCCGAACTTGCGCCGGAACTGGTGAAACTCGTCAAGGACGAGACCGAGCCCCTGAACATTCGTGTGGTGGTAGCCGAAGCCCTCGGCTGGTACACTGTAGCATACAACCGGGCATGGATTGTGAAGCAGCTCCGCGATTATCATCCCGCCGAGCCCGAACTGCAGGATGAAGTAACCCGTACAGTAGGACGCTTAAATGTTTATCTGCGATGAAAAAGATTCTGACAATCATAGTTCTAGCCGCGATTTGCGCGGCAGCACAGGCAAAGAATGTCTTCGGCATCTTCATCGACAGCCGCACACACGGAGCATGCCGCGCAGAAGTGGAGGCTTATCGCGATGTCCTTCGCTCGGAGGGCCTGGATGCACGCATCTTTTCTGACGGATGGCAGACTCCGGAGCAGGTGCGTGAGCGTATCCGTAGCCTTGCCGCCGACAGCCGCCATCCCCTCGAAGGGGTTGTATTCATAGGAGATATCCCCATAGCCATGATACGCGAGGCCCAGTGGCTCACTACGGCATTCAAGATGAATGAACAGCGTTTCCCGATATTCGAGTCAAGTGTGGCTTCCGATCGTTACTACGACGATTTCGACCTGGATTTCGAGCTCATCAGCCGCGATCCGGACCATAAGGGAGTATCCTACTATCGTCTCACCGAAAAGGGGGATGTGCGCATCTCCTGCGATATATACTCCGGACGCATCAAGGTGCCTCAGTGCATGATCGATGCCGGCATGGATGCAGACGAACTGATGCGCGGGTATCTGCGCAAGGTAGTGGCAGCACACAGAGAGAACAATCCGTTGGACAAGTTCGCCTTTTTCTATGGCAGCGGATATAATTCCGAAGACATGAATATCTGGCGCCAGCGTCCTGTCCAGTACAAGGAGTATTTCCCTTACGCCTTCCGCAAGGCTTCCGGCAACCGCTTCCTGAATTTCCACCAGGAGAAGGAGATGAAGTGGAATCTTTTCACCGAACTCCAGCGCGACGATGTCGACCTTTTCCAGTTCACCGAGCATGGCGCCCCCGAAACCCAGTACATCAGTCCGAGTGGCGAGGCCCGTACCATTGACGAGAACCTCTATAATCTCAAGCGTGTCACCGCCAGGCAGTATCTGCGCTGGAAAGGCACCAAAGAAGATGAGAAGTTCCAGCGCGCAGCCCTGGATTCTGTTTTCCACCTGTCCCGCGAGATTGTCAGCGAGTCTTCCCTGGCTGCTTTTGCCAAGGACGATTCGCTCATCCAGCGCAATGCCAATATCTATCAGGATGAACTGGCCTCCGTGCGCAGCAATCCCCGCGTAGTTATCTTGAACGCTTGTTTCAACGGCTCTTTCCATAATCCTGAAGGCTATATTGCGGGAGTCCACATCTTCGGCCCCGGAAAATGCGTCGCGGTTCAGGCTAATACGGTGAACACCCTGCAGGACAAGTGGGAAGACAAGCTTCTGGGATATCTCTCCGAGGGCCTCAGGATAGGCTTCTGGCAGCAGGAATTCACCTTCCTCGAGAGCCACATCATAGGAGATCCTACCTTCCGTTTCAGCCCTCACGACAAGGCGGAAGCCAAGCGTGCAGCAAGGCTGGAAAAGGACCTTGTCAGCCGCCGGCACGACACGAGGACCTGGGAGAAATATCTCAAGTCGGAATATCCTAACGACAGGGCGGCAGCTATACTGCATCTGGCCGATTCCCGAAAGGCCCTTGACCTTCTTAAGGAAGACCCGTCCTGGGTTGTCCGCATCAGCGCTTTCGACGTGCTCCGCGAAAATGCCGGTCCCGATTCCGAAGAGGCTATCCTCACAGCCGTGAACGATCCTTTTGAGCTTGTGGTCCGTCAGGCCTGCCGCTTTGCATCCGCCCGTGGCGATGCCGGCAAGGACAGTTGTCTGGTGCGCGCCATGGAGAAACTGATTGAATACAATCAGGATCTTGCCCGTGTAAACTGGGATGCCGACGATGCCCTCACGATTATGCGCGGGCATGAGCATCTGGACGAAGAACTGGCTAAGGCTGCAGATCCTGCCCTTCCTGGTATGCAGCGTATCTATGCCATGCGAAGCTTCCGCAACTACCGCTATCTCAAAGCTGTGCCTGTATTGCTTGCCAATGCCGGAGACAGTGCTCTGGATGCCAATGTACGACAAGTGGCCCTGGAGACGCTCGGATGGTTTGACAGTGCACCTGTACGCGGGCATATCGTCGCCGTGCTGAAGCAGATGATCGAGAATGAACCGAATATGCCGGAGATATTGAAAAGCGAGAACATCAAGACTCAGAAAAGGCTGTCTGAATGAAGAAACTGTTAATTGTCTGCACTGTTCTCATGCCGCTCGCGTTGCATGCCCAGGTGCCTGTAATCAAGAAGGCGCCTATGGCAGTGACGTCCGAACTGCCATCCAGTGTCGACAACACTCTCAATAAATACTTTCCTCCGCTGATCGACCAGAAGGGCGGTTCCTGCGCCCAGGCATCGGCGATAGGATATATGTACACCTACGAGATGAACCGTCTGCTCGACAGGGACGCATCCGCTTCTGCCGCAAACAGGTTCTCGTATCAGTACACATACAATTTCGTGAACGAAGGCCATGACAACGGCTCTTTCGGTTGGGATGGCCTGGGGCTTGCCACGGCCAACGGAGTCATTACGGAAGAAGACTGGCCGGCGTCTGGAGCCACTTCCTTCAAATGGGCAACGGGCTACGAGAAATATCTTACTGCCATCCATTACAGGGCGAAATCATTCGAGATGATACCCTTGGAAAAGTGGGATGACCTGGCTGCCATCAAGCAGTTCCTTTTCAACCGTGGCGTTGAAGGAAGTGCAGGAGGCGTAGTCGTTTTTTCTACCTATGCAGGCGACTGGGGCATGGATAAATCTTACGCCGGGCCCTCAGAGACCGGATACAAGTGTATCCAGACAAAACTTGGAACGGATGGGGGACATGCCCTTACCATTGCCGGCTATGACGATCTCGTGGAGTTCACCACTCCGTCTGGAGAAGTTACCAGGGGCGCATTCATTGTGGTGAACACCTGGGGGGCCTATGCGCACGACAACGGTCGTTTCTACCTGCCTTACTGGTTTTTCTTCAACTATACAAAGGAAACCAAGATGTCGGACTATGTGACCAGTGTCGAGCCGTATTATCAAGAACCGAAAATCGTCTTCAAGGTGGGCGTGGAATGTGACTCCCGCGACGACCTTTCCTTCCAGCTCGGAGTGTCGGACAATCCTTCCGATAAGGTGCCCAGGCATAAGATGCAGGTAAGGATCGCGGACCATCAGGGGGGTGACCATCCCATGCAGGGGGCCTGGTGGCCGAACGACATAGAGTTCGGTTTCGACTTCAGCAGCGTCGCCCATCTGGTGGACGAAATTGAGAATCCCAACTATTTCCTGATAGTGGCCCGCTACGCCAGGGGCAACAAGGAGGCAAGCGTGGCCAGACTTACCGGTTTCTCAGTATACGATTATCGCGAGAGCATGACCAATCCAAAAGTGTTCGAGTACGATGGGGGCGGAGATCTGGAAAAGGGCCTCAATTATTACAGCATCTACACCGTGCCACCTGTAAAAACCTCATACAGCCCGGTTGAATGGATATCTGCGCAGACTTCCCAGCCTGTGTCGGCGCCGCTGGTTGTGCGAACGGCAAGCGGCAAATATGCAAAAGTACGGTTTAGCGAGTATGACCGCAGCGCTGGCACCATCAGAATCAAATACGTATATAATCCGGAAGGAAGGAGGAACCTGAAATGAAGAAGATAATGCTGATACTCTCTCTTGTCCTGAGTCTTGCGGCCTGCAAGAACAGGGGCGGAGAATCGAAAGTCCCCAATCTGAAGGATGAGATAACCATCAGCGGGTTGTCCGATGACAGATGGACATATTTCTCCTTCGAGTCCGGAGATGTTGTTGGGCAAAGCAGCTTTGCAAATGAGGAGGAAGATGCTCTCTGGGCAGAAAGGAAGGACTGGGACCTTGCCATTTGCGGGGAGCATATCAAAACCAACGGAGGAACTTCCGGCAATGGTGCCGGCGGCATCCAGCGCGACAAAGAAAATACTTTCCAGTCTTTGGAAGAAGCCCCGCTGGAGGGCTATCTTACAGATACGCTGTTTGTGGTGAAATAGGACTATTTCGCCGGCCCGGGCATCGACTCCGCTTCCTGCGGGAATTCGAGGGAGCCACATAAGTGTAAACCTTATTATTGGATTTGGATATTATATACTTCGGCAGAGTTGCATAACTTTGCCGAAGTAGTGTTTTTATGGTTAACCAAAAATAATTGATATGAAAAAAATTTTATTCTTGGCAGCCGTTGTATCAGTTGTGTTGGCCGGCTGCGCAAAAGATCCCGAAGCAAAAGTCGCCGCAGACAGAGAGACCATCGAGGTTTCATATGCGGGTGAAGTCGTTACAGTAAAGCTTGAAGCTAATTATGCATGGACTGCCGCCGTTGCAGGTGACGTGAAGGTTGTCGTAGATCCCGCCCAGGGAACGGGCAATGCAGAAGTAACCCTGAAGATCGAAGAGAATCTTGGTAACAGCGCACTTGAAGGCACCGTGACGTTCTCGGCAACCGGAGGCGGCACCACAGCTTCCACCGTAATCGCTATCAAGCAGGGCGTACTCACCGAAGTTGACTATGGCGGATATAAATATAAAGTCAAGATGCTTGCCGACGGCAACTTCTGGTTTGTAGAGAATCTCCGCTTTGTTCCCCAGGGGAAAGAGGTTAGCGATGATCTTTCAAACCTTGATAACGGAATCTGGTATCCCGTAGACCACGCTAAGAAGGCCCTCACCGACAATGCCGACACCATAAAAGTCAAGGGATATCTCTACAGTGCAGAAGCTGCTCTCGGGCTTGCTCCACATACCGTTAATGATGATAACTTCACAACCTATAGTGGAGCGAAGGGCCTTTGCCCCGATGGATGGCATATCCCCACTCTTGACGAACTTGCAAATCTTGTCGGCCGTGTTGCACAGTCGAAGTACGACCTCAAGCAGACTCCTGGCCCTGTCGCCAGCGCTCCTTATTGGGATGCTACCGCTGGCGTGGCCCTCATTTCCAAGGCCAATGCCGATGGTTTCAACATTGACAACAAGGTTGGATATATCAATGCAAATGCGACTGCCACCCAAGGAACCGTCCTTAATGTGATGAATTACATTCTTTCGTCGACAGCTGTCCCCAAGTCGACAGATGCAGGTGTATTCAACAATCAGTTCTATGGAATATTGGTTGCCTCGACGAGCGGCGGTTCCTGCAACGGAGCCTGCTTCAACTATCGTGGCGGCGCATCCGTGCGTTGCATAAAGGACCACAAGTAACACGCCCGGTGAGATGCTATAGCCTTTCCTTTGTCATATGCCTGCTACTCACTGCCTTTGAAGCCGCAGGCAGTGTAGTTTGTGCCGCCCCTGCCCGCAGATGCACCATTTCGGGCCGGGTGACAGACGCTCTCAGCGGAGAGCCGATGTATATGGCATATGTCATGGCAAAGGAGGCCGGCCTCTGGGCCGTGACCGATGCGGAGGGCCGCTTTTCCTTGAAAGACATCCCTGTCGGGCAGAATACCATCGTGGTCAGTTTCCTTGGATTCGAAGACTGGCAGAAAATAATAAATCTTACCGGAGATATTTCTGACTTTATCATCAGGCTCAATGCCTTAAGCCTTTCGCTTGAAGAGGTTGTGGTTACAGCAAGAGAGGGCGGTGAAATATCCTCATCCTCCAAAATATCATCCCAGACGCTGGAGCATATTCAGCCCTCCAGCCTCAAGGACGTGATGCAGCTTCTCCCGGGCGGCATCACTGCGAACCCTTCGCTCACAATCACCAATCAGCTGTCCATCAGAGATATAGGTACTACTTCTGCGAATGTTGCAGGCACAGCTCTTATCCTTGACGGTGCTTCGGTGAGCAATGACTCCAACATGCAGATGCTCTCTGGAGGCACAGCCATGAATAGTGATTCCAAGAACGTTGCAAGTACTGCCGGAGGAGGTGTGGATGCCAGGCAGGTGACTACAGACAACATCGAATCTGTCGAGGTCATCCGCGGCATACCTTCCGTGGTTTACGGGAATCTTACCTCAGGTGCGGTGGTTGTAAAGACAAAGGCAGGGCCATCACCGTGGTCCGTCCGCCTGAAAAGCGACCCTCAGCTCAAGCAGGTGGCTGTCGGGAAGGGTTTCAAACTTACTGACGGCAAGGGTGTAATCAATTTCGACACGGATTATGCAAACGCATACAGTGACGTCCGTACCCCATCTTACGCCTATCGCCGCTTCAATTTTCAGACAGGCTGGTCCAACACCTTCTGGAAAAGCTTCACCGTAAACACAAAGTTTCAAGCCTTCTTTTCCAACGCCAGCGACCGATCCGATCCGGATCTCGTGCTGGATGAACTTAAAGAGTCGCGCGACATGGGACTGCGCGTGAATATTAACGGCCGCTGGAGCCTTAATAAGCCTTGGATTACGGATATAGAGTATCTGCTTGCCGGCAGTGCTGCCAGTCAGCGTTCCCGCGAACGCAAGTATCAGGGTTCTGCAGGATACTCTCCCTCCACTACATCCATGGACAGCGGGGAGTCCGTGGGCTTTTTCACCGAACCACAATACTATTCCGATGTGTCTGTAAACGGCATCCCACTGGATGCACAGGCAAAATTGACAGCCAGACTGTTCGGCAAATACGGTCGCATTTCAAACAAGTTGCTATCCGGAGCAGAGTGGATGATCCAAGGGAACAAAGGCCCTGGAAAGATATTTGATGCCAGGCGGCCACCTTCTCCCGGTTCCGCCTCTGCTTTCCGTGAGCGTAGTTTTGCAGACATCCCCATGCTGAACCGTTTCACGGCTTATGCAGAAGATGATTTCTCCCTCCCTATCGGTCCCACCGTCCTGGAGCTAAGGGCAGGATTGAGAGCTAACGCGATTATCGCAGATGGCGTCTCCTCCGGTCAATTCAATTGTTTGGAACCGCGCGTGAATGTCAAGTATCACCTGATAAAGAAGAATACTGGATTCCGTGCACTCAGCGTCAGGGCGGGTCGCGGGATTTCCTGCAAGATGCCCTCAATGATATATCTCTACCCAGAACCTGCCTGGAAAGATCAAGTTTCATTCGTTTACAACGACTTCGATGCAAACAACTACGGACTTGCGGTTGTTACCACACGCAAGGTGGATACTGTTAATCCCGGACTCCAACTCCAGAAATCCCTCAACACCGAACTGGCCTTAGAGTTCGACCAGGGCAAAGTCAGCGGCTCTTTGGTCTGGTATGACGAGAGGATGAGCGGAGGATACGGTTTCGTTACGGAGTTCATGCCGATGGAATACCGGCGCTACAACTTCACATGGGTGAACAATGTTCCGTCACAGGCAGTCCTCCCTTCCGGGCAGGTCCCGGTATATGCCGACGGAGTGGTGAGCAATGCCGGCACCCCTCTGCCCTTCATTACAGACACCACTTTCCTCGCACGTTCCGTGCCATCCAACAGCATCTCCAACCATAAAAAAGGACTGGAGTTCACCCTGGAGTTCCCGGCCATCAAAACTATCAACACATCCATAAGCGTCAGTGGCGCATGGCAACGGATGGAACTGCACAATGATGACCTCACCGGGCGGCTCTATGGAGGCCTGGAGAACGGACGCAGTTATCCATGGGTCGGCATTTATGCTGGTTCTGCCAGTGCTTCCAACGCAAGCATACGTGAGCGTTTCAACACAAACCTGCGCTTTGTGACCCATATTCCGCGTATAGCCATGGTTTTTACCCTCACTGCTCAAATGGTCTTCCACGAAAGCACAACTTACCTGTGCGAATATGACGGATTAAGTCTCCCTTACTATTATAACGAGACAGGCAATCGTGTTTCCGGTCCAGATGTGTTGAAGGATACAGAACACACCAAATATATCGCACCCCTCTTCATCATGGGCAGGGATGGCAGGGTGGTGCGTTTCTCCCAGATTATGGAGCAGGACCCTATCTATAGGAATCTAATTCTCAGCACAAACACTGCCACCTACTACCTTACGCAGGGATATCCCTTCTATTCCATGTTTAATCTTCGCCTGACAAAGGAGATGAAGGGCGCCACCATATCCTTCTACGCAAACAACTTCTTGAATATGAAGGGGCGCGTCCGCAATACTGTAACAGGATATCCCTCAGATAAAAACACTCCGCTATATTTCGGTGCCGAGATCAAATTGACCATAAGATGAAGCGCCTTCCCCTCATAATTCTTTTGCCCCTGCTTGCCGGATGTCTTCGGAATGAAGTGTCCGACAAGGCGTTCGTGAAGGAAGGTGCTGCTTGCCTGACTGTTACTTTCGACGTTCCTGCAGGGATGGACATTGACCTTGGTGCCCTGACGGTGAAGCTGCAGAATAAAGAAAAACCATTCTCCTATAGCATGCACCCTGCAAGCGACGGCCGGGCGGAATTCAGTGTCCAGCCTGGAAAATACGACATTCTGGCAAGCGCATTTTTTAGCGATACGCATATATCCGTGGTGGGTAGCGTGCCGTATTTCCTTCTGACCGCAGACGGAATTGTGGCGGAAGATGGCAGTGTCTCTGCGGCGCAGATCCGTGTTCCGCTGAACGTGTCGGTGCCGGGAGAGTTGGTGTTCAGGGAGGTATACTATCATGGTTGCGTCACTCTAGACGGAGCTTCCTACACAAAGGATACCTATCTGGAAATCTACAACAACACAGGCTCGAATGGAAAGACCATGTACCTGGATTCCCTCTGCATAGCCGCCCTTTATCCCGCAAATTCCACCACCGGGAGCAATGCCTGGGCAGGGCGGGACACCATCCCCATCTTCCAGATGTTCTGGATGTTTCCGGGCGATGGAAATAGTCACCCATTGAAGCCTGGAGAATCTGCTGTTGTGGCCGCAATTGCCGCCGTGGACCATGGTGGGCGCTGCACTTCGGGCTTGAATCTAGGGAAGGCCCATTTCGGTTGCTACGACGAGACTTTGCCAAAACACGAAATCTCCGCCGGAGTAACCCCGATGATAATGTACATGACCGGGCAGGGCACAGCATGGGCGCTTTCCATCCATTCTCCTGCCGTTGTGCTGTTCAAGCCTTCGATGGGTGTTGCAAATTACATGAAGGATGCCGCTACCTGGGAGCGATACGCCCCCGGAGAATCTTCGGGCACCCGTTATCGCCACATAGCGAAGGAGTGGATCCTGGATGGGGTGGACTGCGCAGATTCCCCTTACGCATCCATTAAGCGTCTGCCTGCCTCGGTGGATGCCTCATACGTGTGGATGCGCTCCTCGCACTATTCCGGCAAATGCATCAGCCGTGTGCCGGAATCTGTAGAAAACGGCATAATCTTCTACCGTGATACGAATAATTCCGCGGAGGATTTTCTCTCGGACCAAACCCCTGCACCGCACCTGAATAATGATTAATTCCTTGTTTGCCATACTTTTGGCAGGCATCCTGCCATTTGCCGATACGGTTTCCAACCGCGTCTGGATGGGGAGTTCCGTGCAGACTGGAGAATTCCGGAACGTGTTCGATGCGGCCACGCAGGTGGAGAACCGGCTGGGCGCGCAGGGGACCGCTTCAAACGGGCGACTACTGATGAACGGACGCTTTGAATATGGCTACGATTATGGTACAGGCTCGCGATACCGAGGATGGACAGATCCATATTCGACTCCGTTCATGGTATGCGATACCATTCCCGGGAACATATCCAAAGAAACCTACGACATGGCCGCCGGAACGGGTGTGCGATTCGGTCGCTGGACAGTGGGGGTGGATCTGGGTTACAGCACAGCGACGATGTCTAAACATAAGGACCTCAGGAACAAGAATGTCCGGATGGATTTTTCGTTTGCCCCTGGCGTCTCGTATCGAGGAGAGCGTTTCCTCGCATCGGTTTCGGCCGGGCATGGGCGTGGCACGGAACAGGTGGAGTATATGCAGGTGGACGAAAGTACGGAAAAGTACCTGTTCCAGGTTTATGGTCTCTGGCTTTGCACCGGTTCCGGATTCAGCAGCTCGGAGGACCGGCGCATCATGGAAGAAAACCGCTTATTTGCCAATATCGATATTCGCTACAAATATGGAAAAGCACTGTTTTCCAATAGTTTGTCTGCTTCATACAGACGGTCGTGCCAGACTGAAACAGGATACAACAATTTGCACCACGGGGATACACATACTCTGGAATACAATGATGCTCTGCGCTTGAGCGTGGGACCCCACGCTGTTGCTGTCGATGCCTGTCTGCAGCAGATGGTCGGGAGCCGCAAAGTGCAGAGGCAGGAACTGGACCCTGCGTCCGGGGTGCGTCGCTGGTTCAGTTACGGGGCACCTTCCGATGTGTATTGGAGACAGGTGTTGAAACTGGATGCGGCCTATACCTATACGGCCCCCGGATGGAATCTGGAAGCCGGGGTCTTCTGGTTGGATGCCGACCATGCATTCAAGGAATATCCGGTGGTTTATGGCCAGACCCTGTCGTTCGTGGAGCCGCGCCTGGCTTTAGGCTGGACTATCTCCTGCTTCAGGATCGCGCCTTCCATTGCATGGAAGCATTCTCTGTCTGAGAATCACCTTTCAACCAATGTGTTCGGAGGGGTTTCACTCGAAGCTGCCGAACGTCAGTTGACATCGCCGCTTAAAGCTGAATATGCCTACTGGAGTGTGGATGCCATTCGCACCGGCATGTGTATTGAAGTCTGGCGCGCTCTTCGGAACAGCCGTCAGCTGACCTTAGGTTTAGGCATAAACTGCCATTATAATACGGATTCCCGGTCATCCCGGACTGCAATCAACATTTTAATCGGATATTGTTTTTAAAAGATAAAACTATGGCAAAAAAAACCCGCAACTGGCCACGAATAATCCTTCAGTGGGGCACCATGGCCGCACTGGTATTCTTCCTCAGTGGTCTGGCAGTCAAACTGATTCCCGGGCAGGATTCGGCGGATCCGGAAGCTCTCTGTCCCGTTGGTGGCCTACAGGCCCTTACGACCTTCTTTGTGAAGGGGTCGCTACCCTGCTCTATGAGTTCTGCCCAGATACTGATGGGGCTGGCGCTTGCCGCCGCTGTCATCCTGTTCAGCAAACTGTTCTGCGGCTATCTCTGCCCTATCGGCACAATCGAGGATCTGCTCACCCGTTTCGGCAAAGCCCTTGGTATCCGCATGGAATGGCCTAAAGCCGGCAGTTTTGCAGATAAGGCACTGCGCATCATAAAATATGTCCTGCTGTTCTATGTGTTCTATATGACTGTGGGCGCGAGCGAACTTTTCTGCAAAAAGCTGGATCCTTACTATGCGGCAGCAACCGGCTTCAAGGGCGAGATTGTGCTGTGGATGTCCGTAACAACGGTGAGCATTGTGGTGCTGGGTGGTCTATTTATAAAGCGCTTTTGGTGCCGTTACATCTGTCCTATGGGTGCAGCTTCCAACACACTCAAATTCTGGCTTCCGCTGATAGGCATCGGTATGGTGTGGTGGCTGTTGGGACTCTGTGGAGTAAAACTTGCCTGGTGGTGGCTGCTGGGTGCAGTCTGCCTGCTGGGATACCTGCTTGAGATTCTTTTGGGAGAATCTCACCTGCAGACACTTTATGTGGTCAAGGACGATGAAGCCTGCACCCATTGCGGCCTCTGCAGCAAAGCTTGCCCATATGCCATCGACGTTGTTAACCGCAGACGACGCATCACTTCCGTAGACTGCACTCTCTGTGGAGAATGCGTGAATGCCTGCAATGTGGATGCCCTCGGCATCAGCCGTTGCAGCAAGCCTGCCGGCAGGAAGTTTCTGCGTTGGCTGCCAGCTATCCTTGCGGTGTTGCTCGTGGCTGCCGGATTATTATTCCGCAGCAGTATTGAACTCCCTACCATAGACGAGAAATGGGGTGTGCCGGAAGGGATGGAACTACAGACCGTAAGGATAGAAAACCTCAGATCCGTCAAATGCTACGGCAGTTCCATGGCTTTCAAGGCAAGGATGGAGAAGGTTCGTGGAGTACACGGGGTAAAGACATTCGTGGGCAGCCACACTGTGGTTATCAGCTACGACCCGTCTAAGACTACCGCCGAGAAGATTCAGGAAGAAGTATTCGTGCCTTCGCACTTCCGCGTTTGGAGCCCGGATCCCGCTAAGATTCAGGAACTCAAGATACTTACCATCCGAACCGAGAAGATGTATGATAAACTCGACTTGAATTATCTGGGGCTTCAGTTCCGTCAGACAGGGAAGAGCATATTCGGATTGGAATCCGAGTATAACTGCCCTCTGATCGTGCGTGTCTATGTTTCTCCCGACGAGCAACTGGACGAAGCCTGGTTCAAGGAGATCGTTGAAAAGAAGGTGCTGCAGATGCCCGTCCATGGTGGAGGCGTCAAGGAAACTCCGGTTGATTTTGAATTTGTACGGATGGAAAAGGGCGAGGAGCGCATAAGTATAGAAGATTATCTGCACCGCATGTTCGATCCGTTCAAGGCAGAATTCAGCGGCCGCTATCCGGATGGAGATACAAGCGTCGTGCGCAAGCGCGTTGAAGTATATGAAGGCAAGCCGCAGTTTATCTACGAGGTGGCCGACCAGGATTACGAGAAGCCCATTATAAAACGCGGCCTGCCATTCCTCAGCAACCATCTCTCAAAGGAAGAGGGTGTGATTGGGGTGTATCTGACGCTCAATAAGAGTCTTGTGCCCAGCATCCAGGTTCGTTTTGCCGCCCCCATGACAGCTGAGCGCATCTGGGAGCTCATGACCATGCCCAGGTGGACCATAACCTATAAGGTGGACGAAGTACGCGAAGAGGATGCCCGCATGAAGTTCGACAAACCAGGAATCTGCTATCCTTATGAATAAGAGACTTATTTTTCTGATATGCCTCCTGCTCCCTTCCCGGCTGCTTGCCGATGAGGGGATGTGGATGGTGAACGCTCTGTCCCGCGCGTTGGTTCAGACGATGGAAAACGAGGGCTTGAAACTTGGCCCGCGCGAGATTTACAGCGAAGATGCGGTGTCGCTCAAGGACGCCATCGTGTCGCTGGATTTCGGCTGCACCGGCAGCATGGTGTCGCCGGAGGGGCTGCTCATCACAAACCATCACTGCGCCTATAGGGATGTGCACGGCCTCAGCACTCCAGATCACAATTATTTAGAGGAAGGGTTCTGGGCGCATACTCGTTCGGAGGAAGTGCCGATTCCCGGCAAAAGCGCCTACTTTCTTAAGAAGGTGCTGGACGTAACGGAAGAAGTTGCTGCGCTCACCTCAGAACTGAAGGCCGCAGGGAAGCCTTTCGGCAGCCGTAAGATAAGTTTCGTGATGGAGCGCCGCTACCATAATCAGACCGGTTTGGAGGCATCATTGAGTTCGATGTGGGCGGGATCCAAATACTATATGGCCCTTTATGAAGTATATAAGGATGTCCGTCTGGTGGCTGCTCCGCCGGTGAGTATAGCCGCATTCGGCGGAGATGAGGACAATTGGGAATGGCCCCAGCACAAGTGCGACTTTGCCATGTACCGCATATATACCGGCAGGGATGGTAAGCCTGCCGGATATTCGGCAGACAATGTGCCAATGGTACCAACGCGTTACCTTACAGTAAGCAGGCGGGGTATCAGCGAGGGGGACTTCGCTATGGTGATGGGATATCCCGGCCGCACCGACCGCTATTCTTCTTCCGCTAAAGTGAGCCATCTCACCGGGGTTACCCTGCCAATCTCCAACAAGGTGCGGGTAGACCAGATGTCCATTCTGCGCCGTCACATGGACGCCGATCCTGCCATCCGCCTGCGATACTCAGACAGTTTTTTCTCGCTCAGCAACGTGCAGGAACTGCAGCAGGGTGAGGTGGACTGCTGCCGCCGCTTCGGCGTTGTAGGAGCCAAGAAAGCCATTGAGGCAGATATGCCCGGCCTGGGTGGGCTGCTTTCAAAACTGGATTCGCAGTATGCAGCCATCGCCGAGGCTGAAAGGAATCGTACGTGGTATCGCGAAACCCTGATTCGTGGCACAAAACTGGCGCTGGTGGCTACCCGTCTGAACTCTCTGAAACGCGGCAAATCAAATTCTGGACGCGAGGCACAAGTACTTTCCAATATAGAAAAGGACTATGCCGGGATGGACCTGCGTGTGGAGAAAGACATGCTTCGCTATTGCCTGGAGGCATATTATGAGCATGTGGACCCGTCCTACTGGGGCCCTTTCCAAAGAGCGCTGAAAAAACACTTCGGTTCGGATTATGACGCTCTTCTCGATGCACTCTGGATAGATAGGAGAATGACGGCGGACGATGATTTGTGCCGTTTTTTCGGCGATGTGAATATTGCCGTCTTCAACAGCGTGTCGGACAAGATACAATCGGATGCTCCTGTAGTTGAGCTAGGGCGCGAGTACACCCACTTAATGTATCGCTGGCGCGAAGATAACGGTATCCTACAGTATCCGGATGCCAACTCTACCATGCGTCTGACCTTCGGCACGGTGAAGGGATACTCCCCCCGTGACGGAGTATCTGCTTATTGGCAGAGCTTTTCTGACGGCTTGCTGGCCAAGGCGGATACGTCCAATTACGATTTCCGCTTAAAGCCAGAATGGGAAAATCTGCTGGCTGGGAGCAAAAAGGCCCAGCCGGTCAATTTCCTTACCGATAACGATATTACCGGAGGAAATTCTGGCAGCCCGGTAATGAATGCAAAAGGCGAACTTGTCGGGCTCGCCTTTGACGGGAACAAGGAATCCCTGGCCTCCAATTATTATTTCACACCGGAGTACAACCGCTGCGTGTGTGTTGATATCCGTTTTGTACTCTGGACGTTGGACTATTATGCCGGCATGCGGTCTGTGCTGAAAGAGATGAAACTTAGGTAGCTTATTTCGCCGGCCTGGTATATCCCTCTGCGGCCGCCTTCTTGTTCACACGGTCGATACGCGACTGGGTATCGGGGTGCGACGAGAAGAGGTTTGCGATGGATGTAACCTGCGCGGAAGTGCCGGTTTGGCTCTTGTCCATCAATTTTTCGAATGCCAGAGCCATATAATAAGGGTTCTTTCCGGCACCCTTCAGGAAGTCGTAGCCGAAGTCGTCGGCCTCGGTTTCCTGTTTGCGGGAGTACTTGGCATTCACCATCTGCTCCGCCAACTGTCCGAACACGCTGTCGGTCAGTGCGGCGGCTGTGTTTCCGGTAGATGCCAGCACATCCATTGCCGCAGATGAGAACAGGCTTGCCTTGTATGCGTTGAGGGTGTGCTTCATCGCCACATGGCCAACCTCATGCCCGATTACACCGAGGGCCTCGTCATCCGTCATAACGTCCAGCAGGCCGGTGTATACGCGCACATTTCCGTCAGCGCATGCAAATGCGTTGATTTCGTTGTTCTTGTATACTTTGAATGTCAGCGGAGTGCCGTCCACCTGGGTAAGCCCCTTGGTAATCTTATTCAGGCGGGTGACATAATTCCCGCTGGTGATGATCTGGTTTTGGGCATCGAGCTTTGCTACGGATTGGGTTACATAGCCCTTGATGTCGTTGTCCGAGATGCTGAGGGCCTGCATAACTTTGGCTCCGCTCTGCATGAGGCGGGCCTGGTTGAGGGATGCGCAGGAAGTGAATGCGAGCGCAACGGCGAAAATGAGAGAGAATCTTTTCATATCTTTTGTTTTGATTATTACCAGCGGTTGTAATGGATGTTTTCGGGTTTCCACTTGTCCTTGGGCTGCTCGTCGCCTGCGGGATATCCTACAGGCACCAGGCAGTAGGGAGTGACGCCTTCGGGTATGCCGAGGACTTCTATGGCCTTGTCCATGCGGTTTTCATAAGGATAGCAGGCGGTCCATACTGCTCCTAGGCCTATGGATTCGGCGGCAAGGAGAAGGTTTTCGGTGGCCGCCGCGCAGTCCGCCGTCCAGTTTCCGTTAGGTACTTTTTCCCCGTTGCGGTTGACAAAGTCGGTTTCGCCGCAGATTACGAACAGGGCTGCGCACTGTGAATACATCCTCTGGGGGCCGTCGGCCTGGAGCGCTTCCTTGATGCTCTGGTCGGTCACGACGATGAAGCGCCATGGCTGGATGTTGATGCCGGAGGGAGCTGCCATCGCTGCCTTGAGCAGGGTTTCTATCTGTGCGTCAGTGAGTTTCTGTTCGGTATATGATCGCACGCTCTTGCGGCTCATGATGGTTTCAAGGGTGGAATTGGTTTCCATGCTGGAATTGCCGCTTTTTGGGGCATTGTTGCAGCCTGCGGAGAGCAGAGCCGATGCAGCAAGGAGGATTATAAGAAAGTGTTTCATATTGTATGGCCTTTCCTGCAAATATAATATTGTTTTTACGAAAAAAAGAAAACAGAAACAGCCTTCTGGAAGGGGTTTCTGTAAAAAAGTTGTGGGAATCTGGCGTTTTTTTTACAAAAACAAGCCTTGGAGGCCGATTTGTGTTAAAACATTGCCGGGATTTGCACGGCGGGGGGGACGGGATTCCGCTGCGCAGCCTGCGGCTGCTTGCGCTATCCATGGGGATGGGGGCTTTCAAAGATTTGAAGCCTCGCAGCCGCCGGCTGCTCAGGGCTTTTCCGGCCCCCGGCCTTACAAAAACGAGTTTTTGACGGCCGGGTACCAAAAAAGCCCGGTGCGATGCACCAGGCTTCAAATCTTTGAGCGGAAAACGGGATTCGGACCCGCGACCTCAACCTTGGCAAGGTTGCGCTCTACCAACTGAGCTATTTCCGCGATTGGGACTGCAAATATAAGCCGAAAAATTGAAAGCGCAAAATTTTTTTTAGTACATTTGAACACTAAAACCAAAGAACAATGAAAATCATCATCGGTCTGCTCATTATTGCAATCGGCGCATTCTGCCAGTCGTCAAGCTATGTTCCTATCAACAAGATCAAGCAATGGAGTTGGGAGAGTTACTGGATAGTCCAGGGTGTATTCGCCTGGCTGTTGTTCCCGCTTCTTGGGGCACTGCTCGCCGTTCCGTCAGGGGAATCACTCTTTGCAATGTATGCCGCGCATCCTGCCGAGACCCTCAAAACCATCTTCTTCGGCATTCTCTGGGGTGTAGGTGGGCTTACCTTCGGTCTCTCCATGCGCTATCTGGGCGTAGCCCTTGGCCAGTCTATCGCTCTCGGCACCTGCGCCGGACTGGGCACAATCCTTACCCCTGTTTTCACCGGTAATACATCCGATCTCACCGCTCCCGTAATCGTCGGAGTGGTGGTCACTCTCGTTGGTATCGCCATCATCGGCGCGGCCGGAGCGCGTAAGGCAAAGGAGGCTGGAGACGGGGCGAAGGACGCTGTCAAGGACTTCAACTTCGGCAAGGGAATCTTCGTGGCGCTGCTCGCCGGATTCATGAGTGCATGCTTCGCTATCGGCCTTGGCTTTGGAGAAAATCTGGCCTGGGCGGCCACCAAACCCATATTCAAGACCCTGCCCGCCACACTTCTCGTGACTTTCGGTGGATTCCTGACCAACGCCTGCTACTGCTTCTACCAAAATAGCAGGAACAAGACTTGGAGCGACTACTCCAAGGGCTCGCTTTGGGGCAACAACATCTTCTTCTGCTGCCTCGCCGGTCTGCTCTGGTACAGCCAATTCTTCGGCCTAAGCCTTGGCAAGGGCTTCCTCACCGAGGCTCCCGTGCTGCTCGCATTCAGCTGGTGCATACTCCAGGCCCTCAATGTTACCTTCTCCAATGTCTGGGGCATAATCCTCAAGGAGTGGAAAGGTTGCTCCCGCAAGACCATCACCATACTCTTAATCGGCCTGGCGGTGCTGATCGTATCCTCCTTCCTGCCTCAGTTGCTCTAAGAATCCAGCATATAAACAATGAAAGCGACCCCAAAAGGCCGCTTTCATTTTATATATAGGGAAAATTAGATTTCCTCCACCACGGGAGCTTCGGGAGCGTTCTTTGCTACGGATGCGATGCCGAGTTTCATAGTGCGCTCGGAAGCATACATCTGGCTGGCGCCGATTACCTGACCATTGCTGGCCTTGAGGTTGAAGAAGGGCTTGCCGTTCTTGGCAACCTTGATTTCGTAACGATCCTCGATAGCGGCGTTCTTCTTTACAGATTCGACGCCATTGAGGCATGCGGTTTTGGTGTTGTAGCCCTCGCTGGTGAGGATTACCTGGCCGTTGCTGGCCTTGAGGTTGAACTGGAATTCTCCGTTCTTCCTGACGGTGATAACAAATTTACCCATAGTTATAATTATAATTGGTTGTAGTCGCGATACATACAAATGTAGGTAAATTTTTTATAATTACAACCGCATTTTTCTCATTTGTATCTTGCCGGCGCTCCGGACTGCGTCAATAGCCTTTATGTTCGGGGTCCCGGTAATCTTCAGCGTGGTTTTGCCGTACCTGCCGGTAATGTGTCCGTTAAGGAGCATTTCCACAGTGTAGACATCGTAGGTTCCGGTACCGGTCAAGGTATAATCCATGTAACCGCTTTCGACATCTTTGCCACCCTTGGCAAGAAGCCAGTCGAGGCCTGCCTGATAATTAAAGTTTGGCGCCAGCATCTTATACCATTCCAGAAGTCCGTTACCGCCTTTAAGGTCGTCGACATCCGATCCATTCTGGAAAGCATCCAGCAGATCTCTTTCATTCTTGATGCTGCCTGCGGGGCACAGCACGTGATAATAGTATGCGTCTCCTGTGCCGGAAGAGGAGATACGGTCGCATAAGATGGGATTGCCCATCCCGTTGACATCCTCATATCTGCCAAGGTATTCCGCCTTCCAGTCTACCTGGGGAGAAAGGGCTCCGTCAACGGCGTACGAAATGTATTCAGATACGGAGAAACTCTTGGTGTAGCAAACCCCTGTCGACTTTCCGGAACCATCTACTTCCATAACCAGGGCCTTGTAGTCTCCCTGGGGAAGAATCCCGTGGATATAAGATCCGGTGCCTGCGGCGAAATAGTCATCCAAGTCGATGTTCTGGGCATTGAGGTTGCCGACAATATTTTCGAGATGCAAACTGACAAACGTGCCGAGCGAAGAAATCTGCGAACCCGTCACAACGGTGAAGTCGTAGCGGAAATCGTCGCCGGTCTCTATCTGGAAGATATCGCCGTACCTGGCATTGTCGAAACCTTTGCCCATATAGGTAATCTTCACCGAATTGTCCGGGTTCTCTTCGATTGTCAAATTGGAAGCGTCTTTATTACAAGCCGGAAGTATGGCCGCGGCGGCCATCAACACCGGAATTAATCTCCATATTTTCATAGCGTTAACTAGATGAAGAAAAGGTCGGATTCGTTGCATTACGGAAATAAAACCTTAAATTTGCGATATATGAGAAAAAATCTCGCATTTTTGGCCGCCATTCTCCTGTTGTTTTCCTGCGGCGGCAAGGAGGTTCTGCCTGAACCCGACAATCCTGTCGTTGTCGTTCCCGACGACCCGGACACGCCGGACACGCCGGATGAGCCGGATACACCGGACGACCCCGACGAGCCTGACGAGCCCGAAACTCCGTCCTGGACGAAAAGCGAGGTATTCGATGAAGGGAGTATCGTCTTTTCTCTCGGAGCATTCAGCGACGTGCACATCGGCAACGGCTACAATTCCGAGGCCAAGTTCACCAATGCCTTGAACCAGCTGAAAGCTAAGGCTGCGGAGCACGACCCCGACGGCCTGGACGCCACGATGTTCGTAGGCGACATCGCCAACACGAACAGCACTTCACAGGCTCAGACATTTATAAATCTCTATGAAAATATCCTGAAACACCACGATATCCCGCTGATTTATACACCGGGCAACCATGATATCAACGACCCTCTCCGCGATGTCATGGACGACAGTTACTTCACGACGGATCTCGACAATGATCTCCGCCTTCAGTACAACTGCCGGCACTGCGTGGTTGACAGCACCCATATCCTCTGCCTCCTTCCCAGGCAGTTCTCACCGATGACCTACGATCCGGTAGCGGTACATTGGCTGGATACCACGCTGGCCTCCGTAACCGCCAGGGCACCCGAAAAGTACGTGATGGTCATCACCCATCCAATGATCTACAACACTTGCTACGGCAGCTTGCTCGGAGAATTCTGGTATACCAAGGGCCTCTCCTCCGTACTGGTCAAATATCCACAGGCAGTGGTTTTCGGCGGGCATCTGCATTTCCCCCTGAATGACCCGCGCAGTATCTGGCAGGGCGATTTTACTTCGATGGGATGCGGCTCCTGCAGTTACATGGCCATCGAAGACGGAAAATACGAAGATATGAAGAGCGCGACGGTCATGAAAGACGCCGGAGAATTCTCTCAGGGGCTGCTTCTCCAGTTCGACCGCAGCGGCAATGTCCGCATCTACAGGATGGACTATTACCACAACGCCACTATCGGCGAGCCGTGGGAGATCTCATACCCACGTGCGGACAAGACTCATCTGCAGAGATATAATCACGCCGCCCTTTCCGGCCATAACTCCGCCCCGGTTCTCTCCTCGATGGAATTCATTCAGGGAGAAGGATCTGACTCACTGCGTTTTGCGGCCGGCACCGACGACGAGTTCGTCCATCGTTATGTCATAACCATAAAGAAAGATGGGGCGGTATTAACCACTAAACGCATACTCTCAGACTGGTACCGCCATCCCCAGACATCCGGTATGCGCAAAGTCTGGACTCGGCCTCTCGGCAAACTCCCGGGAGGCTCATACGACATTCTTCTGACCGCCTATGATTCCTGGGATGCTGTAAGCAATACGCTCGTGCAGCAAGTGAGCATAAAGGACCCGACCACCTTATGGGTAACGGATGCAGCAGGATCATGCAATGTGGAAGGTGGCAGCGGCGACGTTACAGAAGATTGGCTCAAATATGATTCCGGCAAGGTGGAATGGACAGCCAACACCACCGGCCTGCCAAGGGTGTTGGAAATCACACTCCCGAACGGAACAAAGTGTAAGGTAATCCAGGTTTCGGAAGATGATTTCCGCGGGGAATGGAAATTCTTTTCGAAGGTCTTCCACCTGCTTGGCAACTACATATCCTCCAACTCTGGCACCTCGCAGGAGACCAAGGTCCGCTTCGGCGAACCCCTCGACGCCACTTTGAACAATATAGGCATCCGCGGCCTGGCCGGAACGGCGGAGGAACTGGTAATGGATGCCAGGCTGAGCATAGATTATGAAAACAGAAGTGCCCGGCTCGGCTTATTCTTCGACGGGCGCAAAGCGCAGAAGATTCTGTCCGGCAGTCATGCCGGAGGATACGCGGCTTTCCTGCCGGAACTGGTCGGCAAGGCCTGGGCCAACGACTACTTCGAATTCGGCCGCACACAGATAGGCACTCCCAACTACGACTGGGTCCGGCTTGCGCTGAAGGTAGAAAACGGACGGATTACTGCGACCCTGGTCCCGTTTACGGAGAAAGTTTCGGTGAGCCACGACTATGCCGAAGACTACATAATAGGCATAGAACTGATGCATTTCAACAGTGATGAAATCTCCGATGCCGGCCTCACCCGTGGCACCCAGACCTTCACACACGTCCCCGGCCAGACAAACTCCGCCGCCTACCTGGTAATCCATCAGGCCAACTACAAGGACTCCCAGTCGGGAGGCATGTATTTTGTGAAGGAGTAGATAAGATGAAGCATTCCAGAATCATTATTTCAGCTGCCATCCTCCTCTTAACCATCTCTTGCGGAGGGCGGAAGAAGGCTGCGGCTCCTGCGGCCCAGGTTGTCAGATCCTTCCCGCAGGTGAGTATCCCGTCTGCGTATACCGACGATGACGAACGCATAGCATATGCCGTAGAGCATTACTGGGACGGCTTTTTCGATGGTCCCGGGCGGACTGATTCCGCCCGCGTGCTGGGCGTCCCCAAAGTAGAAGTCGAGCAAGCCCTGTCAAATTATATAGGGGTACTCGATCATTTGCCGCTGAATGAGGCACAGAAGAGTATGTCCGTCCTGTTCGACAAAATCGCTGCCCGTCAGATGGCTGATACCGTCGACAGGGTCTATCTCGCTATGACAGAGATGGTGGCGCGTTATCTTTACGACCCCAATTCTCCGATGCGCGACGAAGATATCTACCTGCCCTTCGTCCATAAGATGGCCGCTTCTCCCCTCACGCGGGATGATATGCGCACGGCCTACAGGCATGAGGAGCAGATGTGCTCGATGAACCCTCGCGGCAGCGTGGCCCCGGACTTCACCATCACATTGAAGAATGGCACACATGTCAGTATGCATTCGGTCCGCGCCGAACGGACACTGCTTTTCTTCAGCAACCCAGGATGCCACACATGTCTGGAGATCATCGAAAAGCTGAAAGCGGATCCAAATGTTCAGAAGCTCTTGGATGAAGGCCGCCTCGCCGTTCTCAATGTTTATATAGATGAAGACCTGGAGGCCTGGCGTGAGTATATGCCGGTCTATCCAAAAGAATGGATGAACGGCTATGACGCCTCCCACATCATCCGCGAAGACATCCTCTACTGCATCCGGGCCATCCCTTCCCTCTACCTCCTCGATGCCGACAAGCGCATTCTGCTGAAGGACCCTCCGGTAGAAAGAGTGCTTCAGGCTCTCCCGTAGTAGATGATTTCGTCGTATTTCCTTGTCCCAAGCCAGAATCTGGCAGATACGGAGCTGGACACTCCAACGAAGCCGATTCCTCCTTCCACGTTGTCAGGTATCTGGACATCCTCGAGGGCAAGGTCGCCGCTGCCGTTGCGCAGCATATTCAAGGCCTTAATGTGATAAAAGTACCTCCGCGGCAGATGCTGTATGGTCGCGATTGCATAAGTGTCCAGAGTAGCCGATTTTGTGCCTTCGATAAGTGCGGGCATTAACCCGAACGAGTTGGCATCTACCATAGGCCTCAACGTGGCCGATGCTCCTGGGAACTGCATATCGCTGAAGGCACAGTAGGTATTGGGAGTTCCCAGTTCTATCTCGAACCCTCCGTCACCACTGTTGATATATCCTCCGTTAAGGATGGGGTCGTTGTCTATATTCAGCATCTTCATCCATGAATGCGAGGCACGCCCGAGTTCTTTACCGTCCTCATCATAGTAGATGGCCTCTGCGTGATCGTCTACCTTGATGCGGAAATAGTTCTCGGCAGGCTCCGTATCCTGAACCCGGAAATCGAAACGCAGATACTCATTGACCCTCACCGTATCTATCCCCAAAACCATAGGGGCGGGAGGCACCACCTGCTCGTTGTATGCGCTGAACTTGCCGTCCGCATCCACTTCCAGACGCACCACGTCGCCGGCCTTGAAGGATGCCTCGAAACACATCCCTTTGCCTGCTGTGTCGCCATACCATTCAATGTCTTCGAACTCCGAAGTCTTTGCTTTCAACTCGCCATTGACATAGAATCGCAGTTCGGCCTTTTCGACGGGCCTCACATATTCAGTATTGCTGACGGCAAGTTGCACCAGATGCGAAGTCTCCCCAGCATCCAGAAATGCATTCACGATCAGTTCGTCCGCCTTGTTCTCGGGTTTGTATTCCAGAGGATTGTCGCAAGCGGCCAGCGCCGTCGCAATCATCACTAATATAAAAATCTTCTTCATGGCGGCTAGAATTTATAAGTATATGAAATTGAAGGGATGATGGGCAGGAGAGTAATCTTGGTCAGAGTCATCTTCTTGCGGTAGGCGGGCTGGCCCGGAGCCGGACTGTCGTCATATTCACTTTCGTAGTCAGTGAACACGAAGTTCGGATTCATGTTGTTATAAGCGTTATATAACCCGAAACTCCATACGGCCTGCCCGTGCCTCTTCTGCTTTGTATGGTTGAGACTGAGGTTCAGCCTGTGGCTCGGCGGCAGACGGTAGTTGTTGCGCGAAGGAGAATAATCCTCGGTACTCACCTGACCGTTGGGGTAATAAACCTGGGTCTGGCGCTCGGGGATGGTCATAGTGCCCCCGCTGGCATAGGTCCAGGTGGCGCTGAGCGAGAGTTTCTTGCTGAACTTGTGATTCAAGACGAGCGACAGGTTGTGCCTGCGGTCGTAGCGGTAGGGGAAGGGCTCTCCTCCGTTTATCACGCCGTCCGGGAAAACGCGGTCGCTCCATGCGAGGGTGTATCCCAGCCAGCCGGTGGTAGCCCCGGTCTTCTTCTCAACGAAGAGTTCCACTCCGCGGGCGCGGCCTTCCCCCATCTCCACATTGTTCTGCCAGTTCGCGGAATTGCCGAAGAAGGAGGTTCCGTCGCTGTATTCCAGGATATTATGCATCCACTTGTAGTAGCCCTCCAGCGAAAACTCCCATCCGGGGATGCCGTTGTAGTAGGCCCCGAGCGACACCTGGTCGGAGGTAACGGGCTTTATCTTGTCGGTGATAGGCACCCAGAGGTCGATAGGCAGGGTAATCTTTGCGGGCGAGAGCAGATGTACGTACTGCGCCATACGCGAGTAGGATGCCTTGGCGGACCAGTCTCTTGAGAAGTTATACTTGGCACTCATCCGCGGCTCCAGCGACCAGTAGGGCTTGCCCATAGTGTAGAACAGGGCCGCGTGCAGGCCCGGATTCAGGGTGAGACGGTCGCTCACGCTGATGTCATCCTCCGCATAAATCGAAATCTCATGGCCATGGAGAATAGAGTTGCCGCTGGCGGTAAAGGTGGTATCTATCCGAATGTCAGATGCTTCGCTCTCATACACATATCCTCCGAGGGTCTCGGGGATGAAAGTGTGGTTCACGTACTCCGCCCCGAACTTCACCAGATGCTTTGGCGACGGGGTATAATCGAAGTCTATCTTAGCGGTCAGGTCCCTCATTCCGGAATGATAATCGAAATTGTAGATGTCCCTGCTCTTCACGCCATCATACACATTCACCTCGTCCATCTTGTAACCGACCATCATCTTGTAGCGGGTGTAGGCGACGGTGGTGTTCGAGAAGAGTGTATTGTTGAAAACGTGGTTCCAGCGCAGCGCCGCGAGGGTGTTTCCCCAACGTATGCCGATGTTGTTGGATTCGGTGTAGGAATGGTTGCGGACCTCATCTCCGTATGAGGCCGTCCCGCTGCCGGAAGACCTGTCTTTATAGTAGAAGATGTCTCGCCCGTTGTAAGCATTGAAATACAGGCGGTTACGATTGGAGATGCGCCAGCTGAGCTTGCCGTTGAGGTCGTAGAAGAAGTAGTTTCCATGGAGGCCCTTCGCTTCCAGGATCGGGGTGAAGAACACCGTGTGCATGCCGCGTCCGCTGATCGAGTAGGCGAGTTTGTCCTTTATGATTGGCCCTTCGAGATGCAGGCGATCGCTGATGGCCCCCACGCTCACTGTCCCGTGCGTCTCCTTCATGTTTCCGTCGTTGGTGCGGATATCGATGATGGAGGAGATGCGGCCGCCGTACCTGGCCGGGAAGGAACCCTTGTAGAGGGTTACCTTCTTCACCGCCTCAGGCTGGAATATACTGAAGATGCCCAGCAGGTGCTCTGCGTTGTAGAGGGAGATGCCGTCGAGAAGAAGCAGGTTCTCCTCCGGGCCTCCGCCCCGTACGTAGATGCCTGAAAAGCCCTCCATGCCGGCCTGTACGCCCGGCATCAACTGAATGGTCTTGAGCACATCGGCTTCACCGAACAGAGTCGGAGTCTGCTGGATAACCGTCACAGGAACCTCGATGGCGCTCATCTTCGTAGAGAGAATGCCCGCATCCTTGGTGGCCACGACCGTAGCGCTGCTGATTTGCAGGTCCGGGTTGAGGCTTATGTTGATGGTCGTATCTCTCTGGAGATCGATCGTCAGAACCTGGTCGGAGTATCCCATATAGGAGAAGTTAAGTTCGTGCCTGCCTTTCCCGAGCGTAAGGGTGTAGAATCCGTAGGGATTGGTCACCGCCCCGGTTATACCCTGGCCCGCGCCCGCCTGGCCTGCGCCCTTCGCCGTTGCACCCTCCTGGCCCGCGCCCTTCGCCGTTGCCGCGGGTTCGCGCGCCACGACGCCTGCCGAAATCAGGGTTTCCCCCGTTTTGGCATCCGTAATATATCCGCTGATGGTCGCCCGGTCCGGAGTGCGCGGCGCCCCGGTCTGTGCAGCCGCCCTTGCTTGTGCAGCCGCCCCGGTCTGTGCTGCCGCCTCCGTTCCCGATAATAGTATTGCAAAGGCCAAAGTGGCCCGTAGAAACCTCAATTTCATATTCACTTAAACCGCAGATTTGCGATTCCTTGCATAAGGATGCAAATCTTACGCCCCAGGCTGCACCGAACTCCCCGTTCTCTATTAGTTTGTTCCCGTTTTTGGCCATTTTTCGGAACAAAACCCGGAATTACGACGGTTTGTTCCCGAAATCAGGTGTTTTTCGGAACAAACAGACCGATCCCCCCGTCACCCACGGTTGCTAAACGTCCCATCACGCCCGGTGGCCGAACAATTCCGAAACAATTCTTCTGTCCAGACGAAGCATCCTTTGAATCTGACTTTCCGATGCATTATAGTCGCTCCGCATAGTTTTAGCCAATTCGATTTTCGAGTTGTTGGGGAGAAGAGTAACCCTGCCGTCTCCGTACTTCTTTTTAGCCAACAGGGATATGGCTGCAAACATTTCGTCGTCCGTCAGGAACACATCGTCCCCCAACCTTTTGGCAATCTCCGAATAGGCCTCATAGTTTTTGGACACAATGGAAAAATACTGGTGTGCGTCACGGAAAAGCCTTTCGCCATATTTGGTTACACAAAAACTCTGCGGAAGAATCCAGCCATCTTTGACCATATATCCAGCCGGCAGATCCGGGACCCGGCTTCTGCACAGTTTTAATTTTTCATCCCTGGTCAAATCGCCCCATGGCCGGGCGTCAGTAGTGTATGCCTGTGGATTGAAGTACAGATATCCGCCGCCCCACGGATAAGAGAATGGGGTGAAGGCTGGGTTCGCCAAATAGCCGTTCCGGTTGGTGTATGCTATTTCGTATCGCATACTGCGCAAGTTGTCTATAGGTATATATGATGCCTCGAACTTTTCGAAACTTGCAAAACGGCCATTGCTGTTCCTATAGCGCCGCAGTCTTCTTTTGACTTCTGAAAAGAAGTCCCGGCACATTGTCTCCAAACCTTCCACGATTACGTGTATATGGTTGCTCATTACCTGAAAGGTCAGGATTCTCACCCTTGTAAGCGCGGCGGCGATCGCAATCACCGTCACGGCAAACTTATAATCTTCTTCCGTTTCGCAGATAATCTCCATCGACTGCCCGTCTGTGCAAATGTGCCAGAAAGGACCGCCGTTTAAATAGGTCAATTCGCAGGATTGTTCCTGCTGGGAGGGGGACAGGAGCCCGTAAGAAGGAGCTTGCATAGCGCTGCCATTTAATAATCCAACATACAAATCCACCGCACAAATGGCAGCGTTCAGCGAAAATAGTAAAAACCCCGGACCTTGTCAATATTATTTTAATTTGTTCCGAAAAAAGGCCATTTTCCGGAACAAATACCAAAACCACAGATGTTTGTTCCCGAAAACAAGCGTTTTCCGGAACAAATGGGCAGAACGGATGGGGCAAGATGGCCCCTAAGTAAAAGACGGATCCAGCCTACACAGCTACCGGAGCCTTGATGGCGGGCCAGGGGTCGTAGTCTATAAGGGTGAAGTCCTCATACTTGAAGTCGAAGACGCTCTTCACATCGGGGTTGAGCAGCATCTTCGGCAGGGGACGGGGCTCGCGGCTGAGTTGCTCCGCCACCTGATCGAAGTGGTTCAGGTAGATATGCGTGTCTCCGGTGGTGTGTATGAACTCTCCCGGCTGCAGGCCGCAGGTCTGGGCAATCATCATCGTCAGCAGGGCATAGGAAGCAATATTGAACGGCACTCCCAGGAAGGTGTCCGCGCTGCGCTGATAAAGCTGGCAGCTCAATTTGCCGTCAGCCACATAGAACTGGAAGAGGCAGTGGCAGGGCGGCAGGGCCATTTTGTCCACCTCGCCCGGGTTCCAGGCGCACACCAGCATGCGGCGCGAATCCGGATTATTCTTTATAGTGTCTATCACCTGCGAGAGCTGGTCGATGCTGCGTCCGTCCGGAGCGGGCCAACTGCGCCACTGATGGCCATAGACCGGACCAAGGTCCCCGTTTTCGTCGGCCCACTCATCCCAGATGGTTACCTTGTGGTCCTGAAGATACTTCACATTGGTATCCCCGGAAATGAACCACAGGAGTTCATAGATAATAGATTTTAGATGCACCTTCTTGGTGGTCAGAAGGGGAAACCCCTTCGAAAGGTCGAAGCGCATCTGGTATCCGAAGACGCTCTGGGTGCCGACGCCGGTGCGGTCGTGCTTTATTACGCCATTCTCGCGGATGTGCCGCAAAAGGTCCAGGTACTGTTTCATGTTTTTTTTACTGTCATTCCGAGCGCAGCGAAGGAATCTACTTCGCCGAGAACGCCCAAATTATTGCTTGTTCAAAGGTCTGCCCAGGCTCCAGCAGGGTAGAAGGATAGTCCGGTTTATTGGGGCTGTCCGGGAAGTGCTGGCACTCGATCGCCACGGCATCGTAGTCGTGATAGACATGCCCGTTCTTGCCCTCGGGGCAGCCGTTCAGCCAGTTGCCGGTATATACCTGCACGCCAGGCTGGGTGGTATAAACCTTTACCACGCGGCCGCTCTGCGGCGAGCAGAGTTCCGCAGCTTCCGCCAGCTGGCCCTCTATCCTGCCGTCAATCACCCAGCAGGCGTCGAATCCCTTGCCGTAGTTGATGGCGGGGAAGTCTGCCCGCAGGTCGCGCCCGATTTCCTTCTCTGTAACGAAATCCATGGGCGTACCGGCCACGGGCTGCGATTCCCCTAAGGGGATAAGTGTTTCATCTGTAGGGAGATACTCGGATGCATTCAGCTTGAGAAGGTGTTTCTCGATGCTGCCGGCACCCTCTCCGTCCAGATTGAAATATACGTGGTTCGTGAGGTTCACCACCGTGGCTGCGTCGGTTACGGCCGCGAATGTGAGTTCAAGTTCATTGTTTTCCGTCCAGACATAGCGCGCGGTCACCTTCAAGTTGCCGGGATAGCCCATTTCCCCGTCGGGAGAAAAGTACATGAATTCAACAGCGTCGCCGTCTATGCGACTGTCCCAGACTTGATTCTGGAAACCTTCGGGACCTCCATGCAGATGGTTAGGCCCATTGTTGATGGGAAGGTCATACACCTTGCCGTCAATTTCCAGATGACCCTTTGCGATGCGGTTGGCATAGCGCCCGGGCACTTTCCCCGAGCAGGGGCCGTCGGCAAAGTAACTCTCCGGCACAGGATAACCGATCACCACGTCACCGAGTTTTCCGTCGCGGTCCGGCACGTGGATCTCCACGATTGCCGCACCCACGCTGCCCAGCACCACATAGGCGCCGGATGTGTTTTCCATTTTATATTTATAGATTTCCTTGCCATGGGCCTTGCCCCAGAGTTCTTTGCTGATCTTTGCCATAGTACACAATGCTTTGTTGTATCCTCAAAGATAACAATAATCCCGCAAAATATAATTATCTTTGACAATCAAAACGCATCGCTTATGCTCAAATGTCTCATCGTCGCAATAGCCGACAACTACGGAATAGGTGTCAAAGGGGAACTCCCATGGCATATCTCCGAAGACCTTCAGTATTTCAAGGCGGTTACCCGTGGATATCCCGTCATAATGGGACGCACGACTTATTTCTCCCTGCCTTTCCGCCCGCTGAAAGGCCGCAAGAACATAGTTCTCAATCTCGGGGGAGAACCCATCCCTGAGGCAACCTGCGTCTACTCTTTCGAGGAGGCCTACAAAGAGGCGGAAGCCACGGGCAAGGACAAGTGCTTCATCATGGGCGGAGCATCGGTCTACAGGGCTGCGATGCCGGAAATGGACCGCCTCTACATCACCCATGTACACACGGAAGTAGAGAACGCCGATGCTTTCTTCCCAGTGATAGATCCCGAAATATGGGAGAGGGTAAGCACCTCTGAAACCCATGTGGATCCCGAAACCGGATATGAATTCGAATTCGTCGTCTATGAGAAGAAATAGCCTGATGGTTGCAATCGCCCTGCTTTCGTGCGCATGTTCCACGTCGAAGCATCTGCCGGAGCCTGCCCCGGTGATTAATGAAATCACCATAGTGGCCCCATACAGCAGGGTGGATATCCTTGGCCAGGACGGGCATTTCCATTATTCCGACAGTCTTTCGGCATTATCCGAACTCCTGATCGGAACCACCCTTGAAAGCGCCGGCTTGCCCTTCACCAAGGTGATAACCGTGGTCGGGCGCAGCAACCAGGAGGTGTTGGACGGAGACTATGAGAGCCTGGCCGGGATTAATCCCAAGAAGCTTGAGAGCACGCGTCTGCCCTCCGCGCTTCATGCATTCCTTTCCACATATTCAAGCAGATATGCGCTTCTGGTTTATTCGGAGGGCTTTGTGTGGGAAGAACTCCCGGTATTCGTGGATGAAGAATTGATTCGTTACGAATCAAAGATATATCTGGTTGTTGCAGACACCCGTACAGGCAGGATCGTACATTTCAAGAGGTCCTGCCCGGAGCAGGCAGATCCAATCAGTGCCAGGTTCGTCCCGCGGAGGGTGAACTCTTTACTTGAAGGTCTGAATGTCGCAAGGTAGAGGTAATTTCAACAGCCGTTTCGCCGCGATAATGGCTATGGCCGGCTCTGCCGTCGGGCTTGGCAACATCTGGCGTTTCCCATACATGGTGGGAGAACACGGTGGTGCGGCATTCATCATCATCTACATCCTCTGCTGCCTCCTGGTGAGCCTGCCCATCTTCTTTGCCGAATCCATTATCGGCAAATCCTCCAGGAAAGACACCTTCGGCGCTCTGGAAAGCCTTGCGCCAAAAGGCCGGAAAGTGGGTTATGTCGCCATCCTCGCCTCCTTCATAATACTGTCCTTCTACAGTGTGGTGGGAGGCTGGAGCTTTGACTACCTACTCCGTTCCTGTGCCGGAGGTTTCTGTGGCCTTGGGCTCGACGAGGCAAAGGCCGTTTTCGCCACAATGGGAGAATCTACGGTAGAGAGCGTGAGCTGCATGCTTGTTTTCCTCGGCCTTACGGCGATGATAGTCGGTGCGGGAGTAGACAAGGGTATAGGCCGGTTTTCCAAGATATCCATCCCCGTCCTTTTCCTGATGGTGCTGCTTATCGCGGTGGTGTCCCTGCGCCTTCCCGGCGCCGATAAGGGCGTGGAATATCTGGTCCGCCCTGACTTCAGCAAAATCGACGGGCCGGCAGTCGCCGCCGCGCTCGGCCAGTCTTTCTTCAGCCTTTCGCTGGGCGTCGGAACCATACTAACCTACTCCTCCTATATGCAGGAAGATGAGAATATTCTCAGTGCAGGGGGTGACATGAACCCCGAAAGTTAGACAAAAAACTTTCGGGGTTTTGTTATGCGAAAAAAGCACACTTATGAGGACCGCCTTAAGTATATGAGGCTACTTGA
>CACWOZ010000006.1 GCA_902762655.1 uncultured Bacteroidia bacterium
TGCCACAGAGCGAAATGGCAGACAAGGGAAGACAATTACTGGTCTCCTGCAATGAACAAAGGCAAAGCCCTTCCCCGCTACGCTAACCAGACTATCTATCCTTATTCCGACTTCATCCAGCATCGCCTCTACATGGTGAACGACATCCATGGCACATGGTGCCGTACAACACCCCTCTGGGGACGCGGTCTGAGCCAGGCCAACACAGGAGCGGGCGACCGCCTGCACGACTGCCGCGCACGCACCACCCTTGAGGCTATCATGTGGCACGGATACAGCAAACAGAGCGATGCCTACAATGCAACTGTTGAATTTTCGAAATTATCGAAGGAAGACAGGGATGCAGTCATTAAATTTGTAGACTCAATCTAAAAGAGGATGAATCAGAAGTTTTTCAAGCACATATCTTTTATTTCTCTGGCAGTCACCATCGTTGTGATGGTGGCTGCTACCATTGTAGAAAAGTTCCATGGCAGCGAATATGCGTTGGACACCATCTACCACTCTCCCGTATTTTTCGCCTTATGGGCTATTACTGCAATCTGTGGCCTCTGCTACATTTTCTCCGTGAAGATGCAGCGCAGCCCCATTACGCTCACACTGCACCTGTCTTTCGTTCTGATTCTGGTGGGGGCTCTGGTTACGCATCTGAGCGGTATCAGCGGAATGCTTCACCTGCGTGAAGGCGAAGTCGCGTCCAGTTTCGAACTCGATGAGGGTGGATCGGCCGACCTGCCATTCAGCATCAGCCTGAACAAATTCGAAATCCAGTATTATCCCGACTCCAAGGCGCCGATGGGCTATAGCAGTGAGGTCACAATCGACGGACTCCGGCAGACCATTTCCATGAACAATATAGCAAAGGTCAAGGGATACAGGCTCTATCAGGCAGACTACGACGAAGACCTCAAGGGTTCCGTGCTGGCAGTCAGCCGCGACCCATGGGGAATTGCCATTACCTATACGGCCTACCTGCTACTGCTGCTTTCCATGATTGGATTCTTTTTCCAGAAAAGAAGTAACTTCAAAGCTATCGCTTTAAAGGTGAAGCCGCGCATTCCCCTGATCATTCTTGCAGCCTGCCTTGCCGGTGTTCTGATCATGATGCGCAAATTCATATTCACAGGCGGTTCCCAGCTTATGCCGGTGCTTCGCACCCCCCTGCTGCAGGTCCATGTCATCAGCATCGTTCTGGGCTATTTCATCTTCTTCTTTCTGCTTATCATTGGCATTGCCGGATTAATCGTTTCCAGAGAGGAATCTGAAAAATTGCGAGATCTCTCCACTATCCTGCTTTATCCGGCCGTATTCCTACTGACTTTCGGCACTTTCCTGGGTGCCGTATGGGCCAATATTTCCTGGGGCAACTACTGGGCCTGGGATCCCAAGGAGACCTGGGCACTGATCACCCTCCTCATCTACGCGATTCCCATGCATCAGAAAACCCTTGGGTTCCTGCGCAATCCAAAAGCCTTCCATCTTTATTGCATACTCGCCTTCCTCAGCGTACTCATAACCTACTTCGGCGTGAATATGATTCTTGGTGGAATGCATAGTTATGCCTAATAAACCCATATCTGGTATTGAATCTTGATATCCCTGGTGGAGATACGGAGATTCAGACGGTGGCGGAATCTTTTCTGTAGGTAGTTCAGACCCGCTACTAAAGACAGACTTCTTTTGCTGCCATACCATGCGGGTACGCTGAATGAGCCGGGGAGATCCCGCTCGTACGCATAGATGCGGGAGGTCCATCCATCCGTTTCACAAACTGTGCCCCGGAGAAATGCGGACCATTGCACGCGTGCAGTATCGGAGGGACTCTTATATCCGATTTCAAGATACGCCAATGCCCCAGGATGCCGGGGTGTAACCTGCACGCCATTCAACCTCAGCGCACCATGCAAGCCGCCTCTGTCAGCCTTCATGTCGCAGCGCAGATCATGCCTCCACTCCGCCTTGAAGGAATCTCCATTCGGGCTCAAAAACATACGTTCGGTCCATTTCAACACTGTTGTCATGGTCCATGCACCCGCCTTGAACTCCGGGCTGGCACTTATCACAGACTTGAATTGTTGGTAATTGTTTTTTCTGGCAGCCATCCTCCCCGGGTGCAGAGCCATATCCACCGTTGCACTGAACCATCGCACCTGCATTCCGGTGGTAATCCCTGCCTCATCTTCCACCTTGCTTGCAGACCTTGCCGCTCCGGCAGAACCGGAAGCATACCCGGGAGCATAATAGCGTCCCAGCAACGCGACCGACACTTTGTATGCAGGCTCCCATTTCAGACCGGAGAGCACAGCCGCTTTCCCGGAAAAGGCAGCCTCGCCAAACAATTCCACATGTCCGAAAGCCTTCTTCCAATCCAGCGACATACCCCGGCCCTGACGCCCGATCATGGCATTCAAGCCGGCTTTTCCACTGCCTCCGAACAAGGAAGCAGAACACACAAGTGTACCTTCCGTATCTAAAGCTGCCGACCCACTCAATCGTCGGCCGTCATATCCTGCTCCAAACCCGCGCCTTGATGGAGAGAATGATCCGGTTCCGGATATGCCTGAAGCATTCCTGCAGAAGGAAGATACCGTGGAAAAGCCACTGAGCGAGAAGCCGCTCCATGCTAGCAGCCCCTGCCCAAAACGGGTATTGAAGTCACCCAGGACCATTTTCCACGGCCTCTTCCCGTAAATGCTCAGGCTACCCGTAAGTTCTTTCTTTCCAGATAGATAAATCTCCGCCCTTTCCCCATGCTTAAGATGATATTTTCCAGAGAAGGTCTGCTCTCCATCGCGGAACACATCGCGTAGCATAAGTTCCTGCCTCAGGCGATTCCCGTGCTTTTTCCCAGCCGGAGAATGACTTTCGAAAGAAATAAATAGGCAAAGGGCCTCCGACAGTGCCGGCGTAAATCCAGGCACGGTACCCAATTCAGTCGCGGACAACACGTCTCCGGTACGCGAAATATAATCAAGCAGGCTCGCTACCTGATACTCGCTGAACAAGCCGCAGGAACGGAGCCTGCCATCAGATGCGATATTGATGCAAACGGGATGCGAGGCAAGGGACTCGAAGCGTTCCACTTCGCTCTCCCCCAGTTCTTCCATATTCCCTGCTCCGGTAAGCAGCAGGATGGCCTCCATTAGTGAAATCAACAGTCTCATAGTCGCAAGTTAAGCAGCCGGAAAGACAATGTCAATCAAAAAAATGCATTGTAAAAACTTTTTTTAAGTTTGCGTATCGGAAATGTTTTGTAACTTTATGCACTCATTTATCAAAAATGGATAAAGTTTATATTCACGACAAGGTCTTCGTACCTTTCATGCCCTACGGGCAAATCTCCCAACTCATTGATGGAGTGGCAAATAAACTCAACAAAGATTTTTGCACCCCCGGTCACACCTACACCGAAGCCGGCCAGAACGATGTTCCGGTTCTCCTTTGCGTCCTCCATGGTTCCATCATGTTCACCGGTGAACTTTTGCAGCGCCTGAACTTTCCAGTCGAGCTCGCATCGATGAAGCTTTCCTCCTACGTGGGCACGACTTCCACCGGAGTGATCCGCGAAACCATGCCTCTTACCACTGACATCAAAGGCAGAACCGTTATCGTCTGTGAAGATATCGTGGACACCGGCAACACCATCATGGAACTCAAGCAGAAACTTCTCGACAAGGGAGCCAGGGACGTACGCATCTGCACCATGCTCCTCAAGCCCGAGGTCTTCTGCGGACGCTGCAAACTCGACTATGTGGGAGCAGAGATTCCCAACCGCTTCATCGTAGGCTTCGGCCTCGATTACGACGAGCTGGGGCGCAACCTCAAGGATATATATGTATTAGAATAACAATCATATGAAGTATTTCATCATATTCGGCCCTCCTGGAGCCGGTAAAGGGACTCACGCCGCCCCTATGGTAAAGAGATATAATCTCAAACACATCTCTACCGGCGAACTTCTCCGCAGCGAGATAGCTGCTGGCACCGAACTTGGCAAACAGGCCCAGGCGCTCATTGAAAAAGGCGACTTCGTACCCGACGTAGTAGTCGAAGGAATGATAGCCAACTGCTTTGCAGCCAATCCCCATGTGAACGGATTCCTCCTTGACGGATTTCCCCGCACCATTCAGCAGGCCATAGACTTGGACGAGATGCTTGAATCCCGCGACGAGTATGTTACCGGGGTCATCTCCCTGATGATTCCCGACGAGGAAATCAAGTCACGCATCAAGGGCCGCGCCCTCGTCGAAGGTCGCGCCGATGATGCCAACGACGAAACCATCGCCAACCGTATCCGCACCTACCACGATAAGACAGAGCCCCTTATCCAGGTATACAAGGAAAAGGGCATCTATCACGAAATCAACGGCATAGGCACAATCGAAGAAGTGCAGAAGCGCGTTTTCGAGTTGATGGATACCCTATAGTATCAGAGTTCGGGAATCGCTTTTTCCATCTTTATTCCGCGGGAACCTTTCACTAGAATGGTTTTACCGCGGAATTTCTCTACATTGCCGCGAATGTATTCAGCCAAACTGTCGGAAGTGGGGAAACATCCAAGGATGAGAGGGTGTTCAACAAGAGCCTTGCCAAATTCTTCCCCCACAAGATATGCCGGAATGCCGGATGAAATCAATTTGCGGACAATGTTCTTATGTTCCTCTACCGAAGCCTCACCCAGTTCGCGCATGTCTCCAAGGAGAGCGAGTTTGTCTGATGCCTGCAAAGCCGCGAGATTGTCGATGGCAAGCCCCATGGAACTGGGATTGGCATTGTAGGCATCTACTATGAGGGTGTTTCTGCCGGTTTTCACCAACTGCGAGCGGTTGTTGGAAGGTTCGTAGGTCTCGATGGCGTGGATGGCATCGGCCTTGGGCACGCCGAAATACTGTGAAATCGAGAAAGCTGCAAGAACGTTGTCGGCATTGTAGGCTCCTACAAGACGTGTATGGATAACATCCGCCCCGATACGCAGCGAGAGGAAAGGGTTATCCTCGCTGGTAGGAAGGACCTCGGCATCCATCGATTCCATGCTGAACTCCCACTGATGGCAGGGTTGCCTACGCGCGGCGGCAGCAAGGTCGGGATGGCCGGTGTTCACGAAGATAACGGATCCCTTATGGGCGCCCAGCCATTTGTATAGTTCTGTCTTGGCGGCAAGAACTCCTTCGTAGGAACCGAAACCGAGCAGATGGGCCTTCCCTACATTGGTAATATAGCCATAATCTGGCTGGCTCACCTTGACGAGTTTGGCTATGTCGTCGGGATGGTTTGCCCCCATCTCCACTACCGCCATCTCCGTGTCAGGAGAGATGGAAAGCAGGGTAAGAGGTACGCCTATGTCGTTATTGAGATTGCCTTTTGTGGCTGCGACCTTGAATTTTGCCCTCAATGCCGCAGTAATCAGTTCTTTTGTAGTAGTCTTCCCATTAGTGCCTGTCAGACCTATGACCGGCAGTCCAAGGGTCTTGCGGTGATGTATCGCCAGTTCCTGAAGGCTCCTGAACGGATCCTGGACAGGAATTATCTGCCCTTTGCTTTTCGCGGAGGGCCAGGCATCAGCATTGACGACGGCGTATGACGCCCCCGCCTCGAGGGCCTTCAGCGCATAATCATTTCCATCGAAATTCTCTCCGCGAAGTGCAAAGAAGATTGCCCCCGCAGGGATAGAACGACTGTCGGTACTCACCTGGCACCCGCAATCGCAATACAACTTATAAAGTTCTTCCGTACTCATTTTGTACCAGTACTTCCGAAGCCCCCTTCTCCGCGCTCGGTAGCGCCAAGTTCAGAGACTTCCTCCCAATCTATCTTCTCATGTTTTGCAAGCACCAGCTGCGCTATGCGCTCGCCTGGCTCGACAGTGAACGGCTCGTCTGAAAGATTGACCAGAATCACATTCACTTCCCCGCGGTAGTCCGCATCGATGGTTCCCGGAGTATTCAGCACGGTTATCCCCTTTTTGGCGGCAAGGCCGCTGCGGGGGCGCACCTGCACCTCATATCCTACCGGAATCTCCAGAAACAGGCCCGTAGGAATCATTGCGCGCTGAAGAGGCTTCAGCACGACTGGCGATTCCAGGGAAGCACGCACGTCCATCCCGGCCGATGCCAGGGTAGCGTACTGCGGAAGGGTATTATTACCCTTGTTAACAACCTTCACTGTCATTACTTCTGTGCTTTTGTATAAAGGAAAACTGTAATCAATGCAAACACCAGATTCGGTATCCACAGGGCTATCGCGGCCGGCATGGTGCCGGCATAGACGAACATCTGGGAGAAGCGCAGGAAAAGGATGTACGTGAATGCCAGGGCGATTCCGACGCCCAGATTCCACCCTATGCCGCCACGTTTCTTGCGGGAAGACAGGCACACCCCCATTATTGTCAGGATAATGGCAGAGAACGGCATGGCGAAGCGGTTATGCAGTTCAATTTCAGCAAACATGACATTTGCGTCGCCACGCATGTCCTGCGTTTTTATAAGTTGGTTAAGATCTTTGATAGGCAGCGTTTCCACAGTCTTCTCATTACGGTAGAAGTCGGTCACGGTCAGTTCGATGGCCGTATCTTTCTTTTCTCCGCAGGTGATATGGTCTTCGAGCCCGGATGCATAGTCACGTATGAACCAGTTGCGCAGCCTCCAGCACTGCTGAGTGCTGTCCCAGACAGCGGAATCTGCCTCCAGTTTGCTCTTTAGCTTGTTGTTCTCGATAGTCTCAAGAGTGAACTTATATGCGGTATTGTTCCAGCGGCTGAAAGATTCCACATACACGAACTGCCCTGGGGCAATCTGGTAGTGGACATTTCGGAACTTGATACTCCTGGCCTTTATATATTTGTCTTCAAAGGCGGTCCTGGTGACATTCGACCTGGGAATCACATATAGATTGAGCCCTAGCGAAAGCATGGCAATCAGTATGGCGCAGCCCATGTATGGCAACAGGATGCGCACATAACTTATTCCGCCGGAGAGCATGGCTATGAACTCTGAATTGGCGGCCATCCTGGAAGTGAAAAAGATAACTGTTATGAACACGAACAAAGGGCTGAACATGTTGATGAAATACGGCACAAAGTTCATGTAATAATCGAAGATGATGGCCTTGATGGGGGCTTCGTTCTTCACAAAATAGTCAACTTTTTCGGAAATGTCGAAGATAATGACGATGCCGATAATGAGCAGCAACGCCATGAAGAAGGTCGTGATGAACTTCTTTGATATGTAGAGGTCGAGTTTCCTCATAATCTCCTTGTTATCTTGGCTACGGCGGCATCCTTCCATGATGCGAAATCGCCGGCCTCTATATGGGCCCTCGCCTGACGCACCAAATCAAGATAGAAGGCGAGATTGTGCTCGCTGGCTATCATGCCTGCGAACATCTCGCCGGAAATGAAGAGATGCCTGAGATAGGCCTTGCTGTATGTATGGTCAACAAATGACGTGCCCGCCGGATCAAGAGGCGAGAAATCGTCCTTCCACTTTTCGTTACGCATGTTCATGATGCCGTTCCAGGTGAACAGCATGCCGTTGCGGCCGTTCCTGGTAGGCATCACGCAGTCGAACATGTCCACTCCGCGGGCAATGCCTTCGAGGATGTTGGCGGGCGTTCCCACCCCCATGAGATATCGGGGACGGTCGTCCGGAAGAATGGGGCAGACCAATTCCAGCATCTCGTACATCTTTTCTGTCGGCTCCCCTACCGCCAGACCGCCGATAGCATAGCCGTCAGCATCGAACTGGACGGCATGGTCCACAGCCTCTTTGCGTAGATCGGGATAGACGCAGCCCTGCACGATGGGGAAGAAAGTCTGCTCGTAACCATAGAGGGGCTCTGTTTCGCGGAAGCGCCTGGCATAACGCTCAAGCCACCCCTTGGTGAGATTCAGGCTCTTCCTGGCATAGGCATGGTCTGCATCTCCGGGGCAGCATTCGTCAAGTGCCATGCAGATATCCGCACCAATAATGCGCTGGGTGTCTACATTGTTCTCGGGAGTGAAAGTGTGCCGGCTGCCGTCGATATGGCTCTGGAAAGTGCATCCTTCCGGAGTGAGTTTGCGTATGGGGCTGAGGCTGAACACCTGGAATCCGCCACTGTCGGTGAGGATGGGACGGTCCCAGTTTTCGAACTTGTGCAGACCTCCGGCCGCCTTGAGGATATCCAGCCCGGGACGAAGGTAGAGATGATATGTGTTGCCGAGGATTATTTCGGCCTTTACATCTTCCTTCAAGTCTTTATGATAAACCCCCTTAACGGACCCGACGGTGCCTACAGGCATGAAGATCGGAGTGCGTATGTCGCCATGGCCGGTGTGCAGTACTCCGCACCGGGCGGCGGAATGAGGGTCTGAATGTATCTTTTCAAATTTCATCTTTCAAAGATAAGCAAATTAGCAGAAAAACGCTAAATTTGTCCGTTCAACAAACCACAGAATAATGAAAAACCGACAACTTACCATCAGGCTCATCCTGATGAATTTCCTCCAGTATGCAGCATGGGGCGCATATCTTACCTCGCTCGGCCGTTACCTCGGCAATGTTGGTCTGGGCCCCCAGATAAAATGGTTCTTCGCCATGCAGGGCATCGTATCCATATTCATGCCCACACTCATGGGGATTGTCGCCGACCGCTACATACAGGCTCAGAAAACACTCTCGCTTTGCCATGGGCTGGCCGGCATTTTCATGATAGCAGCCGGCATGTACTGCATGAACTCCGGTTCCGCCATTGCATTTGCTCCGCTGTTCATTCTCTACAGCCTGAGCGTTGCGTTCTACATGCCCACAATCGCAATCTCCAATTCGGTAGCATACAACGCACTCGGTAAGGCCGGGATGGATCCTGTCAAGGATTTCCCGCCCATCCGCGTGTTCGGCACAATAGGTTTCATCTGCAGCATGCTGCTCACCAACTTCCTCAAGATAGGCGGTGTGGCCATGCAGGACAATTACACGCAGCTGATTTCTTCAGGTCTGATCTCACTGGTGCTCTGCGCCTATGCACTCACGATGCCCGCCTGCGAAATAAATCGCGGTGAGAGCAAGAGTCTCGCAGAAGCCTTCGGTCTCAAGGCATTCAGTCTGTTCAAAGACGGTCAGTTCGCCATCTTCTTCATATTCAGCATGTTGCTTGGCGCTTCACTGCAGATTACCAATGGCTACGCAAACACTTTCCTAGGTTCCTTCGCAGCGGACCCCGCCCTTGCAAATACATTTGCAGTCAAGAACTCCAACGCGCTTATCGCCATCAGCCAGGCATCCGAAACCCTGTGCATCCTGCTGATACCGATATGCATGAAGAAATTCGGCATCAAGAAGGTGATGCTCATCGCCATGTTCGCATGGGTATTCCGCTTCGGCTTCTTCGGCCTGGGAAATCCTTCCATGCCAGGCGTCCTGCTGTTCGTGCTCAGTTGCATAGTCTATGGCGTGGCCTTTGACTTCTTCAACATCTCCGGCTCTCTCTATGTCAACGAGAACACAACCCCGGACATCCGTTCCAGCGCCCAGGGCGTGTTCATGCTTATGACCAACGGTCTCGGTGCTACCATAGGTACACTTGCCGCAGGAAAGGTAGTAGAGGCTTGCGACGTTTTCAACACACCTGCGAACTGGGCTAATGCCTGGTACATCTTCGCAGGATATGCCTGCGTGGTAGGTGTGCTCTTCGCAATCCTCTTCAAAGACCCACGGAAGAAGGTCAGCTCCAAGGCGGAATAAAAGATCCGTTCGATATCCATTCCGTTGCTGGATTGTAATCGAAAGTTGCCTTTTCCGACACGCTCCACAGATGGACTCTGACAAGCCCCTTCTGCGGAGCGCGTCCGTTACTGCCCGCAGCATATACGTTCACAGAGGTATAAGGGCAGTATAGATACAACCAGATATTGCTCATGCCGTTTCCACCGTATGTGCTGGATGCAAAACGCGTCCTGTCCGTGCCGGATTCACTTTCCGCCTGCCACACTATCGAAGTTGCGAATGAGGAAGAAGACTCTATGGGACGCGAATCCCCCATCACCGGTGAAAACTTGTCGTACAAATCCCCGGTATAACAAATGAGATAACATCTCCGTCCGTTTTCGTTCCAGGATGCAGTTCCGTCCGGGTCCAGCGACATGCATCCGGCGCCGACAGGATATGGTGAGTCGCCTTTCTTGCAACTGGCGTAAGCGATGCTGCTGTTTGCGTCATGTTCCCTGAACACGAGCATCGAATAAACTTCCATACCGTTGTTTCCCATGTTTACGTTGCCGAAACTATCGAATCCAATTTGTATGAATGCATATTCCATCCCAGCCGGAATATACTTCGAAGAAGAATAATACCCGACGCAGGTCCTTACGTACTCTCCACAGTTCGGATTCAGTTTGCCTATGAAAACCGGGATATCCTCCGCATAAAGAGCCTGGGTTACAGTCGAGCCGAAGTTCCAGCGGATGCCATTGGAAAGTACCGACATGAAGGCGTCAGCCGAAGTCCCTTCTTCAAGGGCACTTCCCCCATACCAACTTGCCCAGCCGGCGGTACGCCAATCGCCCTGCAGGTCAGAAGGAACGGAAACCCCAGTCCTGCTGATTGTGATTGACCTACCGTCCAAAGCACGCACGGCGCTTGTCGGGGAAGGTATTTCCGATGTATTGACAACTTCACCGTAATTGTCGGATGACGCAAAGCGCCCGACCACTTCGTTTACCACACGGACGTTCATATCCGCATGCGTACCGCAGGCAAGGGTAACCCGGTATAGGTAAGTCTTCCCTACCGCTTCCAGCCAACTGCATACAACACCGTTCCTGGTCCATCGCAGGTTATTTACCCACAATTGTTTAGACGACACATCCAAGCAGATGAAATCTTCCGGATGGAAGCCGTACTCCGCTCCTTCAGGCTCGACATCCCTCACAGAATACAATGCCTCATACAATTCGTCAGAGACTCGGGATGCGTAGATATCTTCCAAGCCTCTCACCACAAAACTTCTTTCTGTCCCAATCACGTCCAAAGATATATCCGGCACGGTAAAAACCGGGTATTCCGAAGTCAGAGGCATGCGACCCATCAGATTACCTTCAGCATCAAAGGCACAGAGCACACCCGAACCGGCATCCCTTGATGACAGTACCACTCCATAGCACAGTCCTCCCGAAACCGCCTTGCCTTCTATGCGGAAAAAGCCGTCATCACTTAATCCCGGAGTCTCTGAAAGGGAGAAACTGATTCCTGCAGGATCATGATTCCCGGAGTGCAGCAGTACGGTTTTCCTGGTGCCGGCATAGAAAGCCCCGGGCTGTTCGAAACGGTAGTCATCTTTCCTCCAGTGATGAGCCGCGCCATCGTTGGAAACAGTAACTCTGCAAGAGTAACTGCATCCCCCCTGCAAGCCTATCCTCGCGCCGTCGTTAGCATAAAAACGGCACACTGAGACACCTTCGCTTATGCCGGAAACAGCATCCGATTCAATGGTCATCTCAATGTAGCATGATTTGGATGTGGCATCTTCCGGCCGGTCTGTGTAGGCGGTTCCGGTATAATTCGGAAGCGAATACAGATACACGGTCCCTCCTGATTGCAACGTTGCGAGATCTCCCGCCGAAAGACAGTCTCCACCTGTCATAGGAGTGCCTGAAACGGCCTTGAAGTTCCTCACCGAGTCCCATGCATTATATGGTTGAATGGCAAAGACGGAGGGTGAATTGCAAAGTTTAGCGCCGGTCACCCTTACATTTCCCCCAAGCGTGCAGCCGGAAGCTTTCATGGATTCTGACAACTCCACCGTTAGCGCTATCCTGCTCATGGCACGGAACAGAGTCACCGAGCTCCTCATGCCGGTCGCAGTCAACGACAGATTCCCCTCTCCTACCAGCAGCACCGGTTTTTGCGATCCGCTGTAGTCCATTGAATAACTGCCAGTCACATTATTTGTCGCAGGCCCCTGCAGGCTCCTCCCGGCATTGCCGATAAGCACCAGCCTGCTATGTCCGCCCGCCGCCGTGTCGAAATCGACATCCCCTGCGGTGCGTATGGAGAGTCCGTCCAGATAATGAGTTTCCTTGAGTTCTCCCGAAGAGGAGTACACCCATATATTCAGGTCGTGCACGGAATCTTCGTCATTTATCGAGCAACTCTTGGACAAGGGCAGGTTATCGACGGTCAGGGTTATCCTGGCCGCCATACCCGTTGCCCCTTCCTGCCCCGGTTCCTTGGCACATCCAGCCGCAAGCATTGCTGCCTGAAGCAGAATCATTATTATTGTTCTGTTTTTCATCTATCTTTAAATCAATTCATTACAAAAGTCTTCTCTTCCTGGCCCCATGGCCGTACGGAAATGTCCCAGCATAATCTTCCGCGTTCCACAGGCACATCCGGTGAAGCCGAACCCCATCCGATCAATTCAACATTGCCAATGCGGTATTCGCGGTTACTCTGCATTGGAGGCAAGGTAAGCGGGTAGTAATTCTTTATCCCGCATATCGTCAGTTCCAGCACGAGCCCGGTATTCCCTGCCGGATTCGGGCAGCAAAAGAAATCCATGCCCAGATTCCTCGTAGAAGCATCGGAAAGCATCAGCGCAGGAGTACGGAGTACTTGTTTCTGCAGCACCGCCGGGAGCAGGACATCAAGACCGCCGACATTACACAAGTCTGTGGCAGAGGGCTCCAGAGTAACAGGTACACTTACCGGAGCATTGACAAGGTATACCTTGTCGAGCGACGCTTCCGACCCTGCAGGCAGGCCTCTTGAAAGGAAAGATGGTGTCAGGTTTCCAAGTGAAATCTTACATACAGCCCGGTCTGTCCTTATTACCCTGGCGGATTGCCCGGAAAACACTCCGCTCCCACAACCTATCATCAATGGAGCATCTTCCGAGTAATCCGCAAGCAAGAGTTTCGACGAAAGCAATTCACTTTGTTCACTGATCCTGTCCAGGCTTCCCTCCGGCAAATTTTCTATCAACCAATAAGAAAGGGCTTCTCCGGCCGTAAGCCTGGCCGTCAGGTTTTCGCCCCTCTGCCGTGTATGGATGTCCAGCGAGCCATCCCTGCGGAATGCGAAAAAGTCCATCCATGCATTGTTCATGGGTGCGCTGAAAACTACAGGAACCCTGCCTTGGCCGGAGACGGAAGAAAGTGAGATATTCGTCTCGTTTGTTCCCCACGGTGACAGTTCTACGCTGAATCCAATCTTCTGCGAATCCGAATTCGGCAGGTAGCAATTCACCGTGCACATTTTTCCTATGCCTGGGGTGAACGTCACCGTCTTGTCATAACTTGCAACGGTAACACCGTCCTGCAGACAGTCCCAGCATATGCGTAGCGTCATCTCCGAAGGTATCACTGAAACGCCATCTCCTATGTTTAGAAGGATGTTGCCGGCATGCAGGTCACCCCAAGTTCCGGAAGCAAAATCCCACGTCCCGGACGATGCAGCCGACAACTCAACCTTCCCCACTTTGTATTCCGCATCGGCGTCCAGTCCGTCCCAGAGCACCCTGAGCTGCGACAGGATATGTGAGAACTCCAGACCGACCTCGCCTTCGGAAGCTCGTACGTTTTCCCGCACTGCAGCAATCAGGTCTGTGCTGCCGTCGGATTCATAGTCCAGCAGGGCTTCGCCACCTTCTACCCTGATCCTCTCTTCTGCCGGATAGGCCGCGTAGAAGCTGACCGGTCCGGGCGGATAATAGTATGCCGCCTCCGTAGTAAACCACCCGTCTTTTTCCGACCATTCTGCCTTGTCTACAAAGTATGCAACGCCCTGCGTCACTCCGGCGACCTCGAATCCTCCGGCTTTGACATCGGCCACGGTGCTTTCTGTAATCGTGCGTGTCTGAAGCGCCGCAAAAACAATCCTTCCGCTCCGGTCTTCAGAGGCAGGGCCATCAGGGACAGTGCAGCATACTGCTGACAATAATAACCCTGCACATAATATCTTCGTTTTCATGCTGACAGTCATTTATTCCTTTACCTCTCCCTGTCCTCCTTCTTCCCACGGCGCAATCGCATTGCTCACGAATACTCCAAGATTCCTTTCCAGAGGATCTATCCTTATTATCAGTTCGCAATCCGCACCCATGGGAAGGTCCACCATCCCGCTCAATACCCGGTCATCCACGACCTGATTGCCATCTGCATCTACGGTCTGTATCCTTGCACGCAGGGTATGGGTTCCCGGAAAAGCATAGTAATCCATCGACATGGAGTTTCCTCCCCCCTGCAGGTTCAGTGTCCTTCTCCCGCACAGTTTTTGTTCGTCTGCCAGAGTATAGTCGGCAGATTCCTTCTGGAAGAGTTTCCCATTCTCACCGGAATAGATGAAGGTCTGCTGGTCTGCATCCGTGATGGTGCAGTACAGCGCGACAATGTCCGCAATATCCAGTTCCCTTTCCACAATCCATCTTTTATATGCAGACAGATCGAAAGTCAGTTTGCTTATCCTGGCACAGATGTGATTGAAATTGAGTGGGATACCGTCTATCTTTTCCTGCCGAATCCGTTTTGCCGCAAGCCAGTCCACATTGTGACGCACGTTCTTTAGCGTAAGGACTGCGCTCGTCCCGGAATTGTAAAGGATCATGGCTGAACCGAACTCTACGTCCGATTCCAGCACGGACGGGGTTTCGTTGTATCCTGCAGCGTAAAAAGAGTACGTCCTGCCCTCTGGCCAGTATACACGGGTGGCATCCGAAGGGAGAAAGGTCGCGGATGCAGAGCTTTCCCTGACTGCAAGTCCTCCGAGTTCCCCACTCCAACTGCCCAAAGCATAATCGTATGTGAGATAGTGAAATTCAGTAAAACCGGCATCCACGGCACCTGCCTTCGTGCCGCCGAACTCTACACGGACAGGGGCCCCGTCCGGAGAGGGTGCAGGTGCCTTCCAGTATTCGGACGAGCACCCGCACAGAAATGTAATAAGCAGCAGGGAAATCCTTTTCATAACTCTACTGCAATGTAACAGGCAACTGCCTGGATTCCCAAGGTGCAAGCGAAACGGCAATCCGTACCGGAACGGCAGGATCTTTGGTAACAGTCAGGTTCAGGTCGCAGATCTTGCCTTCCATCAACGTGACATTGGATGTCGAGGTGAAGCTGTATGAGTAATCACCCTTTGTCATGGTATACCTCACCTCGACCGCAGTAGTCCCCGGAACCACCAATATGTCGTTGTTGCCTATCTGCAGCGCCATATTGCTCTGCGAGGTACAATCGAACCACCTGTAGGTCTTGAGATTATACTTTCCTCCAATGTGTGCCTCCGTCAGTTTGATACTGATATTGCTCAATTCATAGCCTTGCTCCGAATTTATTGATATGCTGCCTATCCTGGAGAAAATATGGCGCATTACGATGGTTGTGGTTTCCGCCTGGAAAGTCGGTGTGGTCATCGCTCCGCAGACAGCGTCCATGCTCTCGTCCACCACCGTACAAGGGACGCCCTCATTTATCGTCAATCCACAGTTAGAAGCATAGAAGCGGTAGGTAGGATTCGTCACCGGCCAATATTTACCAGTCAGGTATCTGTTACCGGACCTGTGCGCCACAACCGACCATGCAAATGTTTCCGGACTGCCGGCACTGACCGCCGCGACATTGAAAGACTCCAGATTCTCCATGGTTACCTCGGCCACCTTCGTTTGTACGTCGACACCGAGGCCTTCCGTCACAAAGCAGATTTCCTTTCCGGTCAATTCCGAATCTTCCGTCATGGCGGAAGGGCTTTCATTTTTGGTGCAAGATGCTGCCATTGCCAGGGCAGCCGCCATTATCATTATTTCATTTTTCATTATCTGTCTTCTTTAAAGTACAATCGTCACTGTTTCAGATAGTTTCCACGCCTCTACCTCTACATGGAACCCAGCCTCAGACATATCTAACCCTATGCTTATGTCAGGCAGATCCGGCAAAGTCCAGTCATATCCTTTCTTCCTGATAATCTCACCGAGAGGCTGCCTTGTCAGCAGCGTTCCGTCATCTTTATGATAGACCTCCAGCAAGAGTGAATCGTCCTTCTGGCGCGGTATTATTGCATTGTATAAGTTTTCTTCCACCTCAACAGGCCTATAGTCGAAGCGTCCGGTATGGGGTGTCCCCCCGGGCAGTTCATATCCGTCCACATCGCCTGTTATCCTGAAGGTAAAGGGATAGTCCGCAGGAGGGATATCCCCTTTCACCTTCATGGAAATAACCGCATAGTCCTTGTTCAAAGGCAGGCCAGTCTCTCCCTCTTCTCCGGATATGAACACACTTCCGTGTCCGGCATAAATGCTGTCGCAGCAGAAACCAATGGGAATCGCCAATACGGATCCGTTCAGTTCCATCCCCTTCACTCCGCAGAAGACATCCACATATACCTGCTCATGCCGCGGAACCTCCAGCACCAGATCTCCCCTTCTTGCAAAGCGCGTGAATTCCTGTTTTCCGTACTCGAAACTGCTCTTTGCATCCGTAGCCACATTGCAGGTCAGTTCTCCCCGGCAGCCCTCAGCTACATATCCGTCGGAATAAACCACGCACCAGGCCGGGCAGAACGTCCTGTCTTCCTTTACCGTACAGGAGGCGGCAAGAAGCATTGCAGCGAGCAATCCCCATCGTTTCATATCACATACTTTCCTGCTTCCGTTTCAAGGGGAACCACAGTCCATGGATTAGCTTCCACAGTGAATGTGCAGGACGCGGTTTCAGTCTTCTTCTCAGGGTCCGATGAGCCTGGACGGGTAATCACCAGTTCGCCGATATCGTAAGTCGTATTGCTCTCGAGGGCGCCGAGCGGAATGACATAGTAGATGGGCTTTGCGTTCAGCACCGCTTTAACTACGAGTTTTGTATTACGCACGGTGAACGGCTTTTTGTCATTGTCGGTATCGACAGGATTCGGCATCGCATACATGCTGAAGGCAGCGTCACCCATATTCTTCGATTCTCCGTCCGCGAGTGTTTCACCAATCGGACGACGCATCCAGAGGTCGCAGGCGGCATCGGGAACCCCCAGTTTGTTGACGAAGTCATCGGCCGCAGGCGTCAGGTCCAGGCTGTATTTTTCTTTATCGACAGCATTGGAGAGATAAATCTCTTCTACACTGAAGTCCTGGGCTCCAAGTGCAGAGGACTCGAAATCGCGGGTAATCTTAAGCAGGCGCACCCTGGATACGATACGGTCTACTTTGACAGTAATGGAGTTGACACCTGGGACCAGGGCGTTTGCCGTGGCCTCGCTTCGGTTAACGCAGCCGATCATAGTAAAGTTTCCTGGAGCGGCAGAGGCCGTTTTCTGCGAGGAAATTTCCGTCACTTTCGACAACAAGCCGGTTTTGGTGGAAACAGTTTCCAGTTCCGAGACAGGGTGCGCGCTGTTGACCACCGCGTAGATTGTGCGGTCACCCGTTGTTGCCGTCAAGGAATATGGTGCCGAATCGAAGTGTGCGTAAGCATCCAGCTGGCCGTCGTACTCACCTCCTTTGAAGAAGACGAATATGTCCACTGTCCTGACGGCATTCTCCGCTCCGGTTCCGTCCACTGTAGCCTTCGTGCAGGTGTTTCCGGCAAGCGCCAGAGAAATCTCTGCCGTTCCGGGAGGGACAACATTTTTGACAACGGTTTCCGTGTTTTTGTTGCAGCCGACTAAAGCCGCTGCGGCGGCAATACATACCGCAAATTGCAAATACTTTTTCATTGATCGTAAAGATTTAAGTTGTAATGGTTTATAAGTATGGCTATCTCCGGGTCCAAACTCCCCCGGAAAACATAGTTCCTGTCTGCGGAGCAGGCATTCAGGAAGTGCTGCACGGCATTCCTGTCATCCCCGAAGCGAGAATACAGCAGAGCCAGCATATACTCTACCTGCGGCGTCCTGTCCAACTTGAGAAGTATATCCATCGCATTATGGTTCCTGCCGAGCGACACGAAGGCGATGGCCGTATTGTAGTCACGGTAAGGCAGCAGCAATTCCAGGGCATGCTCATAATTCCTGTCCTTGAGGGCCTGCACGCCGGCCCGGTACACGGTGTCGGGAATCGTAGTATGGACAGTGTCCTTCACCATACCTTTGCGATGCAGATGGAAATCGAAGCGCACCATCCTGAGGCGAGGATAGATGTTGTTGCGAAGATGGGCGTAACTGCCTAGTTGCCGCAGGGATGCCTCGCGCAGGTCGAAATCGGCGATTTCCATCTTTTCGCGTATGGTTTCCAAGTCGGCCGGAGGAACCAAGGTGTCAGACTCCACCAGGGTACCGAACAAGCGCCAGTTCTCGCCGCCTCCATGCGAGACGAAGTCCACGCGGGGGATGTAGCCTGCCATGCAGAGGCTGTCTATGAGAAAGGTGGTGTAATCGGAGAAGAAGGCCGAAGCGGCCCCGGCCCGGCGCAAGGCAAGGTCGCGGTTGGAGGCCGCGGCGCCCTCCGGGGACGCAAAGGCAGTGATTACCACGGAATCGAGGTCGAATTTGTCATCTTCCAGGATGTCCAGGATATTCTGCTTGATGCGTCCCATCTCCAAGGCATTTTCACCCAGATTTTCGCGTATTTCCGCTTTGCCCGCATCGAACTCGATGTAGCAGGATGTGTTGGCTTCGACTCTGCGCGACACCACCTTTGTGAGGAAGCGTTCGCGGTCTTCTGCGAAGGAAGACAGGGAGCTGATATAGAAGGTCAGCATCCCTGGACTGGGAAGTTTGCACAACTCGCGGTCCTCCTCGAAGACTCCCCCCTCCAGTTCTATCTCCACTTTCCTCAATCCCGGTCTGGTATTGATGGTCTGCACGTAAGCATAGGTAATGTCACCGCTCTCGGCCACCACCACTGTATCCAGGCGGAGCGCTTCGGTGCGGATGGGGGCCTTAACGTAGCGGCGGAACATCTTATCTTTGCGACTGGCCTTCCTTGCGTTCATGCGCTTGCGGAAATGGTCGGTGTAATGCTCGACCGCTTCTTCCCCTGTCACGCCGAATGCGGAACTCCACTGTTCATCACTGACCCGGGAACTGTCTTCGCGGAAAGCATACAAGTCCGGGAGGTTCCTCCGCAGGAATAGTTCCAGTTCATTCTTTCGTATGAAGAGGGTGGAGTCCGTGACTATGCCGTCGATGAAGCGAGCGTATCTCTCGTATCCCCTCAACTGCGCCGCCCTGTAACGGTTTCCGGTTATGAAAACCGGATCCAGCGCCACTGTTTCTCCCATGATATGCATTACCGGCGAGAGCCTCAGTTGCCAGCGGCTGTCCGTCAGGTCGGACGGCACATTGATATCGAATCTCAAATCGACTTTTCCGAGCCTCTCAGCCACATTCCTGAACGATGCGACTACCACCGAAGGATCTATCACGTCACTCGCCACCATATCTCCATTCTCATCCCTCACCGCCTTCATTATTATAAGGTCCCGTCCTTCCGCATCCTTAATCATCATTGTGTCGCTCACCAGGCGCTCCACCGGCACATCCGGTGTATGTACATCTTCTGCCAAGGCCAGACCCGGGACATAAGCCCCGGACCTGACCGACTCCATCTTGCGCACCGGTGCACATGCACACAGGCAGACGCATAGAAGGATGGGCAGCCTACATTTGGCAGGGGAAATCATCTTCGTCGTCCAGGATAGAGAGTCTGTTTGCAATGATTTCCGTGGAGTTGTGTTCCAAACCGTCCATTCCCGTGAATTTGTTGTAACGGATGCGTCCGGTCACCCATACACGATCTCCCTTCTTCAGTTTTTCCAGGCCGACAATCCGTTTCCCCTCCCACGCGTTCACATTGTGCCACTGAGTGTCGATTACTGCTGCTCCACTGCGGTCGGTGTAGGCCATGCTCGTGGCCACAGTGATGCGTGCTACCTTCTTTTCTGCGACCTCCTGGAGTTTTACAGAGCCTACCAGGCCGCGCAATTCGATTTTGTTGATCTGTTCCATAGTCTTTGGTTTTTTGTCCGATGCAAAGGAATATCATTGCATGGGCAGCACCAAGGAAAGTGGCGAAACATTCCGCGACGGGGCTTTTTTCTTTTGACGATTATGTGTTTTAACAAAGCCATAAGATTTTTCTTATGGTCTGCCTAAACTTAAATTTTTACATGTTTGCCTCAAATGTTTGGAATATCCGCAAAAGCCTCCCACCTTAGCGGAAAAAGATGAGAGTCATGGAAAAAGAAGAAGAAAGATTCTGTATGAACTGCGGCAAAAAACTCAACGGACGCCCGGACAAACTGTTTTGCTGCGCACGCTGCAAGAATGAATGGCACAATCGCATCAGCGGCGAAGAAAAACGCCGGCGCGACCGTGTCTTCAGCATGCTGTGCAAGAATTACAAGATACTCGAGATGATGCTGGAACTCGAAGAACACAACCCGGTGATATCCTCGCTTGAGAATGCCGGATTCCGTCCGGACTACATAACCGGTTTCCGGCATCTCAGGGGGCGGGACGAATACCGCTGCTTCGACATCACCTACAATAAAACAGAAGCCCGCCTGTACAATATCAGGCGGGCTCCGGAATTGATCTGACTGGCTGCTCTACTCGGCAGACGGCACCTCCGTGGTTATGACATCCTTTACGAAGGCATCGTAATCTTCTTCGGAAATCATGCTGCAGGTGCCGTTGATCTGTGCACCCATCTCCACCTGGAGGCGGCGGACATGAATATTACCGTTGACGGTGGCGGTGCCTTTGAGAGAGAAGGTGTCCTTGACATAGATGTCGCCTTCTATCTTGCCCCAGAAATCTACATTGTTGCATGCGAGCGTGCCGATGACAGAGGCATCCTCGCCGACGACCACACGGCCCTGGGAGTAAACCTTGCCTTGCACAGCACCGTCTACGCGGATGTCGGCCAGCGAAGAAATCTCTCCCTTGATGACCGTCCCCGATGAAATGTGGCTGACGTTGTTGGCATCGACCACCGGAGTGCCAGGTTTGTTGTTGATTGTCATATCTTATTCGTTATTGATTATCTATACCAACCCTTTTCCGTGGCAGTTTTTGTATTTCTTGCCGCTGCCGCAAGGACAAGGGTCGTTGCGTCCTATCTTCTTATCTACGCGTATCGGAGCGTTGGGCTTCTGGTCGCCGTTGGTAGTGAGGTCCTGACGGCCGGCCTGGAGGGTGGACATATCCTGTCTCGGACGCATCGCAGGACGGTTCCCTGCTTCGGAAGCGTCGCGCAGAGGCACGAATGCACGCAACAGGAAACTAAGCACATCCTGGTTGAGCGATTCCAGCATCTGGGCGAAGAGGTTGTAGCTCTCCAGTTTGTACACCACGATAGGATCCTTCTGCTCATAGGAAGCGTTCTGCACACTCTGCTTGAGGTCGTCCATGTCGCGCAGGTGCTGCTTCCAGTGCTCATCGATCTGGTAAAGGATGATGTTCTTGCTGAGCGTCTTGCCTACCTCGCGGCCTTCGCTGTTGTAGGCCTTTTCGAGATTGACGCTCACGGTCATGGTCTTGCGGCCGTCCGAAATAGGGATGGCGATGTTCTGATACATGCTCCCCTGCTTCTCGTATACGGTCTTGATGATGGGAGAAAGCTTCTCCACCAGAACGTCCATACGGCGGGTGTAAACCTCCTGCATATGCTTGATGAGGGCGGAGACCATTTCATCTTCCTTGGCATGGGCGTAGAACTCTGCGTCGAAACCGGAATCTATCGACAACTTGGCCATGAGAGTCTCCTGGAAAGCGTCGAAATCCATTCCCTTGCACTGGTCTACAAGCAGGGAGGCGGTATCTATCATCATATTGCTAAGGTCGATCTCCACCTTCTCGCCGCTGATGGCGTTGCGCCTGCGGGAGTAGATGGCCTCACGCTGATAGTTCATCACGTCATCATATTCGAGAAGGCGTTTGCGGATGCCGAAGTTGTTCTCCTCGACCTTCTTCTGCGCGCGCTCGATAGTGGAAGAAAGCATAGAACTCTCAAGGGCCTCGTCATCCTTCATGCCGAGACGGTCCACGACACCTGCGATACGCTCGGAGCCGAAAAGACGCATCAGTTTATCTTCCAGGGAGATGAAGAATACGGAGGAGCCCGGGTCTCCCTGACGGCCGCTTCGGCCTCGCAACTGGCGGTCGACGCGGCGGCTGTCATGACGCTCGGTGCCGATGATGGCGAGGCCTCCCGCCGCCTTCACCTCCGGCGACAGTTTGATATCGGTACCACGGCCGGCCATGTTGGTGGCGATGGTCACGGTACTGCTCTGTCCTGCCTGCGCCACGATCTCTGCCTCACGTGCGTTCTCCTTGGCATTCAGCACATTATGACGTATGCCGCGCATCTTGAGCATGCGGCTCAAGAGTTCGGAAGTCTCCACGTCGGTGGTACCCACCAGCACCGGCCTTCCGGCGGATGAGAGTTCCACTATCCTGTTGATTACGGCGGCGTACTTGGCCTTCTTTGTCTTATAGATCAGGTCATCCTGGTCGTCGCGGATAACTGGACGGTTGGTTGGGATGACCATTACGTCAAGTTTGTAGATGCTCCAGAACTCACCCGCCTCGGTCTCGGCCGTACCGGTCATACCCGAGAGTTTGTGATACATCCTGAAGTAGTTCTGGAGGGTAATGGTCGCAAAGGTCTGGGTAGCAGCCTCGACCTTCACATTCTCCTTTGCCTCCACGGCCTGGTGCAGACCATCGCTCCAGCGGCGTCCCTCCATCACACGGCCGGTCTGCTCGTCAACAATCTTGATCTTGCCGTCCACTATGATATAGTCGATATCCTTCTCGAACATCGTGTAGGCCTTGAGCAGCTGGTTGACGGTGTGGATGCGCTCGCTCTTGAGGGAGAAGCCCTCCATCAGGGCATCCTTGCGCTCCTGCTTTTCCTCGAGGGAAAGGCCGCCCATATTCTGGATTGCGGCGATCCCGCTGCCTACGTCGGGGATGATGAAGAAATCCTCATTGCCCACGGCGTTTGCCAGCACCTCGTGTCCCTTGTCGGTCATGTCGACAGAGTGGAGCTGTTCGTTGATCACGAAATACAGAGGGTCGGTGACCACAGGCATCTCGCGCTCGTTATCCTGCATATAGAAGTTCTCCGCCTTCTGCAGCAGCACCTTCATGCCGGGCTCGCTGAGGAATTTGATGAGGGGAGAATACTTGGGAAGTCCCTTGTGTGCACGCAGGAGGAGTTTTCCGCCTTCCTGCTCGTCGCCTGCCGCAATGGCCTTCTTGGCATCGTTCAGCACCTGGTTCACAAGGCTGCGCTGGGCCTGGTAAAGCCTTTCGACATATGGCCGGAACTCCATGTACTGGCCGTCATCCTCCGCTTTAGCGACAGGTCCGGAAATGATGAGGGGGGTACGGGCATCGTCGATGAGCACCGAGTCAACCTCGTCCACTATCGCGTAATGATGTTTGCGCTGAACGAGGTCGTCGGAGTTGATGGCCATATTGTCGCGCAAGTAGTCGAAACCGAATTCGTTATTGGTACCGAAGGTAATGTCGCATTCATAGGCCCTGCGGCGGGCGTCGGAGTTGGGCTGATGCTTGTCGATGCAGTCTACGCTCAGGCCATGAAACATGTAAAGAGGCCCCATCCATTCGAGAGGTAATCGTTCACGGTAACCACATGCACGCCCTTGCCTGCAAGTGCGTTCAGGAACACCGGCAGGGTTGCCACCAGGGTCTTTCCCTCACCGGTCGCCATCTCCGCGATCTTTCCTTCGTGCAGGGCGATACCGCCAATCAACTGGACGTCGTAATGCACCATGTCCCAGGTGATTTCGTTGCCGCCGGCAACCCACTTGTTGTGGTAAATTGCATTGTCGCCGTTGATGGTTACGAAGTCGTGGTTTGCGGCAAGGTCACGGTCGAAGTCGTTGGCTTTCACAACAATTTCGGAATTCTGGGAGAGTCTTCTGGCCGTCGACTTGACGATTGCGAATGCTTCGGGGAGAATCTCGTTCAAAGCCTTCTCGATCGCTTCATCCTCGTCCTTGACCAGTTTATCGGACTCAGTGGCAAGTTTCTCCTTTTCGGAAACCGGGATGTTCTTGTCAAGTTCTATCTTGATTTCTGCGATACGGTCCTCGAAAGGCTTCTCCACCTCGCGAAGATGTTCGCGCAATCTGGCGGAATGCTCACGTAGTTCGTCCGCTGACAATTTGTCAATTTCTTCGTATGATGCGAGTATTTTGTTCAGGAGAGGCTTGACTGCCTTGTAGTCGCGGTCGGCCTTGGAACCGAACAATGCTTTGATAACGTCTGCTAAAGCCATATTTATAAAATAAGTGTAGTCTGCAAATTTAACGAATTATTGTCTATTACAAAAATTTTGCCTATGTTTGCATCCGTAAAATTGCAGGATTAGCACATCGGTAGTGCATTGGCTTCCCAAGCCAAGGAGGAGGGTTCGACTCCCTTATCCTGCTCCGGGAGCCTTCGGGCTCCTTTCTTTTTTACAACCGGTAATCACTCAGGTTCTGCAGACCGGGGAGTTTGTAGTAGGCCTCGACCACATCACCGCGCAGCCAGACTTTGCGTCCGAGCATCGACGGGTTGTCCACCAGATTCAGCACATTGCGGATATCCCCCACCGACAGTTGCACGCTCATGCATCGGTCGCGGTCGGAGCATGTGGCCGAATCCGCAATCACCAGATTCGTTCTGGCAGAGAATGGCCCCTCGAACGAGCAGGACTTCGAAGACAGGTCTCCCCCGACTATATATCCGCAAACCCACACACCCTTCGAACCGGCCATTCCTCTGGCCGTAGCGACACTCACAGCAGAAGGCACCTGCGGTCCTCCGTTTCCGGATCCGGAAGACCCGTCCCACGCGTAACTATCTTCCGTCCATACCCGGGTCGTATCTATGCGCACAGTCAGTCCAATCCCGGAAACAGGCACTGCGGACGGCATGGTTTCAGATAGCCCCAGCCTCAGCGTAAATATCTGTCCGGCTGAGAGTTCCAGCGTGTGCACCACTGTGGTTTTGCCTTTATGGTTAAGGAGGATAGATACAGGCCCCGGAGAGAAAAAGGCGGTCCGCGATTCACCGTAACCAAAAGCCAGGGTGCCTTCCGCACTGCGCAGGAAGAGGCTACCCTCTTTGTAAGAAGCGACGAAGGCATCGCTCACCAGCAGGCGCAGGCCGGAATTCAACTGGGTAGCCACAAGTTCGACATCCGCTACCTGACCTTCCGTCAGGTTCACCGTCCGGCTGTCACCGAACTGCGGACAGTCGAAAGCCGGGCCTTCCAACTCTTCCGACACCAGCGATACATAGTAGCTGCCCGGTTCCAGTTCGAACTGCGCCGGGCACTCCTCCCAACGGCCTTTAAACACCGATTTGCCTCCGGCAGATTTCAAAGACAAGACGTAGTCGGCAATAAAAACATTGGACGCGCGCGTGAGCGCTTCATCGGAAAGACTCAGCCGGAGTACAGCCGGATCGTGCACGGCAGGCACGGGAGAAAGACAGGAAGTAAACAATACGGCCGAAATGGCCATGGCGAGAAAAGTGACTTTTGTTTCCATAAGGCATTTTTCTCGCAATAATATACAAAGCAAACGTAAAAATACCCCCTGAAACACGCCATAAAGTACGTTTTTTTAAGTTTCCCGATACTCAAACTTAAAAAAAATTCACGGGGTCCCGCATCACTGCGAGCACCCCGCTACTTAACCTAAACTTAAACTATGAAAAACTTCGAGACAAATGTATGCATTTTTTCTTAAATAACACTACTTTTGTAATAAATTATACAAAAAATGAAAAGAACTATCCCGTTGTTAATCACAACACTGGCCATTTTGGCCACTGCCGCCTGCACAAAGTACGAAAAAGTTGCGGGCGACCCCATGAATTCCAAAATCTACACCCTTGACAACGGCCTCAAGGTCTACATGACCGTCAACAAGGAAGAGCCCCGTATCCAAACCTTCGTCGCAGTGCGCGTCGGAGGCAAGAACGATCCCAAGGAGACCACCGGTCTCGCCCACTACTTCGAGCACCTCATGTTCAAGGGCTCCGAGCAGTTCGGCACACAGGACTATGAAGCGGAAAAGCCATACCTCGACGAGATAGAGCGCCTCTACGAAGAATACCGTACTATCAAAGATCCCGAGGCACGCAAGGCACATTATCACAAGATCGACTCCGTCAGCTATCTGGCATCCCAGATCGCCATCCCCAACGAGTACGACAAGATGATGAGCATGATAGGCAGCCGCGGCACCAACGCCTGGACTTCCTACGACGAAACCGTCTACACCGAGGATATCCCCTCCAATCAGGTAGATAACTGGGCGAAGATACAGGCCGACCGCTTCCGCCACAACGTCATCCGCGGATTCCACACCGAACTTGAGGCTGTTTATGAGGAGTATAACATGAACCTCACCAGCGACAACCGCAAGATGTTCGAGTCCATCTTCGCCAGCCTCTTCCCCCATCATCCTTACGGCACCCAGACCGTGCTCGGCACGCAGGAGCAGTTGAAGAACCCTTCGATCGTCAACATCAAGCGCACCTTCAACACCTACTACCGCCCGAACAATATCGCCATCTGCCTCTCCGGCGACTTCAATCCCAAACAGGTAGTGAAGATCATCGAAAAGTACTTCGGTGACTGGGAGCCCAATCCGGACATCCCCAAACTCGAATATGAGAGCGAACAGCCCATCACCGAGCCTATCGTAAAGGAAGTAAAAGGCCTTCAGGCCGAGATGATGGCTATGGGATGGCGCCTGCCCGGTTCCACCGACCTGCAGACTACGGCTGTTTCCGAGATTGCCGGCAGCATCCTCAGCAACGGCCAGGCCGGCCTCATCGACCTCGATATCAACCAGCAGCAGAAGGCGATGTATCTCGGTGCAGGAGTGAACACACAGCCCGACTACAGTCTCTTCATGGCCATGGGCATGCCCAAGCAGGGACAGACTCTTGAAGAACTCCGCGACCTCGCCCTCGAAGAAATAGCCAAACTGCGCGCCGGCGAATTCGACGAAGAGCTTATCTCTGCGACCATCAACAACATACGCCTGCAGAAGATGCGCCAGCTCGAGAGTAACCGCGCCCGCGCAAACATGTTCGTGAACGCCTTCATCGCAGGCATCGACTGGAAGGATGCAGCCCTCGACATCGAACGTTACAGCAAGGTTACGAAGCAGGACGTCGTGGACTTCGCGAACGAGTATCTGCTCGACAGCAACTACGCGATCACCTACAAGCGACAGGGCGTAGATGAGAGCCAGAAGAAGATCGAAGCTCCCGCCATCACCCCCATCGCCACCAACCGCGACAAGCGCAGCGCCTTCCTCGAGGAGATCGCTTCCAGCGAGGTCAAGCCCATCGAGCCCGTGTTCGTGAACTTCAACAAGGATATGAAGAAGTTCAACTTCTGCGACGGCGTAGATGTCCTCTACAAGAAGAACGAACTCAACGACATCGCCAGCGTCAACTTCGTATTCAACCGCGGAACGGAAGATGTGCCCGCCCTCGAATATGCATTCGACTATCTCTCCTACCTCGGAACCCCCGACATGACCAGCCAGGACATCGCCCGCAAGATGTATGATCTCGCCTGCGAGTTCAACATGAATGCCGGTCCCCACAGCACCAGCATCCACATCAGCGGCCTCAGCGAGAGCCTGCCCGAGGCAGTGAAGACGGTTGAGAACCTTCTTTACAATGCCGTGGGCGATGAAGCCATCCTCTCTAACTACAAGATGGATGTACTCAAAGCCCGCGTCGATGCCAAGAGCAACCAGAGGTCCTGCTTCAGCGCGCTCCAGCGCTACCTCTTCTACGGCCCCGAGTTCGTGGCCAGGACCACCCTCCCCTCCGAAGCGGTGATGGCACTTGGTTCCGACGAACTGCTCGCTGCCGCACGCGACCTTGCATCCAAGGGCCACGAAGTTCTCTACTATGGCCCTGCCTCCGAGGCTGCCGTGCGCAAACTTCTCGAGGAGAATCACACAGTGGGGGCTAATCCCGAAGTGCTGACCGAAAAATTCACCAAGCGCCTGCCCAGCAACGAAAGCAAGGTGCTCGTTGCTCCTTACGAATCCAAACAGTTCCAGTACATCCAGTACACCGACCTCGGCGGCAGTTTTGACCCTGCACTCAGTGCCGGAATCGATATTTACAACGAGTATTTCGGCGGCGGCATGAACAGCATAGTATTCCAGGAGATGCGTGAGGCCAGAGGTCTTGCATACAGCGCGTATGCCAACCTCAGCAAGCCTGACGATCCCGAGAACGGATACATGTTCTATGCGTACATCGCCAGCCAGAACGATAAACTCCGCGCTGCATCCGAAGGATTCAAGGAGATCATCGAGAATATGCCCGAAAGCGAAAGCGCATTCGCAATCGCCAAGGATGGCATCCTCTCCCGCATGCGCACCAAGCGGGTCACCGGCTCCGCAGTGCTGAGCCTCTACCGCCAGTGCCGCAGGCTCGGTCTGGATGAGCCCACCGACAAGGCCGTGTTCGAGGCCCTGCAGAATATGACTCTGGAAGATGTGAAGGCCACCCAGCAGAAATGGGTCGCCGGACGTGGATATGTCTATGCTATCCTCGGTGATCCGGCTGACCTGGATTCCGGCTTCCTTCAGACCTTGGGCCCTGTCAAGCAGGTTTCCCTCGAGGAGATTTTCGGGTACTAGGCGGCGTGCGGCCCTGCTTGGCAGGGCTGGCCGTGCTGGCCGTGCTGCCGTGCTGGCTGTGCTGCCGTGCTGGCCGTGCCACGCAACTGACTGTAGCACAAGATATTACGTGAAATGACCTGGTTAAAAACAACTAGGTCATTTCACGTATTCCGCTGTGCTATAACAAGTTCTGTGGCACGGAACATACAAGTTTTTAAGTTTAGCCGAACCATAAGTTTTTTCTTATGGCCTTGTAAAAACATACAATCGTCAATGGAAAAATGGCCTATCGCGAAATGTTTGCTGCAATTCCTTGGCGATTCGTCCAGTCTTGCCCACCTTGCCAATATGAAAACGAACGACTCCAAAGGTATCTGGCCGGCAGAGCTGGTGCAGTACAAAGAAATCATCGATGCGAATCCCAACTATTCCTCATATACCGAAGAGGAAAAGATTCTACTCGCGGACAGGATAATGAACTCCACATACGCGGATCTCACAAACAACTGGGCCTTTCAGTGGGTGTTCTTGAACAATCCGGAAATTCTCATTATGTTTCTGGCAGACATCCTGGAAGAGGACATAGTCAGCATATCCTATCTCCCAAACCAAGGGCTTGCCGCCACCGTAAACGACAAGCAGGCATCCCTGGATGTCATCTGCCACACCACGGACGGAAGACAGTTCATCGTCGAGATGCAGCACAATCGCAAAAGTGACTTCCGGAACCGCATCTTCTTCTATGGCGCCTCCGCCATCCACAGGCAGGTGAAGGCGGGTGACACAAAATATGACTACGACTCGGTCCGGATAATTGCGATACAGAACTTCATTACCTCTCACGGAGTTGTACCAAGGGACAAGATACTTTTCCGCTATGAGTTCCGAGAGGCCGAAACCCAGGAACTCTACGGCACGCAGATGCGCCTCTATATGCTGGAACTACCGAGAATGAAAAAAGCTGGCGCTGAACTGAATAAACTGGAGGAATGGTGCTATATGTTCAGGAATTTTCCTAACTTTGTCGGCATACCGAATGAGATAAACCCCAGATTTCACAAACTAATGGACGTAGCACGCATCAATAATATGAACGACGAAGAAAGAAAGAGCTATTTCTCGTCATCGATTGATGACAACGAACGTGAGGATATTGCCAAGGCCAATTTCGACTATGGCAAGGAGGAAGGACGGGCTGAAGGTATAGCTGAAGGTGAAGCCGCCAAGGCCAAGGCGATCGCAAAAAAGCTCCTTGCAATGGGGCTGTCTGTAGAGCAGGTGGCCGAAGGTACCGGACTTTCTGTGGAGGAAGTCAAGGCGCTGGGGTGAGAGGGAGATTGAGGGCCAAGCGGTTCCTGCGGAACGTGCCATACATCTGTTTATAGCACAACCTTTTACGCGAAATGGGTTAGTCGATTTCGACTAACCTATTTTACATATCTCACTGTGCTACAAGGAGTTGCGTGGCACGTTGTATCTGAAGAAAAATGAGTGTTAATAACTTGTTGATATCTTTTAGGTAGATTTTCGGAAATAGCTTTGCCGGGCAGGACAAAAGCACTAACTTTGTCTGATTAGCGCATAACTGTTTACGGATACAAATAAACTCTATATTTCACTATGCTTAAAACCAAAGAACAACACAGCATCCACGGTGCCTATGCCGCACCGGAATGCAAAAGCATCGAGGTCGAACCCGATGCAATGATCTGCCAGAGCGGCGAGGTCTCTGCCCTGGCCATCGACGATGTCCTTCTTGAGGATTGGGGAACTTTATAATCTAGACGTGCCATGAAAAAGATCTTTACAATGATTCTTGTCGGCGCAGCAGCTGTGCTCGCAAGTGTTTCCTGCAATAAAGAAGAAGTAATTGACGCATCGAAAGATGGCACCGTCCGTTTCTACGCAAACGAAATCAAAACCAAGACAGAGTTCGGCACCCCGGATGGGAACAAATATCCGACACTGTGGACAAACACAGAGAAAGTGAAGATTTCGCTTAATTATGCTGCTGCTGTAGAGGCAACTGTCACACCATCCGTTGATAGGAAAACTGCAGACATCACCCCTGCTACCGCAATAACGGATGATGCCAGCGGCGACTATACATTCTATGCTTTAAGCCCGGCCGCTGCAGAAGCATCAAATATTAACAAATCTTATAAAGACTGGGACATTAATATACCTTCAACTCAGACCCCAGGAGCCAATTCAGTTGACGAAAAGGCTCAGATTGCGATTGCTGTCAAGTCCACCGGCACTGTTTTCCCGGCTTCTGTTGCTCTTCCCTTCGCTCACGTAACAGCTTATGGAAAACTGTCATTTACCAACCTGACACTTAGTCCTGGTGAAGAAGTAACATCTGTTACCCTTACATCCCCCGAGAATTGGGTTGGAAGTTGGTATTATTATTTTGAGGACGGACACATGGCAGCGCATTCGGGATCGAAAGCACTTACCATTAATACTGATAAAACATCAGATATCTGGTTTGCCTGCGCCCCTATTGATTTGCAAACCAAGACATTAGGCATTAGCGTTACCACTACCGACGGCTCCTATAGCAAGGACATTACCTTCCCCTCCGGCAAAGGCAATTTTGAAGCCGGTAAGATTGGGTCCTTTACAGTGGATATGAGCGGTGTTATCCGTCAAGATCCAATTGTATATACACTTGTTGATGATGTCGACGAACTTTCTACCAACAGCGAGATAATCATCGTTCATTCTTCTCTAGATTTTGCTGCAGGTAAATTAGGTAGTGAAACTTATTTGGCACAACGAGCTATTACAAAAACAGGTGTAACTATTAAAGATCCCAGCGAGGAAGTAGAGGTGTTCAAAATTGCTGATGGAAACCAGTCTGGTTCTATCTCTCTTATTTGCAAATCAAATAGCAAATATTTGACCTGGTCCAGCACAACAAAACTTACTTCAAGTGAGAGTCTTACTGATGCCGGCAGTTGGACTGTGACGGTATCTGGCAGCGGTATCGCTGGTATTGCAAATGTGAAAGAGCCTGGTAGAAGCATTCTCTACAATAATTCTTCCCCCAGATTCAGTACATACAGCCCTGGAACCGGCTATGCCGATGTCAATATTTATAAAAAGAATGGGACCGGAGCAGCGGTTCTTCCCAAGGTGAGCATTGCTGGCGACATCGAAGCCGAAGTCAGTGGGAAGAACATCATTGTAACTTGGACAGACCCTGCAGATGCCAATGTCAGCAAGTATAAGGTAACTTGCACTGGCCAGGCAGATCAAAACGTGAATCCAAATGAAGGAGGATACATTTTTGAAAATCTCGCAGATGGAGAATATGTAATCACTGTTACTGCCATCGCTGCCAATTCATCAACCCACAGGAATTCCAATACTTGGACCAGCAGCGAGTTGGAAGTCAGTTCTGTAACTTTTGAAGAAATCGATTTGACTGCAAAGGGATATGCCAATGGAGAAGATGTTACAACTGTCTCCGGAAGTGTTGCTGCATTGGTTTTTGCTAAAGGTTCAGGAAGCAATGCTCCAAAGTATTATACTTCAGGGACTCCTTCGGTTCGCACTTATGCAAAAAACACTCTGACAGTATCTGTCTCTGCTGGCAAGAAAATCAGCAAGATTGAATTCACTCTTGGTGGGACAAAATCAGCAACCGTTACTGCAGATTCTGGCACACTTGGAGACATCTCCGGCAGTTCCAGAACTTGGACCGCTGGTGCAACAAAACCGAACTCAGTCGTATTTACCAACGGCTCAAGTAACCAGATGCATTATCAAAAGGTTAAGGTCTATTACGAATAAACAACTTATCTCCCACCGCCCTTATCTCCCAGATTGGGGCGGTGCAGGAGGAGAAAAATGGAAATCAATAAACACAACTGATATGACAAAAAAGAAAATGGCCTATGAGGCCCCGAAAACGCAAGCCCTTTCGGTAAGATTTGATGGGACTATTTTGACCGTCTCGGGAGAGATGAACGCTAAGAGTTGGACAACAGGAAACTCATCCTGGTGGGAAGATGATGACGAATAATGTTTAACACTCAAAAAATGAAAACAATGAAAAAGTATTTTATTCTTCTGAGTGCAGCATTATCTGTTTTTGCACTCGCATCTTGCCAGAAAGAGCAGGATCTTGCCAATGAAGGTATTCTTAATGACGGCCCTAAGTCAGTACCGTTTGTTCTTCGTGCCAGCATTCCTTCCGTAGATACGAAGACTACTCTTAACACCAGCACCTGGGCTGTTGATTGGGAGGATACGGATGTTATTTATGCAGTTACAACGGATAAGGCATGGGGTGAGGCATATCCTGTAGATGCGGATGAAACCATCGCAGAGTTTGCGTACGATTCTGTAAATGGCACCTTCTCTACGGATAAGGCAATTGCCGACGGAAGCCACACTTTCAATTTCCTCTACACTGCCGGTCAGCAGAAATCATATCATCGCGGAGACGGCACCACATTCTCGCTTGCAGGGACACAGACCTTTGATGCTTCTGCTCCTACCGCAAATCTGAAGACATATGACGCTCTGGCAGCTCAGAAAACCGCTACGACGCCTACTTCATTCGCCGATATCGAGATGTCTCACCTATTCACCCTCATGAAGGTGACGCTGAAAAACAAGACCGGAGAGTCTATTACCATCAACAAGTTTGAAGTAGAGATTCCCGGACAGAATCTTTATGGTATTTTCAATGTTTCTTTCGATGCGACTCCTTCTGTCTCTTATAAACAGAGTGGTGGGGATAAAATCACTGTCAATCTCTCCAATGGCGCTGTTGCTAACAACGGTTCTCTGGATGTGTACTTTGTCATGGGTCCTGTTGCTGATTATACCGGTGATGTAACGTTTACAGTGACAGACAGCGCAGACAATATCTACACCAAGACGAATACGATTACTGGCCCTGGTGTATCTTTTGCTGCTGGAACATATAACACGGCCTCATATACTCTCAAGGCCGGAGTATCATATCCAATTGTTGATAATACCAGTTCAGATTATACTACGGGATTCGAAACTAATTTCACGGCCGAAAATTCTTATAATAATTCTAGTATTAAGATAGATGGCCCTGATGGACAACAATGGGGCTCATATTACGGCACAGTTTCAACTAATAGTGCTCTCAGTGACTCAAAGTCGATGCAAATGAGATGGTATACTACTGCACCATCTAATTTAGGTTATGCTGAAACAAATTTCCTTATTGCAAAGCTTGGATATGTATCTTTCTCTGCTGCCGCTACTAACGATTTGAAGATAGGATTGTACTATAAGGGCAAGACGGATCCTGATTGGACTCTCGCAGAAACATTTACGCCTACTACTACAAAAGACACTTATACTTACAGTTTCTTAACACCTATTGATAACGCAAGAATCCGGTTCCAAATTATTCTTCCGGATAGCGCGCCAACAGCGACCTCCAATGTTAGAATTGACAACGTTATTGTTAAAGCCGTAGCTCCTTCTCCAACGATTTCTGTCACCACATCTGCGGCCTCTAAAACAACAAGTCTGGATGGTACAACGGCAACACTTAACGGTTCCTTGTCGCTTCTATACGGTGCCGTAAATACAAATGTCTCCGAAGCTGGTTTCTACTATAAGTTAACATCTGCAGGTAGTTATTCTAAGGTTACCTGCGCCTCTGCTCCAACCTCAACAACCACATTCTCGTATGACCTTACAGGCCTTACTAAGGATGCCGAATATACCTACTATGCATATGCCATTTATGATAGCGGTGACGAGGTTACAGGTAAGGAGACAGAGAAAACATTCACTCCGACTCAGAGTGGAGGAGGTTCACAGACTGTTACCTATAGCTTTGCTTTCGCGACAATGGGGTCCACAGGTTGGTCAAGTAGTTATGCCGATCATGATGCTGTTTATGATGATACAATAGTAACTATAGACATAAAGAGCGCATCAAAGCAGACATCAACAATCACAAATATTCCGGTAACTAAAGCCGGCGATGTTATCGTAGTATTAAAGGACGGCAAAACAATGTCTGCCGTAACATTTACTCTTACGCAATGGACTACAAAGGCTAAGACAGTTTCTCTACAATACAGTACAGACGGTGGCACCACATTCTCCGCTATGAGTCCTGCTGTTTCTTCCTCCTCATTCACTCTGACATCGAGTTCACTACCTTCTGGAACTAACGCAGTGAAGATGGTCCAAAGTAATACCAACAACCAAGTCGGTATCGCCAGCGTTGAGTTCACTTACAACAATTGAAGCTCACCCACTCCGCAGGCTACCGCTAGCGTAGTTACCGGGGGGACCGATGAAATCAGTTCAGGAGGGGCGACCCTCCTGGGCTCTTTCTCGGGAGCAACAGGAAGAATCGCGGAAGCGGGCTTTGAGTATGCTACCAGCGAAGGGGCACTTGACGGCACTGCATCTTTTGTTTACGACGACACCTGCCTTGGCAACGTGGCATCGGGCAGCATGAGTGCAGAGATCGCAAGCCTTTCTGCTTCAACGACATACTACTATAGGGCATTCGTATTGGAGTATAACGAGAGTACATCTCTCTACGACTACCGTTACGGCAGTGTCCGTTCCTTCACCACGGCCGCCCCTCCCTCTTATATCCCCGGAGGCTGGCTTGAGATGCCTTCTTATACGATAAGCGGTATGTCGGGGACGACATCCTCGTCTCTTTCCGACCTTTATCCGCTAACTCACAAGGCCTCGATGGGCGGAAAGACACAGCGTAACTACTCCTGCCTCTACGACCCTGAGATGTATGCCTCCTACTGGGTGGCATATCCTCTGTGCTACGACCATGTCAACGGATCCGGCCGCAGCGATCAGTGGGCATATGACCCTGACGTTCCTGAAGCTAAACAGACTAAATTGACCAACGGTGCCTATGGAGTAAGTATTGCCACGGCAAATTACAGTAACAACCATTATGCCCGAGGTCACCAGATAGCCAATGCAGATCGCAACGGGGTGGATGGCATGTGCGACCAGACTTTCTATATGACCAATCTTACTCCGCAACTCCAATATGGATTCAACGGAGGGATCTGGAACAATCTGGAGGGTGCTATCCAGGGGCTGACATCGTCCTGTGATACCGTTTATGTAATTACAGGTGCGGCTTTCAGGAAAAAGGGAGGAAGCGAGGCAATAACAACGATTGTGAATACCCGTGACGGTAAGACTTTGCCGGTTCCCAACTACTATTGGAAGGCTCTCCTAAAGGTTACGTGGAGCGGCAATTCTGTTACAGCGGCCAGGGCTATAGGTTTCTGGCTCCCCCATCAGGATCTGGGAAATGATAGTTATCTTAACTACGTGGTAAGTGTAGATCAGATTGAGGCATGGACGGGCTTTGACATCTTTGCCAATTTGCCGTCATCATTGCAGACTGCTGCCGAGACCAATACCAATTGGAACTCATTCAGATCGTTCTAGTCAACCTTCCTGAACGTTAACCACGTGGTCAAATCCAGGCTCTGGTGACCACGTGGTTGTAGTATTCAGGTGGGTCGTGGTCAAAACAGCCATCCAATGACCACGTGGCATAAGCATACGGACAGCCAGTCGTAGTTTTCTTGTATATGTCGGATGCTTGTGCTTTTTTACCCCAGCGCCTCAACTTCCTTCACGGAAAGTCCGGTGCCTTCGGCCACCTGCTCTATGGTCAAACCCATCGCAAGAAGCCTCTTCGCGATATCTGCAGCCTTGGCGGCTTCGCCTTCCGCCCGGCCTTCCTCCTTACCGTAGTCGAAATTGGCCTTGGCGATATCCTCCCGTTCGTTGTCATCAAGCGATGAGGAGAAATAGTTCTTTCTTTCTTCGTCGCTCATATTATTGATGCGTGCTATGTCCATAAGTTTGTGAAATCTGGGATTTACCTCTTTCGGTATACCGACAAAGTTAGGAAAATTCCTGAACATGTAGCACCATTCTTCCAGTTTGTTCAGTTCAGTTCCGGCCTTTTTCATTCTGGGTAGTTCCAGCATGTAAAGACGCAACTGCGTGCCGTAGAGTTCCTGTGTATCGGTCTCTCGGAACTCATAGCGGAAAAGAATCTTGTTCCTTGGAACAACGCCGTGCGAGGTGATGAAGTTCTGTATCGCAATGACCCGTACCGAATCGTAGTTGTACTTTATGTCACCCGCCTTCACCTGCCGGTGGATGGCGGATGCGCCATAGAAGAAGATGCGGCTACGGAAATCGCTTTTGCGATTGTTCTGCATTTCGACGATGAACTGCCTTCCGTCCGAGGTGTGGCAGATGACATCCAGCGAAGCCTGCTTATCGTTTACGGTGGCGGCAAGGCCTTGGTTCGGGAGATAGGATATGCTGACGATGTCTTCTTCCAGGATGTCCGCCAGAAGCATGATGAGCGGTTCCGGATTGTTCAGGAACACCCACTGAAACGCCCAGTTGTTCGTCAGGTCCGCGTAAGTTGAATTCATTATCCTGTCTGCGAGAAGGATCTTTTCCTCTTCGGTATACGAGGAATAGTTGGGATTGGCGTCGATAATTTCTTTGTACTGCACCAGCTCTGCCGGCCAGATACCTTTTGAGTAGTTCTTTTTCATAGCGGCAAGATGGGAATGACCGATTGACCCGCCAAGGAAATGCGGCAAACATTTCGCGGCGGGCCGTTTTTCTTTTGATGATTGCGTGTTTTTACAAGGCCATAAGAAAAATCTTATGGTTTGGCTAAACTCAAATTGAATATGTTTCGTACCACACAACTCCTTATTGCACAACAAAATACACAAATGACATAAAATATTGTATTATCTGTTACACGGCTATTAATACTTGGGGCCAGGGATCTCAATCAAGGGTTCTCCCAAGGCTTAGGACAGTTTCGAAAGCGAAGAGAACGCATTATTCGTGAATCACCTCGTCACAATAATCGTAAAAATAGTTATAGGTATATATTATTTATAATATAATTTTATTATTTTTGCAAAAAGGCTTTTTGTATGAATAAAATAATCTTCGAAGAAAAAGGGGCGGAAATTCTGCGAAAGATCGGAATGACCAAAACGGAATTTGCTGAAAAAATGGGAATCAAAAAGCAAAATGTCAACGCTTTGTTCAAGACACACAATCTCGCCACCATCAGAAAGGCTGCCACGGTGATGAATGTACCATTCGAAATGCTGATTGGATACTCTGAAGAGCCGGACATATTTGCAATGGACCTAGTTCCTATAGTGGATGGTGTGACGCCAACTTCAAGCAGCGAAAAAGGGAATGTGTTTGATTTCTTTGCCGGACGGCCGCGCGAAGCGTTCTGGTTTTTGGTAAACAATCAAAAAGGAGAACTGAAAGATGTATTCTACCGGACAGATATTGGAAGTATAAATCTTGTCTGGGGTGACGTTGCCAGTGGAGTTTGCAGAGTATTGATGTGGCAGATAAAGAGCAGATTCTTCTCAACCGTAAACGAGATGATTGATACCATCACAAACACTGCTATCAAAGGAACTGTTCTTTCTGATAATGACGCGAAACTATTATTGGGTTTCGGAACATTCAGGCTTGAAATAGTTCGAGATACAAACTGGATACTATCGGATTTTTATGTAATAAGCGGCGAATGAATATGGGACGATATTTGGCAATAGGGATACGCATACGGGCAGAAGTCAATAAAGATGTCCTGCCATTGAAAGAAAGTATTTTCCATCTGGATTGTCCACCGGATCTGTTCGACTATTCCAATTTTGGGGCTTCTGGTATCTTGAATCTTGACAAAAGGATTAAAGTTGAAGATATCTTGGCAATAAGAAAGAGTGTTTTGGAAATATGTAATCTGTCCGACGAGTTTGTGTCAAAGGATGGTGTAGATGAAACCGACATATTGGAAGCAGAGGCATCAACGTGCGGCTCTATAGCAGAATTGGAACGGTTAGCGGATAATAATAAAAATGTCCTGTATTCGTTCAGGACAGAAACCAGGCCTTGGCTTATAGGGGATGAGGAGGAGGATGTTTCAGTTTATTATTCATATTTCATTTTCTATATATCATCGTTCAAGTATTATACTGAAAATGATTATTCTATGGACAAAACCACAATGATGATTGAAAAGGCAATCAAAGCCAATCTTGAAGATAGTTTTCTTTCTCCATTAGTATCGTGTTTTATTACATTGTAGTTTTTTCTATGGCAAATTATGTGACCGTTTTTTTTCTTGCTTTTGAAGCAAGATTCAGAAAGACATTGGATGCTTATATTTATTCGATGAAAAAGGATCTTCCTGTGGAGCCTATTCTAAAACTATGGATTGGTATTTATGATGTGTTGGGTATTAAACAGAATTCATATGAAAAGCTGTTAATGGACGAACATATTAAGTCGCTGAGGAATTCCACGGTTGGGCATATGGTTAAACTCTCTCAGGAAACACCTCATAAAGATTCGTCAAGCCTCAGTTTTTATTGGCTCGATATTGAAAAAGAAGTTGTAATCAGAAGAAGAGAAGGCAGTTCTTTTGATAACTTGCATTACAAAGCAAGTGGTATTCAACTGTACATTTATTCTTGTATCGACAATATTGAATTCCAGGGAGATTTCGGCCTGTTAACCGCACCCTTACGGCATTATTTCAATAATAACCCTTTTGCAGGAAATCTGTCTGTAGAAATATTACCAAATCGAGCCTTGTCCATTTGATTTAATACTCTGCACTGTCCTACGACTCCCCCACCTTAACAAAAAAATCCTGTCAAAACGCACACATTTCCAACATTTTACTATCTTTGCAAGACTTAAACTTAAACCGCTATGATTGAAAGATTTCTCAAAGGCGAAGGGCAGGGACTGGAGTTCAATGTTCCGGAGCATTTCAATTTTGCATACGATGTGGTGGACGCCTGGGCCGAGGAGGCTCCGGAGAAGCTGGCGCTTATCTGGACCAGCGACACCGAGCCTGAGCGCAGGCTGACTTTCGCCGACCTCAAGCGCGAGTCCGACAAGGTCGCGGGTTACCTCAGCTCGCTGGGCATCGGCCGCGGCGATTTCGTAATGCTCATCCTCAAGCGCCGTCTCCCCTTCTGGACCACGATGCTGGCCCTGGAGAAGATCGGTGCCGTCGCCATCCCCGCCACCTTCCTGCTGACCTCACACGATATTATCTACCGCTGTAAATCCGCCGAGATCAAGGCCATCATCTGCTGCGGCGACGCCCCCATCCTGGAGAAGGTCGCCGAGGCGGAGCCCAAGTGCCCTTATCTCGAGAAACTCATAAGCATAGGGCCGCTGGTGCCGGAGGGCTTCGAGGACTTCGAGGCCGGAGTTGCCGCCGCAACGCCCTGGGAGCGCGGAAACTGGCAGAACGAGAGCGAGGATCCCATGCTGATGTACTTCACCTCAGGCACTTCTGACGAGCCGAAGATGGTGATGCATTCGCACACCTACGCCCTAAGCCATCTGGTGACCGCCGCATACTGGCATCAACTCACTCCGGACTCCATCCACTTCACCTATTCCGACACCGGATGGGGCAAGGCTGTGTGGGGCAAACTCTACGGGCAGTGGATAGTCGGAGCAACCGTATTCGTGTACGACCATGAGAAGTTCGTACCGGCTGAGCTGCTCGCCCTCATCGGCAAGTATCGTATCACTTCATTCTGCGCTCCACCAACGATTTACCGCTTCCTCATAAAGGAACACTTCAACTGCTTCGACCTCTCATCCTTGAAGCATGTCACCACCGCCGGCGAGGCCCTCAACCCTTCGGTGTTCGAGGAGTTCCATCGCCGCACGGGCCTCTGGATCCACGAAGCGTTCGGGCAGACCGAGACCACCCTGACGCTGGGCACTTTCCCCTGGGTAGAACCGCGTCCCGGATCGATGGGCAAGCCCTCCCCTGCATACGACATCGACATCCTCACCCCGGACGGATCTTCCGCAAAACCCGGCGAGCGCGGTGTCATCGTCATCCGCACGGACCGCAAGCGCCCGATAGGCCTGTTCCTGGGTTACTACCGCAACCCCAAACTCACCCGCAAGGCCTGGCACGACGGCATCTATTATACCGGAGATGTCGCCTGGCGCGACGAGGACGGTTACTACTGGTTCGAGGGCCGCAACGACGACCTCATCAAGACCTCGGGCTACCGCGTGAGTCCCTTCGAGGTGGAAAGCGCCGTAATGGGGCATCCGGCCGTAGTGGAATGCGCCGTAACCGGCATTCCGGACCCGGAAGAGGTGCGCGGAACGGTGGTAAAGGCCACCATCGTAGTGGCATCGGAATACAAGCCGCAGCTCGCGAACGAACTATCGCGCAAGGCCCTCATCAAGGACATCCAGACCTTCGTGAAGAACATCACCGCGCCCTACAAATATCCGCGCGTGATAGAGTTCGCCGACGCCCTCCCCAAGACCATCAGCGGCAAGATCCGCCACGTGGAGATACGGGAGAACGACGCGAAGAAATAGCTCTAGCGAAGGAGTTTGGCAATCTGCGCATCCGAGGCATCGGGTGCGTTTTTTCGTACGATATCTGCCAGGAATTCGTAGGATTCGGCCGGGGTGCGGTCCGTATGAAAGGTGCGACGTTCGAGGAAGGCCTCGAAGGGGAATCCGCCAGGGACGGATCCGGAGTCTTCGAACAGGGATTCGGGGGTGCAGAAAGTGCTGACCTGCCAGCCGTTGTAATGGAGATCCTCCCCGCGGTAGACACGCGCTATATCTCCTGTAATCACCCTTGTCTGCATCTGCAGGCGGGCCATCAGGGCATCCGCCGCGCTCTTCTTGAGGCCCAGCAGGTGCCGCACATCCTTCATCTCCACCGAACCGTGCTCCGCCAGGTAGTCCAGCAAGCGCTGCTGATCTGGCGAAGGCTGATACTCCTTGCGGGAACGGCGCCAGTTCACAAGTTCGCGGTAGACCTCGAAGGTCGCGAAGGCCGCCTTGCCCCCGAGCAGGAATTTGCCGTAGGCGATGTCACCGCTCTGCACGCAGGCGATCTTCCAGTCCCAGGGCCCGAGGGTATCCTCTTCCCCGTCGAACCAGTATTCACGCGGTGTGAGTTCCTCGATGGAATATCCGGGAATGATATTCTCGAAAAAAGGGATAAGGCCGGCTTCCTGCACGGCCTGCACCATCGCCTCGGCGCTGTTTACACAAAGCGCCCGGCCACCAGAGCGGCTGCCGGGCACAAGGTCTTTCTTTTGGCTGATGGACACTTTAGAACTGATAGTTGATGCCGATATTGATCCAGGGATCGACAACCATCTCTTTATAGAAACAGTGCGCGGTCTCGACTGAAACGATGAAGTTCTGATTCATCGCAATCTTCAGGCCTGCACCGGCACTGGTGACCACTTCGCCGGCCTTGGAGGTGTCGTAGATCTTTGGCTCGATTCCCAGTGCGAGAAGCTTGGAATCGATGGACTTCACGCCTTCGAATGCATTTTCCCTATAGCCCTTCGTAACCATGCCTGCATCGAAGAAAGGATTGACGGCGATGTAGAAGAACTGATTCAGCAGCTTGAAGGAAACCAGCTTGATGCGGAGTTCCATATTGGCCCAGGCGAAGCCCTCTGCGAGGATGCGGTTCTCACGTATGCCACGGATGGTGTTGTAGCTGCCGAATCCCTCGGAAATCATATTGCGCTGAACAAGGAGAGGCACGTTCTGGATCATATAGAAGGGAGTCTCCCCTGCTATTGTCTGCTGCCAGGCAAGGCGGTATGCGAACACGGGATCGCCTGCCTTGAAGAGATGCACGGGCAGTGTGATGTAGTGGCGGAAGTAGGCACAGGCCTTGAGGTAGCGGTGGTCCAGGACGTTTCCGTTCAAATACGCCTCCGCCCAGATGCCCTTGTTCGGGGCGGCCTCGATGTCGCGGGTGTCGTAAACGGCTCCGGCGTTGATTTCGAGGGCGTTGCCGCCGGCGGCCTCATCGGCGTGGATGGCATCGATCGCCTGATATGCCTTATACAGGGTGACATCTGTGTCGTAGCGGTTATCGTTCTTTGCGCTCTCCCTCATATCTCCCATCTGCCAATTCCAGAAGTTGAGGCCGGCAGCCCAGTTGAGATTGTCGGTGATACGGCCCTGCACGTTTGCAAGTGCACGGAACATCTTGCGACTCATGCCATAGTAGTTGATGCCGTGCTGCTGGCCGTCGGTTCCGAGGTGCAGGTGGCTTTCCTTGTTGGCACAGAGGTCGTAGTTCTGCAGGGCGGGGGTGCCGTTGAATCCCCAGAAATTGTACATGGGGTCGTTGACGTATGTCACGGATGCGTTGAAACGCATTCCGGGCACCAGATACTTGGAGTCGTAGGCGAGATAGAGACGGGTGCGGCCCTTGGTGTAGTGGGAAGCCTCCCAGCTGAACTTGTGGAGAGGATCCGGATAAGTGTTGCCGTCGCCATAATAATAGACATCGCCGAAGGCGCCGTACTGAAAGCCGTTGTCGGTACTATAGGTAACACTTGGAAGCACGCCTAAACTCCATCCTGTCTTCATTTCCTTCTCCTGTGCAAATGCTGCCGTTCCTGCCAGAACCATGGCAAGGATGGTTAAGAAAGCTTTTCTCATCGTAAGTGTTTTAGTGTTGTTTTTCGTACCCCCGAGGCGAATCGAACGCCTATCGTCGGAACCGGAATCCGAAATTCTATCCATTAAACTACAGGGGCGTTCCCGTATGCGGTGCAGGGCGCCGCAAAAGGTCTGCAAATATACCATTTTTTTGTTATATTTGTAAACTTAAACCTAAATCGAATGAAAGCATACGTATTCCCCGGACAGGGGGCCCAGTTCTCCGGAATGGGAAAGAATCTTTACGAAAGCAGTCCCGAGGCTAAAGCCTTGATGGACAAGGCGAATGATATCCTGGGTTTCAGGATTACAGATATAATGTTCAATGGCACCGACGAAGACCTCCGCGCGACGAAGGTCACCCAGCCGGCTATCTTCATACACTCCGTAGCTCTCGCCCTCTGCACTCCCGGGCTCGAAGCCCCCGATATGGTGGGTGGCCACTCTCTCGGCGAGTTCTCCGCCCTCGTGGCTGCAGGAGCCGTGAGTTTCGAGGATGCCCTCAAGTTGGTTGCGGTGCGTGCGAACGAGATGCAGAAGTGCTGCGAGAAAGAGCCCGGCACCATGGCCGCCATCATCGGCCTTCCCACTGAAAAGGTAGAGGAAATCTGCGACGGCATCGAAGGAATCGTCATCCCCGCCAACTACAACTGCGACGGGCAGATCGTAATCTCCGGCGAGAAAGAAGCCGTGCTTGCCGCGTGCGAGGCCTGCAAGCAGGCAGGCGCAAAACGCGCCCTTCCCCTCGCGGTGAGCGGAGCCTTCCACTCCCCGCTCATGGAACCCGCCCGCGCCGAACTCGCAAAGGCCATCGAAACCACCGAGGTCCGCGCCCCGCGCTGCCCCATCTACCAGAATGTGACGGCACAGCCAGAAACCGACCCTGTGCGCATCAAGGAGAACCTCCTGAAGCAGCTCACCAGCCCCGTGCGCTGGACGCAGAGCGTGAAGAACATGATTGCCGATGGTGCCACCGAATTCACCGAACTCGGCCCCGGCACAGTACTGCAGGGCCTCGTTAAGCGCATCAGCGGCGCTGCCGGTACTGCTGTAGACATTAATGGCCTGACATAGTCATCCGCATAATCGGGCTGCGGAGCATTTTTTCTGCGGAGCAGCCCGTATTCATGCGGATGACAAAGAACGACAACTACATAATTTATATCGATATAATATGGCAAAAGAAAAAAAATTCATCACTTGTGACGGCAATACCGCCGTGGCTGGCATCGCATACCTTTTCAGCGAGCACGCGGCGATTTATCCCATCACACCTTCATCTCCCATGGCAGAGAACATTGACGAATGGGCTGCCCATGGAAAGAAGAACCTTTGGGGCGAGACCGTAAAGGTCACCGAACTTCAGAGTGAGGCAGGCGCTTCGGGAACAGTGCACGGTTCCCTCCAGGCCGGTGCCCTCACCACCACCTACACCGCATCCCAGGGTCTTCTGCTGATGATTCCGAACATGTACAAGATCGCCGGCGAAATGCTGCCCGCAGTCTTCCATGTTTCGGCCCGCGCGCTCGCTTCGCACGCACTTTCCATCTTTGGCGACCATCAGGATGTGATGGCCTGCCGCCAGACCGGCTTCGCGCTGCTCGCATCCGGCTCCGTACAGGAGGCCCAGGACATGGCAGCCGTAGCTCATCTCTCCGCTATCAAGAGCAGCATCCCCTTCCTGCACTTCTTCGACGGTTTCCGCACCTCGCACGAAATCCAGAAGATCGAGGCCATCGATGAGGACGACCTCCGCAAGATGGTGAGCACCAAGGCTCTGCAGCAGTTCCGTGAGAGAGCCATGAACCCCGAATCTCCCGTTACCCGCGGCACCGCGCAGAACGGCGACGTCTACTTCCAGGCCGTCGAATCCCGCAACAAGGTCTACGACGAAGTTCCCGATGTGGTCGCCCGTTACATGGGTGAGATCGGCGAAGCTACCGGACGCATCTACCGTCCCTTCGACTACTATGGCGACGCCAACGCAGAGAACATCATAGTCGCAATGGGTTCGGTCACCGAGACCATCCGCGAAACCATCGATTATCTCAACGGGCAGGGCCGCAAGTACGGTCTCGTTTCCGTACACCTCTATCGTCCGTTCAGCACCAAGTATCTCATGAAGGCCATCCCCGCCTCCGTCAAGAAGATCGCCGTGCTCGACCGCACCAAGGAACCCGGCTCGCTCGGAGAGCCTCTCTACCTCGACATCAAGGCAGCCTACCAGGGCGTCGCAGACGCTCCGCTCATCGTCGGCGGACGCTACGGCCTGTCCAGCAAGGACACCACCCCCGCACAGATAATCGCGGTATACGACAACCTCGAACTGAAGGCCCCCAAGAACGACTTCACCATCGGCATCGTGGACGATGTCACCTTCAAGAGCCTCCCCACCAAGGGCGAGATCTCTATCGTGAAGCCCGGCACCACCGAGTGCAAGTTCTTCGGTCTCGGCTCCGACGGCACCGTGGGCGCCAACAAGAATACCATCAAGATCATCGGTTCGCACACCGAACTCTACAGCCAGGCATACTTCGACTACGATTCCAAGAAGTCCGGCGGCTACACCTGCAGCCACCTCCGCTTCGGCAAGGAGCCCATCCGCGCACCTTATCTTGTTTCCACACCCGACTTCGTCGCCTGCCACGTTCCTTCCTATCTCGAGAAGTACGACGTGCTGAAGGGCATCAAGGAAGGCGGCAGCCTCCTGCTCAACTCCCTCTGGGACGAGAAGGAAACCCTCGAGCGCATCCCCGACAATGTCAAGAGCATCATCGGCAAGAAGCATATCAAACTCTATATCATCAACGCTACCAAGATCGCTGCTGAAATCGGCCTCGGCGGACGCACCAATACCATCCTCCAGAGCGCATTCTTCCGCATCACCGGCATCATCCCCGCAGAGGATGCAGTGAAGTACATGAAGGATGCCGCCCTCAAGAGCTATGGCAAGAAGGGCGAGAACGTCGTGAACATGAACTATGCAGCTATCGACCGCGGCGGCGAATACATCGAGGTGAAGGTTCCTGCAGAGTGGGCCAACATCACCGCGAAGTTCGAGAATCCCGGCAAGAACCGTCTGGCTCCTTCCTTCGTGAAGGAAATCGCCGACGTGGTGAATGCCCAGGAAGGTGACACGCTGCCCGTCAGCGCATTCCTCCCCTATGCCGACGGCACCATGCCCGCAGGCACTTCCGCATTCGAGAAGCGCGGCGTTGCCGTGAGTGTCCCCGTATGGAACGGCGAGACCTGTATCCAGTGCAACAACTGCGCATTCGTCTGCCCTCACGCAGCCATCCGTCCTTTCCTGCTCACCGCAGATGAGGCTCCCGCTGCAGAGGCTGCCGGCGTCAAGTTCGTGGACGGCAAGGCAAATCTCAAGGACTACAAGTTCGTCATGGCTGTATCCGTCGCCGACTGTACCGGTTGCGGCAACTGCGTGGATGTCTGCCCTACCAAGCCCGAAAAGAGCCTGTCTATGCAGCCTTACATGGACCATGTCGCAGACCAGGAAGCTTACGACTACCTCAACGCAAAGGTCGGCTACAAGACTCCTCTCGATCCCAAGAGCAATCTCAAGGCCGCCCAGTTCAGCCAGCCTCTGTTCGAGTTCTCCGGCGCATGCGCAGGCTGCGGCGAGACTCCTTATATCAAGAACATCACCCAGCTCTTCGGCGACCACATGATGATCGCGAACGCTACCGGATGCTCCTCGATCTACGGCGCCTCCTTCCCCGCATCTCCTTACTGCACCAACGCCCAGGGCCATGGTCCCGCATGGGCCAACTCCCTGTTCGAGGACTTCTGCGAGTTCGGTCTTGGTATGCATCTCGGTTCCGACCGCATCCGCGAGACTGTCGGCTCCCTTATGGAGAAGGCTCTCGAGTGCGACAAGTGCTCCGAGCAGATGAAGGCTCTCATGCGCGAATGGCTTGCCGACCGCAACAACTACGCTGTCACCCGCAAGGTAGCGGACGAGTTGATCCCCATGATGGAGAAGTGCGGATGCGACTGCTGCAAGCAACTGCTTGAGTACAAGAACTTCATCGCATCCCGCAGCCAGTGGATCTTCGGCGGTGACGGTGCTTCTTACGATATCGGTTACGGCGGACTCGACCACGTGCTTGCCAGCGGCGAGAACGTGAACATCCTCGTACTCGACACCGAGGTTTACTCCAACACCGGCGGACAGTCTTCGAAGGCTACCCCTGCAGGTGCTATCGCCAAGTTCGCCGCCAGCGGCAAGAAGATACGCAAGAAAGACCTCGGCATGATGGCCATCAGCTATGGCTATGTATATGTGGCCCAGGTGGCTATGGGTGCAAGCCCTGTGCAGTACATGAACGCGATCAAAGAGGCTGAGGCTTATGACGGCCCCTCACTCATCATCGCGTACGCTCCTTGTATCAACCATGGTCTGAAGGCCGGAATGGGTCTCAGCCAGAAGGAGGAGAAACTTGCGGTGGATTGCGGCTACTGGCATCTGTATCGCTACAACCCCATGCTCGAAGGCACCGACAAGAACCCGTTCAGCCTGGACAGCAAAGAACCCGACTGGAGCAAGTTCCAGGACTTCCTGAAGGGCGAGGTCCGTTTCGCATCCCTCTATAAACTCTTCCCTGAACGTGCGGAAGAACTTCTGCAAAAGACCGAAGAGTTCGCGAAGGTGCGTCTCGAGACCTACAAGCGCCTGGCCGGGAAGTAAGTTCCTGACTGATATTAGAAAACGGAAGTCCGCAGGTTGCAGGCTTCCGTTTTTTATTTCAATTCAATATGAATGTCGCTGCCGGAGGCCCAGACTTCGGCCTCGGTGCCGTTTTCGAGTTTGAGAACGGCGGGTTTTACCGGTTGTGGATGAAGGGCCAGCGGATCGGGATGGAAGGCTCGGTCGGCGACGGCATACCAATGGGCGATCTGCCGTGCATAGCCTTCGAAAAGATGGCCGTTTTCCGTCAATGTGATTTCACCGCGGGCACGTTCCATCAGTTGCACTCCCAGCAGACGCTCGAGTTCGGCGATATTCTGGCTCACGGCAGGTTGGCTGATTCCCAGTTTATATGCCGCAGATGTAAAATTTCCGCACTCCAGCACGGTCAGAAACACTTTTATTCTGTTGTCTTCGAGCATACTGCAAATATAATTATTATCTTTGTACTATGAAAATCGGTATCATGACGGCAATGGACCAGGAGTACGAAATGGTCCGTAAAGTCCTGGCTAATAATAGCAAACATCAAATCGTCCCGGTGCACTGCGGCTGGGGGAAGGTCAATTCGGCCGTAAATGCCTACAAACTCATCAGCGAGCATCATCCGGACTGCATCATCTCTACAGGATGCGCCGGCGGAGTTGCAAAGTACATCCATCTGCTGGATGTGGTCGTGGCGGCGCAGGTGGCCTATCACGACTGCTGGTACGGCGAGCCCAATGAGTATGGGCAGGTGCAGGGCTTTCCCGCCCGCTTCAAAGCGCACCCGGCCATGCTGAATGCTGCCCGCAGCCTGGATTCCGGCAAGTTGCATTTCGGCCTGATCGCCAGCGGCGATCGCTTCGTATCTGGCCCGGCCGACAACGCCTTCATCCTCGGGCACTTCCCCGACGCGCTCGCCTGCGACATGGAGTCCGGATCAATCTCCCAGGTATGCCATATGTACAACGTGCCCTTCATGAGCATGCGCGTCATCAGCGACACTGCCGAAGAGGAAAACCGCCTCGGTCAGTTCGAGAATTTCTGGGAAACTGTCGGCACAGAATCCTTCGAGATACTCCGCGCATTCATAGACACTCTCCCGGAGACACTCTAAAGATTGAATCCGCTTAACTCCAGACGGGGTTTCAGGGCCGTATCGAAATACAACTTTGAAACCGTGATTTGTATATGCCTGCTCTCGCCGGGCATGAGATGGAAGTAGTTGTCGGACCACTCCGCCGGCAGAATTCGATAATCATCTGCAGGCTCCGAAGAACTGCACAACCCTGTAGGAGCAGGTCCTGAATTTACAGGACGATTGTTCAGAAGATTCAGCCTTAGCATCAGGGCCGGTACGTTGGATCGATTCTGCAGATCCACATCCACGATGTATTTTAGATCCACATTCGATACCGTCCATTTGCACTTCACGGACGCCCTCGGAAGATCAAGCAGAGCGCGAAGGTTATCTTCCGGACAGCCAAGGACATAGAAATTCTCCGACAGAACACCGTCCATGCCACCCAGCAAAAGACGCAGGTAACTCACCTCACCTTCCGGCAAATCAACGGCAGGCCCTTCGAAGGTGGAATCTTCACGAGAATCCAGACCGAATTCAACTCGCTTCAATTCGCGCCCGTACATATCGAGCACGGACGCAGATGCGCTCAACCCTGTAAGGTCTCCCGCATTCATATTCACAACCTCCACCTTGCCGGAAGCCGCATTATATTGAATATGGATAGGTTCGCAGGCCTTCTTGCAGCCGAAGAAGCCAGCGTGCGGGTCATAATAATAGTCGTAAGGGCACCATACCAGCGAAGGCCATGCATTGTGGCTCATCCATAGCAGGAGTCCCCGGCGTTCAGTGCCGCGGCCCTCGAAAATGGCGCGGAAAGCATCGTAACTCACCCATTGAGCCAGTTCTGTAAAACGCCTGGCAGAGCCCGCATCCCCGAACCTTGAGACAACAGCATCGCTGTATTCCCCTACTTTCTGGGCGTTCTCCTGGGCCCAGTCGTGCACTCCCCACATGTCGTTTTGAGGCCACAAGGCCTCGGAAGGGATGAAACGCAACATACTTTCGAAATTGGGAATGGCCGTTGTGCCGCGTTCGGTATGCATTCTGTCCTGGCCCCGGAGTTTGAAGAATTCCGACGAGGGCAGACGCCGGTACGGGCCTTCACCGCTAACGAGACCCCTCGAAGAGTGGGGAATATAAAGGATATCCCCGTGCAAACGTCCTGTCAGTTTATCAAGAGAAGCATCCAGCGAAGCGGGAGGCATACCCTCGTTGCGGCCGCAGTAGAGTACTACGCAGGGGTGATGGCGGATCTTCCGGACGTAGTCATCGGCATTCGCCAGGAATAGTGCCTCGTCGTCGGGATCCGGCCCGTCGGAGGGATTCGCCAGCCAGAAATCCTGCCAGACCATGATTCCGTGGCGGTCGCACGCATCATAGAATTCCTCATCGGCGGTCTGCCCTACCCAGTTGCGTATCATATTGAAATTCATCTGCTTATGATACCCTACGGCGATGTCATAATCGCGTGCGGTGTAGCGCAGATTAAGTTCACTGAAACCCCAGTTGCCTCCTCGTCCGGAAATCCTGCGGCCATTTACCCAAGCCGTCAGCCTTCCGTCGTCAGTAGAGTATGTCATCTGCCGGAGACCAACCCTGAAGGCAAGTGAATCAGTACGGACGCCATCCAGCTCAACGGCCATCGATGCCCGGTGCAGATAAGGCTCTCCATAGCCGTTAGGCCACCAAAGGCGTGGCTTCTCCATCATAAGTGTGTGCCGCACGATACGAGATTCACCGCCTCTGAGTCTGACCGGCTCTGCATAGTGTGCAGGGCCTATCTCTCCCCTCCAAACAACATTGCGGGACTGATCGGAATGATTGGTGAGTATGGCCTCCACCGTTACTTCCGCGCTGGTGGTATCCGGCAGATTCAGCACCGTTTGCACAAGCGGATCGCTGACTGTGACATCCCCGCCGGTACTGAACCAGACAGGCCGCCAGATACCTGTGTTGCGCCCTCGGACGGTCGGAATCCAGTCCCATCCTATCGAAGCATGGAAAGTTGGATTATCAGCGCCAAGAATGCCTCCGTTCGGGGGTATGCGCTTGAGTGTGTTGCCTTTGGCCGCTCCTGGATGGGCGGGGCGGTGAATCAGTACCTCAACTTCATTGTCGCCCATCCGCACCAGTTTCGTCACCTCGAAACTACCGCGGGTGAAGGCGCCGTTGATGCTTCCTAGCACAGTTCCGTTCAGGCTCACGTCTGCCTTCCAGTTGATTCCTCCGAAATTGAGGAACACCCTTTTCCCGGCAGGGCCGACAAAGGGTATGGTGCCGCGATAAATGAAATCGGAATTGAAATATGAATCCGAGATGTACTCCTGGTCATTGCCGAAGGAGATATCGGGCACTGCACCTATGTCGGTGAAGGCGGAGAGCACCGTGCCGGGGACTTTGGCTGGAATCCAAGCGGATGGATTGTCGGCCTCGCTCGCACGGCAGACCTTCCAGCGGCTTTCCGGAAGAGTCAGATTATTGGTTCCGAAGACCTGCCATTCGCTGAGGGCGAGAGGTTTGCCGTTTTCCGCAGGGGCCATTTCAACTTTTACAAAACGTCCGCTGCCGCGAAGTTTGATGCGGGAGCATTCGCTGCCTGCACTGCCGAATGCGCCGGCTTTCCTCCACTTCTTTCCGTCATCCGAAACCAGAATGCGACCAGCTTCAGGGCTGTTCACCCAATGGAAGGCGGCCTCACTGAGTCTGGAGTTGGTGCCTAAATCGATGCTCAACCACTGCGGACCGCTGTCTTCTGCCAGCCAGAGGCTTCGGAAGTGCTCGTTTCCGAGCATGTTCAACCGTTCCCCTTTATGAAAGAAATCCCAGGCGAGTAAGGTAAGATCAGCCACATCTTCGCCATGGAATACCATTTTATAGGCATTGAAGGAGTCATCAGGAGTAATCCTGAAAAAGAGTTTGGTCTCCACCTTCTCCTCGAGATCTGTCCTTATGGTGTAAATCTGCGTCCAGGTCGAACCAGCGTCCCGGGAAGCGAGGAAATCAAACTCCACCGGACCGTTCTCCTGATTACCGAAGTGGGTAGCAACGTTGATGCGCATTGCATCCACCTGCTGATGAATACCATGCTCCACGACACACAAATCCCCTTCCGGGCCCTGCATCTTGAAGTGAACGGCGCGCCGTCCTGCCAGCACACTTTCTTTGCGGTGTTTGGCTGCGCGTTGCCCGTTTTCCAGCACTTCGTAGCCGACCGGCTCACGCAAATCGACAATCCCGTCGGTTACGAGCTGGGCCGTATGGTTGTAGTCAGCAGCGCTGGAGTGGTATGCCGCCCTGTGGAGAGCGAGGTTGCGTGGCGTGTCACAGCTGCCGCAGCCGACTACGACAAAAGCTGTTGCAATGAGAGTCGTGAAATAGTTTTTCATTTTGTTATGCTTCTTTCAAATATAGCAAAAACAGAAGAAAAAAACTATATTTGTATAATTGTAACGTTTTTTGGTATGAAACGATTTTTCAAGGCTCTCACCGTATTTGCAGCCATCCTGGCACTTTTATCCTGCAGTAAGAAATCCGAGACTTACCCTATGTTCTGGACCTGGCTCGAGGACATCCCCGAGATCGACATGGAATCCGCCTTTACCCATATGGAAGAGGCCGGCCTCGATGCTGTCATGCTGCACGCACCTTCCGTGGAGGCGTACAAGAAAGATGTGGAGATTGCCCGCAGGCACGGAATCACCGTCTATGCGTGGGTTTGGACGCTGAATCCTCCCCGTCAGGAGCGTGCGCAGATGCTCGAGGAGCATCCGGACTGGTTCAGCGTCAACCGGAACGGAGAGAGCGTGGTGGACCACAAGGCATATGTAAACTCCTACAAATTCCTCTGCCCGGCGCTGCCCGAGGTGCGTGAATATCTGGCCCGGAAGGTTGCGGACATATGCGCCGTAGATGGAGTGGAAGGCATCTGCCTGGATTACTGCCGCCTGATTGACTGTGTGCTGCCTATTTCGCTGGCATATAACTATAATTTGCGGCAGGATACAGAAGTGTGGCCTGAATACGACTACGGCTACCATCCGTCAATGCTTGAGAAATTCGAGAAGGAATATGGATACGATCCGCGCGAGCAGGATGATCCTTCACGCGACGAGAAGTGGTGCGAATTCCGCTGCAACCAGATTACGGAAGTCGCCAACCTCATGTGCGATGTTGCCCACAAGGCCGGGAAGAAAGTCACCGCATCTCCCTTTGCGGCAATCGGACTCGACAAATTCATGGTATTCCAGGACTTCGCGAAGTGGGACCTTGATATGGTCCATCCCATGGCCTACTGCGATTTCTATACGATGGATCCTTCTTTTGCGAGGGATGCTACCTTGAGCAACTATCTAGGCAAGGGCTCAGGCACCACTCTCATGTGTGGTGTAGACACAGAACTCGGCGGAGAACCTGAATTCATTTTCGAAAAGATGGATGCAGCTTTCAGCGCTGGTGCGCAGGGCATATCTCTTTATACTATCGAAGGTTTGGCTTCGGCAGATTTGCGCGCGCGTTTCAAGGTCTATGCCGACAGCCTGCGTGCAGTGCGTGCTGCCGGCAAACTCCCTGAACCTCCGGCAGTTGCTCCTTCTACTGATCCTTTTGAGAATGCTTCGTTGATGGCAGTGATAGAGCGCAATATGCAACGCATGATAGCGAACGGCGCAATCCATGAGCGCAGTGTCAACGGCATGGTTCCCGACGACCTTTCGGTGAGTTATCCAGCCCTTGACCTGGGCGAATATGAACTTGTGTTCGAGAATGAGCGCCTGCGCCGTTATCAGGTGAGCGACAAAGCCAGCGGCAAAACTCTGGAAGTCCTCTTTGTGCTCTACGGCGACCTGATCTCCGGCTGGGACATCCGCCTGCTGTAGGATTTCTGAATGCAGAAAACTCGAAGGCGCTGTTCTACTATAAGTTAGGACCTACCATAAATCGCCACCCTATATCGTCGGCCTCTATGTATGCAGAGGCCGGCGTTTTGCATACGGAGCGGCCGATTCGGAGGGAGATGTATGCAAAATGCCACGTTTTGCATACAAGTCGGACGATTTGGAGGGAGATGTATGCAGAAAGGGCTATTTTGCATACATCTATAAAGTTTTTGTAGAATGTTTTGCGGGTGGAATCAAAAATATCTATATTAGCGCAACGCCAATTGTGGCGGAGATTATGTGGAACTTTAGAAAATGGCGTTATGAAGGCTTCTTTCGCTCAAGCGGAGCAATTCTGCTCAAACACTTTCTCAAGCAACAGCCCCTTCTGGCACATCTGTACGCCAGGAAAACTCACCGAGATCTTATGTGAAACCATTGAAGATTACAAGTTTTGTGTTACTCTTATTGCGATTGCCGCTTCGTATGCCAAAGTCAAAGTAGTCACATTCGAAATCATGAGCAATCACATCCACGTTTTGCTCGCCGGATGCACAAGAGAGGATTGCTTGCGTTTTTTCGATTTCTATAAAGCCAAACTGCACCGTTATTATCTTAGTACCGGACGCTATAAGAATCTGGATGGCTTCACAACAGACCCAATTCCTCTTCCCACCCTTGAGAGTGTCAGACGAGAAATAGTTTACATAGCACGGAACGGATTTCTTGTAAGCGATAAATACCTGCCTTATTCATATCCCTGGGGAGCAGGTGCATTATTCTTCAACCCTATGGCTAATATAACTGATGCACAATCATTTAACGCGCGACCTTTCCGCGAGAAACAGAGTATGTGTCACGGAAGAATTCCGGATTTGCCAGACTCAATTCTTGTAAAAAACGGAATGATTCTGCCACAAAGTTTCTGCTGTATTAAACTTGGAGAAGCATTATCTTCCTGGATGACGATGATATGTTTGCAGTCCTGCTCAATATATGCAGAAAGCAATTCAACAACAGCAAACCAACTTTGCTTCCGCAAAGGGATAAATTGGAAGTAGCCAGGCAGTTAAGAAGGGAATACAACGCCTCCGACGGGCAGATCCAACGTATGCTTAGGCTTGATCGTAATGTAGTTGAAGAACTGTTTGGGCGTTGATTACAGCCCGGCGACACCCGTGACTATGATCCCAACCCCAAAATAAAGCATCAGACAAGAGCATAACCGGGCTTTGGTGTCGCGGGCAGAGAATATGCCAAGAAGTATCGCGGCGATACAGGTCAGGCCTCCGATTATGGCTCCGGTCAGTTGGAACCAGACACGTTCTTCCATCATATTACTCACAAGCGGATAGGTACCAATCTGTATGAAGTGTCCGAACCAGTTTCCGACGAATGAAAGTACAAACACCCACATACCCCAGCCAAAAGCCTTTCTTTCGTAGCAATATAATAAGAATATGGTTACGATAAGTACCATGAATACTGCCGAGGCGCCTTCAATATGAGGAAAACACATCAAGTAGTCTTCGTTACGGATGCTGAAGTGCCAGGCACATTCCCCTACCGACTGCCATAACAGGGTTCCTCCGGCATAGCCCCACCAGAATGCAGGCAACGTACGGCCTTGCCGGCCTTTATGTTCAGAGATTGCAGCCAATACAAACGAAAGGGAGAAGCCAATCAGCATAAAAGCAAATCGAAATGGATTGGGATCTACCGTTTCGCCGTCATCAACATGCACCGGAACCACGGGAGCGAGGCCCTTCCCGGAAAGGATAAAAGCATATAGGATTGCAACCAGCAGAACAGTTATACCAATTATTCCTGTCAGTGGCAGAAAGACTTCTTTGCCTATGGTTTTTGCAGATGCCACAGGGCGGGGTGACCATTCAAAATGTTTCATAGCTAAATGCCGATTATCTGATTACAAAAATACAACGCAATCCTTCACCGACGGTTACAAATCACTATTTATTAGGATATCGTATGCAGAAAGGGAGGTTTTGCATACATGGCGGCTGGTTTGATGGGAGATGTATGCAGAAATGGAGGTTTTGCATACATGGCGGCTCGTTTGAAGGGAGATGTATGCAAAAGGCACGGTTTTGCATACATGGCGGCTGGTTCGGAGGGAGATGTATGCAAAAGGCCCGGTTTTGCATACATAACTGATGGGTTGAAAAGGGTTGTATGCAAACCGGACGAATAAAGAGTGGCCGGGACAGGAATCAGTAGACGTTCCAGTAGGGAATCAGTTCGGGGGTGCCGCCGAGCAAGGCCTCAAGCGACGCGGGAAGGTACTTGCGGTCGATGGCCATGCGGAACATATAAGTGCGCCACCAATCTGCGTCCATTTGGATATATCCGCCTGCTCCGCGGCCCAGTCCGAAGGAATTCTCCGCAATCCAGTCCTTGACCACGGACGGTGAATGCAGGTCGCGGAGCCGCACCCCGCACATAGCCATGGCATGTGCTGAGGAGATATCGCGCGAATCGAACAATTCGGCCTTGGTCATGGCCGTGTGCACGCCCAGGAGCGAATCCAGCGGGAACAGCGACGAATCGTAAATCCCTTCATCCGGCAGGGCGTCCTGCAGAGTATCCACAGTGAAATAAAACTTGTCCCCTCCCCGCAGCGAAGCCAGGCCGAGGAACTCCAAGTCTTCGCAGGAAAGGTTCAGGAAAGTCCAGTCCTGCCCGTCGGCAGCCTGGCGTGAGCCCTCCACGCGGTACATCTTGTTATAAGGCAGGCGCGGATCGTTCATCAGCATCACATAGCGGTCGCCCAGGCCAGGCGAAACGAATGCATCACGGAATGAAGCAGGAGTATATTCATGCCCTTCAAAATAAAAGCTGGTCGGCGGCTCACCCAAAGTGGAGGTCAGAACACGGCATACATCCTCCAAAGCGGCAGCCCTCACGGCCTCCGGATCGGTTGTGGAACGCATCTTCAGTCCATAGGAGCGAAGCATCTTGCGGAGTTCGCGCAAAAGCGACGCAGAATTCTGCGAAGTAAAGGTCTCCGACATCGCGGAAGACGGCACAACTCCGTATTTTTCAATAAGATAGATGGCTCCCATGAAGTGCCCGCCATCCCAGATAGGCCGGCGGAAGATAGTTTCGTTGAAGCGGCTGTCAACGGCCTCGTTCCTATGCTCCCATGCCCTCACCAGGAAGAGGTTCGCCTTCTCCATCATATCCCAGAAATATGGATAGACCACTGAGAACTCCAGATCTCCGCGAAGCACATTCGCAGTTGCAAAAAACCAGCAGCGGCCGGATTCGGCCTGATTCTGAATACCGGACGATTTTAGGAAGATATTCAACCCGGTTGTATCCGCAGTAGGACGCGATGTCGGCACGATAGATGGAATTCCCCCTGCACGCAGATCGACGACAGGAGGCCGGGAATGCCCCTGGTCTCCGCGTTGCTTCGCAACCCTGTACGGGAAAATGCTCCGACCAGGGGCATTCCCGGCCTCAGCAGCCTTTTCTGCGGAGCAGTCCGCTTTGCCCGTACGCAAATCAGGCATTTCAGGCGTCAGCGTAGCGGCAGGCAGGAACGGCGGGCGGCGGTTTCCCATCATCGGCTCGAACTTGAAGTCCGGACCGCGCCTCGCAAGGAACTCCGAGCGAACATCCTCGAGCAGCTTCGCATCCGTAAACAACTCTATTGCTGACAGATGCAGCACCTTTGCAGCACCCAGCGCTCCTTTCGTACCAATAGTGGTGCCGCCACTGGAAACCTGCTGCCAGCTATGCCCTACTCCGCCGGGTGCAAAACAAGCGTAACGGAAACTGCCTGTGGGCACAGCCCATGTCACATTCCCAACATCGCTCGAAACATACGCCTCATATCCCTCTTCCGACGGAGGCACAACGATTCCTAATCTATCTATCAGCGCAGCATCTACGCCGGACTCGGCAGCAATCGCCTGAGCGAAAGCCTGTTCGCGCGCATCCAACTTGATTCCTCCCACCTTCTCCAGCGAACGCATCACCAGCGAAGCCATCGCCTCGTTGGGCAGACGCTCGTAGTTGCCGGAAACAAGCTCATATTCCATCGTGGTGCCGGTTCCAAGCGCGGCGCCTTCGGCAGCTTTCAGCGCACGGGAGAGGATATCCTTCACTGTCTCGCGGGAAGGGCTGCGGAAGAAATATTTCACGCTTGCCCTGTCGGGAACGACGTTGGGAGCCTTGCCGCCCTCTGTTATAACATAATGGATGCGGGAGGTTTGGGGCACGTGCTCGCGCATCATATTCATCATATAATCAAAGGCTTCCACGGCATCGAGAGCGGAGCGCCCGGCTTCGGGGGCACCGGATGCATGAGAGGATTTTCCGCTGAAAGTGAAGAGTACCTGCACATTGGCAAGACCGGATGTCTTGTTGACGGTATTCCGCGTGTCCGGATGCCAGTCCAGCATAGCGTCGAGGCCGTCGAACACGCCTTCGCGCATCATGTAAGCCTTGCCTCCCCCACCCTCTTCCGCCGGGCATCCGAAGAGCTTGACAGTACCTTTGATACCGTTGGCCTGCATCCACCTGGCTGTTGCAACCGCACCGGCTATCGAGCCCGTACCCAGCAGGTTATGTCCGCAGGCATGTCCGGCAGCACCGGCCAGCAGAGGCTTCTTGAAAGCCACTGTATCCTGGCTCATCCCAGCGATGGCATCATATTCGGCCATCATCCCTATTACAGGGCTGCCGCTACCGAAACTGGCGACGAATGCGGTAGGAATCCCCGCCACTCCCCTCTCAACGCTGAATCCCTGACTCTCCAGGAAAGAGGTCCACTGCTCCACGCTCTTGAACTCCTTATAAGCGGTTTCCGCATAGTTAAAGATGCGTTTCTGGAGGGAATCGTAGAGATGGAAACTGGCGTCCAGATAGCGCACGCCAGTATTCCTGTCCAGTTTCTTTTTTGCAGCCGCCGGCACTAACATCAGCAGCGCCAGCAAATATATCATTATCCTTTTCATATTCTAATTAAGACTTTTTTCGCCCAAGCCATCCGCGCACACCGGCAAAACCGAGTATCCCCACGCCGGCGGCAAGGCATACAAGCACGAAGAGCCAGCCCCAGCCGTAGGCGAATGCCACAGGAGAGAGTGACACCAGCGCAATCTCCACCGGTGCGATATACAAATAGGCCAGAGCGTAATCGTCCAGGCAGCCGCTGCGCGAATCCGGATCCGTAATGCGCAGCAGGGCTATTCCCATCGCCATGGTGCCGGTGAACCAGCCCCAGGTAAAGATGGATTTTTCAAAAGCGTAAGTCCTGTGGATGCGGGCGCCCACCCAGAACACGTAAAAGAGTGTAAGGACCAGCCCGACAGCCAGCAGAATGAGCAGCGGCACGATATAACGGCCTACCACTTCCAGTTTGATGGAAGCCACGCCGAAGGCTACAAGATAGTCGGTAAAAGCGCCGCTGAGATGCCCTATGATGGGTTTGGAGATATGTTCGTCTACCTTCACGCGACCGAGGAACCATCGCACCAGAAGGCCGGCGATGAACGCGCAACTGAACACCGGCAGCATCAGCACAGGCCACGCCAGGGCGATCAGTTTACTGATTCCGTATCCTCCAAGGGCGATCAACGCCACGATGGCGAAGTTGAAAGTCATGGAATCCAGCGAGATGGCAGAAAAGGAGGCTTCACCCATGCTGCTGCGCTTGTCTTTTGGCAGGATGCCTGTACGCAACTCGGGAGGGAGATTCTCGAAGCGCTGGAGGAAGGATGTCTTCCCGCGGGCTGCACCCCAGGATATCAGCCACATGCCGATTATCACCGATGCGATGATTCCCACGGTTGCGGCTGTCATCGCCAGCGACTGCATTTCCTCCACTCCATAACGGGAGAAGGCTTCACCGATAGCGGCGGCAGTGCCGTGTCCACCGCAGAATCCGGCAGGCATCGAAAGGCCGAATGCGCCGTTAACCGGCCAGAAGATGCTAAGTATCCAAAGGCCGAGTGCGCCGCCCAGGGCCCATTGCAGAAGCATGCCGGCCTGCGAATAAGCCCACATACGCCCCACCCGTGAACCTCCGTCATTGCTGCGTTTGCTGGCGGATGTTAGGGGTATACAGCTGAAAACCAGCGCAATTAGTATCCCGGCGTAAGTGCCCATATAGCCTGACAGGGGCAGCCATCCAAGAACTTCCGGCCCCAGGATCAGTCCGCAGAAACCGGCGATTAGACTTGGCGGGATGAAGAGGCGCTGTATCACCCGGACCTTGGCGCGCAGGAATTTGCCCAGCAACAGAAGCAGGGAGATAAATCCGACGTCAACCAATAGTGTCCAGGGAGTAAAGTTCATCTCAATTTCGGTTTACTTGTTGTTTGAAAGATTCAAAGCGTGCGGCTGCGGCGGCATTGTATGCAGAGACTGCAGTGGCATCAAAGCTTGTTTCGCGGAACTGGCGGGCAAGCCTGCGGCCTGTTCTGAGTTCAGTGCGTTCCGCCTTGCGCACAAGGCGCAGGATGCGACGCAGAGGCTTTACAGACAGGTATTTAGGATCCCAGTCGAAGGTCGAAAGGGAATGCTTGAGTTCTATGGAAAGAAGATTCGCGGGTGCTTCGCCTGCGACGGTTTCCGGGATGTCGGAGCCAGCTGCCACCCATACTGGTACGGCATAGCAGGCAGGGGTATAACCAGGTGCGGCCCAAAGGATTCCACCATTTGCAGGGTCTCCCGGAACTACACCCTCGATGACAATCGATGCTACGGTGGTGCTGCGGGGGATGAAATCATGTTCGTAGATAAGGCCTGAACGCTTGCAGCAGAGGGCGTCTCCCCCGTCAAGCACATTCACGAAAGAACGTCCGGCATCCATAAAGAAGGCAGCGTCGAATTTCCGATTTGGCCTCAAGCCCTTACCGGCACGACGCGCCATCAATTCTTCCATAGTGGCAAAGCGTGCGTATCCGCTACCGCGCCCATCATCCCCCGAAATGGAGTAGTTCGTGCGGAAGAGATATCCGCCTTCGGGCACGTCGTAGCGCACATAGGAGGAATCTCCCGCCTCGAAATAGGCAGCGCCTCCGCAGGCGTCAATTACTGCAAAATTGGCGCTGATTCCTCTGGGCGCGGCTTTCGAGTCGAGCAACGCGGTAAAATCTTCCAGCGTCCTGCAAGTCCCCAGGGCCTCTGCCATCAGTTCCCCATTATGCGTATCCATATTAGCGCCTTTCGGACGCAGATTGTACGACAGATTATTGGAGATGGCGAATCCCACTTCATTTATTCCGGCATACGCCAGACGATGCAGGCTGTCCCTCGTTGGGAAGAGGCCGGTATATGCGTAGATGGCGCCCTGCACGTGCGCGATGGTATTATGCTCGCCATTCGCATCGCGCTGTTTCCAGATCATCGGCCGTCCGCTTGTGCTCGCCCCCGCCGACACTATCGCCGTCGTGCACGCCCCTGCGGGAAGCGGCAGCATCAGCGCCAGCACCAGACCGGTCAGCACAGCACCCCTTCTCAAAACTCCCACCTCCGTATGCAAAACACCCCATTTTGCATACAAACCCTTCAAAAAGCCACCACTTGTATGCAAAAACCCACATTTTGCATACAAACCCCTCAAAAACCGACTACTTGTATGCAAAAACGCCTTTTTTGCAAACATCTTCCAGCCGGAAAACGGCTTTCGGAAAAACGAAAGGGCTTCGACCGCCCCGAAAAAAAGGGGCTTGCCGAAGCATTCGTTTTTCCTGATGACGCCAACGCACTTTTCCGGCTGGAAAGCAGCGTCAGCGTGTGTAGGAGCGGGCAATGCACGTACCGAACCCTTTTTTCGGGCGAGGACGTGCCCTTTGCCTGCGACGACGGAAAGAGCTTTCCAGCCGTCCGGAAGGAGTTTCCCGGCCGAGCTACTTCCGGATTTTGTAGCCGTAGTAAGCATAATACATTATGAGCAGGTAAAACGGCAGACATATCCAATAGGCAGGCTGGGGGCCAACCCAATCTTTCATGGCACCGAACAGCAGCGGAATCAGGGCTCCGCCGCCGATGGAAGCCACCAGCAGCGAGGATCCCTTCTTGGTGAACTTGCCAAGATCGACGATGGCAAGAGGCCAGATGGCAGGATACATCAGCGAACAGGCGAAACTGAGCAGAGCGACGCACCAAACCGACACTTGAGGAGGAGTAAGGACGATTGCCAGAGAATCCAGGACAGCCAGCCATGTGCAGATGCGCAATGCCTTGACCTGTGAAATAAAACGCGGAATGCAGATTATGCCGAGGATATAGCCTGCAGCCATGCCTATGCCGGGCCAGATGGTGTAACTCTCCGGATTCGAAAGTCCTTGTTCCTGGGCATAATCCAACACGGTCAGCAGAGCCAGATTCTCCACACCCACATACACGAAGAGCGCAAGGGCCCCGAGCAAGAGATGAGGGAACTGCCAGAGCGAGGTCTTGCCCGCAGCATAGGGGCAATCCTCCTCGTTCTCCTCCCCCTCCGCCTTTATCTCCTCGAGCGGAGCGAAGAAAGTGATGATGCCGAGCAGGACCACGACCCCGATAATGATTAGCAGCGGCTTATCCAGATCCACCAGTCCCACGGCCTCAATCGGCTTTCGGGTAACTGCCGCGATAAACACGGAGGGCAGAGCCAGCGCAAGCGAATTGCAGATTCCCATGATGGAGATGCGCTGTGCGGCACTGTCGATGGGCCCAAGTATGGTCACGTAAGGATTTATGGCCGCCTGAAGCACGGTGTTGGCGGTTCCGCTGATAAAGCAGGCAAGCAGATAAAGAGCGAAACTCTCCATGCGAGCAGCCGGGATGAACAAAGCGAACGCCAGCGCGAACATGAAGAAACTCAAGGACATAGTCCGCTTGTACCCTATCTTGTTTATGATGCTCGAAGCAGGGAAACTGAACACCAGGAACGCGAGAAAAGTGGCCGCGATTACCAGATAGCTCTGGGCGGATGTCAGATTCAGATTGTTTTCGAGGAAAGGCACGAAATAACCGTTGATGCCGGTGGCAAATCCCACGGTGAAGAACATCATGCCAATGAATGCAAGGGGAACTATGTACTTGTTGCTGCTCATGTGCTAATTGTTAAGATGATACTTGATGAGACCTTCCATCGGAGCCTTGAGGATGTTACCCATCTTCATGCCGAATTCCGCTACGACCTTTTCCAACAGTGGCCGGAAGTAGTATGCCACCGAGCCCACGGCATTGAAGGTATATTTTTGATAGTCAGGATAATGGGTAACTATCAACTTGAAAAACAGCCTGAATGCATCGGTCACCAGTTCCGGGAAGTAAGGATCGAAGTCAAGATGCTCGTTGATGAACTTGGCATACTGCGCGCAGAAGCGGTTCGGGAAAGGTTTGGTATAGATAACGTCCAAGAGTTCGTCGTTATTCCGACCGAGTTCCTTGCCGACAAGTTCGTACACATTTGCCGGCATGTTGCGACGGATGTAGTCTGTGATCATGCGCTTGCCGAGGTTGCCGCCGGAGCCCTCGTCACCGAGGATGAAACCGCAACTGTCCACGTTGAGGCCCTCGTTGCAGCCGTCATAGAGGCAGGAGTTCGCCCCGGTGCCAAGGATGGCTGCAAAGCCGGGCTTGGTCTGGAGCAGGGCACGGCACGATGCCAGGGTGTCCATTGCTATGAATACCTTTACCGCTTTTGTGAACACCTCACGGAGGGTCTTCTCCATGAAAGGATACTGGAGTTCGGTAACCCCGGCACCATAGAAGTAGATTTCATCTACCATATAGGGATCCAGTTCCGCAGGGAGATTCGCGCGGATGTCGGCAACAATCTGGCTGCCGGTAATATAGTTGGGGTTATAACCCTGGCTGAAGAAGCCAATGCGGGTCGAACCATCGCGGGAAACGCATCCCCACTCGGTCTTTGTAGCCCCGCTGTCTGCAATTAAAATCATAATTCGTTCAAGTCCGGAAGTTCTCCGAGACCATAGCGGAAAAGCACTACGCCCTCGGCCTTGGTGGAATCAGTAAACATACGGCAATCCTGCAGGATGCGCTCGGCATTCATAGGCACGACATGCTCGGTATCGGTATCCTCGTATGTAGTAAGTCCGGCCCAGACCTTTGCGGGAGCGCCCTTGGTGGCGAAGTGATCCGCCACCATCTTTGCCCAGGGCCTGCCTCCCTTGCGGTAGCTGTCGCAGTGGAAGTAGATCATAGGCATGAGGATGTCGATGTACTGCCCCATCTGGGCGGGATCCTGGCCGTAGTAATACTCGCTGTCCGGTTCGGGCATGAGGGCGGCAGAGAGGATGATCTTGGGATTGGCGGCCTTGGTCGCCTTGTTGATCTGCCTGCAGAACTCGGTCACGCAGCCGGTGGCGGTGATTTCCTCGGAAGGATTGTGCTTGTGGGCGGTGCCGCCGAATCGGATGTAGTCAAGATGGATGCCGTCTACGCCATAACCCACATATTTGACCGCACGCTCGATCACCTCGTCGAAGTACTCCTGCTTGTAGCGGTTGAGCGAATCATCCACGGGGTTGATCCACTTGCCGTCCTTGTAGAAGGCCTGGAACCAGATATGCACCTTCATCCCCTTGGACTGGGCCTCGTGGATGAATGCCAGGGTGGAGTCCACGCCATGCTTTTCGAAGGCGACTTCGTGAAGGATGATGTTGTCTATGGCCTTGGCATGCAGGTCGTCGAGATCCACTTCGTTCATGAATTTCGACCAGAGCCAGATGCCGTTGGTGTTTTCGGGGGCATGCTTGCAGCTCACAATTGTTGCAGCAAGAAAAATAACAGCCAGAATCTTTTTCATACTATAAAACTACTAACCAATTATCAGAAAGGAAGCTCTTTATAGCGTCCGTTGAAGGTTTCCATACCTTTCCAGGCAGGATTTCCCACGGTCGCGGAATTATTGGAAGGATCGCATATCCACCAACGGTGACCGTCCCAGAGCTCGGGAATCACATGACCTATAACACCAGAGCTGAAATAGCACTGCCCGTGCATGTAACGAGCGGGAATACCTGCGGCTCGACACATTGCAAGAGTGGCATGAGTAAGGTCGCAGCAATTGCCGCCCTTGGCTTTGATGGTGCCCACGGAACCCTTGGAGGTATTCATGTAGTTCTCCCACTCCCATTCATCTCGGGCATATTCAAATATCGCCTTGAGTTTCTGGAACTGGGTCGCGTTTTCGGGGAGTCCGGAAAGAGCAGCATCTTTTGCGGCGATGACTACAGGGTCGTCGATTGCACAATTGTTGACCTTGCGAAGATAGTCAGAGCCCCAGGTGCATACCTTTTCGGGCAATTGTGAATTATGCTTATAGTAATAAAACACGCGGCAGAGGGCTGCACCATAATCGGTGGAGATAAAGTTGCCAATATATTTCACACCATCCTTGAAAGGAGTGTCATAGTTATAGGTAAAGGTGCTGTCGGCGCCGCGCGAAGGAACAGTGATCTTTCCGAAAGATACGTAATTGGGCATGGAGCCATTCTTTACACCATAGGCATAGGCCTTTTCGGCCGCCCATGAAAGAGCTTCCAGCGAGATGCTGTCCTGCTCGAAGGTATTGTTCTGCAAGTTTCCACCCCATGTCATGCGGACAGGAACGTCAACCTCTTCTTTCTCCCAGTTTTCAGGGTCCTCCTGAATCTGTTTGAGGAGCAGGCAAGCTGCAGCGATGTACTGGCCTTTACCATAGAGAATACCCTCGACATTCACTGAAGCAGGAAGAAGATCCTTTTCAACAAAGGACTCGTAAGCTTTTGCAAGTTCTTCTACCATATATCCGTTGAAACGGGTAGCGGTGAATTCCTTGCTGACCTCCTCCTGGCCTTCAGAGTCTTCATTTTTATTGTCGTCATTGTTCTTGTTGCATGCGCAGGCAGCTGCAATCAGACTGCATGCCATAATGGAAAACAGAAATTTTCTCATAGCATTTAATGTTATAATTGGAACCGCGGGGGCGGTCAGGCCCCCACGGTCAAAAACAGGCAATTACTTCACTCCGTAGAGATCGAAATCGAACTTCTGGCCCTTGAGAGCGCTGTAAACATTTGCATCTACATTATTGTCGAGCAAATATTTATAAATCCTCATCATAACGAGCATTTCGCGCATAGGAGAGATGTATCCGACATAAGCACCGTTCTCACCATTGAGATTGAGGGTGCCGGAGGAGGTACCGAATTCCTGGAAGTTGCCAATCATGCCGAGAGGACTGGTGTTGCCGTCGTTCTTGATAAGGCCGCGCACGATGTGCCATGCACCAACCTTGATTGCGAAGTTGACATCGACAGCGGTAACTTCCTTTCCACCGTCCTTGACGAGGTTTCCACCCTCATACCAAGGATGCTTGCCCCACTTGTTGTCGGGGAGTATAGCGGAGATGGGAGCCTCGGACAGAGCCATGGCATCCTTCAGGGTGTAAGCCTTGTTGCGGTCGGTCATGCCGGGGAGGAAGTCCTCTCCTTCGGCGGTGCACATGTTGAGCAGACCGCGGATAGCGATTTCCCATGCCTCGTTGGCCTTGATGTCCTTTCCGGGAACCTTCAGGACCCAAGGAGTGTACTTGGGATCGTACTGGTTGTTGCCGAAAGTATAATAATCGCTGTCAGGGTTGCCCTCGATGGGGATGAAATGAACATTCTCCCAAGCTCCATCCTTGCTCTTCTGGTTACGGACACCGTCTGCATCAACGTTGCCAACTGTGTTCTGCCAAACGTTGAGGCCCTTTACGAAAGCTCTTGCGAAATCCTTGAGCGAAGCGGTCTCGATTCCGAAGAGTTCGGAACGGATAACAACGTCTGCGCCAAGACCATCAGCCTTGTCGAGCTTGTTGTCGAGCATGTACTTGAAGAAGTATGCATAGGTGATGAGAGCACGGCCCGCACTGAAGCAGCCACCGTAGTTGGTAATAGGATCACGAGGATAGCCGCAGAGGTTGGTGATGACCTTGTCGTGAGTGAACGCCCAGTTGACAGAGCGCTGTGCCCAGTTGTCAAGGATAACAGGATCAACCTGTCCGTAAACTTCCTTGCCGTCAACCTTCTTGTAGAGATATCCGCCATTGCTGGTCTCAATCAGAGGGCTGCCGAATGCGAATCCATGGGAATCGGGAACAGGAGAATCAAGGGTAACGGGAGTTACCTTGCCGAAGTTGCCGAGTCCGGCCTTTTCGGTCTCATTGCCGTCGAATCCACGGAGAAGCATGTAGCTGCGAAGACCAACCTCGAGCATGTCGGCGATGTTGTAAAGCTTGCTGCCAACCAGGATCGTGGTATTTGCAGGAACATAGTGTGCATTCTTTACGACATCCTTGTCGCCGGGTTCAGCGAGCTTGAATGCAGAAAGACGGTTTACATCTCCGATGCTGTTCTCCCAGATATTGACAATCTTGGAATAAGCCTCTGCAAATTCCCTGATGGTAGGCTTGGTTTCGGTAGCAGTCTCGATTCCGAAGAGTTCGGAACGGATGACAACATCCTCGCCAAGTTTGTCAGCATAGTCAAGGCCATTCTCAAGCATGTACTTGAAGAAGAATGCATAGGTGAGGAGTGCACGACCCGAGCTGAAGCAACCTCCATAGTTGGTGATAGGATCACGAGGATAGCCGCAGAGGTTAGTGATGACCTTGTCATGAGTGAACGCCCAGTTGAGGGAGCGCTGCGCCCAGTTGTCAAGGATAACAGGATCAACCTGTCCGTAAACTTCCTTGCCGTCAACCTTCTTGTAGAGATATCCGCCATTGCTGGTCTCGATCAGAGGGCTGCCAAACGCAAAGTCGTGAGCATCAGGAAGAATAGCATCCATGGAAACGGGGGTCACCTCAGGGAAGTTGCCCCATCCGGCCTTCTCGGTCTCGTTGCCATCCCATCCGCGGAGAAGCAGGTAGCTGCGGAGAGCGATCTCGAGCATGTCTGCAGTATTGTAGGTCTTGCCGCCAACGAGAATGGTAAAGTCATTGGGCACATAGTGCGCATCCTCAACGACATCCTTATCAGCATCGGTAGCAAGAGCCCAGTTGGAGAGACGGTTGATCTTTCCGACATGAGTAGCCCATTGGTCGATAACCTTGATGTATTCCTGAGCGAAGTCCCTGATGGTAGCTGTGTTGGGTTCGGTGTATTCGATCTGGCTTACCTCGATTTCGAGACCTTCGGTAACGTTGCCGCCCTTGACAATGACCTTGCCGTCGCGGGCCTCGCCGCTGTTCTGTGATACAGAAACCTTGATAGTGATGTCACCAGCCTCGCCGGAAGCAGGGTCAACGGTAATCCAGTCAACGGTGGGAGTCGCTGTCCAAGCTTCCTTGGCAGTAAAGTTGGCTTCCTTCGTAGATTCCTTCCAGTCATAGTTGAGCTTCATGGTCTTGAGCTCGATGTCGGGCATGTCAACACCATAGAGATCATAGTCGAGATGAACATCCTTGACTGCATCCCAAACATTTTCGGTAATGTTGTTCTTGAGGAGGTAATCGTAGAAGCGGATCATGATGAGGAAGGTACGCATTGCGGAGATGATACCTTCGTACTCACCATAGTTGATAACGCTCTCTCCCTTGCCGAACTGCTGGAAGTTGCCGATGGCAGGAGTGTCGAACTGGGTGCAGCGGGTGAGGTACCAGCCAAGTTCATGGCAGAGGAACTCAACGGTGCAAGGATTCTTGTCCGAGAAGTTGATGATAGCGCCATCATTGGTGTTCTCATACCAAGGATATGCATTGAAACCGGTTACTGTAGCATATTCAGCAGGAGTAGGGATAGGCTCAGAGAGGCTCTTGCCATTGCCCATGGTATGAACAAAAGGATTGCGGGAAGGCTGCATGAGGCTGGAACCCTCGACAGTAACGAGGTCGAGGATACCCTGAGCCGCAACACTCCAGCATTCAGCTGCAGTGTATTCGCGGCCGTCAACAACAGGATGCCAGATGGGGAACTTGCCCTCATCATACATTTCGCCATCCTTGTAACCACCGGAGTACTCGATAGGAATGAAGTGTACATTCTGCCATGCAGTCTTGTTAGAGGTACAGTGCGAACCGTCTGCATCAACGGTACCTACGGTTTTCTCCCAGACGTCAAGATACTTGACAAGTTCGGTAGCGAATGCCTTAAGGGTAGCGGCAGCTCCCTTGTAATCTGCAGATACGCTCTCGGCAAGTTTGCCGTCAGCTTTGTATCCTGCGAGTGCGCGAGAAATGACGATAGTGGCGCGGTCGGTCGAGAAAGCGATTGCAGAACCGTTGCGGGTGAAGTTCGTCTGGTTAGGAACCTGAAGGTCAGCAACCATACGTGCAAGCATCCTGCTGGCAACGTTCACAAGATCCTCGGTCTCTTCCCCGTTCTTGGGGCCGTTGGTCACCGCAATGGTTTCCTTGTCATAGCTATCCCTTTCGGGGTGAGCTGCAGGCTTGTAAGAAGGCACTGTGATGTCGCCCTTCTCGCCTTTGCTGATGTTTACCAGTGCCTGGCAGATGGCAAACTGGTACTCAGGAGCATTGAAGTCCTTGCTTCCGACCTTGAAAGAGTCGGTCAGGCCTTCTCCTTCTTCCCATGACTTGTAAGTGGAAGAAGCTGCATCTACGATTTCTGCAAGTGTCACCTTGGTTCCTGTGGTATCACCTGGTACAGGTTCCTTGGTGTCCTTACAGCCGGTGAAGGTCAGTGCAAAAGCAGCGAAGCTCACCAGAAAAAAACGTAATTTTTTCATAATGCTGTGTTTTGATTGGTTAATAGATAATATTTAGGTTTTTGGTTTTATTTCCAAAGATCATTTATGTCCGGGAAATCACCGAGCTGATAGCGGAAGAGAACGACGCCTGCGGCGCGTGTTTCTGCAATCAGATCGATATCCTTGCGGAGTGCTTCGGCAGTCATGCCCTTGGTTGCGGAGTCGTATGTCTGAATTCCAGTCCAGCAGACACCACCGCTCTTGGCAGCCTGATCGGAGTAATAGTTGGAATTGCCCTTGAAGGTGTCGTCAGTCATGTTGTATGAACCATAACGGTAATTCATCGGCATGAGGATGTGGATGTACTTTGCCATCTCGGCAGGTTTCTGGCCATAATACTGGCTGGAATTAGCCTCAGGCATGAGGGCGGCCGAAGTAAGCAGCCCTTCTTCGAAACTATCCGTCGTCTCGCGTATCTCGCGGCAGCAGCGGTTCACGGCAGCCACAGAATTAACTTCGGTAGTCCAATTATGCTTGGATGCAGTGCCGCCGAAACGGATGTAATCGAGATGTACACCCTTCACACCCCATGTTTCCACATAGCGGCGAGCATCGTTGCGTATCAGCTCGAAGAGTTCTTCCTTGTAAGTCTTGCTGGTGTCATCGATAGGACTCACCCAGCTGCCGTTCTGGTAGAAGCATTGGAGCCACACATGGGGAACGAGGTCGATTTCTTCGCAGAGATTGATAAAGTTGATTGCCTGCTGGCGATAATTCTTATTCTCGAATCCCGCGAAGTTCATCAGTATGTGATCGTAGCCTTTTCTCTTCAGATCACGCATCTTGGCGCCATTGTCGGCTGTAAGGTCGGAAAGATGCGAACCCCAGGCCCAGACGGCCGTAGGACGGTAATTCGCAGCGTCGAACAGTTTGTTCTCGCTGCCACGGCTGGAATAAGTTACACGACGCCATTCCCCGCTTGCATCGGGTATGCGCTGCCAACTGCCGAAGTATCCGAGGGAAGGGTCATCATCCTTGCGCTCGAAACTGTCGGTGTGGTTGTCGTTGGAACTTCCCAGTACAAGCGTAAAAGCTGCATTTGATGCAATGCCTGTACGAAGTGTACCGTCATCTACCGACAAAACCTTGCGCTCTCCCGCTGCCAAAGAGCCGGAAAGGGTGGCAATACTCTGTCCTTTGAAGTAGGTGTCGGTAATAAAAAGGCTCAGGCCTTCGAGCGAGATCGTCTCCTTGGTCGTGTTGAGAATCTCCACCCAGGTGTCGAAGCCTTCCGAATCCTCATGAGGAGCTATCTCATTCAGGATCAAGCCTTCTGCAATGGGCTTTTTGCTATCTTCCTTTTCTTTATCCTGGCAGGAAACTCCAAGGATAAGGCAAACGGCAAAAGCAAGGATGATGCGTGATACTTTCATTTCACTTTATTTTAAGATACCCTGTTCTTTCAGATACTCCTCAGCCTTCTTGAGTCCGCCGGTCTTCTTGATGACCTGCTCGCAGTACTCGTAGCTGAGCTGGGGATTACGCTCCACCATGGTGCGGGTGAGGCGGTCGATGACCTTATTATTGATAAGGTTTGCGCAGACCATGCGGTTGCCCTCAACGCGGCCCAGACGGACCATGAGGGTGGTGCTGATCATGTCGCAGAGAAGCTTCTGGGAAGTGCCGGACTTCATGCGGGTGCTTCCGGTGATGAATTCAGGCCCCATGACTACCTCGATTGGATAATCTACATAGTGGGAGATGGGAGAATCGGGGTTGTTGCAGATGCTGCCGCAAGGGATGCCATGCTCCTTGCAGGCCTTCATAGCCGCAAGCACATAGGGAGTGTTGCCGCTGGCCGAGATGCCTACCACGATGTCCTTGGGAGTAATGTGGTGCTTCTCGCTGAGAGTCCTCCATCCTTCCTCGACATCATCTTCGGCCTCTTCGAGGTCGAGCACGAGGTTCTCGTTGCCGCCGGCAAGAACAGCCTGCCAGATTTCAGGATCCACCCCATAAGTATTGGGAACTTCCAGCACGTCCAGTACGGCTATTTTTCCACCGGTACCGGCACCAAGCCAGAAGAAACGGCCGCCTGCACGAAGCTGTGCCTCAATGGCGTTTACCAGTTTCTCGATATCGGGAAGCACAGCCTCTACAGCGAGGGCCACTTTCTTGTCTTCGTTGTTGATGTCGCGCAGCAATTCTGCCACCGACTTTTTCTCAAGGTGATCATAGAGCGAAGGTTGCTCTGTCAGTCTTAATGCCATAATCCTCAAAAATAGTTAAAAATTTTTATATTTTATATTTCCTATCAGTTTTCCATCCCGGAAAGCACCTGCCTTGACCGTCTGCTGGCGGTTGATGACAAAAGGCCCCGTATACACGGGCGACTCTCCGGTGGGCGTGCTGCCGTCTAGCGTGAAATGGATTTCAGCATCGGGAGCATCCACGCTTATGGTAGCGATCTTGCTGTATGTAGTGTCTTTGTGCAATTCGATGAAAGGATCATAGAAGGCCTTGCAGTAGCCTACGTCAAGCCTGTCGAGGCGGCCGAGATGTTTCTCGAGCCTGCGGGTGAAGCCGTCCCAGTCCTTGCTGCGGCTGCTCCATCCGGCTTCGGCAATCGCGCACATGCGCGGCCATGCCATATATTCCACACGGGCAGGCGTAGGCATATACTCGGTCCACACGCAGCCCTCGACTCCGATTATGTACTTCTGCTCTTCAGGAGTCAGTACCTCGGGAACAGGATTGTATTCATACATGGTGCGCAGGGTGGTAGGACCGCCCATAGCGAGAGGCTCGCTTTCCGGGTCGGCCTGCCAATAATCCAGATAGTACTTGGGATAGGGTGCCATCACAACCTCGTGATGCTGCTGGGCGGACTTGATGCCGCCTTCCTCGCCAAGCCAGGACATCACCTTCGCATTGGGAGCAAGACCACCTTCGAGTATTTCGTCCCACCCGATGATCTGGCGGCCCTTGCTGTTGATGTACTTCTCCATGCGCTGGATGAACCAACTCTGGAGTTCAAATTCATCCTTCAGCCCCAGTTTCTTGATAAGTGCCTGGCAGTGAGGGCACTGCTTCCAGCTGGTCTTGGGGCATTCATCGCCTCCGATATGTATGAGTTCCGAGGGGAAGAGTTCGAAGACCTCGTCGAACACATCTTCCAGGAACTTGAATGTCTCTTCCTTGGGGCAATAGACCTGCTTGAAGATTCCCCACTTGGTGGCAGTCTCGTAGTGGTCTTCGAGTCCGCAGCTGAGTTCGGGGTAGCAGGCTATGGCGGCAAGCGCATGTCCCGGGAGTTCTATCTCCGGGATGATGGTCACATAGCGCTCCGCCGCATATTTGACGAGTTCGCGGACCTCGTCCTGGGAGTAATATCCTCCGTACGGGGTCCCGTCGTAGAATCCGGAATTGAGCGAACCTATCACGGTTTCCTTGCGCCACTGGCCTTTTTCGGTCAGAAGCGGATATTTCTTTATCTCAAGGCGCCATCCCTGATCTTCGGTCAGATGCCAGTGGAAACGGTTGACCTTATGGAGGGCCATGATGTCGATGTACTTCTTGAGGAAGTCAATACTGAAGAAATGAAGGCAGCAGTCCAGATGCATGCCGCGGTAAGAAAAGCGCGGCGCATCTTCTATGGAACAGCACGGCACGTCCCACCTGACGCCCTTCTGGCGGCTGTCGGCGAAAATCGCATCCGGAAGGAGCTGGAAGATAGTCTGGATCGCATAGAAGAGTCCTGCACCGTCGGCATACTCTATCAGGAGCCGGCTGGGGCTGATCTGCAGGTTATATGCCTCTTTCTTCCATCCTGCATTGAGAATGAAGATACCTTTCTCAGTTCCGTGGTCCAGGGGGTCATCCTGGATGACGTCCAGCGTGAAGCCGGCCGCTTTCTGCAGGCGCTCGTTCAGGAACGCGACCGAGCGGAGCATCGCGGAATCGCTGAAATCCACATAGACGGGAGTCTTGCTGTCCAGATGAAATACTCCTTCTGTCTGCTGCACGAATGCCGGTTCAGGGATAACGCTGATCACCTGTGGAGCCTGCTCCGGGCGGGAGCAGGCAGCCAACAGGATCAGAACCGCTGAAAATATGTGTGGAATCCGGTTCGTCATTTCTGGAATTCTTTTGTTACAACTTTGCCTATAGGCTGGCCCTTACGGAAACCGCGGGCCTTGATTACCGAGCCCCTGTCCACCATGAAGGGCCTGCCGTCGTAGACTGGAGACTTCGCGGTGGGAGTGCTGCCGTCCAGGGTGTAACGGATGACAGCCGTGGGATCTTCGATTTCCAGGTTCATCGCCTTGGGGAATTCTATATTGCGGTCGTAGTCGAAAATCACATCGTAATATACCGGGCAGTACTGTATTCCTTTCCAGTCCAATGTAGCGAGGACCTTTGGCATACGCCTGCGGAAAGATTCCCAGTCCTTGTTTTCACGGGAAGTCCAGCCCACCTCGGCTGCAGCAACGTTGCGAGGGAAGGCCTGATATTCGGCTGTCTTGTTGTCGGGTACGTATTCCGTCCAGAGGCAGGTTTCGTAACCGACAATATACTTCTTGCTGAGGTCTGCGAGAGAATCTACTGCAGGATAGTAATTGTAAACTTTCTTCAAGGGCATGAAGAGGTTCTGGTCGACGCTGTCGGCCATGTCCTCCTGCTTGTTGTCGAGATAGCACCAGCGGTTGGGGGTAAGGATCACGCGGATTCCGCGCTTGATGCCCTTGACTGCAGGAGCGTGCCCGCGGTAGGACATTGCGATAGGATCCTCCAGGGCGCCTCCGTCCAGGATTTCATCCCATCCGATGACGGTCTTGCCGTTCTTCCGGAGAAAGTCCCCCATCCTCTTTACGAAGAAGGTCTGGAGTTCCTCCTCGTTTTCGAGCCCGAGCACTGTCATAAGGTCCTGGCAGTACTTGCTCTCCTTGTATACGTCTTTGGGCGCCTCGTCCCCTCCTATATGATATATAGGTGATGGAAACAGCTCGAAGAGTTCGGTGAACACATCTTCCAGAAAACGGAAGGTGGTTGCGGTGGGAGCATAAAGGTTTTTCCAGATGCCCCACCTGGTCTCGACCTCGTAGTGGCGGTCGGGGAAGCAACTGAGTTCGGGGTAGGCGGCGATGGCGGCGGTGCTGTGCCCGGGAATCTCCACTTCGGGGATAACGGTCACGCAGCGCCTGCGGGCATATTCCACGACCTCGCGTATGTCATCCTTGGTGTAGAATCCTCCGTGGGGGATACCGTTGCCAATGCCACTGTGCCAGGCAGTCTCCTTGCGCCAGGCTCCCACCTCGGTGAGCTTGGGATATTTGTCGATCTGGATGCGCCAGCCCTGGTCTTCGGTGAGATGCCAGTGGAACATATTCTGCTTGTACATCGACATCAGGTCGATGAACTTCATTATCTCTTCTTTTGGGAAGAAGAAACGGCCGCTGTCGAAGAGCAGCCCGCGATACCAGAATTCGGGTTCGTCGTCTATGGTGCAGCAGGGAGCAAGCAACTTTACAGGTTTCTTAATTGCCTGAGCGTAAATAACTTCCGGCAGAAGCTGCTTGAAGGTCTGAAGGCCGTAGAATGCTCCGTTCACTTCCGATGCCTCGATCAGTACTTCCGACGGGGTAACGGTGAGCCGATAGGCTTCCTTGCCGAAACCGGGGCGCTTGCGGAGCACAATCCTGGTCTTGCCGCCGTTCAGGGCGGAGACATGCTTCACCTGGTCCTTGAAATCGGCAGCGATCTCCTCGAAGGTGGCGTCTTCCACCACAAGGGCTGTATTCTTGTCGAGCCTGAAGAACCCTTCAGACACGGTTACACTCTTGGGAGTAGGGACTATATTTAGCCCGGATTCCGCGTAAGCGAGGACCCCCGGCAGCACAACCGCCACTATTAAAAACAATCTCTTCATTTATTCTGCTGCTATCGTTTCATTTATGGTCTTTATCACTCCTTCGCGGTAAACCGAAGGCATACGCTCGGAAAGCGGATACGGGGCCTTTATGTAGACATGCATCTGCTCCACTTCATATTCGTAGCCCTTGCGGACTTCGTATGCGCGTGCGGAGGGCAGATAGGAGTTCTGGCCGTTGGTGTAGCCGGCGAAGAAGACCGTCCTGTCGGGGAAGGCGGCGCGGGCTTCCATCTGATATTCGCAGAAAGGCTCGCCGTCGCTGAAGAAGAACACGACGCCGTCAAGATTGAGCGCGTGGAGATGGTATCTGAGTTTCGAAGGCACGGGACCTTCTTCGAAACGGCCGAGTATCTCTTCTTCCCAGCCGCGCACGTCATCCGCAAAACGAGGGAATACAGTCTTTGCCGCAGCGGCAAGGGAATCGGCATGGCGCCGGACGGCCTCGGGAGTGACGACATCTATCTGATAAGGCAGGTCGACGGTTTCGTTCACTATCCTGAGCAGGCCGCGGGACTTCACCTTTTCGAAAGGAATGCCCACAAGGGCGTCGGCCAGCTCCTTTCCGCACTTTTCGGCGTATGCGGCATCCTTCGGGCCCAAAGCCGGATCCATGTTTCCCGCGGCACCGGTAAGCTGGAACACTTCCCCGCCCCAGGCCTCGGAAAGATAACGGGCATTAACTCCGGGATAGTCCGAAGAAAGTAGATAACTTGAAGGCCCCATGCATACCGGATGGCATGCAAGATTCACTATTGAAACCACGGGCTTGCCCTTCTGGAGGAAGCGGGCGACATACACGTCATGATCGACTGGTCCGCCTTTTTCGCAGCGGTTGCCGTTGATGGCGGTGCGTCCCCTCCCGATTTCGAGGGTGAAGGGCTTTCCTTCCGCCTGGATGGTCTTTACTGCATTTTCGGTGACAATACCCACCATCCTGTCTTTCCACGCGCGGTTGGGGCCGCCGGGCACGTTGCACCAGCCTCCCGAACGGGGAGCGGAATGGGTGTGGATGTTGTGCATCAGGATGTTGTCCTTGGCGAGCCCGGACTTCTCCGCGATCATGGTACGGATAGTATCGGAGAGCGCGGGAGAGATTTCCATGAGGTCGTTGGAGATGATGCAGACCTTCTGCACGCCGTCGCCGAGCACAAGGCAATGAGTATAAATGTGCTGATGGATTCCGTCGTGCAGGTCGTTTCTGGCTGCGAAGCCTGCGAGCATGGTATGCTCGTCTTCCGTAGTTGAAATATCTGCCGAGGAATAACTCATCTTCAGCCCTGCGCCTCGGCATCCGGAAAGAATGCCGAGGACTGCGAGAGCTGCAATCAAAGTATTTCTAATAGACATATCCAGGGTTCTGCTCTATTACCTTCTTGGTCTTGTCGATTTCCGTTTGCGGTATAGGCATGAGGTAGTTAGGATAATCTGCAGGATTCTCTATACCAGGAGTATTGGTGCAGGTGAGATTTCCGGCCTCCGGATAGTTGTTGCGGCCGGAGTTGGGGAACCACTTCTGGGTAGGAGAGATGGTAAGGCAGGCCTCGCCGTAATCGACAGCATAGGTCTTGCCCTTCCATACATAGTTTACAAGATATGCCACATTGCGACCGTTGTTGCTGCTGATGTATGCATCACTTTCCTTTGTGTTGGTCCAGTAGTAGTTGCGCTCCTTGTTGACCAGATTGGCAGGCTGGACGCAACGGTAGATGGTATCGGTCTTGCTTCCCTTCTGCAGCAAGCAGGTACGCATGCCGGCAAAAGGCACGTTCTCATAAGTGGTGGCAATCTTCCAGCGCCTCGTGTCGAAGTAGCGGAATGCCTCGAAAGCAAGTTCGATGCGGCGTTCATTGACAACCTCATCCCAAAGGGCTGCACCTGCATCCGTAATCGGAGGCATGCCGACGCGGGCACGCACCTTGGTGAGATATTCGCGGCAGACATCCTCCTTGCCGGTCATGTAAGCAGCTTCTGCAAGGTTCAGATACATTTCACCAAGACGGAACCAAGGATAAACCACGTTGCCTATAAGAGACTCGGAGATATACCTGTCGGGCATGTACCACTTTGTAAGACCGCTGCCACCGGTATTGGTGATATGAATCTGGTCGCTGGCCTTCTTGGAGGTGCTGGGCTCGGGTTTGCCTTTGTCGAAATCGGCGAGCTCGGTGTTCTCGTAAAGGAGATAAAGCTGAAGTTCAGTCTCGTTGAGGCCACCGTCCTTGTCTGTCCACTTGTAGATCTTGGTCGGATAGATGATGCACTCTTCGAAACGGGGATCACGATTCTTGAAGGGACGCTTGGGGTCGTAACCGGAGCCTTCTTCGAAAATCTTCTTTCCGTTCTTCATCTCATAGTCAAGCCACATTGCCTGGGTAGGGTTGAAGCTTTCCCAGCCGCCGCCGCCGAAGTCCATGAGGGAATAGAGGAGCTGAGCCTTGTGAGGCTGGCCGCTGCTCTGCACGAAATACTTGCCCCAGATGATTTCAGGAGAATTCTCGTCGCGCCAGAATCCGTCGTATGTGTCGTCGAGGGTGTAAGCTCCGTCAACATCGGCACGGTCACAGATAGCTTTTGCAGCCTTGAACGCATCTTCCCATTTATCCTTGGAATAAGCGCCACGGAAAATACCGCCGTCGGGGAATGAAGGATCGTTGAACAGAGGAGAAGCTACGATAAGGGTAAGGCGGCTGCGGAGAGCGAGGACGCAATCCTTGTGAACACGTCCGAGTGAAGTTGCGTTCTTTTCGGGAAGAAGGTCATAAGCTTTGTCGAGATCTTCATTGATGAATGTCACGCAATCATCGAAATTGGCGCGGGTATTGGTAAATTCTGCACCGAGGTCATCGAAAGGTTTGTCCACGAGAACAACGCCGCCATAACGCTCGATGAGGTTGGTGTAAGCCCATGCACGGAGGAAGTAGGCTTCTCCGGTAAGGCGGTTCTTGCCCTCCTCGGTCATTGCGGAGCCCTTCTCCTCGACATATCTGAGGAAGTAATTGAGGCGATAGATATACTCGTACGCACGGTTCCATATATTAAGGAAGGTAGTACGGGTATTGTGTGCCGGACCGCCTTCGTCCTGAGGGATGATGGAACTCGGGGTCATGGAGCCGTCGGCGATATAACGGGTGGACGTACCGCCATAGCGGAAGAATCCTTCGTCGGAAATACAACCGATATTACCCTCGGTGAAAGGATCCGGCAGAACCGTATAGATGGCATTGATATAACTCTCTGCAAGGGCGTCGCTGTTGAACACGGCCTCCTCGGAAAGCTTGTCAAGAGGTTTCTTGTCAAGGAAACCGTCATTGCATGCGGCAAGCATGGCCGCAGCAGCAAGTATATAGAGTATCTTTTTCATATCTGTGTCTGTTAGAAGGTTACTTTTACACCAAAGTTGTAAATCTTGACCTGTGGATAGGTCTGGTAGCCTTCGTCACTGGTCTCAGGGTCGATGGTCTTGAGCTCGGAGAAGGTGAGGAGGTTGTAACCAGCTGCATAGAGGCGGATGTTCTTGATGCCAACCTGATGTCCGAAAACACGGCCGGGGATGGAATAACCGATCTCCAGGTTCTTCAGACGCAGGAATGCAGCATTGCGATAGTAATAAGAGGAACGATACACACCGCCATTGCCGATATTGGATGCGATACGCGGGTGATCGGTCGTGGTATTATTGAGGTTCCAAGCATTCTTGGCAGCATCATATTCGATATTACCGGAAACGGGATCGGTCAGAGGTGCATAGTAGAAACGTGCACGGGCCTGGCCCTGAAGAAGGAGGGAAAGATCCCAGTTCTTCCATTGGAGGTCGCCGTTGATACCATATACTATCTGAGGAACAGCGGTAAGATCGGAACGGAGACGGTCCTGGGAATCTATGATTCCGTTGTGGTCAAGATCCTTGAAGTAGAAATCGCCGAGACCTGCGCCGGCCATCTGGGGATGCTCGGCCATTTCTTCGAAGCTCCTGTTGATACCTTCTACCTGATAGATGAGGGATGCTCCCATGGGATGGCCGGTACGGTTCATGTACTGATGTGCCTCATCGTAAGGAGTTTCGTCCATGAATTCGATGGTGTTCTTTGCATACATGATGTTGCCGGTCACATGATAACGCATCTGGCCGATCTTGTTCTCATGGTTGATCTGGAACTCGACACCCTTGTTGGAAACTATACCGATGTTTTCGTCAGGAAGATTGGTGGTAAGGCCGGTGTAGTAAGGCACCGAAGCATTACGGGTGCAAAGGATGTTGGAACGGCGGGTGTGGAACACCTCGAATTCCCATCCGAAGAGGCCGTTGTAGAGGGATCCGTCGAGACCGAGGTTCCAGGTCTTGGCCACCTCCCAGGTAATGTTGGGGTTGGGAACTCCGTCGGGGATGATGTAGTTGACTTCCTTGCCGTCGTAGAGTGCACGGTAGGATGTGCTGGTAGAATACTTATAAGTAGAAAGGTACTGGAAAGCATCCACCTGGTCGTTACCCTGCTCACCATAGGAAGCACGCACTTTCAGGTTGGTGATCCAGGAAAAGTTGTCCTTGATGAAAGGCTCTTCGGAAATACGCCAGCCGATAGATGCACCGGGGAATCTGCCCCAACGCTTGTCGGAAGGGAAGTTCTCGGAGCCGTCGAAGCGGATGAGGGCCTGGAAGAGATACTTGCTCTTGTAGTCGTATCCGACACGGGCGAAGAAGGAACGGCGTGCAGTTTCGCTTGCATAACCGCCGATCTTATAGTAAGCTTTATCGGCATTTCCGGCAAAGAACTCGTCGAGGATGTCGGAATCGTACTTCTCGATAGCAGCGTTGAAGTAATCCCTACGATAGTTGCTCTGCTCCAAACCTGCGAGCGCGGTGACATGATGTCCGTCGAAATCGCGGTCGTAGTTGATATTGGCGTTGAGCGTGACGGTGTGGTAGTTGTTCTGGCTTTCGTTGAGGGTAGGTGTAGTAAACACGCCGCTGTCCCTTTCGCGATAAGTCTCCGTGATTTCATCATAGGAGTAGCAAGGCCAGTTCTTCGACCAGTTCTTGTGGAAGTTGTTGTGAACGTCGTATGCAAATACCGCATTTACGGACAAGCCCTTCGTGATGGCATGAAGGTCGTAGTTGCCGCGGAACGTGGTATTGATGGTGTTATAGGTTGTGTTGTCGTAACCGGTCAGGGACTGCACGAGGGCTGCAGGGTTGGCCCCGGAACGGAGATATCCGTTAGGATAATAAGGTGCGCTGGAAGCGTAACGCCTTGCAGTGATATAGAAGATACCGTAGCTGTCGGAAGGATAGGCGGAGTAATTCTTGTGCTGCTGGCGGACATTGAGGTCGAGACCGAGCTTGAAGTCGTCGGTAATCTGGATGTCGATGTTGGAGCGCACATTGTACTGGTTGTAGTTGGTAGCGGACTTGACATAGATACCATCTTGATACTGCCCGTTGAACTGCACGAAGTAGCTCACCCTGCCGGCACCGCCCTGAAGGCTGACGCCGTACTTGTGCTGGTTGGAGCGGTCCTTGATGATGGCGTCGAACCAGTTGGTGTTAGGATAATTGATGAGGTCGTCACCGTCCTTATAGTGCTGGATCTGCTCCTGTGTATAGATGGGGGAAGCACCGGTAATGGCGCGGGCTGCATTGTAAGCCTCTGCGAAGGTAACAGCATCAGCCATCTTGAGAAGGCGGGTAGGCTGCTGCATACCATAGTCGTATGTGAAGGTAACGCTCGGCTTGCCGTCAGTGCGTCCGCGCTTGGTGGTCACGAGGATGACACCATTTGCAGAACGCGCACCGTAGATGGCTGCGGAGGCATCCTTCAGCACGTTCACGCTCTCGATTTCTTCGCCGGTCAGACGGGAGAATTCATCGCCACGTCCGGGCACGCCGTCGATGATGATCAGAGGACTGTTGTTGCCTAGGGTGGAACGGCCTCGGATATACATTACAGCATCGTCACGGCCAGGCTCACCGGAACGGTTGTTCACGATGACACCGGAGACACGGCCGGCAAGACCCTGGGAAAGGTTCACCGAAGAGTTCTTGACGAGTGCATCACCGGAGGTGGTGGTGACAGAACCGGTAAGCGTCACCTTGCGTTGGGTACCATATCCGATAGCAACCGCCTCTTCGAGGACCATTGCATCGTCTTTGAGTACGAAGTCAATAGCCGTGCGGCCGTCAACTTTGGTAGTCTGCTCCTCGTAACCCATAAGGCTGGCAACGAGGGTAGCATTGGGCTGGACGCCGGAGATGGCATAACGTCCGGAGGCATCAGTCATTGCACCGTTGGATGTGCCCTGGACATAAACCATGGCCCCGATAAGCGCCTCTCCCTTGGAATCGGAGACAACGCCCTGCACCTTGAGAGTGCGATTCTGGGCAGATGCGGAAAACACTTGCAGCGCCAGCAAAGAGCAGCTTGCAAGGAGCATCAAGAAAGGTTTAATTCTCATAGATTTGAATATGAATGTGGTTATGATAATTCTTATACACGCCAAATTTACATAAATTATTTCGTTCCGCAAACACTTTTTTTAAGAAAAAGTTTCGTTTTGTTTCGTTTTAATTATTTTTCAAAAATTTGGCTTTTTAAAGATATTGCGTATCTTTACGGAGTATGACACGTAAAACTATATTACCTTGGCTTTTGGCAGCATACTGCGCCTTCCTTGCGTTCTCTTGCACTAAGGAAGAGAACGATAATCAGGGGCAGTCGCTTGAAGAACTCGACGACGAGAGCATAATGCGCCTTGTCGACGACAATACCATCAACACAGCTTATTATAAAGACATTTTCCTTGACGGCGGATGCGAGCTGAATCCCGGCATCAAGGAAAACGGAGTTGTCATCAACGGCCGTCTCCCCTACGCACTCAAGAAGGCGGAGATTACTGACGCCGAGTACTTCCTTTCCACTGTCGATGATGTAGGAGATGGCTACAAAGAGAGTGACAGGACCCTTCAGAACAGCATATTCTCAGGCTCCGCCGACGACCTTAACGGAGTACTTCTTTATCCCGACGGGGAGCCCCGATTCAGGATGTTCTACTCCTTCGGAGGTCATTCCGGGCCGCACGGCACTACCCTTGGCACCAGTGGCCGCGAGAACGTGAACACATTCTACGCCAACGGAGGTTCATTCGTGGGCTCATGCGCAGGAGCTTATCTGTCCGGCAAATACGCCAACGGCAAACTCTCTTCCTACTACAACATCTGGAAGGGAGGCAACATGAAAGCCACCGGCGTGGGCAATTCCAGTATAGAGATAGAAATAATGTCCGATATCTTCCAGGAGTACTACGGTCCCAAGTGTTCTGCCATCGTAACAGATGTGCGCCACAACGGAGGAGGGTATATGGATGTGAACATGGCTCCGGAAGGCACCGAAATTCTGGGGCGTTTCCTAAACCAGAAAGGCAAGAACTCGTCTTCTTCCGGATTCTACGGCCAGCCCGGCATATGGGCCTACAAAGATTCCCCTGAATCCGGACGGCTTGTGGTCACAGGATCACATCCCGAAGATGCGCCATCCGGCGACATACTCAACATGACAGCATCGATGTTCCGCTACGCATGGGATGGAAGCGGAATCGCTAAAGTCAAGGGCATACTCAAGAATGGCGAGACAAGATACATGACCAGGAAGACCTCCGACTATAAACCTCAATACACCGCCATCGGAGACCTTCAGTGCCATCACTTCGTAGTCTATCTTCCAAAAGGCACCAAATCATTGTCAATGAACCTTCAGGGCCGTGGCGACTACGATCTTGAGTTGTATCTAAAGAAAGACGGCTTCGCCTTCCCGGAAAGCGAACCGGATTACAGATCCAAAGAAGCCGGGAATCATCAGACAATCACTACAGGGGCTCTCGACAAGGGCCTCTGGTACGTCACCGTGCGCTGCGCCTCCACCGTTACAGCCACGGACACAATCATCGACAAAGCAGCCGGTCTCGGACACTATTTCGTCTATTCCGGCAACACAGGAGTACTCAACGGAGTGCCTTACGAAATTGTTGCAACCTGGTAAATACCCTAACCATGACAAGTATAGCCGAACGCCGCAAGTTCATTCTTGACAACATCTTTCAGAACGGTTTCGTGCGCGTAGCCGACCTTGCCGATGCTCTGAAAGTTACGCAGACCACCATCCGCAAGGACCTCACTTACCTCGAAGGACAGGGCCTCCTCTACCGCGCATACGGCAGCGCCCTGCCCACCACCGCCCAGGTGATGGACATCAGCCTCAACACAAAGAAACTCATCAATTTCAAGAAAAAGCAGAAAATCGCCGCCAAGGCAATCTCCATGCTACAGGAGAACGACTCCATAATTATGGGGGCAGGTTCGACGCTAGAAGTGATGGCCGAACTGCTCAAACCCAAAGGACGCCTGAATGTGGTCACCCCTGCCGTCAACGTATCCATGGCCCTCGGAGACATGTCGGGCGTGTCGGTCATGCAACTTGGAGGCATCCTGTACGGCAACTCGCTGTGCGTAATCGGTTCAGAAACCAAGAACCAACTTAAGAACCTGCACTGCAGCAAGATGTTTTTCGGCGTAGATGGGATCGACCCGGAATTCGGCGTCACCTGCGCCACTATCGAAGAGGCAGAACTGCTGAATCAGATGACGAAAATATCGAACACTGTCATCGTTCTCGCTGATTCATCAAAGATAGGATACAAGGGTTTCGGCCGCATCTGCGGATGCGAAGACCTGAACATACTAATAACAGACTCCGGAATTTCCGACGAAGCCCGAAAGGCTATCGAGAATACCGGAGTCCGTGTAGTCGTCGCGTAGGAGAATCTTACTCCTCGGAGATAGCTCCCATGGGGCATGCTCCGGCGCAAGTGCCGCAACTGATGCACACATCGGGATCGATGGAGTAAACATCTCCCTCGTGGATAGCGCCGGTAGGGCATTCGCCCATGCAGGTTCCACAAGCAACGCAACTGTCAGGTGAAATTTTGTAAGCCATATCTTTCGTTAAAGTTTTATATCTCGGACGCAAAGGTAAGGTTTTTGTTATAAATTTGCAATATGAAATTATTATTGATCATACTGAGCGTGCTGATAGGGGGCCGTGCGGATTTCGACCGCACAGTCCACGACTTCGGCACCATCTCTCAGGCAGACGGTCCGCAGTCCTGCGTATTCACAGTCACCAACACCGGCGACGAGCCGCTCACCATACTTTCCGCAATCACTTCCTGTGGCTGCACAAACGTGAAGTGGACCCGTTCCAGCCTTGAAAAAGGGCAGAAAGGCACCATCGAGGTGACCTATGCCAACGAAGACGGTCCCTTCCCCTTCGACAAAACCGTCACCGTATATCTCTCAGATATAAGAAAACCCGTCATCCTGCACCTGCGAGGAGTGGTGAAATAGCAGATTTTTTGTTATTTTTGTGGAATGGCAGTGAGTACGACAAACTATACCGACGACAACATACGCACCCTGGAAGGCGTCCAGCACGTCAGGATGCGTCCTGGCATGTATATCGGCCGTCTTGGGAACGGAAACAACCCCGGCGACGGTATCTACGTGCTTCTCAAGGAAATAATTGACAATTCAGTCGACGAGTTCGCGATGGGCTTCGGGAAACAGATCATCGTGGATATCACCGAAGATAATAAAGTTACCGTGCGTGACTTCGGCCGCGGCATCCCTCTGGATTCCGTGGTCAAGGCCGTCAGCATCCTCAACACCGGTGGTAAATTCGACGACAAAGTCTTCAAGAAGAGTGTCGGTCTGAACGGCGTGGGCACAAAGGCCGTGAACGCCCTTTCGGAATCCTTCTACGTCTGCTCATTCCGCGACGGAGAATCCTCCTGGGCCCGCTTCGAGCGAGGAGAACTCAAGGACAGCGGCAAGGATGTATCCCCCAAGGAGAAGAACGGCACCATGGTCACCTTCTATCCCGACCCGATGATGTTCGGAAAGTTCGCCTACAATATGGGATATGTGGAGACAATGGTCAAAAACTACTCCTATCTGAAGAAAGGCCTCACCCTCGTACTCAACGGCACACCATACAAGTCTGAGAACGGCCTTCTGGACCTCGTCAACGAAAATCTCTCCGAAGAGCCCCTCTACCCGCCCATCCACCTGGAAGGCGAAGACATTGAAATCGTGCTCAGCCACGGGCGCGACTACGGAGAGAATATCTCCTCTTTCGTGAACGGGCAGAACACCCGGGACGGAGGCACCCATCTCGCCGCCTACCGCGAGGCCATCGCCAAGACCCTGAAGGATTTCTTCAAGAAGAATTACGCCCCCGAAGATTGCCGCCAAGGCATCGTGGGTGCCATTTCGATTCAGATACAGGAGCCGAACTTCGAAGGTCAGACCAAGACCAAACTCGGGTCCAACTACATGTGGGAGAAGCAGACCCACGACGAGCACGGCACGCTCAAACTCGACGTAGGCCCGACCATCCGCAGTTACGTAAACTCCTTCGTGGCGCAGGAACTTGACAACTACCTCCGCATACACAAGGAGATAGTTCCCGTTATCGAAGAGAAGATCAAGGACTCCCAGCGCGAGCGCGAGGAGATTTCCGGCATACAGAAGAAAACCCGCGAGCGCAACAAGAAGGCGAACGTCTATAACAAGAAACTGCGCGACTGCCGCTACCATTACAACGACAAGGTTACCGAGAAGACGCAGGAAGATATCGAGCGCAGCAGCATCTTCATCACCGAGGGTGACTCCGCAAGCGGAACCATAACGAAGGCCCGCAATGCCAACTACCAGGCGGTGTTCAGCCTGCGCGGCAAGCCCATCAACTCCTACAAGGAGAGCCGCAAGAAGGTGGCGGAGAATGAAGAACTCAACCTCCTTATCTCCGCACTCGGAGTAGAGGACGACCTGGAGAACCTCCGATACAACAACATAATCATCGCAACTGATGCCGATAATGATGGTATGCACATCCGCATGCTGGTCTGCACTTTCTTCATGAAATACTATCCGGACCTCATCCGCCGCGGCCACGTGCATATACTGCAGACTCCCCTCTTCCGCGTACGCAACAAGACAGCCAACCGCTACTGCTACTCGATCGAAGAGAAGGAACAGGCCATCGCCGACCTCAAGAACAAAGTGGAGATCACCCGGTTCAAGGGTCTCGGTGAGATTTCCTCCGATGAATTCGCCGACTTCATAGGCGAAGACATGCACCTCGACGAAGTCTCGCTTGCCGAAGAGGAATCCATCCCCCAGATCATGGAATTCTATATGGGAGACAACACTATCGAGCGCCAGGTGTGGCTCAGGCACAATCTCAAAAGCGAGAAAGAACTCGAAGACGTGGATATTTCGTAATGAAGAAGAACCGCACATCATACAGCAAGGGCTGGTCCCGCTTCTGCGGGTGGCTCCTGCGGCGCATGGGTTGGACCGCCGTGGGCGGCCCAATCCCCGAAAACAAGGCCATAGTGCTCGGAGTGCCTCATACTTCTTTCTGGGATTTCGTAGTGTCATATCTCTTTTACACCTCATTCGGCGAAGTTGCGCATGTGATGATCAAGAAAGAACTCTTTTTCTGGCCTCTCGGGGCCATACTCCGCGCCTGCGGATGCATCCCGGTGGACCGCAGTAACGCCTCCACCCTGGTGCGCAGTCTCATCGAGCATATGGAACGGGATGATGTTTTCAAACTTGCAATCGCCCCTGAAGGCACCCGTAAGCCTGTAAAGCGCTGGAAAGCCGGAGCACTAAAGATTGCGGGCGAGACGGGAGTTCCGGTTTATGCCGGCTATTTTGACTGGGGCAAAAAGCGCGTCAGTTGCGGAGAGAAACTCGAGTTGAGCGGCGATATAGCCGCCGACATGGCCATGATACAGAAATACTACGAGAACTTGCATCTGGTCGGCAAACATAAAGAGAAATACATAACCGGATAAAACTACTATGAGAAAGTACAAGCATCCCTACCGCATCAGGAATGTATTCGTACGCATGAATCCCATGCGTCTGCTTCCAGGCAGGCACAGAGACCGCTATCCAAATACTCTGCGCGAACTCTTCGAAGAATCCGCAGAGAAATACCAGAAACGCAAACTCAGTTGCTATGTAGACGGCAGCAACCTTTATACATACAGGCGTTTTCGCGATGTATGCGACCAGCAGTCCCAGAGGCTTTCACGCTTTGGCGTGAGCGCCGGAGACAAAGTAGCCATCCTCTCGCAGAACATGCCCAACTGGACTGTGGCATTCTTCACTGCAACCGCTTTCGGAAGGGTTGCCATCCCCATCCTTCCGGACAGTTCCGAGAACGAGATAACAAACATCCTCAACCACTCCGAGAGCAAGGTCCTCTTCGTTTCCAAGAGACTGCTCCCCAAGATAAGTCAGGAGTGTATGGACAAGTTGGTGCTGGTCATCGACATCGAGACTCTGGAGATTATAAAGAAGGAGAAGGATGCCTTCCAGTGTGACGGTTGGGTACGCACCCCCTCCCCCGATGAACTGGCGGCCATCATCTATACTTCCGGCACTACAGGAAAGGCCAAGGGCGTCATGCTCAGCCACCGAAACCTTTGCCATAACATCATGGAGTCGCACAAGGCAGAGCGCTGCTTCAAGAAAGACCGCTTCATGTCCATCCTCCCCATGGCTCATGCTTATGAGATGGCCATCGGATGCCTCTACCCTATTTATGTGGGAGCATGCGTGTATTACCTCAGCAAGCCGGCATCTCCCAGCGTGCTTATGCCCGCGATGAAGAAAATACGCCCGACGGTGATGTGCGCCGTGCCTCTGATTATAGAGAAAGTATACCGCAAGAGCATAGTCCCAACCGTGGACAACAGCCGAACTCTAACCTGGATGCATAAAAACTTCCCCTGGCTGTTTTACCGCCTGGTCGGAGGGCGTCTTTACAAGAGTTTCGGCGGAAAGTTGCATTTCTTCGGAGTCGGGGGCAGCAAACTCGATCCCACGGTGGAAGCCTTCCTGAAAAAGTGCCACTTCCCCTACGCCATTGGATACGGCCTTACCGAATGCGCGCCACTGGTGTGCAACGCGATGGTTGGCCGCACCGTGGTAGGTTCCATCGGCATAGCTTCCTTCAAGGTGGAGGTACGTCTGAACGATGTGAATCCCGAGACCGGCGAGGGCGAGATTGTATGCCGCGGCGACAATGTGATGCTCGGCTACTACAAGGATCCGGAGCGTACCATGCAGGTGATCGACGATGACGGCTGGTTCCATACCAACGACGTGGCCGTGCAGGACAAGTACGGCAATTTCTTCATCAAGGGCCGCCTTAACAACACCATCCTGGGGCCTTCCGGCGAAAATATCTATCCGGAAGAGATCGAACAGGTGATAAACAACGAGGCGGGTGTCAGCGAGAGCCTTGTCGTCGAGCGCGACGGCAAACTTGTCGCCCTGGTGAAGTTCGAAGACAATGTGCTTGACTGGAATCTGGAGGGGGAAGAGAAGTTCTACGAGCAACTGGAGGAAATGCAGAAAAATCTTCGGGAACGTATCAACAAGCTTCTGGGCAAGAACTCGCAGGTGAGCGAAGTCGATGCCATGAAGGAGCCTTTCGAGAAAAACGCAACACAGAAGATCAGGAGGTTCTTGTATAAAAACAAGAAGTAGCAGACAGGACTGAATACAATAATCCCCCGCTTCGCAGAAAAAATGCTCAACGGGGGATTATTGTATTCAGTCGGTCAAAGACTTACTCTGCGTTCTCGGCAATTACCTCGACATTGACATCGGCAACGATCTTCTTGTAGACCTTTACCTTGCCTTCGAATGTGCCGACTTCCTTGATTTCAGGAACGGTAACGTCTTTCTTGTCGACCTCGACACCGGCGGCAACGAGAGCCTCGGCTACCATGGCAGCAGTAACTGCGCCATAGAGTTTGCCGGTCTCGGCAACCTTGACGGTAATCTTCACAGGGGTAGCGGCGATCTTGGCGGCCTTTGCCTCTGCGTCGGCAACAAGTTTGGCTTCCTTGTGGGCGCGCTGACGGACGGTCTCCTCGTACTGCTTGATGGCAGACTTGGTGCCGAGGGTAGCGAATCCCTGGGGAATCAGATAATTGAGAGCATATCCGCTCTTAACTTCCACGAGTTCTCCGGCCTCTCCGAGACCTACGACTTCTTTCTTGAGGATGATCTTCATAGGACAGGATTATTTAAGGAGGTCAGTAACATAAGGAAGCAGGGCGAGGCTGCGGGCGCGCTTGACGGCCTGGGCAACCTTGCGCTGGAACTTGAGGGAAGTACCGGTGATGCGGCGGGGAAGAATCTTACCCTGCTCATTGAGGAACTTCTTCAGGAACTCAGGATCCTTGTAATCTACATACTTGATGCCTGCCTTCTTGAAACGGCAGTATTTCTTCTTGCGAACCTCTACGGTAGGAGGGTTCAGATAGCGTACATTATCATTCTGTGCCATGGATTAGTCCTCCTTGGTTTCTACAGGTTCAACATCATACTCGGTGACATCTTCCACCTCTTCTGCCTTGGGAGCCTCTGCTGCGGGAGCAGGAGCGTTCTTCTTGGCAGCCTTCATCTCGCGGCGATGCTCTGCATAAGCGACAGCATCTTTGTCGAGAGCGACGGTGAGGAAGCGAAGGATCCTTTCGTCACGCTTGTACTGGATTTCGAGATTTGCTACGAATTCGGGCTCAGCCTTGAATTCGATCAGGTAATAGAAACCTGATGTCTTATGCTGGATGGGATAAGCCAACTGCTTCAGACCCCAATCCTCTTCGTACACGATTTCTCCACCATTGCTCTTGATGAAGTCGGTGTACTTGGCAACCGCTTCCTTCATCTGGGCGTCAGACAAAACGGGAGTTGCAATGAAAACGGTTTCGTACTGTTTTAACATTTTGATTAATAATTAGTTATAAATAAAGCCCTTAAGGGAGTTTCCCAAAAGGGCTGCAAATATAGGAAATTTTGCTCAGAATTGCAATTATTTCTTCTTAGTCAGCGTTACTTCTGGCAAATAAAGTTTGCCATTTTCAATGTATATGTAAATGGTGCGATCATATTCGGAATCGTAACTGAACCAATTATCCGTCTCGAAAGTAACAGGATCCACATCGACATATATATATTCATTCTTCTGGGTCTCTCGGTTATACTGTATGAACTTGAAAGAATTATAAGACATTTTCTCGTTGAGAGTGAGGACATTTCCCTTCAGAGACCATGTACCGGTATCCTTGCGGACAGATAGACCGCACTCGGCTTCTTCCTGGGGCCATACGCTGTAATATGAAAATCCGTCATTTGTAAAGATATAGCGGTCGACTACACCATTTTCATACTTGTTTTCCCAGGTTCCAATCAGATCGGAAGACTTGAACTTGAAATCGGCTCCTTCTTTGAAAACGAGCAAGGGTTCCCCCTCATTGCCGCGGAAATGATCGGAATTATCAATCAGGAAATCGCCTGACCATCTCCAATATGCAATTCCGTCACCGCTACTGACCACCGTCACCTTGCGGGGGCCTTCCCACTGTTGATCGCTCAAAGGCCTTTCGACCAATTCCTTGGTGTTGTAATCCTCCTCGTAGAACTTCTTGGGAGTCATGGTGATGACGTTGCCCGATACGGAATACGAGCCCGTATCCTTCAGCCTGCCGCTGGCGCCGATCCACATCCACTCGTAACTGCCGTCCTTTTTAAAGGTCGCGTCAAAATAGTGGTACTCATCGCCCCTGAACTGCCAGGTTCCGACGATACTGTTATCTCCTTCACCATTGCCGGGGCCATCGTTGTTTTTTTCACATGAAACGATCGAGAAAGCCGCAAGGGCAGCAATAGTAATTGCCAGAATGCTAAGAATCTTTTTCATTACGATAAACTGTTGGTTTTCGCAAATGTACGCATTGCGCGTGCGCCAACAGTTTCGTTTCGTAAAAATATCCTTTCAATTCGTACGCAGTCAGACATTGGGGTCTATCCCCTTGCGCCAGAAACGGAAGGTTATGTCTTCTTTGTGATAATACAGACGCTGGTTGGTGGTTCGTTCGTTCAGGGGGCCGCATTCGGGACGGTATGGGCCGACCTTCACATAGTCGAAGGCGTCCCAGATGGCGGGCTCGACATCTTCGCGGCCGGAGTACAGCGCAATCTCCATCACGGGATGAGCGGTACGGATGTGTCCGGCAAGGGAAAGAAGCGCCTCAGGGTCGCGCCCCTCCCCCAGAAAAAGGAAACAGTTCACTCCGAAATTGTCGGCTATAAGAGCATCCACGACCGCAGGCGTCAGTTCCTCACCAATGTCAAGTTTCAGAAACGGGGAATGGCATCCTACGCAATTTCCCCGGCAGTTGCTGATATCGACTGCCAGGGAAACACGGTCCGGAATCTCCTCAAGGACCACGGACGTCATTTTAGGCACGTACTTGATCATATTGTTTCGGTGGAGAAGGCAATGCCCGCAGCGACACTTTTTTTCAGTGAGCTGCGGGCCTTTTGCCTTCTCCGCAGTGAATCTATTTTTCAGTGTAATACCTGTGGAAAGCCTCCTCCTGACGCATTTCGCTGAACGAAGAAATCCTCTTCAGATAACCGATGACGCGGGTGAGGTAGTCTAGATTCTTGCTGCCGCACTTGGGGCACACAGTAAGGGTATCCTTGCTGATGTATCCGCAGTCGTTGCAGACGGTGTTGCGGCAGTTGAAGGTGAAGTAGTTGGTGCCGTAGTGGGCTGCTGTATTCAGCAACTGCCTGTACTGCTCCTTGCTCAGGTGCTCGGCGATGTTCATGTGAAGGGCTGAACCGCCGTCGAGATACTTCACGTACTCCTCGCCGTGCAACTTGAACTTATCGATCATGCTCAGGCTGTCATCCTCAGGGTTGTAGAAATAGGAGGAATACATGTTATGCTTGGGAGATACGAAGTACCCGTCCTTGCGGTCCCAGTTGTAGTTCTTGCCGGAGAGGTTCTCGCCGGGAACGAACTCGGTGTTGAACATTGCATCCTTGGTGCGGTCCTTACGGTTGCTCTTGTTGATGGTCTCGAGCAGATTGTTCACGAACTCCTTGTACTCGTCGTTGGGAGATATCTCCAGTCCGAGGAACTCGGCGGCATCGGTCAGACCGTTCACGCCGACGGTGAGATACTGACGCTTCATGTCGATGAAACCGGCACGGTAGACATCTAGCATCTCGGCCTTGAGGAAGTCCTTGATAATCTCGTTGAAAGCGATCTGATACTTGTGCACGCGCTCCGTCTCAGCTGTGATAGCGTTGCTGATGTACTTATAAAGGACTTTCTTGTCGTAGTTACCCTGCTCAAGCGGCTTACCCATTTCAAGGTCTATACGTTTCTCCTTCTTGAAGTAATCACGGGCAGCATCCTGGATCAGACGGTTAAGGTTGATGGTCATCACAGACTTCGATCCGGTGGATACGGAAGCGGTACCCATGGAATACTGGTGAGTGTTGTGATTGTGCTCTTCGTCCGAATTGTCGAGGTCCTTCAGGGAATTGCGCAGACGGCAGCAGCTGGAGAGGCTGTCGGGACTGTTGGACAGATAGCAGAAGAAACTGTGTCCCTTGCTCCACATCTCTGCGGTGAAATCCGCATAATCCTTGTCGGCGAAATCGTCGCCTCCGTCGGTAAGCAGGGCCATGGTCTCGACAGGGAAGGTGAGGATGTATTTGTTGCGCTCTTCATTGAACCAGTTCATGAAGTGCTTCTGGAGCCAGTCGAGGGTCTCCCACTTGGCAGGAGTGCCATCCGGGAAACGGAAGTCGCCGAACACGCCCTCGAAGTAAGGTTTGTCGAAATAACCGATGTTCCAGAACACTGTCTGGTAGCCGCGGTTACCGGCAGGCATGTTCATGGAGTGGACGACCTGCTGGAAGCAGTTGTCGATAACCTTGGTGAGGGTACGCTGCTTTGCATTATTCTCCACCACCTCGTCGAGACGGGACAGGTAGTCATCGCCATAGTCCTTGCGGATGAAATAATCGAGATAGATGAGGAACTCGGGAGTCGCCACCGCTCCCATGAACTGTGACGAGATGGAATACACCAGGTTGATGAACTCTCCGCAGAAGCTCTTGAGGTCGGTGGGTGCCACGGATACTCCACCAAGTTCGCGCAGGCCGCTCACCAGGAAAGGATACATGGTGATAGCCACGCAGTAAGGATAACCGGGTGTGCCGCTCTCGTCGTGTTTGTAGAGCACATGGGATTCCAGGTCCTTTATATATTGCTCGGCAAGAGCGGAACCATAGAGGTTCTTGATCTTGTCCTGCATGATATAGCGGTTCTGCTTGATATTATTCTCCTTATAGAGTTCCTGGCCGAGCGTCACGATGTTCTTCCGGGTGACGTTGGCATTGGCGTCGAACTTGGATCCGGTAGCAGCATTGGAAGCCTTGATATAATCCTTGATGAAGTCCCTCTTCTTGCGGAGGTCCTTACCATCATCGAATTTCTGGATATACTCCAGTGCGGCCTTTTTGTTAATGGACATCAGGGAGTCGACCACCTGGCGGCGGATCTCCTGACTCGTCATGTTGTTGTAAATATAAAGGTTGTCGGTAATGGATACCACGACCTCTTCGGGGCAGCGCTGGCCCGTAGATTTATAGGTCTGGCGAATACCTTTCTTCAATTTCTCAAGATCGAACTCCTCAACGGTTCCATTTGTTTTCCTAACGTCCATAATATCAATAGGTTATAAGGTTTTATCAATTAATATTGTCCTGGTCTGGGGCAAAAAATTCCGAGTTGCTGTCACAACCCGAATCATCATTTTAGCGTCCTTTTCGCAAACAAAGTTACAAAAAGAGGATGCACTTTGTCAATGCATCCTCAGGAAAAGTTATCAACAGTTAACTAACAACCGTGTTCCTATCGCACTGGAACAGCCTCCAGCACGGCAACGAGGAAATCCCATGCCTTCTGGACGGAAGGGATGAAACAACGCTCGTCGGGTGAATGAGGACTCTTCAGGGTAGGACCGAAGGAGATCATGTCGAGGCCAGGGTATATGCCGCCGATGATGCCGCATTCGAGGCCGGCGTGTATTGCCATGACCTCGGGTTCCTTACCGTACAGCTTCTTGTAGGATTCCTTCATCACCTTGAGAATCTGGCTCTTGTCGTCCGGCGCCCATCCGGAATAGCCCCCCACGAAACGGGTAGAAATGCCGGCATTGTTCAGTACGGCAGCTATCTTGCGGGAGAGGGCGACCTTGGCACTGTCGATGAAGCTGCGCATGAGTGTAACCACGGAAACCTTGCCGTCGGCAATCTTCACGATTGCGAGGTTGTTGGAAGTCTCCACCGTGCCTGGCATGGTCTGCGACATGCGCTCCACTCCGTCGGGGCAGGCAAGCACGGCGTTCACCAGCTTGCGAGCCTCATCTTCCTTAACATAGCCTTTGCGGACATCGGTTGGAACGAAGAGAATCTTCATATCCGGGTCGGTATGGCGGAATTCGTCAAAAATCTCGCGGCCGGCCTTTTTTACAACGCGTGCAACCTTTGCAGGATCCTTCACATAAAGCAGGGCTTCGGCCTCGCGGGGGATAGCGTTCCGCATGTTTCCGCCTGCAAACTCGACCAGTTTGGAGTCGGTCTTGGCAAGGATCTGGTCCACAAGGCGGGCGGCGATGCGGTTGGCATTGGCACGGCATAGGATGATATCCATGCCGGAATGACCTCCCTGGCAGCCCTTAATCTGCAATGAATAAGCCTCATAGCCCTTTGGACGGCGCACCTTGGTGTACCGGCCGGAGCCCTCGGTATCCAAGCCTCCGGCGCAGCCCACATAGAGTTCGCCCTCGGTCTCGGAATCGAGATTGATGAGTATCTCACCTTTGAGGACGCCTGGCTGGAGTTTGTTCGCTCCGGTCATGCCGGTTTCCTCGTCGTAGGTAATCAGGACCTCCACGGGACCGTGCTTGAGGTCTTTGCTCTCGGCAACGGCCATCGCCATGGCAACGCCCATGCCGTCATCGGCACCGAGGGTCGTGCCCTTGGCCTTGACCCACTCCCCGTCGATCCAGGTTTCAATGGGATCGGTCAGGAAGTCGTGTTCCACATCTCCTCTCTTCTGGGGGACCATATCCATATGGCCCTGGAGGATGACGGTCTTGCGGTTCTCGTAACCCGGGGTTGCGGGAACCTTCATTATAACATTTCCGGTAGCGTCTGCGAATGTTTCCACTCCATGCTTCTTCCCCCAGTCAAGAAGGAATGCGCGCACTTTTTCCTCATGCTTCGAGGGACGCGGCTGACGTGTAAGTTGGTAGAAATTGTTCCAGACGTGTGCGGGTTTCAAATCACGAATATCAGACATAGTATTATCGTTTATTTGGTTTTAAGTATCGGGTATGCGGCGATGATGCCGAGCTGATAGACCGGCACGCGGGTTTGCAGGAGGGTGGAAATACCATCGGTAAGACGCACGTTGCAGATGGCCGGAATACGGTAGTTGATTACCTGCACAGGTTTGGCCTTGCTGTCAAGTGCAGGGGCTGGTGCCACGTCCTCGACCGTAAGCTGCACGAAATAAGGTTTCCCGGACACATTGTCTGCAGGCACGAGGCCTTCCTCGTCGGACATGCGGAAGGCGACATAGGTCTGATTCTTATTCGAAGCAGGAATCACCTCGAAGGAAGCGGACTGGGAGCCATATTCACTATAGCCGGTGAAGAGGGTAAGATAGTCCTGCTCGAGTTTATTCAAGGCGTCGATTGTAGCCTTCATAGCCTCGCCGCTGTAAGTCGCATCGGTATCCCCCACAAGGATCTTGTACTTGTTCTCGCGTATTTCGAATATCTTGTCGGCTACTTCCTTTGCCTTGACCTCGGTGGTTTTCTCTACAATCACCTGCTGGCGGACTGCATGATTGTCGGCATTATAAAGGGTGCTGGTCCGCTCTGTCAGATTGGATGGGATACCTTTGTCGGAGAAGCCCGTACCCTTCCCTACCGGATACTTCCAGCCCTTGTCCGGGGTGTATGCCCCGGCGGGACCGGAAACCAGTCCCTGACTTGTCAGTTGCAGATATACCGCCTGGCTCTGGGCATTCACCTGATATGTAAAGCGCTGGCTCTGGTCGGCCTCTACGGCGGGCACCATCTTGACCGAGGTCACGGTGTAGGTTACCCTGTCGTACAACTCGGCATTGATGCCCAGATACTTCTGAGCGTAGCGGGCGTAAGGCCCTGCAAAGAAACTTTCCTTCTGCGCATCCACGTTGAAGACCAGCACGGTCTGTGGCATGGAATACGACACGCTGCTCTGGGCCCTCCCCGCCAGGGAAAGCAGCAGCGCAGCGGCTATGACAAGATACTTTTTCATACTATTTCCAACGTTTGTGAGTCCAGAGATAGTTCCAAGGCTGTTCCTTGATATCCTTCTCCAACTCTGCGTAATACATTTCCATGATGCGCTCGGGAGTAAAATCCGCCGCATTGCCGCAGATCGGCACGAACTCCACGCTATAGCGCCCGGGCCCGGCATCTTTCCAGCGGAGATAACTCACGCTCATGCCGAACTTGTTGGCAAGGGCCGCCCCGCCGGTCATAGCCATGGTTTCCTGATTCAGGAACCTGCCCACATTATGTTTGGTGGCAATGCCGTACGGATACTGGTCCGTAGGAAAGATATAGACAAACTTCTCCTTCCGGTGGGTGATGGCGAAGCGGAACACCTCGGTGGCTTCCAGATAGCCGTTGAAACCTGTGTCCTTGATAGAGTTGCAGCGGTTGTCCGCAATTACACGGTCCCAAAGCCTGCTCTTCAGACGGCGGTACACCACTCCGATTTCGGAAAAGTCTGATGCAAGGGGGACATCCGCTTTGTGATTGTAACTGAACCATCCCCCGAGCAATTCCCAGTTTCCGGCATGACTTGTGAGCACCATCATGTTGGTGCTGTTGGCATACACCTCGTTGAAAGTCTCCGGGTTGACTATATCCACAATGCCGGAATCGTTCAGGCGCTTACGCCCGGGGGCGTTCTTGCAGCCTCCGAACCAGATAGCTTCGGCCATAAGGCGTCCGAGATGATCGTAACACTGCCTGGAAAGGGCCTGCAACTGCTTGTATTTGAGCTCGGGAAAACTGCGTGCGAGGTTGATCATTACCACATCCCTGCGATAGTGCACGACAACCCTCAGGAACCACGAAAAAAAGCGGCCCCATCCCAGATGGAATCTGAGAGGCAGACGCGCGATAAGCCCGAGAAACGACTCAACCAGCACTACACCTATAGATTTCTTTTCCTGTTCCATAGCCAACAAATATAGCGAAATATATTTACATAATAATTATTATCTTTGTAGGATTGGAAACTATTAACGATTCGTACAATGTTCAAAGGACAACCTAAAGGTCTCTTCGCCCTCGCCCTCGCCAATACCGGTGAGCGCTTTGGCTACTACACCATGCTGGCCATCTTCCTGCTCTTCCTGCAGGCCAAATTCGGCTTCTCCGCCGCTGCGGCAGGCCAGTTTTATGCCATTTTCCTGGCAGCAGTCTATTTCATGCCCGTGATCGGCGGCTGGCTCGCCGACAAGATCGGCTTCGGTAAGTGCGTTATCACCGGCGTCTGCGTGATGTTCCTCGGATATCTCTGCCTCGCCATCCCCACCGATGCGTTCGCTGCACGCGGGTTCGCTCTCGCCTTGATGATAGGTGCGCTGCTGATGATCGCGGTTGGAACCGGCCTTTTCAAAGGAAATCTGCAGGTGCTTGTGGGCAATCTCTACGATGATCCCAAGTATTCTGCAAAACGCGATTCCGCCTTCAGTCTCTTCTACATGGCAATCAACATCGGCGCAATGTTCGCTCCCACAGCAGCCACGGCCCTTACCAACAGACACCTGGCAAGTGCGGGACTGATCTACAAGGCCGACATCCCTTCCCTTGCGCACCAGTATCTTGACGGCACCCTCGCCGATCCCGGCATCCTCGAAGGCCTCAAGGCCACAATGCCCGGGGCAGAGATCGCAAATATGGACCTCGGCGCTTTCAGCCAATATTATATCAACCATCTCTCCACCGCTTATAACCTCGGATTCGCAGTGGCATGCGTGTCACTAATCGTCTCCATCGCAATATACCTCGGATGCCGCAGCTGGTTCAAGCATGCGGACGTCAACGCCAAGCAAGCCAAGGCCGGCGAGGGTGCTCCCGTGCAGGAACTCACTCCCAAGCAGACCAAGGACCGCATCACAGCCCTCATCTGGGTATTCGCAGTGGTCATCTTCTTCTGGATGGCATTCCACCAGAACGGATCGTCCCTCACCTACTTCGCCCGCGACTACACTCAAAGCACGGTCGAAGGCCCTCTCAAGCTCGGATTCAACATCTGGGCGCTGGCCCTGATCGCCGTGTCGGTGTATACTCTCTTCAGCACCTTCCAGTCCGAAACCAACAGGGGCAAGGGCATCAGCGCCGTTGTCACCGCCGCACTCTGGATCGGCGCATACGCCCTGTATAAGGGAATGGATCCCATGATCCACATCCTTCCCCAGCAGTTCCAGCAGTTCAATCCTTTCTTCGTAGTGGCCCTCACCCCCATATCCATGGCCATTTTCGCCGCTCTGGCAGCCAAGGGCAAGGAGCCTTCCGCCCCCAAGAAGATAGGTCTCGGAATGTTCGTGGCAGCAGTGGGATACCTCATTATGCTTGCAGCATCCAAAGGCCAACCCGCACCTTCCGAACTGGTTAGCGTAGGCGGAGTGTCCCCCGACCCCGTAGTGCCTACCTACCTGATTTCTACATATCTTGTGCTGACTTTCGCCGAACTCCTGCTCTCCCCAATGGGCATATCGTTCGTATCGAAGGTCGCACCTCCCAAATACAAGGGCCTGATGATGGGTCTGTGGTTCGCCGCCACCGCGGTTGGCAACTACCTCAGTTCCATTCCTTCCATGCTCTGGAACAACGTACCCCTTTGGGTTAACTGGAGCGTGCTGATGGTCCTCTGCATCATTTCCGGACTCGTGATGTTCTCGATGCTCCGCAAGCTCGAAGCAGCCACAGCATAACAATTATGGACCAACTTGTTGCCGACAAACTGATCGCTTGGGCTGAGCGCTATAACAATCCCCGTTATTTCGAGGAGGATCCGATAGCGTTCCCCCGCCGTTTCTGCAATATGATGACCACCATTCAGCCTGTCCTCGGTTTCGAGGGGGGCGAATGGCGGCCTTCGCTGCAGGACGTGGAAATCGCAGCCGTGTTCTCCGCCCACTTCGCATGGGGGCGCAGGGCGATGATAGTGCGGGACTGCAGCCGTCTCTTCGACGAAATGATGTGGCGTCCTTTCGATTATGTCATGGCGGGAGACTGGCGCTGCGACAACTCTTCCATCCACCGCACGGTGAAGTGGAGCGAAGTCGCCGCCATCTGCAAGAGATTGAAAGCGTTTTACTCATCAGCCAGTTCGCTGGAGAGCCTTTCGGCTGATGAAATGCGAGTAATTATCTACGGTCAGAAACCAGACCCGAAAGCGGCCAACAAGAAGATATGGATGATGCGGCGCTGGATGATACGCGACGACGGACGCGTAGACCTGGGCCTGTGGAAGAATTCCGACAAGCGGGATCTGGTTATTCCCCTGGATGTCCATGTGTACCGCCAGGCCACGGAACTTGGGCTTACCAGACGCCGGTCCAAGGACATAGTCACCGCCCGCGACATCACCGACTCTTTCCGGGAGATTTTCCCGGATGACCCCGCGAAGGGCGACTTTGCGCTCTTCGGTTATGGAGTGAACTCAAATGCCTAGAATGTATATCATCTCCGGATGCAACGGCTCCGGAAAGACAACCGCCTCCTATACCCTCCTGCCGGAGATGCTGGAATGCACCCAGTTCGTAAACTCCGACGAGTTTGCGAAGAGCCTTTCACCCTTCAACCCTTCCGAGGCATCGGTCTCGGCGAGTCGCTACATGCTCCAGAAGATATACTATCTGCTCAGCAACCACATGGACTTCTGCGTGGAGACGACCCTCGCAACGCGTTCCCTGATGGGCATCATAAACGACGCGAAATCCAGAGGCTACTCCGTAAGCATCCTGTATTTCTGGCTGAAGTCGCCGGAAATGGCGATAGCACGGGTGAAAAACAGGGTGGAGGCCGGCGGGCACAATATTCCGGAAAATGTAGTCCGTCGCCGCTACTACATGGGGCTCAACTACTTTTTTGAGAAATACGCCCCGATATGCGACCGATGGATCCTGGCCGATAATTCAGTCAGTCCTTTTACGGTCGTAGCCGAAGGTTCCCCTGCCGGAATAAAAGTCAAGGACAAGGAAAAATACGACATTATCCTGCATCTCGCCTATCCCGATGAAAACGAAGAATGATTTTGCCTGCATATTCGGTGTTACCGACACCCAGTTGCAGGCCCTCGTCAGCGAGGGCCTGCGCGGTGGCGGAGACTGGTGCGACCTCTTTTTCGAAGATACCTCCTATACCGAACTGATGCTGCGTGACGGGGAGGTAAGCACCGGCGGTTCACATATCGATTATGGTTGCGGAATCCGCGTGCTATGCGGAGAAAAAACCGGCTATGCCTATGCCGAGAGCACTGACTACCCGGCCCTGCTTACCGCCGCCCGCAGCGCCTCGTCCATTTCGGTGGCGGCTAAATCATTGACAATCAATCAGAAGAGCCCCTATGCCTTCCGTCAAAGCCCGGAAGGCATCACCCCTCATTCACCTGACAATAAGGCACTTGAGCGCCACTTCTACCCCATGCGCGAAGACTGGCGCGAGGCTGATGCAGCCCGGTTTGTGCCGGTCCTGCGAAAGCTGGAAAGCCTCATCCGGGCAAAAGATAGCAGCGTGCACAAGGTCATAGCGATGCTAAGTTACCAGGTGAGCGACATCATGATGTACAACTCCCTCGGGGAACTCTCCACCGACACCCGTCCCGTGGGCAGCATTTCCGTCACGGTCATTTTCGTACGCGGCGGCAGGACAGAGATGAACAATGCATCCAGGAGTTTCCGTGCCGGAGTGGAGATGATCGGTGACACACTTCTAGAAGAAATCGCCGCCAATGTGACAGCAGGCATGGACGAGCGCTTCGAGGCACGTCGTCCCAAGGGAGGGAAAATGCCTGTCGTGATGGCGGCAGGGGCTTCGGGAATTCTGCTGCACGAGGCTATGGGGCATGCTTTCGAGGCGGATTTCAACCGCAAGGGGCAGAGTATCTTCGCCAATAAAATAGGCAAGCGGGTGGCATCCAAGGGTATCAACATCCTGGATGATGCCACTATTCCGGGCAATCGAGGATCCCTGAATGTTGATGACGAGGGCATCCCAGGGCAGAAAACATATATGGTGGAAGACGGCATACTGAATAGTTATCTTCACGACCGCATCAGCGCTGCTTTCTACGGGGTATCTCCCACCGGAAACGGCCGGCGCGAGTCCTTCCGCTACAATCCGATCCCGCGCATGCGCTGCACCTACATGGAAAGCGGGAACGACGGGAGCATGGAAGACCTTATCTCCGGCGTTAAGAAGGGCATCTTCGTAGACCAGTTCAGCAATGGAGAGGTCAAGATAGGCGAAGGGGACTTCACCTTCTATGTCAAGAGCGGACGTCTGATAGAAAACGGCCGGCTGACAATGCCGGTGAAAGATATCAACATAGTAGGAAACGGCCCGAAGGCTCTTGCCGACATAGTGGCGGTGGCTTCGGACCTCAAGATAGACGACAGCACCTGGACATGCGGCAAGGAGCAGAGCGCTCCCGTGAGCTGCGGTATCCCCAGCGTGCTGGTGAAGAAATTGACCGTAGGAGGAGACTGACATGCTGGAGAATGAGGAAAAACAATTGACGAGAGACTGCCTTGCAATGGCTCTGGAAGCGGGTGCCGCGAAAGCCCGTGCGAGTTTGAGCAAGAACACCATGAACATTGTGGCCACCCTCGACGGAGAGGTGGACAAGGTGACCGGGTGCCTTGACCGCAGCATCAGCCTCAACCTTTTCGTAGACGGGCGCTACGGCACCTTCTCTACCAACAAACTCGACCGGGAATCGCTCCGCACCTTTATCGTCAAGGCTGTGGATACCACCCGGATGCTGGCCACGGACACCTGCCGGGACCTTCCGGATCCCAATCGTACTGCCAAAGACGCTATAACCGGTGGAGAACTAGGCATCTGCGATCCTGCCTGGAGCAGTGTGACTCCGGATCAGCGGATAGCTTTTGCCTTGGAGAACAGCGCACACTGTGGGCTTGCTGACGGATGTGTTGCTCCGGCGAAGTTTTTTGAGCCGGCCTCGTGCGTGGCGGTAGCGAGACGGAACAACAACTCCGTCAGCAGAGCGCAGGGCTGGAAACTGATTTCCGAGGAGGGCGAGTATTCCGATTCGGAGTATTTCAACTTCGTAGTGGATACTCAGGGGCTGGAGGTCCTGCACAGTGAAACATCCTTCGAATTCTTCACCGAACTCACCATACAGGATTCCAGAGGTCACAAATACAGCGGAGGATGGTGGGAGGCAGCTCCACTGCTGAAAGATTTCCATCCCGAAAAGGTTGCTGCGGCTGCTCTGGAAGAAGCCGTAATGCAGATCGGCCCCAAGGCATGCCCTGGAGGAAAGTATCGCGCCGTTATCGACAGCGAAGTGTCGCAGAAGGTCCTGAATCCCATTCTGAGTGCTCTCAATGCTTTCAGCATACAGCAGAAGAACTCCTTCCTGACGGATACCCTTGGCAAGCAGATTTTTCCTGCAGGGCTCGACATCATGGACATGCCTCGCATTCCCGGCGAAGCCTGCGGCAAGATGTTCGATTCGGAAGGAGTAGCAACTTCCAACCATTATATTGTCAAAGACGGTGTAGTGCAGGAGTATTTCGTGAACACATACATGTCGAACAAACTCGGCATCGCTCCCACGATCGAAGATGCCACAAGGCCATTCATTCCCGCGTTCAAGAGAGATGATTTCCCTGCGAAAGCGGACCGCCAAAGCCTGATGGCAGCCTGCGGCGACGGGATACTTATTACGGACTTCTGCGGCGGGAACAGCAACCCGGCTACGGGAGATTTCTCGTACGCCATACAAGGTTACCGCTTCAAGGAAGGGAAGATAGTGCATCCTGTGCGCGAAATGCTTATTACCGGCAATATCGTGACACTTTGGTCGCAACTCCTCGCGGCCGGCGCCGACGCCCGCCGCTGCCGGGCCAAACTCACCCCTACCCTGGCGTTCGACAACGTCGACTTCAGCGGATAGCGGCAGCCCGTATGCAAAAAGGCCCGATTTGCATACGGAGAGCAGGAGAAACGAGCAGTTGTATGCAAAATGGGCTGTTTTGCATACGGAGAGAAGGAAAAACAAAAAGAAATATAATTGAATAGAAATACAAGAAAATGAGAATCGAGAAGAACAAAGTCGTAGCAGTCGCATACTGCCTCACTGTAGAAGGAAAGCAAGTGGACAAATCCCCCGAGGGACAACCTCTGGAGTACATCCACGGGACACATATGATGATTCCCGGATTCGAAAAGGGCCTCGAAGGCCATGAACCCGGCGAAAAGTTCAGCATCACCGTCAGCCCCGAAGAAGGCTACGGCACCGTGAATCCTCAGTTGAAGTTCGACATTCCGAAGAGTTCCTTCGAAGTTGGCGGAGTGCTCCGCGAAGACCTGCTGAAGATAGGCACCATCGTTCCCATGTTCAACCAGAACGGTCAGGTCGTCCAGGGTACAGTGGCCGAGGTTAAGGAAAACACCGTTACCATGGACTTCAACCACCAGCTTGCAGGCAAGACCCTGAACTTCGAGGTAGAAGTCGTTTCGGTCCGCGACGCCACCAAGAAGGAACTGGACGAAGGCCTGCACGGGGAGTATCTGCCTCTGGAAGAGGAGGAGCATCACTGCTGCCACGGAAAAGGCAACTGCCACAAACACGAAGGCGAAGGCGAGTGCTGCCACAAGGGTGACGGCGAATGCTGCAAAGACAAGGAACAATGAAAACAGCAGTAGTCGTACTCAACTGGAACACAAAAGATTACCTCAGATGGTTCCTCCCAGGGCTGATTGCATCATGCAAGCGGCTCGGAGCTTCTGCAGACGGCTCTCCCGAAGCCGAAGTCATTGTCGCCGACAGCGGCTCGGATGACGGCTCCCGGGTTGTTCTTGCAAGCGAGTTCCCCGAAGTCAGGACAATTCTGCTGGACAAGAACTACGGCTTCACAGGAGGATACCTGAAAGCCTTCGAGGCCCTTCGCGACCGGAATTACGACTACTATGTATTGATTAACTCTGATGTCGAAGTCAGCGAAGACTGGCTGTATCTTCTCACAAAATGGATGGACAGCCATCCGGACTGCGGCATCTGCGGGCCCAAGCTTCACGGGCTTCTGCGCGAAGGCGGCGAACTCATCCGTACCGGCCGCTTCGAGTATGCCGGAGCCGGAGGAGGCCTTATGGACCGCTTCGGGTTCCCGTACTGTCGCGGGCGCATCCGCAAAAAGGTGGAAGAGGACCATGGGCAATACGACAATTGCGATCCGGACGTGCTTTGGGTGACCGGGGCCTGCCTAATGATACGCAGCAGCCTCTGGTGGCAATTAGGCGGCCTGGACAGCAGGTTCTTCGCCCATATGGAAGAAATCGACCTCTGTTGGAGAGCCCAACTTGCAGGGTGGAAGGTCCAGGTTGTGCCGGAAGCGCTTGTCTGGCATCTCGGCGGAGGCACTTTGCAGGCGGCATCCCCTTTCAAACTGAAGCTGAACTGGCGCAATAACCTCCTGCTGCTGGAGAATAACCTCGCATACACTTATATCGCACAGGGGATGCCGGTGGCAAAAGCGAAGAGGAAAGCTGCCCGGTTCATCCGTTTCCGCGTATTTTTGGATAATTGTGCAAGAATTGTTTATTTTTGCACAGGGAAGGCCGAGTATTCGAAGGCGGTCAAACAGGCCCACGAAGAATGGCGGGAACTTCGTACGCAAGGCGTCCGTTATCCTGCACCGGCCGTAAACGCCAGCATACGCGGAATTACCCGCAGGAGCATTATTTTCAGATACTGATTATGAGAATCGTCATTCAAGGAGCAGGAGCCGTCGGCTCACACCTGGCAAAGATGCTCAGGGACGAAGGTAACGACATCACTATCATCGACAACGATGAAGCACGCCTCACGAAACTTACATCATCCATAGATGTAAGAGCCGTCCAGGGCAACCCTTCCTCGACCTTGATACTCAAGAAAGCCGGGGTAGACAAGTGCGACCTTTTCATTGCCGTCTATCCTTCCACCCAGCAGGAGACCAATATCGTGGGTGCTCTTCTGGCAAAACGTCTGGGGGCCGACAAGGTGCTTGCAAGGGTGAATGACGAAGAGTATCTCTCCCCTGACAACAAATTGATGTTCAACGAACTGGGCATCGAACTACTGTTTTACCCGGAGCGCATCGCAGCCGACGAAATCGTGTCCCAGTTGAAGCGAACGACATCTTCCGAAACCATGGAATTCGCCCACGGGCAACTGCAGATATCACTCTTCAAACTTGACGAGAACTCCCCGCTGCTCGACCTTAAACTTTCAGAGTTCACCGAACAGCTGAGCAAGGAGGAACGCGAGCAATTCCGCATCATCGCTATCTCCAGAAGCAACAGCACCATCATTCCCGGGGCAGGAACAGTCTTCCAATACAACGACATGGTATTCACCTTCTCCCGCCAGGAGGGTGTAAGCCTTCTAGTCAAGTACTTCGGACAGAGCACCTTGCAGGTCCAGAAGGTCATGATTGTCGGAGGAAACGAAATTGCAGCCATGCTCGCCGCTGAGTTGCATCTGCTCGGAATAAAGGTGAAACTGATTGAAATCGATCATGAACGCTGCCTGAAACTCAGCGAGAAACTCGATGACGACATCGAAGTGGTTAACGGAGACGGACGCAATTCCGACCTCCTTTATGACGAGGGCATCAACGAATGCGAAGCCTTCGTGGCCCTCACAGGCAGCGACGAAACCAATGTGCTCACCTGCGTGGTTGCAAAAAAGATGGGAGTCCCCCGCACCGTTGCGGAGGTAGAAAATACCGAATATATACGCCTTGCGGAAGAGATGGGGGTAGATTATGTAATCAACAAGAAACTCATCACCGCCGCCAACATCTACCGCTTCACCCTGGGCGGAAAAGCCAGATTCGTGAAATATATGCGGGGCTCGAACGCAGAAGTCATCGAATACACGGCCGAAGAAGGCAGCCCCATCACCAAGAAGGCCATCAAGGACATCTCCTTCCCTAACGGAGCCATCATCGGCGGCATACTTCGCGGGCAGGATGCCTTCATAGCGGTAGGAGACACTCTGATTCAGGCAGGTGACCGCGTCGCGGTATTCGCAGTGCCCGACAGCGTGAAAGCCGTAGACAAGTTATTCCGATAACGCAGTATTATGAAATTCAAAGACTGGTTCACCTCATATATGCGGGACACCGCAAATCTTACCGGGCAGCTCGACGTAGACAAGGCGGCCGCAAACATACGCAGCAATATCTATTTCCGCGGCCCCAACGTCTGGATTCTCGCATTCTCGATAATCATCGCTTCCGTAGGCCTCAACGTCAACTCCACGGCGGTGATTATCGGAGCCATGCTCATCTCGCCAGTCATGGGGCCTATCATAGGAATGGGGCTCGGACTGGGTATCAATGACACCAAACTGCTTGGAGACAGTTTCCGCAACCTGCTGGTAATGGTCATTATAAGTCTGGTGGCATCCTCTCTCTTCTTTCTGCTATCCCCACTCAATCTGGCCAATCCCACTGAGTTGGAAGCCCGCACATCCCCATCCATCTACGATGTTCTGATCGCCCTCTTCGGCGGTTTTGCGGGCATATTGGAGCATGCGCGCAAGGAAAAAGGCACGGTAATGTCGGGAGTCGCCATCGCAACCGCCCTCATGCCTCCGCTATGCACCGCAGGCTTCGGCATCGCGAAAGGCAACTGGCACTTCTTCGGCGGGGCCATGTACCTCTTTACTATCAACGCGATCTTCATCATGTTCGCCACTTATCTGGCCTGCAAGTACCTGCACTTCCACCAGAAGAGTTTCACCGATGAGCAGACCGCCCGCCGTACCCGCAGCATTATCACGGCTGTGGTCGTGCTGGTCACCGTACCCAGCATCTGGTCGGCCTTCATAATGATACGCAACAACAACTTCTCAACCAACGCCCAGAATTTCGTCAGCGAGAACAGGATGTATGCCCGCAGCTACATCTACGACTACAAGATTGAGAACGGACGCAAGCGCAACATAACCCTGTATCTCTCCGGAGAGGCTCTCAGTGAGGACGAGAAATTGCAGCTGATAGAACTCGCCGGTGCCTACGGCATCAAGGGCAATGAATTGAAACTCAAGGAGAACGCCTATGCTTCCGAGGACAGCGAATCCAAGAAACTCGTCGAAGGCATCTACGAGCGCTTCGACCGCCAGCTTGAGACCAAGGAGAACGAGATTCTCGCCCTGCAGGCAACTCTGGACTCCCTCAACGGACGCCGGATCCCCTACGAGCAGATAACCGCCGAGACAATTGCACAGTATCCTTCCGTAAAGAGCCTGCATCTCTCTCGCGGTGCAACCGTTTCCGCCGACAGTACCCGTACCGACGTAGTCCTGGCCATCGCCTACTGCTCTTCCAACCTGCCCGTTTCGGACCGCGCACGGCTCGAAAACTGGCTCCGCGTCCGCCTCGGCAGCCCTACACTCACCCTTATGACAGTCAACACTCCAGCCGCCGAACAGCGTGCCACGCAAACAGCTGGCAATCAATAACTTACTTAAAATAAGTCTGAGCAAAACGCATAGGCCATTTTAGCTAAAACAATGGTAATCAAGAAGTTACAAATCACGCTGATTTGCATAATCTGCGCAGCCTGCAGCCAGCCGAAGATAGAGCAGCGCTATATCCCGCTGGATCTCGGGCAGATAAAACCAGAGGGATGGCTGAAGGATTGGGCGGAGGATGCCGCCAATGGTATCACCGGCCACCTCGACGAGTATGAGCAGGTATTTGAATACGGATGGCTGGGGCGCGATATCAGTGCACGCCAGAGCGACGGCGACGGCGTGATCAGCAGCACCGGATGGCTGCTTGAGCAAAGCGCCTACTGGCTGGACGGTGCCCTGAAACTGGGATTCCAACTCAAAGACAGCAATCTCATAGCCAAGACCTCACGCAGGCTGGACGGAGTAGTGGACGGAGTCCTCGCCAGCGAAAACAATACTTTCATATGGTGGAAGCCGGATTCGATAGTGATGGAGGAGAACGGTGATGCAGGCAAAGGCTCGTTTAACAACTGGGCCCACGGCCTGATGGGGCGCTGCCTGGTCTCGTACTGGCAGGCCACGCACGACGAACGCATCCTGAAGGCACTGGAGAAGGTTTATTCCTCGGGATATTACCTCAAACCACCTCAGGAAGATATCTATGCTAAGGATGCCGGTCTCACCCAGGGCATGGTCCGCGGAGCGGTCAATCTGGACGCGATGAGCGAAACATACATGCTCACCGGCAACGGCAAAATCCTGCAGGCCATGCTGGATTATGCTGCCGAATCCTCCCAGAAAGACGAGGAGAGGCGCCTGTTATCGAAGCAGGGCCGCCACGACAGCAACTGGGGTGACGCCACAATCCACGGTGTGACTTTCAACGAGGTAGCCCGAGTGCCCGCCCTGCTCTCGCTATGGACCGGCAGCAGCGAAGAACTCGAAGCCTCTATACATCTCCTTGAATGGGGCGACAGATACAACGGACTCCCCTACGGCCTTGTCTCGGCCGAGGAATGGCTGAGCGGCATAGGGCCATACAGGTTCACCGAGACCTGTGACATCCCCGCAGCGATGTGGACCAAGACATGGATGCTGCGCATCACGGGTCAGTCCCGCTGGGCCGACCAGGTCGAGCGCGCCTTCCTCAATGCCGGTCCCGTGCCGGTCAGCAGGGACTTCAAGACGATGAGTTACTACCAGTGCCCCAACCGTATCGACGAGAATACTCCCCAGGCGCCCCCCATCCCCGGGCCCGGCAGGCAGATCGTCTATACTCCCACCGGCAACAAGACACTTTGCTGCGTAGGCAGCAGCAACTGGATTATTCCCAACTATGTGCAGAACATGTGGATGCGCGCTGCGGGCGGTGGCCTGGCCTGCGTGCTCTACGGACCGTGCAGCGTGCGTGCGGACGGACTGGAGCTGCTCTGCGAAACAGACTTTCCCTTCAAGGATGAGCAAACGGTCATGGTCAAGGCAGAGAAGGCTGTCCGCATGCCTGTCTACTTCCGCATTCCCGGATGGTGCAAGGGCATGAGTGTCAGCATCAACGGGAAAGCCACCGAAGGAGATTACTACGAAGGATTCCTGCGCATCTACCGCAAATGGGAAGACGGGGATGTCATCGATATAAATCTTCCCATGGAGGCAAAGGTTTATACGGTCGAGGACAACTGCTATCCGCAGGATCCTTATTTCACCGAGCCCCATTGGGGACGCATCAATACAGCGGCACTGGACACCACCGCAGGCAGGAAATACACCTGCGTGGACTACGGTCCTCTGCTCTACTCGCTGCCTCTGTATGATATTGACGAGAATCTGGTTGTGCCCGGGCAGGAATCAGACTGCACGCTGGCGCTGGAAGATGCTTCGCAGATAGAGGTAATCTCCGCAAAGGAGATGCCTGCGCGCTGGGGCTGGAGGATAGAAGACGTGCCAACCGTGCTGAAGGTGCCCGCCATCCTGGAAGGGCGCGAAACGACCGTCACCTTGGTGCCCTACAACTGCACGAAGTTCAGAGTGTCTATGTTCCCGGAAAAAGATAATTTTTAATAATATTCCCAAAATGAAAAAAGCATCCATCATCTCTATCAGCGTAACGGTAGTAGTATTGGCAATCATGGCTGCCTGCTGCACCACCATCGACTCCGCATCGGTGGGCATCCGTTTCAAGAAGTGGTCTTCGAACGAGCAGCTCCGCGGCGGAGTGGAAGGTACCTGCCACGGCTGGGTATGGTACAATCCAATCACTGAAAGCATCTTCGAGTATCCTACATACATCCAGCGTGTAACCTACGAACCCTTTACCGTCAACCCGAAGGATGCCGCAATCTTCAGCATGACTCCTACCCTCGCTTACCAGATTGACGAAGCGAAGGCTGTGGATATTTTCGTGAAATACCGCAAACCGGTCAAGGAACTCGAGATGGGATATATAAACACCTGTATATTCGAGGCTTACCGCACCTGCGCGAACAATTACACATCCGACGAACTGATGGCCAACCGCGCCAAGTTCGAAACGGAGGTGCGCGCCCGCCTCGACGAGAGTATGAACCAGGAAGGATTCATCGTGCGCGAGTTCACCACCAAGATCGACCCTCCGGCATCTCTGACCGAAGCCATCAATGCCAAGAACGAGGCTGTGCAGAACGCCCTGAAGGCCGAGAACAAGGTGAAGGAAGCCGAGGCGGAGGCCAAGATCGCCATCGCCAAGGCGAAGGGAGAGGCCGAAGCCATGAAGATCCAGGGTGACGGCGAAGCCTACTACAACCGCGTCGTGGCAGCATCGCTCAACAGCCTCCTCGTGCAGCAATATGCCATCGAGAAATGGGACGGCAAACTCCCCACCTACAACGGCGGCAACACTACGCCGTTCGTTAATCTGAAGTAGGTCAAAGCGTGAGTCCAAGGACTGAACGCAGGTTCCGGACGTTCTCTGTCCCGGCATTCGCAAGATCCAGTCTTCTTTGCTCATACGCACGGATCGTACGGATAGGTATCCCGCTTCGTTCAGACAATTCCTGCTGACTAAGGCCCGCATTCTTGCGGGCTTTTTTCAGCGAAAAATGTACGGCAGCTTCGGCGAGCTTCTCCTCGGCATATCGCAGAGAACGGGACAAATCAGCCTCATGCAATGTAGGGTATATTGAACGAAGGTCTGAAATCCCGACACCCCCATCTTCGAGTTCAGCAAAACTCCTATTCAAATACCATTGCAGATAAGCGAGAGTCCATCCTGTCCAGTACTCAGGACTGCCGATATCTATTTCTGCATTTTCGACAGGCAGGCTGTCACCGGTATCAACGGCAACCTTCAGCGCCAGTTCGGTCCCGGACAGTCCGCACAGATACCTCGGATTCCTTCTCGAGAACTGATCGGCCACACCACTTGCGAGGAAACGGGCCCAGAACAATTCCAGATCCTGTCCACAAATCCTGACGGCATAATCCAGCATTGCTCCAATGCCAGACATAGCGTCTTCCAGATAACAGTTATTGTAAGCGCGGATCATTATTCTGCCATTTTTCCCTGATAATATCAACAATATAAACCGCGTCAACAAGCGGAGTCTCCTGTTGTATAGTGCTGAACGCCTCCCGCGCGGCCTCGTCTCGAGCCATACGCCTGGGAAACCAGGCATCGCGTGTTGCCGGCGCAGCGCCAAGATAGAATAGCGCCTCGAAAGCCCCGGCACTGCGGATTACGACTTGCTCACCCAATCTGCCAAGATGCATGGCGCGGCTCAACTGCTCAAGTGTAAGAGTATTGTTCAGGAACGCCCTTGCAAACGAGAAATAAGAATCGTCCGCCCGGTAGCCTGTCAGGATGTCGCAACCTTTGTAGTCCGGCAGGAAGTTGTCAAGGATATACTTTTTCGCCTGCCGAGGAAGGGATGCAGTAATATCGAAAATACGATTCTCAAGAAGGACCGCCAGCCAATTCAAAATATGATACTTACGGCTGTTCAGATTGATTATTGCCAACCCTGCGTCGTCCAGTTCATATTTGTTGGCAAACCCGGTGTAATGGTCGGTACAGGCCCATTCATAGGCCAGTTCGAGGTTCTTTGTACAATAGAACCCCGGGCCATAGTCATTCGCAGGATTGCCTCCGCTCAATACCGGCCGGCTTATTATTCTGTCTGATCCATGATACAGTTCCACGCCGCAAAAGTAACATTAAAATGTCACTTTTGCAAATAATATGGCTCCCGGCACTCTTCAGGCAGGTCAAACTGGAAAACGGATGTTACTACACCCTTTTCCTTGCGGGCATTCCCAGAATGGAATTCCAGATACAGGCGGCCGTTACGGACTTTAACGCTCTCAATCTCCGCTTTGCCGTCACGGGCGATTTCAAAGCGGTCCAGCGCATCGCGGTCTTCCGGAAGTTTCACAAAGCGGCGGCTGAGCACATTACCATCATAGTCAAAGACAGTAAGTGCAGCCTTACCGCAATAAGGGTCACGGCCGCTCCCTCCTTCTATGAAAAGTATCCTGTCTCCATACACCTCGAATCCCTGCCAGGCATAATAGCAGACATCACGCCAGGTTTTCCCCTTATTAGTGGTGCCGAAATCTGCCAGAGGAGTGAGTTTGCGCAGATCGTGAGCAAGGATACTGGGAGTCAGTTCAAATTCCTCGGCTTCCGGAGCTCCGTCTCCTCCTCGCCGATGTGTGTTCAAGACTATGGTATCGAGAGGCAGAGCCATAGCTTCGCTGAGCCGATAGACTCTAATCGAGCGGCTGTGGTCTCCCCTTCCGGGGAGATGAGCACTTACCCCAAGCAGGTCATGTTCCTTATCCAACGATACATTCACATCGCCGATGTGGTCTACGAAGAACCATTCTATCGAAGGGTCTTCCGGATACAGGGCCTTGCCGTCCTCGAATTTTACACGGGCGATAGCCTGGGCGCCCCAATAGGAGCGTGGTGCCCGTTTTTCGGCGTAATCCCCTATCCACACGTATGTGCCGTCATCGGCATCCTCCACGCTCATCCCGGTAGGATGTCCGCAGTAATACAGGTCCATCGAGCCGTAAGTTTCCGTAGAGAAACCTTCCGGACGCGGGGGCAGTTTGGTGATAGAGACATAAGACATGGAAGGAAGCATGATGGCGGCATAATACAGATTCCCATCTTTGTCAATATCGAACTGCTGGGTACCTCCAAGGGTATCGTGGGTGATATGAGTGAGATCGAAGATGTTTCTCTCCGAAATGCTCTCATAGAACTGTCCCAGCGGCCTCCGGGAGCAGCAGACAACTCCCAGAAGCAGCATAGAGGCAATAAGGTATCTAATCGTTCTTTTCATTCAGGTATTCATCAAGTATAGGAGGGCAGGTGTGGCCGCCATAACCTCTGGCAACACCCTTCATCTGTTCTTCTGCGCAATAAATGCCGACCAGTTCCCTGTAGGCATCGTCAAGCACTGCATTATGCAACTGTCTGGTGGAATAGAGCTGGTCGTCTATAACGGCACGCAGTTTCAGCACGCGCCAGCGCCAGGAGGACCTCATGGAAGGCAGCATCTCCGATTCCATCTTCTCTGCCAGGGCAAGATTTTCGGCACAGACCTTTTGACGGCGCGCCAGTTCCCCGGCAGGTCCGTTAACAATATAACTCTTTACAAAGTAATCGTTTTCCGTACCTTCCACATAAGTTTCGTGAGTATCTTCCAGAATATGGATGAATGTCAAGAAATCATCTTCATTGCATCCGGGGAACTCATAGCGGGCATATTCACGCAAAAGGTCGTCAGCGTGCAGCGAGGGGCTTTTATAAAGCCCGTTCACAACAAACTTGTTCAGGTCCTCGAACAGGCCCTCGGAATAAAGCTGACAACCGCTCGAAACGCTTTCCGCCTGACGGAACAGTCTCTCGAAACGGGCAGGAGTGGCAATTGCGCCGAAACTACCCCAGGGATAACGTCCCCACATGCTGATTTCGGGGAATGTGATGAGTCTGACACCTTCCGGCAGGGGATGTTCAAGGGGATAATGCGGAAAATCCCCGTGAGAATCGGTTACGATATAATCTACCCAGTCCTGATTTTTGAGGAATTCATAGAACAGTTCCCAGTCTGCATCGTCGAAGCACCAGGTGGACACAAGTTTCAGGCATCCGGGGAAAGCCTCGTCAAAAAGATGGCGGTAACGCTCTATGAGTTTGACATATCCCTTACCTCCCCACGGGCTGCACAAAGGGCAACCGCAACCGCCCTCGTCGTAAGGCCAGAACTCAATTCCAGATATGGGATGCCCGGCCAATTGGTTTATATGATCTTTCTTTACGTCGAGCAGATAATCCATTGCTCCTGGAATTTCCGGGCAGACACACCACTCATTACCGCCTCGTCTCCAGTCGGTGTTGAGCGTCGCGCGAAACGCTTCCGGCATATCGGAAGGCGCGACATTTCCTCCCCCGGACACCGTGAGGTCCATATCCAATTCCCTGACCCTGAATGCCAGAGCGTAGGAAACTGCAGCAAAATCAGCCTTGTCAGCATTTGTGGCATGCGCAGCATCAACAGCAGGGTAATTCAGTATGGTATGTACAGCATTCATTCCCCACAGCGCCATATCATCGATATAGCGAAGCATTTGTTCAGCCGGAGCACGGTGATACCAGTTGTCGAAATGACGTCCGAAATATACCTCGCGAAAGGGCTTGGCCGGAGCGAAGGTCAGAACCGTATCCTGCAGGCGGAAGGTGTTCTCTCCGTAAGAAATGGCCCGGAGCAATTCCCCGGCGCCTGCAACTACGGAACGGAAACGCGCACCGCGCACGACAGCCTTACCACCACGCACATTGATTTCAGCACGCTCCCCCTCCAAAGAAGGGTCGATAAGGAACTTGACCTTCAAGGTCGCGGCACTGCCGGAAAATGGCGTTCGTTCTTCTATGCGTGAACTGAAAAGATCTGCAACGAATGTCTGCGAAGCCGGCAATGCACCCACATCACATTTCACGGCAGAATACTCCTTTCCGGAATGCCCCGCAGGCTTGCAGGACACTCCGGAAAGAAGTAAAGCCATTACCAGAAAGGATGCAAATCTATTCATAGACTACAAGTTCAACCTTGATAGAGCTAAGATAATATGCATCCGAAGCCTTTGAACGGCCTATGCCTATTCTCTGGCCGGGTTCCACGACAAGTTCCTCCGTAAACGTGCCCCACACATTCAATTTGATTTCTCCCGTCGAGACAGTAGAGACAGGTCCGTCGGAGAGGAAATACGGTTTTCCGTCAACAGTAGCGGCATCCTTTGCAAAGACACCTAAAGTAACCGTAGCATTGCCATTATAGTTGCCGGCCGCTTCGTATGTCACACGCACCCGTGCCTTCTGCTTCAGGCAATTCAATTCCGGAGAAACGACATATCCGTTATTCTGCACACGGAGGTAACCGCAACCGCTTGGCTGGGCGCTGGCCTGGCCACGCCAGGAAGCAAGGCTTGAAGAAGCCAGCCATTTTGCTCCGTTTGTACCTTCTGCAGCGCCCCAAACTCCGTTGAGCAGGTTAAGGACACCTGTACTCGTCAGGCCCGATGTAGCAGTCTGTACGGTAAACGGTCCTCCGGTATAACTTGCAAGATGGTTGAATCCTACAAGCTTACGCGGGAAATCTCCGCAGCCCCAGAGCATTTCGTCGAAGTCCTGGGCAAGAATAACATCTCCTGCAGCAGCCTGAGCGGACATCACTCCATTGAGATCCTTTTTGGTCGTTGTGTATTTTTCAACGGAAGAATCATCACCGCTGGAAATCTTTACCCAGTAATCTGTGCCTGGCGTCAAAGCCGAGAACACATACCCGGGGCAATATCCCGATGGGAACTTTCCGCTGCTTGCTCCTACGCTGATGGCATCGTAGACAGGAGTTTCGCAAGCGGCATCCTTGTAAATACCGAAAGTCCAGGCAGAGGCTATATCAGTTGCCGGCGTAGCAAAATCCGTGGAACTCCAGCGCACGGCAATCTGAGTATTGTGGATGAATTCAGCTTTCTGTTTGATCTTTGCCTCAGGCTCCGGAGGTGTGCTGCCTCCGATGGACACCACTTCAATCTTCACATCACTCAAGTAGATCTCGAACGCCGTTCCGTTCACTTTGGTGCCGATTCCGATCCGGCCGCCTGCAGGGACATCGACCTCTGCTTCGAAAGACTTCCATTCGTCTTTAGGCAAGGTCAGGGCCTTGGTTTCGGAAGATGGTGCAGAAGTAATGTATGCACCGTCACCGGCGACAGCAGCATCCGCAGGGAATACCGCAATCCAGCATTCCTGGGCAGCATCTTTCTTCGCTCCGGCAAGCACGCTCACCTTCACTTTCGCATTATCTTCCAGGCAAGTCAGGGCCGGAGTTACCATATAGCCCGTGGAACTGCTTCCGCCAAAGCGGACTGCACCACCCACGGTGGTAAAGAAGGTATTCGAACGAGCGGCACTCTTCCAATAGTAAGAAGCCCAGCCAAACAGTGGCTTTTCATGCAGCCAGGCATAACCGGTGGTGGTCGCAGCTTGATGGGCATTAGTGAGAATGCCACGGTCCTGGGTCAAGTTCGCAGCAAGCTTATTGTTCGCCGACTGGTCCGGAGTTCCGAACGCATCGTTCCAGTTATTGATATCCACGCCTGTGAGATACATCACAGGATCTCCTGCTCCCCAGAGCAGAGAATTGAAACTCTCGTGAAGGATCACATCACCGGTGGAGGCCTTGGCGGTCTTTACAAAGTCGGGATCGGAAGCCGCAGTACTGTACTTGGCGACAGAGCCCTTGCCGTCGGAAGAACGAGCCACTTTAACCCAGTAGTCTGTTGCTGCAGAAAGGCCGCTGAATACGTGTCCGGGCTGTTTCCCGCCATAATTCGCCGCTTTTGCGGCTGTAGTCCACTCCCACATCTTCTGGGAACAGGATTCATCTTTGTAAATACCGAAAGTATATCCCTCTGCAAGATCTGCTGTAAGATCCTCGAAGTTGCTTACGCTCCAGCGGAGAGCAATCTGGCTGTCATTGACCCAGACTTTTTGCTGAACAACAGGATCGGGCTCGGGTGCCACATAGTCGGTCTCCAGCAATTCCACCTTCATATCATTGAGCCAAGCCTGCTGCAATGTTCCTACCGGAGTACCTATTCCGATGCGACCCCCGGCAGGTAGAGTGAGTTCAGCGCTATATTCTTTCCATTCCGTATTGCTGAGTGTAATACCCTCTGATACGGAAAGCGGCTCGACTTCCCCGGTCTTGATATAGAACGGATTGCTTTCTACTGTCACCGATGAGGGGAAAGCTGCCACATAAATTTTGTGATTCGCCGTAGCGGTCGCCGCGGTAAATGTCACCTTGACCTTGTTGGAACTGCCCTTAACGCCCTCGATTGAAGGGGTTACAAGAAATCCCGAGGTGCTGCTGCCGCCGAAACGGACAATACCGCACAGGGTGGTAGGGTTGCTGAGTTTACTCATGTACCCAAGCCAACCCACAAGTGATGTGGTAGCATAGTATGCAGCTGCACCAGCCTGCAGTCCGCTGTGAGAGTGCAGGAACATGTTCAGGTCGTTGGTAACTGCTGTTGTCATCTTGTTGTTGGTCGACTTTTCAGGGGTGCCTAACGCCGAAGAATAATTAACCAAAGTGACACCGGAGAGTTTTCGGAGAGGATCGCCGCCACCCCACATGAGTTCGTTGAAATTCTGGCTGAGCACTACGTCTCCTGCCTTTGCGGCCGTAGTCATTATGAAGTTCGGATCCTCAGCCAAAGTTGTATACTTGTATACGGATTCGGCGCCAGAACTTATGGAAACCTTGACCCAGTAGTCGGTCGAAGGTGCAAGTCCGGAGAACACGTGTCCCGGATTGCTGCCTCCGAAGGTCGCCGCGTTGGCGGCAGTGCTCCATTCCCACATCTTCTGGTTGCAAGCCTCATCTTTATAAATGCCAAAAGTATAGGCCTCTGCCAGATCAGCAGTAAGATCTTTGTATTCAGATACACTCCAGGTCAATCCTACCTGAGTATCATTGATGAAAACGAGGTGCTGGAGAAAGGGGGCGGACTTCACTTTTACGCTTTCAGACCACTCCGACTTTGACTTGCCGACCTGCGCCTGGATGCGTACTTCATATTCCACATCCTTTTCGAAAGGAGTGACGGTCGCCTTTGTATCTGCGATAAGATGAGGGAAATCGGTCCAGTCTGCAGCACCGGTCTTTCGATACTGGATAGCATATGTTGCGGCCTTGGGAACTGCATCCCATGAGACTAGCGCACCGCCTACGGCCGGCATGGCCGATTTAATGACAGGTTTTGCAAGGACAACCTCCGTCTCACCGTATTTCAGAAGCTTCACGCAGATGTTGTCCAGGATGAAACGCATCTGTCCGGAATATCCGGCAGGGCGGTTTCCGCCAAGTCCTATCCTTGCTCCTGCAGGGAAGTTTTCAATCTCGACCGTGTAATGCTTATATTCATAGCCCGGTTCGATATCGAATGCAGATGTGATGTATGATCCCCCGTCAGCTATGGTTACGACATTGTTTGCCGTGCTGAAAGTGGAATTGGAGATAACCTCGACCTTGAAATCCTGCCTGTCGCGGATGTATGCGGGCATGGCATCGAAACTAAGTTCGACGGTACCTACCTCGGACATATTGGTAATAGGAGGTGTCACTATCTCCCCTACCAAATTGCTGGATCCGAGCAGGATTTGTCCTGCCTTGGCACCAACCTGGAGTTTATTGCCGTTTTCGCAAACCTGTCCCCAAGTGGCCAGTCTGGTGGAAGGAATCAGTTTCTGTATCGTCGAGAATAGCACCATGGAAGTGCCTGATGTCACAGGATAGAATCCATTTTCGGCGTCTATTTCAACCTCGCCCGAAGCCCTCGCCTCTGCGAAGGAAGATACATTGATGCGCTGCATCGTATTATAGCCGTTTGCAACAGGCCAGGCCTGTCCGCCCCAAAGCAATTCGTCGAAATCTTCATAAAGAAGCACATCTCCGACCATGGCAGGACTCGTGCCAACCTGTACAACCTGCGATTCCGCTGTCCTGGCCTTGAATAGTGCACTCTTTAGCGTTGAAACAGAGTCCTTCACCTCAACCCAGTAGTCTTTCCCACTGTCAAGACCTGTAAATACGAAAGCGGGGAAAGAAATGTCTGCAGAACCGGCGAGATAGTTTCCCTCGAAGAAACTCCTGTCAATCCCCCATGCCACATCCAGGTCGGTACCTGCCTCATCCTTGTAAAGCGCTATGTGATAGCCACGCTTCACATCCTGGGCAAGTTCTTCGAACCCAGTTACAGACCATGCTACGGTAATGGTTCCTGCAGAAGCATTCAGCAGACGGATTTCAGGTTCCACAGTAGGAGCAATCCCTCCTTCTACCGGTCCGCGTCCGACCTCTATCACTGTCGGGAGTCCGGATTTGTCCACAATGTAGACCCAATCGGAAGAGCCCTTGCTGAAATCGGCTCGGATACGCACATAATAGCGCTCGAACTGTGCGAGATCGAAGAACACATAAGCATCGTTCCGGCGGGGAGCGTATGACATTACCGTCTTGGATATCTCCCCTTCAGTGATGTCTTCATCCTGATTCTTCACCAATTGCACCGTATAGGATGCCGCCCCGTTGCGGTACGCATCCTCACTGTCCCACACCACCGCTATGGATTCGGAAGAAGATGCCGAAGCGTCGTAGCGCAGATATGCGGGAGCAACAATTTCGCCTTCAACCACGTCTGGCTGAACTTCCTTAGGGCTGCCGCATGCAAACATAAGCAGACCTGCAAATGTATATGTAAGAATCTTTTTCATACTTTAGAACGTTTTAAGCCACGCATGCATATCTGAAGGGAAGTTAGACCAGTTCACCGTAGTATGTCCTCCGGTATCGTGCGGGTCGTCGAGGACATCGACGCCTGCAGCCTGAAGGGCCTTGACGTACACAGGGCCGTTGTATTTCTGGGGAACCACCGTATCATCGTAGGAATAAGCCACGAATGCACGGGGGGTATCTGCGGTCACTATCTTCTCAAGGGAGAAACTGTCGACATCTTCCTGGGAACGGTTGTAGCCGAGGAAGTGCAGTACCGAACCCTCGTGGGATCTTGCGATATCCATGCTTATCACAGGATAGAGCAGTATCTGGTAATCCACCTTGTCCCTGTTACGGATGGCTGTCAGCCCGGCGAGATGACCGCCTGCGGAGCGTCCGACCGTGCCAAGTTGAGTGTATCCACCCCAGCGGGAAGCATTTGCCCGCATGATGGCTACGGCATCGTCGGCATCCTGGATTACAAGGTCGTGACGGCCTATCAGTTCATTGATGGGAAGGGTGTAATTGAGAAGGGCCATGGTGATACCTTGTCCTTCCCAGGTCTCCACATCTTTGGTTCCCAATGAACTGTATCCGCCGCCGGGGCAGAAAATCAGCGCCTTGGTATTTCCTGAATATGGATAGGATATCTCAAGGAAAGAGTCGGCACCTGCAGTATGCACGCGAGTCTTTCCATTTTCCGATATGGAATAGGAAGGTACCAGCACATAACGGGTGTCATGACTCTTCATTGTTCCGTCCGTACTTTGTATGGAAAGAGGAATCAGGAAAGGTTTCTCGCTCTCCACTGCATGTACGGATGCCTGGTCGATATCAAGTTTGAGCACCGCCGTTGTTTGCCCGGCCTTAAGTTCGGCTGTTCCAAGAGTGTACATTGCCTTGTCGAGAGGCTGTGCAACAGCGGCATATTTGTAATTATAGGCCCTGCAATACTCGCTGGCATTGGCAGGAACGAACAGTGTTATGGTCTTGTCTTCCGATGGGGCAATGGCCGCCTTCACTTCAAAACTCAATGCATCCTCTGCGCCAAGATAGCGGAGTGTGTCGGCAGTGAACGAAAGGACATACTCTCCTTTCGCGGCCGCCTGCTCCTGGGATGCGGTATTCTGTTTTTCGCAACTCGAGGCCGTCAGGGCCAGGAATGCACATAAGATAAGTATAGTCTTTTTCATGATCATTCAGGCAAATCATATTTGAAAACATTGCCACGGACGGCATTGGAGCCCTTGTATCCCCATGAATTGAATCCGAGATAGAGTTTCCCGTTCCATGCCTTCACCCCTTCCGATTCCATTGCACCGGTTTCCGTAATTCCGAAACGAGACAGTTCAGAAGCATTCTGGACGACACGCACGAATGAACGAGGTTCATATAGAGTTCCATCGAAATTCCAGATAGTGAGGGCTGCCCGAGACCCTCCCATGTTCTTGACGGCAGTTCCTTCCACGAAGTAGACCTTCCCATCATACACATCGAATCCCTGCCATGCGTAGTAGCATATATCGTCGGGTGTTTTACCCTTGTTGGGAGTGCCGACTTCCGCTACCGGAGTAAGTTTCAGCACGTTGCGGGCCTTGATAGTAGGTGTATGTTTGATCTCAGACTTGTCCGGAGCACCATCGCCGCCGTAGGTGCGCTCCTTCAGAGTGCAGTCTTCCAGAGGCAGTGCCATGACTTCGCTGAGTTTGTACATCCGGATACGGCGGCTGGTTCCGTCATTTCCGGTACCATACTGGGGATCGTGGAAACAGAATGCGATGATATCATGGTCCGGATCGACCGCCACGTTCATTGTACTCAAGGTATTTCCAAGCCAGAAGTGCTCGATGGACGGATCGTCCGGTGCGACCTTCTTGCCATCCTCGAACTTCACACGGCCAATCGTCTGCATCCCCCAGTACTCCTTAAACTGGCTCGAACTCTCGTTCGTGTTCTTGCCTGCATACTCGGGGATCCAAAGATATGTCCCGTCAGCGGCATCTTCCACGCTCATACCGGTAAGGTGGCCTGAATAATAGAAGGTCATTGTGGCCTCTACCTTGTCGGAACCGCCCTTCGAAGGAACGACCTTGTCTACCAGGATCTTATAATATTCGGCACTCGAAGTGGCATAATAAATACTGCCATCCTTGTCGATATCGAACTGCTGGAATCCGGCACTGCCCGTAAGCAGGTGTCCCATATCGTACATGTTCTCTGCCGTAAAGGCAGCGTCGACGCCTGTGATGGACTGACCATCCCGGACCGTCACCTTCAGTGTGGCGGACATGCTTCCGTAAGCCGCCTTCACATTGGCCACGCCCTTGTTCAATCCCCTCAGTATGCCTTCTGTAACCGACAAAACCTCAGGAGCGTCACAAGACCACTCAAGATCGCTGTTGTTCACCAGATCTTTCTGCCCTCCGGATACGGAGAACACTTCAAGTTGCTTGAAACTCCCAAGTTGCAGCAGCATTTCGTTCATGTCGAAAGTAAGGGAATCCCCTTTTACCGGGTCTTCCTTGCTCCCACAGGCAACAATCCAGACCGGGATTGCTGCAAGCAACAGTATATGGATAATCTTTTTCATTGTCTGTTAGTAAATTACATTCAACCAGGGGGTTTTCTTGGCGGCAAATTTCTTCACCTCTACAGGGATATCAGTGCACATGAAATCCGCTCCCAGATATGCACCCAGCACGAAGTCGTTTACGCTCTGCCCTGGCCATAGGCTAACGGTAAGTCCTTCCTTGTGAGCCTTAGTGACAGATGCACGGCTGCTGCCTTCCATCACAGCGCCAATGCGGCTGATGCCCATCGCCTTGCAAAGTGCTATGGTTTCGTCGTTGAGAGGCTTGCCTGTAATAAGAAGCAGATCCACTCCTGGATGCATCTGCTGCAGATAACGCAATCCCCTGTAATCGGCCGAAGTGAACACGAATTCCGCGTCGGCAGGTTTGGCAGCCATGACAGCAGAGTACAGTTTTTCGCAATATTCACGGAGTCTGGGTTCCGGGTAAAGATCCACAGGGGTAGTCTTGAGTTCAAACTCTACATACAGGCCCTTCATAGGCTTGAGGAACTCGAGCAGTTCATCGAGTGTGAGCATTTTGTTGCCTTTTTTTGTATCCAGCGCGTGGATTTCCTCCCAGGTTTTTTCCTCAACTATGCCTGATCCGTTGGTAGTACGGTCGAGTGCTGAGTCGTGGGTTATTATCAACTTTCCATCCCTAGTCATACGGATATCGGTTTCGAATCCCCGGTATCCTGCCTTGGCGCTCGCCTGGAAAGCCTGAAGGGTATTCTCGTCATGCTCCATACGCCCTCCGCGATGCGAGAATACGCGAATTGTCTGAGTCTGTGCACATGCTGCCAAAGCAAGCAGCAGGGCAGATGCTATGGTAATGATTCTTCTCATCTCGATTATCAATTATAGGATATAACCTTTACTTGGATGTCATCCACGAATACACGGATGTACTTGCCGGCTTTCATGGCAGGATCCCCGCCGATGCCGATCTTCGTACCTGGAGTCACATTTTCGAAGGTCGCCGTATAGGTTTTCATTTCAGGCTTGGCTTCCATGACTATGTTCTTTGTAACGGTTTTCGAAGGATCCTTGACCACCTGACGGTTCGTCGCGTTGTATGAGGAGTTATCCAATGCCTCTACAATCAGATGCGGCTGGTCATTACCGGGATCCACAAGTTGTGCCTTGAAACTGACTTCTACCGTAGCCGTGCCGGACAGATTCTCCAATGCCGGGGTGATAATCTCGGCCGTCGCAGAAGCATTTCCGAGTTTGAGCACGCCGCAACGGTGGCAGAGGGCCCCGATAACATTGTTTTCGTTGCACCATCCCCATGTGTCGAGGCGTGTAGTCTTGAGAGGATTCTGCATGGTATCGAAAAGTCTGCCTTCATTTCCGCATCCTGTTACAAACTGCTTGTTCACCGTCGTGGGATTCACTCCTGTTGCCGGGTAAATACCTGCCAGGTTCCCTCTGGATGCAGTATTGAAACCGGCAGCGTTCTCATTGTCGAGAATCGAGCCATAATAGACGAGCTCACTGAAATCCTCGAACAAGGCGACTTCGCCGGCAGCGACCGCTCCCGATCCGGAGACAACCACTCTGGAAGGGTCGGTGTGAGCTTTGAGAGCTTCGCTCACCAACACTTCATCGGGGTCGCTTTCATCGGTGACACGGAACCAGTAATCAGTGTCGCTCTGCAGGCCGGAGAATATGAACCTGGGAGGGAAATTCATCGAAAAGACTCCCGCTGTAGCCACAGGATCGATAATCCACGACACCACCAGGTCTGTGCATGCCTCATCGCGGAAGAGTTCAATGTTGTAACTCTGCTTGAGATCCGTGGAGATGTGCTGCCATTCAGTAGATGAGAATGCGAAGGTCAAAGTCGATTCCGTCACTCTTATCAGTTTTGAATAGGCGCCCGTAGCGTCCGTCACGGGGCCGTCAAAGATGCCGAATCCCACCATGACCACGGCTGGGTCCTTGCTGTATTCCCCATACAGATAACTCCAGTCGGAGAATTTCCCACCCGGGTAATTGGCGCGTCCTCGAACATAATAACGGGACTCCGACTCCAGGCCATTGAATATCACGGCTCCCGGGGTGTCTGAATCCGATGTTGCGAAAGTACGGGAGAACTCGGCATCATATACGTTGCCGGCCCCCTCGTTCAGGCGTCTGACGAGTTGTATCGTGAAAGATGCCGCCCCCTTGCGCATGGCAGGGCGCGGATCCCAGTACACAGCAAGCGCCGTCGATGTAGAACTGCCGTCATCGTAGCGCATTCCCACGACACCAGGCAGGTCCTCGTTTTTGCCTGCATCGCCATAGGCGCTTTCGTGCGAACACGACAGCACGACGGCGGCTGCAGCCACCAAAACTAAAGGAAACTTGATTGAAAAATGCATAAGCAGGTCTTCTTTGGGAAGGAAGCCCGCTCACTTTGGATTGATTCTGTCCCCTGCTTTAACGCGCAGGATACGCTGACACTGCAAATGTAGCAATTAGTTTTTATTTTGCAAATGTTCTTTTTGTTTTGTTGAAATCAATTATTGCCTATTTTTGTAAAAACAGATTGAAGTATGGAGATACCGAAGGGAAACTCACGGGAGGAAGTCAGAGCCCGCAGACAAATCATCAAAGATTATTACGCAAAGTGGATTGCAAAACATCCGGACAAAAAAGTCTGGAATCCTTCGCTTTGTGCATTCATTCACATAAAGTTCTGTTCAATTAACGAAACTTCCGGACGCGCAGCACTTTCGTATGAATCAACAAGTCAAGTTTTCAATTTGTCAGCGATATTAGCAGGTGCTAAACTGACAAAAAGGATGCCTCCGAAGAAAGGAGACAAAAACCAATCGGTCTATTCGGAAATACTGATCCTCAAAACACCTTCGGCCATACTGGTCGTTGGCAAGCACAAAAACAGTGGAGAATACATACAATATTGCATTTCAGGGAAATACAAAAAAAATAAAAGCCGCTGAGGCAGCGACTTTTCGGGGCTCGCATCAAGTTTACTTGAGAGGGTTGTCATCCCTTCATATCGAATTCCCCATAACGAATCCAATTGCAAATGTAATCAATTATTTTGATTCTGCAAGTTTTTGTTGCTGCTGCAAACCCCGCAGCAGCAGCATCCAGCGGACGGAAGGGCGGTTGCCGGGATATACCAGAAAAGCATCGTCGGGATGAGCGGATGAAGCGCGCCCGTCAAGAAGCACTTCCGCAGGCCAGGAATTATATTGGAGGACCTGTCCGAGAAGATTTTTCACTCCGTTCAAAATGACAATATCCCCGTCAAAGCCGCAGGAACGCAGGAATGCAATCCAGGCATCCCTGACATCGGAATACTCCGCCGAAGTGCCATCCAACCTGTCAAGCCACACCACCATCGGGCGATATGCATCCGTTGTTTTCATACCAAGGTCTGATTCCGGGATATAAATTTTCCGCATACCCGCCGATGAGAGACGCTCCATAAGCGGACGCATATTCTCAAAATGCTCAGGACTCCAGGCTTCTGTGTATTCTGTCTTCCACTCGGCAATGTGATAATAGCGGGCGACGGACCAGGGATTTGGGATTATATCCGGGACATTTTTCCACTGAGAAGGGTCCGGAAGAACTCTGGAGTCTACCAGGACGGTCAGTGTCAGCACCCCGGCCACTGTCGCGCCGCTGCGTACCGTCACTTTTCCCTTGTAAGTTCCGGGAGCGGCATCCCGCGGGATTTCGATTGCGAACCACAAGGGTTGGCACGTCATCGGCTGTAAATCAAGACTTTGAGGGAAAGTATCAATTACATCAGGATCCGGATTATATCTGACAAATCCCGTCTCGGCAGGAAAAGGACAATCAAGACTAAAAGTAATGTCCGGAGCAGCCTTCTTGCTCCAAACAAGAGCCTGCGCCATCACGGTCTCCCCTCTCCAGGCGTCCAGACGCAGCGCTTTCACCACCTTGGAAACGGGAACGGAAGTCTTGGCGTAAGAAGAATCGACGCACCCCCACGAAATCCGCACCCCCTTTACATCCTTCCACTCGGAAACGACGGCGGGAGCGGGGCAGGCCAGTTCAAAATAATTCAGCAGGGGATATTTCTTCTGGCCGGTGAGCGCGCCGTTCTGAGTGCGGTTCTGCCCGCCTAGCGGCATCGCACAGGCAAAAATCAGGAGTATATTAATCAGACGTTTCATTTCTCGAGCAGGATTTTCTTGACTTCGGCAATCGAAACCGGCACATACGACCGGTTCTCTATATTGTAACGGTCCTTAACCTTGAGAGTCGCCCTGAAAGGATCGAGGGCAGCGTCCAGACGGCGGATCTGCTCCGGAGTCGCGGTCTGCCGGAAGATACGCATCTTTTCGTAATCCTGGATACCGTCTACCAGACGTTCGAAACGGACGGAACTGCGGTTCCCGGGATACAGCATAAACAGTTCCCCGGACCAGTAGTTGCTCCAGCGGGCGTCCAGAAGGGGGTTCCCCATCCAGTGGAACACGGCCCAGCAGAGAAATCCGTCCGCGCCCCGCACAGCCATGTTGTAGGCAATATACGCAGACTCCCAGGGCTCAGAGAACACATATCGGTTGGGACGTATTTCCGGGCAGCAGATATAATACGTGCTCTTCTTCCCCTCTGAGCGGCGGGCATCCGTGCGGCCTTCCGGAAAATCCTTGTAGGACGCAAGCGAATAGTCATACACCGAGGCATCTATTTCCGGCATATACTCGAAGCCCGCCTGCGAAATCTTGAACTCCGGTTCCGCATCGTGGATTATCCGGATGATGTTTTTCATGTCCTCCAGGGGACGCTCGTCAAAGGCGATTGCCGCCTTCCCGAACCATCCGTTACGGCGAAGATGCGCCGCGAAATCCTTTATGAACAGCGACAGCACCTGTTCACAGTCCTTGTTCTCGGGACGGAGGATGATATTCTTGAAAGACGCCGACGCGACGTCGAAGTAGCGGTAGGAATAGCTCCATGGTGCCAGAGTATAGCAGCTTATCTGCCCGGTAATTCCGCAGTCCATCGCAAAGCGTATGTACCTGTCGAATACAGTATAGTCGAACTCCCAGCTTCCGTCCAGACGCTTCACCCAGGTAATCAGGCTCAGGAAATTGCCGGCCGAACCCGGATTCTCCCCCCACGGAGCATGGAGTATGGGCGCGGTGATGGCTTTCTGGCCCGCCGAGGCCAATCTTTGCAGATATGGCCGCACCACGGTGTAGAAATCGTCGCTGAACGGCTTCACGCCGTAATCGCGCGCGATGGAGAAGACATTCTGCCAGAGGTCGAGGTGATAGTGCCATTCCGCCGGCGGGGGCAGGACGCGTCTGCCGGAACGGACCGTCAGCCGCAGGACCGCGAGTTCCTTCTCTCCTGCGGAAATGCGGAGCAACCCCTTGTAATCCCCCACGTAATCGTTTGCAGGGATTGGTATGCTGAGCCAGATGCCGCGTGCGGACATCGCAGGCATGTCGTCCGCAGCCATGAAGGGATCGATACAGTCAGCGACCATCGTGGAATCGTACTGCCAGGGGGCCTCGTTCATATAGCCGTGATAGCACCCGTCTGTAATCACCGGAAGTTTTTCCGTCTTGGTATAACGGACGAAACCGGCTTCACAGTCGGAGGCCCGCAGAACGCAGCCCTTCCCCGCAAGGTCGCTGAGCTCAAAGCGCACGTCCGGGGCGGCCTCTTTCGTCCAGACGACGGCCTGGGCGAAGACCTTCTCTCCCCTCCAGCCCTCCAGAAGCAGGTCCCGGCTCTTCTTCAGGGCAGGAACCCCGTGCCGTGCGTAGCGTGAATCCACGCTCCCCCACGACGCATTGAAACCCCGCACCGAAGCCCATTCGACCACATCGGGCCGCTCCCAGAAAACGAGTTCGTCGTAATTGCGGTATTTATCTTGACTCCGGGCGAGGAACATCCCAGCCACCGAGAGCAGCACGAGCGTCGTCAACAATCTTTTCATAGTAATCCTTGAAATCTTGCCATGAATAATAAGGGCCTTCAACCGAAGGGAAGGGCAGCGATGCCGGAGATTCATTCAGCAGAGGCATTACAAGTATCTGCGGATTGCGCCTGCTCCGGCAGAACACAAGCTGGAGAGAACAACCCATGGGGATGTCGAAAAGCCTCCAGCGGTCGGCGACGGCATCCGGATTGGCCGTAGCATAGCCCATGCCGTTCACATCCATCAGGCTCAGAAGGGGCATCAGTGCGGAATCGTGCGAGAAGCGCAGGCGCAACTGCGGGCCTCCTGCCATGTCGGAATCGGCGGAGCGGATCATTTCGTCCAGAAGAACGTATGTCACCAGAGGGCGGAGACGGTTGTTCTGCGGGCACATGCCGTCGGTGACATAACTGCGGTAGTTGTCCGCAAAGAACAGATTCCTGAGCTGGCGCTGGGTGAACAGCGAGTCGAAACCCGTGTATTCCTCGTCCAGGCAAGGCAGCGACTGCACGAAACGGTAGACGCAGAGCTCGAACGAGAACTTGTCGAAATGCTTTTCAAACTCCGACGGAGATGTAAACAGCCGGCCCGCAAAGCCCTTCCAGTCCATCCTGGACACGAAACGCTCGTTGGATGCCTTGACCGCAGCGGCCACGTCCCTGCGGGGATATGCGCCGGGGTTTTTCCTCTCAGTGGGGTCGATGTATCTCTGATGTTCAATAGAGGATTCGGACTTTACGCTGATGCTCCTGTCCAGACCCTCCATTTCCGAAAGGAAGGCTTCCATGCTCCGCACCACCCTTGGCACTGTTGTGCTTACGGCGAAGAGGGAGGTCTTCCCCCTGAAAACGGCGGGGAAGCGCTTGAACATGCGCCTGGCTATGCCTCTCTGCTGAGCCGCGCCCTTTTCCGTGAGTTCGCCTTCGTGATTGCCGGCCACCGAATAGAATGCCTTGTAGCGGGAATAGAACTCCTCTCCCCGCGTGCTGAGCAGTCCGAGCGCCCTGGCGGTATCGAGTCCGGCCATCACCACGTCGTAGTGAGTAAGGGCATAGCGTGCTCCGTGCCGGCCGAGATGGCTTATGTAGAAGGGCCTGTATCCCTTCGGAGGCTTTGGCAGAGCGGTTTCAGGAGCCTCGTACACATAATATGATCCGAATACCCTGCCGGGCTTTTCCGCAAGGTCCGATTCGGTACGTTGCGCAAGTGCCGCGGCGCCCGGAAAGAGCGCCACGGCAACCAGCATAACCCGTAGCAATCCCCTACCAGCCATAATTCTGGCCAAGTGCAGGGTTGAGTGTAAGCGCCTTGGTGGAGATGGGATAGGTATACATCTTTTCACTCCACTCAAGTGCATAATTGTAAATCAGATACCCGTAATTCCCTTCGGAAAGGCTCCATGTAAGGTCCGCTCCCGTCTTGGCGATGGGATAATTACGGGCAGTGTTGGATGCCTGGCCGATAGTGTAATCAAAGTAATTGAAGGATATTCCGTTGTTGGCTTCTGCCTGCGTCACCCAGATTCCGCGCCATCCGCGTCCCTGATAACGACGGGCAATTATAGGCCCCTCCGCCCAGCGGCGAAGATCGTCGTGCCTGTTGTTCCATTCCATACAAAGTTCCGTCACGCGTTCACGGCGGATCTCCAACATGGTATTGGACACATCCTTTCCTATGCCGTCGCCGTTATAGTATGCAGTAAGGATAGGATCAACTTTGTAGGCGGCACTTCCGGGATAGATGCTTGCCACGCCACTGCGGCGGCGAATGGCACCAACGGTATTTTCCCATACGGACTCATCCATCTGTCCGGTCTCCTCCATCGCTTCGGCATAAATCAACAGAATCTCGGCATAGCGGATGATGGGCATGGAGTTGTTGCAGCGTGTAGCAGTATATGCATACTGCTTCTCAATATTCCACTTGCAGAATTCATATCCGGTCAACACATAAGTCCAGTTGGGAGCTTTTGCTTCTACGGTGCCGTTATTCAGCACCCATGTATGACCCGGCCCCATAACAGTCTGAATCAGGCGGTAATCGCGGTCTGTGAATTCATCCGCCACCGATACCTTGTCGGTAGCGATCGGTGTGCCGTCAAGCTTCAGATACATATTCACAAGTTCCTTGGTAGGCGAATACTTCTGAGCAGCGGTCGGGGAATTGTATTCCATGGTTATCTGGTGCATCACATTCAGGGCTTCGTTCGCCTGACGGGACCATATCACTTCATCCGAAGGGATGTCCTCGCTCAAGAAAAGATCGCTGTATGCGCTCATCACATTTCCCGTATGCAGAGAGAAACTCCCCTCGCTCATGATTTTCTCGCAAGCTGCTATTGCCTGCGCATAAAGATCGTCAGCAGTTTCGTACTTGTTGTTCCACTCCTTGTTCGTTGAAGGGTTGGTGCGGTGATACTTGCGGTAAGATCCCTCGTAAAGGCACATCTTGGCTTTCAGCGCCCATGCAATCCAGCCGTTAATGACGGTACGGCTCTGCACGTTGTATGCCTGACCGGTCAAACAGTGATTGCAGGCATAGTCAATATCCTCCAGCACTTTGTGGAATACATATTCCCGGTCATCACGGGGAGCATAGAGCATGTCTTCATCCTTATTCACGACATGGTCGATCCATGGAATATCGCTATACTCTTTTATAAGCGCCCAGTGCCTGTAGGCTCTCCAGAACCGGGCAACCCCCATATAGTGTGCATAAATCTCCGGGCTCACCTTGTCTTCGCCGTAAGGCATGTTCTGTATCATGTAGTTTACGCGGCGCAGGAAACTGAAGTCACTCGCAGTCCAGCCGCCGGCACGGTCGGCACTGTATATGCCGGGCAGGTACATGGTGGTACTCGTCTTGGTAGCGCAGATGTCAGTATAGGCATCATTTCCGATAGCGATGGTACTGAATGCCGGGAGAGCGCCCTGTATCAGGCCGTTGGCATAGAGTTTCATGCGACTTTCGTTGCTGAAATAATCGTTGGCGGAGAACTTGTTATTCGGCGTCTTGGTGAGGAATCCCTCGCAGGAAACCGCAAGCGCCATAGTTACAAGCAGAACGAATATTTTGATATTACCTGGTTTCATAATTCTTTCCTCCCTTTAGAATGTAATGTTTACGCCCACGGTATAAGAACGGAGCATGGGATAGCTGAATCCGTCGCCCGTGCCATAAAGACCGGTGCTTCCGCTGCTTCCTCCTCCGAAATCAGAGTCTCCACTCTCGATTCCCTCAGGATCGAACATGGTGGTATGCTTGTAGATGGGCGACCACGCAAGCAGGTTCTCGCCCGTAATATAGAAGCGCAGCTTACTGATATTCAACCTCTTTGTCAGCTTCTCCGGGACAGTATAGGAGATCGTGGCATTCTTAAGTCGAAGGTAGGCGGCATTCTGCAGATAGTGGTCGTTCTCCCAAGTGAGGGGGCCGACGTTACGGTTTGCAGCAAGTCCCACACGACGGGTCCAGTAAGGATTCTTATCCATATTGGTAACCACCCAGTTAGGGGTACTGTAATCTACATGCACATAGTTGTCACCGTTCTGGCTCTTAAGCGCCTGACTGTACCAGCGGTTATATTTGCCCCAGAAAAGTCCTGATTCGCAACCGGGATACCAATCGCGATGGCCTACGCCCTGGAAGAACAGGCTGACGCCGAATCCGTTCCAGTTAGCGTCGAGATTCAGACCAAACTGATAACGTGGAGTGATATTTCCCAGACGGTCCAGATCGCCGTGGTCGTCAAGCGTTGCGGAACCCACTCCGATGCGGCCGTCACCGTTAAGGTCTACGAACTTAAGATCTCCCGCATACTCGCGGAAATTGTCTCCATTCTTATGGTAATCGTCTATCACCCAATTGTTTGCCTCTTCATTGCTGGCAAAGATACCCGCCGTGCGGAAGCCCCATATCTCACCCATTTCCTTGCCTTTGTAGAAAGTGAAGATGTTGCCCGACATGTTGTTGTACTCACGCACCCAGGTGCGGCTGTCCCACAGACTGCCTTTCACGCTGTAGCTGAACTCCTTACCGCCAAGATTGAAGGCGTCGCGCCAACTAAGCGACATCTCCCAGCCCTTTGTCTGGAGGGAACCGTAGTTGCCAGCGGGGGCGGAAGCGCCGTAAACGGCAGGAAGTTCCGGGCCGGTAATTATCATGTCGTCGTTGTTGCGCACATAATAATCCCCGCTGAAGGAGAGGCGACTGCGAAGGAAATCGGAGTCGATTCCTATATCATAAGTGGTAACCGTCTCCCATGTAAGGTCATCCGGCACTACGGAAGGATTCACGGTATAAGAAGGCAGGCTTCCGTCTATGAGGGTGGTCGCTTTGCTGACCGAAATGGTTTCCAGAAAACGATATGCCCCGATATTGGCATTTCCCGCGGACCCTACATTAGCGCGTATCTTGAAGTTATCAAGCCACTTCCGGCTCCACTTCATAAAGGGTTCCTCGCTCAGGCGCCATCCTAGCGATGCCGAAGGAAAGAAGCCCCACTGTCTGTTGGATGGGAACTTGGAAGACCCGTCGTAACGGGCTGACACCTCAAAAATATACCGCCGGAGCAACGAATAGTTCACACGGCCGAACACACCCACAATCGAATAGTCCGTATCGGCATCGTTATAGGCATAGTACAACTCGTTGTCCATCAGCTCCATGCTTGGCAGGTCCGCGTCCAGGATACCCCTGCGCTGAACTATGTAATTGTTGTAGTGGCTGTTCTCTGCATTCCATCCGGCGACCACGTTGAGGTCGTGTTTCTCTCCAAGCCTGGGTGTCCATGTAGCCACGATGTTGGCAGTCCAGTAATCCGTATTGCGGCGGGCCCGGGCCTTATATGAGTTCTGCTGCATCACCTGATCTGTGTAGGAACCCACAGCCGTGGAATACTGGGACGGCACTTTGACGCGGTCCTGATGGTTGCGTTTCAGGTTGAAGGTGTAATCTCCGCGGAGTTTGAGCACATCCTTTATAAACCATAAATCGGCGCCGAGGGTGCTCCCTAAAGTTATGTTCTCATTCTCCTGATAATTATGATTATCCTTGAAGCTCCAGTATCCGTTTCCCTCTGCCTGGCGGGTATGGCTGCCGTCCGGGTTGGAAGGCACGAAGACAGGAGCTCCCCAGGTATTGAACATCACGCTGATGATGGGCTGGCTCTCGCTCGCGAAGGGCTGCTTGTAGTAGCTTCGGAAGAAGGATGTGTTATTGTCTATCGTCAGCCATCTGGTGACGTCTATGCCGGTTTTGGCGCGCAGATTATAAGACTTGAAGTTCTCCTCGCCTATCTGGTAGACGCTTCCCTGGTCGAAGATGCGTCCGGAAATGCTGGTACGCACCCGCTCGCTGGCAGCGTTCACGCTGATGTTGTGCACGGTGGTGAAATGATGCCGGGTATAGATCATTCCGAGCCAGTCGGTATTGCCGTAGTAGGTGTAATTGCCGTTGGCGTCGACTGCCACGGGGTTTTTGTAACCGGTCAGGCTGCGGCGGTAGAGCTCTTCCATGTAGTTCTCGTCCATATCCATGATATTCGCGAGATTGTTGGGGAAGGTGCCCGGGCTCGAAGGAGTGCGGCCGGTTCCGAGCTGGAACTCGACGAACTGGCTCATCCATTCGTAGGCGTCCTTCTCCACTCCGTCTTCCCATTTGACGGTGCGCTCGTTGAGCGAGACGGAGCCGGAATAGTTCACCGTGATCTTGTCCTTCACAGGGTTCTTGGTAGTGATGAGGATTACGCCGAATGCCCCCCGTGCGCCATATACCGCAGTCGAGGATGCATCCTTGAGCACGGCGACGGTGGCGATGTCGTCGGCGTTCACCTGCGAGATGTCGCCTTCGACACCGTCGATCAGCACGAGCGCGGTCGAACCGGTGCCGATCGAATAGTTTGTGCCTTCCGCGCTTGCAGCGGAAGAACGTGTATGGTAGGTGGTGGAATTACCCCTGATGTAGATGCTTCCCGAGTGGTTGGGCTTGCTGTCGGACTGATAGATGTTGAGTCCGGCGACCTGCCCCTGCAGGGAGCGCGCCACGGAGGAGTTCACGCGGTTTTCCAGAGCCTCTCCGTCGAGGTTCTCTACCGCACCCACGAGTTGTGTCTTTTTAAGTGTGCCGTAGCCTACCACCACGCTCTGTTCGAGGGTGATGGCTTCTTCTTCGAGCCAGAAGTCGGCCTTGGAAGATGTGCCCACGGTCAGTTCTTGCGGGACGAAGCCGAAGAACTGGCATATTACGATGTCCCCGGTCTTTACGGGGATTGAGTATTTGCCGTCCAGGTCGGTGGTGACACCTGTGCCGGTGCCTTTGACCATCACTGCGGCGCCGGGAGCCGGAAGCCCCGATGCCTTCTCGTAGACCGTGCCGCTGAGCGTGAAGCTTTCCTGCGCGGACGCGGGAAGCGCGGCGACCATCCCGAGGCAGAAGATGAGTCCTGCCAGTACGGCCTTAAGTGAATGTTTCATAAAAACTCTAAAATAATTGTCAGTGTTTGGCTTGTTGTCAGCGTACCATGGACAGCGGATCAATCACTTAGAGTGAGTACAGGAGTTCGTTTCCCGGTGTTATTAAAAAACGGCCGGAGCCGGAGCCCCGGCCGAAAGAATTATTGATTAATCGTAACTTACGAGTTCGACTTTTATGTCATCAAGCCAGAAGCCTGTTGCGGCAGAAGCACCGACGCCAATGCGCTGGCCTGCATCTATCGTAATATTTACCGAATAAGTAGTCCATCCCTTCTTATAAGACTTAATGGAAGATATTCTTTGCGTGCTTACAGGAGAAACAGTAGAATTATCAATTGTATTGTACTTTGCACCAGTACCAACTGCTGGATCAGATTCAAATACAGCGATATCAACCAATTTGTCATCGTTATTACTGTTTCCCGCCACTGTCACGGTTACCTTTACGGTGGCAGACCCGGTAAGGCATTCAAGTTTCGGAGACACCAAATAACCGGCAGCTCCGAATCTTAAACTTCCACAATTAGAAGGAGGTATGGTAGGATAAAGCAACCAGTCTTTTAACGTAGAAGCCTCGAACCACTTAGCGCCATTGTTGCCACCTTTGCCCTTTTCAACGGCATTTGCAAGAATACTCATTGCACCACCATATACCAACGAATAATTAGTTCCATCAGGGTCTCCATACACGTTATGAGCAGACCAATCCGAGAATTTATATCCGGCAAGACTGCGCACGTACTCTTCACCTGCCCACTTCATTTCATTAAAATTCTGGCTCAGAATCTTGTCACCTTCTGTCGCTGCGGTCTCAAGAACAAAGTTAGGATCTGCGGCAGTCGTGGTATACTCAGCTATTGACTCTATTGAATCTGTATTGTTCACAATTTTAACAAAATATGTTGTTGCTGCCGATAAGCCGGAGAACACATATCCCGGAGATTGAGAATTGATTGACGATAGCGTAGCAGTCCAGGGAGTATATACAGCTGATGTACAAGTTTCGTCAGTGTAAATTCCAAAAGTATAGTTTTTGGTCACATCAGTAGTAGGAGTTGCAAAATCAGTCACCGACCACCTTACACCAATCTGAGTATCATTCGCAAATACAAGTTTCTGTCCAAGAGGCACATAGCTGTCAAGGCTTATTGATGCTTCTGTCATAAAATACCTGTCACCGGCAGTTCCGGCATCAGAGATCTTGGTCCCGATACCAATCCTTTGACCGGCTGAAAGTTCAACGGCAACACTGTACTCGTGCCATGCTCCGTCATTGGCTATTGTTGCAACCTCAATTTCGCGTTCAGGAGCGACTGTCAGATAAACTCCATTATTGCTCACAGATGCAGCATTTTTGGGGAATATTGCCACATAAGCCTTCTGCCCAGCGACAAGCGCACCAGCTTTGAAGCTTACATTTACTTTAGACCTGCCGGAAAGAGAACTTAACTCAGGAGTAATGATATAGCCTTTCCTTTCGCTTCCACCGAATTTGATGACACCGGCAAGCGTAGTGGGGAAACTGTTTACACGCGCATTGCTCTGCGAAAGGACATAGGCGCTCCAACCAAATACAGGTTTGCTGTTAAACCAGTTATATCCAATGGATGTCGTACTTTCATGCGCATTGGAGAGCATATTGCGGTCGTCATTATCATCACATACAACTCCATTGGAAGATGTTTCAGGCGTTCCAAGAGCATCTGTCCAATTCTTGATATTGACACCAGACAATTCTTGAATTACGTCTCCACCACCCCACAATACGTCGTTGAACGATTCAAACACAATCTCTTCTCCCGCTGCAGCAGTTGTAGTTTTCACAAAACCCGCTTTATCAGCTTCCGTCGTAAACGCCTTCACGGCTGCAATGCCGTTGGTTGCATCCTTGACTTTGATATAATAGGTCGTTTCAGGTGTAAGGCCGGAGAAGACGTGGCCGGGAGTGCTGGTGAAGACTTCTGCATTCTTTGCTGTTTCCCAATCCCAAAGTTTGGAAGTGCAGGCGGCATCGCTGTAGATTCCGAAAGTGTAGGCAGGGTCTTTGTCGTCAGCGACAGCGGCGCTCGTGGTGGCGAACGCATTCTCGCTCCAGCGAAGGCCTATCTGGGTATCGTTGAGCACGATAGCATCACTCAACTGAAGTTGAGGAAGAGAAATCGCATCACCGCTTGCAAGGTGTTTGCGTTCAATTTTTTTACCTAAGAACTTGCGGCCGGCAAGTTTGTTGCCATTTTCATCCTTCAGGAAGAGGTTGAAGTGGTCGTAAGTTCCGACAGGAATAGGAATGAAGAAATCCTTGTCGGAAAAGTCACCGGCTGCGGCAAAGTTGACGGTCACGCTATTGCCGGAACCACCGGCATTGGTGATGGCGGCCTCCGCCTCGGTGCAGTCGGAGATTTCGAAGTCTCCGGCGATATTCTCATTGGTTTCAAGCACCAGCTGCGTAGCGGTCGGAGGCACATTGGCAACACTGACCTTGAGCAGGGCGGCAATGTGCTTGAATGCCAGATTGTCTATGCTGCCGCTGATCTGCGCGATCATGGGAGTCTTGGCAAGCTTGGCTACATACTCATAAGATGCAGGCATCTTGACGGTCAGTTCCTTGGTGGACAGAGAGTACTGTCCGGCAGGATAAACCGCGACTGTCGAAGGAGTCTCTCCTTCAAGGTCGCCTCCGAAAGTGCCGGTAGCAGCATCGGTGCAAGTATATACCTTGAATCCGGCATTTGTGTAAATGCCCAGTTTCTCTGCCGTTTTGCCTGTTCCGGCGAACCAGAAGAAAGCACCGCCGTCAGAAATGACGGACTTGGTTTCAGAATCCACCACCGGCTCGGTGGCCACGGTGATGACGGAAGGCCAGGAAACGGGCTCGGAAGTTGCCGAGTCGTCCCTCAATTCGTTTTTGGTGCAGGCCGCCAGTGCAATGGCGATGCCGGCGATAAGTATAAGTTTCTTTTTCATACGTTCAATTCATGCGATTAGAAATCAAGTACAGATGAACTTCCGAGATCTACGGGAGCCATATTCTCCTGTGTAATGGCGTCGACGGTGAGCGCCGACACTACCATCAGGCCGTTGCGAAACTCCATTTCGCAAAAGGTCAATTCGGGTGGCAAGTAGTTTTTCTTCATATCGATAATGTTATTAGTTATATTTCTATGATTTCACAGTCGCCGAGGCCGGAGGGATCCATATTCTCTCCGGATTTCCCCATCGTATACACAAGCACGTTGGCTCTTGGCGTGGCCCCGCCCTTGAAGCCCTTGGAAAGAACTCCAAGATAGAGTTTCCCGTCAATTACCTTCACTCCTTCCACTTCAGCCACCCCGGTCGATGTAATACCGTATGTGTCAAGAGTTTCCGTTTCGGATATCACGCGGACGAAAGCTCTCGGTTCCACCAGCACCCCGCCGGCATCCGGCCAGAATCCTAATTCCGGGAGCGACGCATCGGAGGGAAAATATCCGTCTTCGCATTTGTATGTGGTCAAGGCGGCTATACTACGACCATTGCCGGCATTTTGAGCTCCTTCCAGGAAATAAACCTTGCCGTCATGATAGTCGAAGCCCTGCCAACCGTAGTAGTTTATTTGATCCGGCCATATCTTGTCTATGCTCCACGGGGTTCCGATTTCGGCAAGAGGGGTAAGATCACTCAGGTCTTTTGCCATTATGGTTGTCGACAGTCCGTCCGCTATGTTGGAAGTCAAAGTACACTCTTTGGGAGTCAGAGCCTTCGCTTCGCTCAGGGAATACACCCGCACCCTTCGCCCGAAAACATTGGCTTTGCTGCCATTGTGCCTGGTTTCCCAAAAGCAGACCGCCAGACGGTCGTGCTCCTGGTCTATTGCCACGTTCATAGTGCTACCGGGATCTGTCCGCAGATAATAATGCTCGATTTTCGGTGCGTCCGGGGCATAGGATACATCGGGCGTATAATTTACCCTGCCTATGGTCTTCATCCCATAGTACGAACCTGTTTTGTCGGAGTACTCCGGAATCCAGAGATAAGTGCCGTCGGGCGCATCCTCAACCGCCATTCCGGTAAGGTGGCCGCTGTAGCTCAGATCCATTGTACTCGTGACGGAAGTTGAGCCGACCTTGGAAGCGGACGGAGTGACTTTGTCGATTCTTGTGTTTAAGCCATCCACGCTGGCATAGTAGATATTTCCGTCCTTGTCGATTCCGAACTGCTGAATGCCCCAGTTCTGGGTGAGCTTGTGGCCCAGGTCGTAGATATTCTCTTCCGAGAATGCTGCATCCACTCCCGTAAGGGACCTTGCTTTGGGCGTCAGGCTGATAACGGCGTTACCCGATGCAAGCTCCGCACGGCTTACGGTGAAAGGGCCTGTATACTGATGCCCTGCAAGAGTCTTGTCCGCCCTGTCTTTCAGCCTCATCTGGAAGTATTCGTATGTGCCGGCTGGAATCGGGACATAGAAAGTCATGGATTCGCCGGGAAGAACCGGAGCTGCAAAGTTTACCGTAACGCTTTTTCCATCCCCTGAAGCATCTGTCGAAATAACGGCCCCGGGCACGGTGCAATCGGCGATTTCGAAATCTCCGCAGATTCGCCTGTCGGCAGTCAGCACGAACTTGGCGGCCGTCACCGGCACATTGGAGTATTCGACCTTGAACATGGCTGCTATATGCCGGAAGTCCAGATTCGCATCCTCCCCTGTCACCTGCGAAGGGTCCGAAATGACCGCCGCCATCGGAGGTTGGCAGGAAGATGCATCATGCGTGAATGACGCCGGAAGGGAGAGAGTCAGTTTCGTTCCTGCAAGAGTGTAGGCCTTCGAAGGATAGACCGCCACGGTGGACGGCACGGCTCCTGCTAGCGAACCTGCAAAAGCCGCCTTGGAGCTACCGCTGGTGTTTTCCGTCTTTTTGAAGGTCTTGAATCCTTCCGACGTCCAGACATCGATATGCTCCTTTTCGGCGCCGTCGTTCCATCGGAATGAGGTTCCGTCGAGAACGGCTTTCGACGATGCCGCCTCGGCCGAAGCGGCGATAAAAGTGTCATATGGGGGGGGTACGAGCACCCCCTCGTCAGCAACGGCACCGGAGCAGGCGGACACAAGGACGCCTGCAGCGATGGACAACGATATGAACTTTGCCATCTTCATCAGTCGTCGAGAACTCTTGCAGTCCCAAGATCGTTTGTAATCATGTCTTCGCCTTTGCCTTTGGCTGAGCCTTCGAGAATCATCGACTCAATCTCGAGTTTCAGCGCTTCGGTAATTGGAATTTCGTAGTGTTTCTTCATATGGTCTGTCATTTTGTTTCTTCTTTAAGGTAGCCGTCATCCTTGATATTCCAAAGGACTGCGACGAAGACGAATCCCACCGCCGACACGCCGGCCATGAGAAGGTAAAGGCTGTCCCATCCGAAACAGTCGGAATACCAGCCGAGACCTGCACCGGTAAAAATCACTGATACATAACTCATTATCCCGATGATTCCCAGCGCCGAGGATGCGGCTTTCTTCGTCGCCTGTTTCGAAGCTGTCACTCCCAGCAGAGCCTGAGGACCGTAAAGGAAGAAGCCGGCGAGGGCGAGCAGCAGCAGGATGACGACGGGAGAAGCCGTGTCCCGCACAAGATGCAGGATGAGGAGGCATGCCCCTGTCAGCAGCATTTCCACTGCGCAGACGCGGTGCGTCTTGGAGTGGAAGAAATGATCTGAAATCCATCCTGCCGCCAGCATCCCGAGCAGCCCTGCGATCTCGAATATTCCTATGGTCCAGCCGGCAAGCTCCGGAGACAGCGGCTCCTGCCTCTGCTGTAAAAAGGTAGGTCCCCAATCCAGAACGGCGAACCGCACTATGTAAACGAAGAGATCTGTAATGGCGAGCAGCCAGATTACTGGATTGAGGAATACCTTCTTTGGCTTCAGGGGTGTCATCATTATCTATTTCTGTTTTTGTATCCGGCAGATCAGGAAGGCCCACGGAAGAAGGCGTGTCGCGAAGTGTCAGCACTATGAACAGCACCCCAACAAAACCGATGGCTGCCGGTGCAAAAAAGCAGTAACGCCAGTTCCCTGTGCGGGCTATTATATATCCGCAGAAAACCGCGGCGAGCGCTGCGCCTATCGAATGGGAGGTATTCCACACCGCAGTCTTTGTGGCAAGTTCCTTCGGCGGCACCCACCAGGCGAGGAGATGGTTGCAGGGAGGGAATCCGCAGCCTTGGAACACATTGTTGAGCACGAGCAACGTGGCCATGATGATGACCATGGTGCTGACGAATTCTGCACCTCCGGCCTGGCCCGTAATCATGACGGAGAGCTTGTCGGACCAGCCGAAAAGCAGGTTGAACACCGAACAGGCGGCGAGCCCGATGGCCAGATGCCAGCGGGCGACGGTCCTGTCCGCGATGATGCCGTTCACGAATTTGGAGATTCCGTAGATGATGCCCACCAGGCTGAGGATGATACCGAAACTTGTGTTCGTTATCCCGTACTCTTCCCCGAGGGACGGCATCGCGAAGGCGAAGTTCTTGCGCACGAAGTAGAACAGCGCATAGCCTATCATCGAACAGATGATGACCCGCCACTGCCAGTACCTGAATGAGTGCTTCGTCTTCATACCCTATTATTGTTTACTTCCCGAGATGGTCGAAAGTGAATGCTTCCCAGGGCATGTCGGCGTCGGCCTTGCCCTTGTCGAGGATATCCACTATGTGCATGAGCAGAGGGAAATCCTTAAGGTCTACAAGCCCGAGTTCCGCCTTGCGTCGTATGGCCTGCCCCATGACGCGGGTGATCACCAGACTCTCGAGGGTGATGCCGGCGAGGGCCTCGGTAACCTCGTCGTAGTTGAGACCGCGCCCCATCAGCACTCCGCATTTGCGGGTGCGGCCGCTGAATATCGTAACATAGAGATCTCCGAGCCCGATGCACTCGCTTTCGAAACTGCCGCCCTGCATCTGCATCAGCGCGTGAGTCTCGCGGACAGCCTGAGTGAACGTGCCCGCCTGCGAATTGTAGTGCTGGGGTTCGTCTTCTCCGTGCCAGCGGGTGTTGAGGCCCACGGCGAGGGTGACAGCCATGGCGTAGGCGTTCTTGAGGGCCACGGCGCTCTCCAGGCCTATGACATCATTCGTCAGAGAAATATGGTAGTAAGGGCGCTGCATGGCCTCTTTCATCATGCGAAGCGCTTCGTTGTCCTTGCCGCAGAATCCGACTTCGGAAGGATCCATGAACACGAGTTCGTAGGAAGTGCATGGGCCTCCGATTGCGCAGACGGTCCTCTTTATTCCGCGCTTTGCCAGTTCGCTCTCCCAATACCCGGGATAAGACAAAAGGGTGCCATCTTCCGTCGCCCTGAGACCTTTTGTCACAGATAGGACAGGAATGGCCGGGTCGAGTTTGGTCAGGATCTCTTCCAGGAACCAGTCGACTCCGAAAGAAGATACTCCACCGATTACAAAATCAGAGCCTTTCACCACCTCCTCCCATTCTTTATAATAATGGTATTGAACGTTGTCCGGGAAAGGCCGGCAGAATTTCTCATGCTTGTGTGTACGGATATAGCCATCGATGATTTCATCATCCAGACAGGTTCCAACAATGTGCACTTCATTACCATTCTCCGCAGCGGGGAAAGCCAAAGCGGAGCCCATCATACCGGCTCCAATAATAGTAATTTTTCTTTTCATATGATCGTTTTAGTCTGAGTGCACGCGCACTCACTTCGCAAATTTAGAGATTATATTTTTATTTGCAAGCATTTTTTTCTATTTTTGCAGACAACAACATTCATATAACTCATAAGATGCAGAAAATCAACAATAAAACTGCAACCATCTTCGATGTTGCAGAGAAGGCCGGGGTTTCGCGCGGAACCGTGGACCGCGTCATTTTTGGCAGAGGGCGCGTGTCGCAGCATACCCGAGACAAGGTTCACAAGGCGATAGAGGAACTGAATTATTCTGCAAACACGAATGCATCGAAACTTGCTTCTAAAAAAGAGTATGATTTCTCCTGCCTCATTCCGGAGTTCAAGAAAGGAGATTACTGGGAGGAGATGAACAATGGCTTCCTTGCCGCAGCAAAAGACTACTCCTCCTACAGTATCAATCTTACAATCCACCATTACGACCAGCAGGACGTCTTTTCGTTCATACGTGAAAGTGAGATTATTCTCTCTGAAAAACCGGCAGGAGTCATAATGAATACCGTATTCCGCGAAGAAGTGACCTCTTTCTGCAAGAAACTGGAAGAAGCCGGAATTCCATATGCTTTCGTAGACAACAAGATAGACGAACTAGACTATACACTTTATTACGGAGTCGATCCCTACAAGAGTGGCGCCCTGGGGGCCTGGCTGCTTACGAACAGGACCGACCCAAAGGAGATCGCCCTGGTACGACTGCTCCGCGACCCCAGCCGCAAGGCAGACCCTAACAGGCCTCGCCGTCACGGGTTCTCGGACTATATCGAGGACTTCTTCCCGAAATGCAAGATACATACTCTGTTCATTGACCCGGACAAACCTGACAGCATTCTTTCTACACTCGAATCGTTTTTCGAACAGCATCCTGCTATTCGGCACATAGCTATGACCAACTCCCGAGTTTTTCTTCTCGGAGATTATCTGCGCAAGCACCCTTCTCCCGACAGGATTGTCGTAGGTTTCGATGATCTGGAAAAGAACCTCGCCTGCCTTAAAGAAGGCATTATAGACAGCCTTGTTACGCGCCATATTCCAATGCAGGCATATAACGCCCTCACCTCTTTTGCGGAATGCATCATCCGCAACAAACGCCCGGAGCACAAGAATCATTTCGTGCACATGGACATCCTCACCCAGATGAATCTGGATAATTATTAATATGAATATCAAATATTTAGCATATAGCCTCGTTACTGTATTCCTTTGCGGGTGCTGCCGTGATGCGGCAAACTTTTCCATAGTAGAATCCTCTTTCAAGACGGAGTATATACCGGCGACAAGAATAATGTGGACGGCGGGAGCACCGGAAGGCAGTGATAAACTTCTGAAAGTCTTTAGTGGACAGGTGGCGGTCAAGGAAGTGGAAGTATGTACCATGCACACGGGGGACGCCATCCTTTTCGATTACGGCCGCGAGTTGCACGGCGGACTGCGCATAACCACTGCCATACGCGACAGCAAGGCGACTCCACGCATACGCATACGCTTCGGGGAATCGGTTTCTGAGGCAATGAGCGATGTTGCCTCGACCACTGCCACTAACGAGCATTCTCTGCGGGATTTCGAAGCCGCACTCCCATGGCTCGGGTCATTCGAAACCGGCAATACAGGATTCCGTTTCGTCCGGATCGATATCCTGGATGACGGAGGCACTCCCCTGCCTGTCGTGGCTGTCGAGGCGAAGAGCATAATGCGGGATATCCCTTACCTCGGATCGTTCCGCTGCAGCGACGGTCGCCTAAACGAAATATGGCAGACTGCTGCATACACCGTACATCTCAACATGCAGGACTATGTCTGGGATGGCATCAAACGCGACCGCCTGGTCTGGATTGGGGACATGCATCCGGAGGTGATGACCATCAATACGGTATTCGGCAGCCAGGACGTTGTTCGGAAGAGTCTGGATTTCGCGCGCGACGGCACCGGTCCCGATGAATGGATGAACGGCATTTGTTCCTACTCCATGTGGTGGTGCATTATCCAGCGTGACCTTTATTATTATACGGGGAATCTGGACTATCTGCAACAACAGCACGAATACCTTGCCCGGCTCCTACGGAAGATTGCGGCTTGCATAGACGGCTCCAGCGAGGATTTCAAGGAAGGCCGTTTCATAGATTGGCCGACATCCGAAAATCCGGAGTCCATACACCAATGCCTGCAGGCAATGCTGACGATGACGATGAAAGCGGGAATGGAAATCGCCGCCGCCCTGAAAGACAAGGAATTGTTCAATGACTGCGACGTTTGCGCGAAGGCCCTGGCGTCTTATATTCCTTCCGCGCCCGCAACGAAGCAGGCAGCCGCACTCATGAGCCTGGCGGGAATCCTTCCTGCCACCAATGGAGCCGGAACGATTGCCGAGGGCGGTGCAGAAGGTTTCGCTACATTCACTGGGTATTACATGCTGGAAGCTCTGGCATCTGCCGGCAAATATGATGAGGCAATGCAAATCATTTCAGATTATTGGGGAGGGATGCTCGACCTTGGAGCAACTTCATTCTGGGAAGATCTCAGGTATTCTGATCTGTCCAAGGCCGGCCGCATAGACGAATTCGTCCCCGAAGGCACCTACGACATCCATAAGGATGGCGGCGCCTATTGCTACGAGGGTCTGCGTCATAGTTTCTGTCATGGATGGGCTTCAGGACCCGCTCCGTGGATGAGCAGGCACATCCTGGGCATAGAGCCGCTTGAACCTGGCTTTAAAAAAGTCCGGATTGAACCTCATCTCGGCCATTTAGACTGGGCGGAAGGCACGTTCCCTACGCCCTACGGTTTAATACGTGTTTCCGCCCGCAAGACGGATGACGGCAATATAAAAACAGATATCAAACTACCCAAAGGTGTCAGACGCATCCGTTGACAAAGTCAAAGGCTTTAAATTGTTGCTGACGCTGATATTGCTTTTTTCATCGGCAACAAGCGCATATTCGCGCGCAGAAGACAAGTATGACATACTGTATTTTGCCGAAGGAAGCACAATAATCGGCAAATCCACTATAGGAGCGTATGCTGAATGGTGCCTCCACTACAATCAAGGGGGTTTTTCCTATTACTATGCCGGTCCCTATATCAGCATTCCAATTACAGGGTGGCTTGCCGCCCAGAGTGCGATCTACTATATTCAGGATTCCGGTCGCCCATACGCAATTTGGCCATCTGCAGGAATCAAAGTTTCTGCGGCTCCGGGACAATTCGGATTATTCTTGTCAGAAAGCCTCGTTTACGACTACTCCTTCATAAAGGACAGCGCACCATTTCTAAGAACCAGAGCTGGGGTTTTCTATAAACAGAAGCATGGGCTGCTTACGCCGTCCATCTGGTGCGAACTGTATTCATGGAATGACTGGATACGCATCAAGACCTTTGCAGGCATATCCGTGCGGATGTCATCATCTCTTTCTCTTACCGTCGCATATCTCCATTCCGAAATAAACGGACGCGATTATAGACTGAATCATCTGGTTCTAGGACTGGCGGCAAAATTTTAACATACTCCCGGAGCGCCTCCTCGTCGGAGACACAGTACGCACGGTGGGGACTAATTGAGCATTATTGACTAATAGTGATCAAGCATTCTGGCCACTTCAGAATATGGACGTCCGGTAACCCTTGCAATCTGGTTGACATCGGAGTAGAAGCATCTTTTGATTTGCTTGACCAGTTCTGTCAACTGTTCTTCTGTCAATTCCCCCAAACTTCCGGTTCCAAAAAGGGAACGGCATAAATCTGGTATTGACGCGACTATCAACTGGTCGCGGAAAGAATGTGCCACCATACTATACCTCTCCCCTTCTTTCCAGCCTGGAGAAGTTAGATTTTTAATTGCCATACACTGGCCCAAGACACTCATAGCGTACCTCCTCAATTCTAAAAAAAGATCCTTCATCGTTCAAAAAGCGGCCTAAAAGGACAAGCCTGGAACGATTAACTACAAAATTAGCACTTTGCACGAGATTCGCAAGAGGTTTTTTTTCCGCCAGTGCTTATACCGGTCCATTCTCTGGACCGCAACAAGCAAAAACCCCCATAAAATGCGCATATCGGTCCGCCATTTGGACCGGTATAGACAGTGGGGGTTTTAAGGCTGCATGGCCGGGCATGATAAGAAAAAGACTGTCTATACGCAAGGTTATCTGAATTGCGGATTTACAAGTAAAAATGGTAATATGAGAAAAACAATCCTTTTGACAGTCCTGCTGACGATGCTGCCGTCAATGCTTCTGGCGCAGCAGGGATGGAAAGAGAAGTTGGAACTGAGTGCCAACATCTCCGGGGAATCATTCGACATTGAATTCGGCGATTACTATTACTATGCCGGCTCCGCCGACCTGGCATCAATCTACGGCCCGCAGAAGCGCAATATAAGTTACACACCGGTATTTTCCTTAATGGGAGAATACAAACTCAAGAATAGATTCTCTCTTGGGCTGGAACTCGCCTACTCCCACATTGGTGGCGATTATTACGATCCGTTTACGGACGAGTTTACCGGCGTACTCTCGAAACATATGCTTGCTTTTATGCCAGGCGTCAAATACAGATACTTTATCAAAAAGTATTTTGCGCTTCATTCAGGAGCCTCGGCCGGGGCCGCATTGCAGTTTGGCAAAGACGGGACGGAGAATATCTTCGATGTAAAACCCGCCATCCAAGTCATTCCGATTGGTATGAGAGTCGGGAACAATATCTACGCAACGCTCGATTATTATTTGGGCAATGTCGTTTTAGGGGTAAGGTTAGGAATAGGATACAGATTCTAGAGCTATGAAAAGATTATTAATTGCATTTGCCATAACCGCGTCCGTGTGCGCGTGCAGTAAACAATCATATGACGAGGAATTCACCGGCAGTTTCAGTTACAACACCACGGCCGGGAGTCACTATTTGCAGACAATAGCCACCGAACTGCTTGTAGATAATATGCGTGCGCTGGAGAATGCGCTGGAATTCAACTCTTTCGGTTCAGTTTCCAACAGCAGGACCTCCTCCTACCATTCAAATGGCAAAGACCTATGGACACCGGGGGCAGAATGGACAGTCAACGCCGTGACATCCATAAAGGGCGTAAAGATAAGCAAAGATGCCGCAGACAGCACTTGGACACTGACCAGAGACGCTGACTACGGTATGGCAGGCAATGTCTATCCTACTGCATACAGCATAACTCTCCGTATGCATAAGGGAGAAAACTATCACTTTGACTGGGAAGTTACCGCGAACGGCACGCGGACCGAGAGCAAGGGTTACGGATGCCGCTTCTGGACAGACAGGGCAGTCAATTACCTGACTGCCGAAAGCGGATACAACTGGTCGAAAGCATTCGGCACAATCTGGATGGAAGTCAATTGCGGCGACGAAATTGTCGACCGGGCCTTCATCCGTTACAACGGCAGCACCTCGGATTACCGCTATATGCGGGGACTTTAGCCAGCCGACGGGGATACAAAAAAAGCCGACCGGAAAACTCCGGCCGGCTTATCTTTCAGAACTATATACCTGAAAAGATTACTTGAGTTCTGCGAGGTACTTGATGGTACGGACCATCTGAGAGGTGTAGGAGTTCTCGTTGTCGTACCAGGAGACTACCTGAACCTGATAGGTATTGTCGTCGATCTTGGAGACCATGGTCTGGGTTGCATCGAAGAGGGAACCGAACTTCATGCCGATAACGTCGGAGCTGACGATCTGATCCTCGGTGTAGCCGAAGGACTCGGTGGAAGCAGCCTTCATGGCAGCGTTGATGCCTTCTACGGTAACGTCCTTACCCTTCACGACAGCCACGAGGATGGTGGTGGAGCCGGTAGGAGTGGGAACACGCTGAGCGGAGCCGATGAGCTTGCCGTTGAGTTCGGGGATAACGAGACCGATAGCTTTGGCAGCACCGGTGGAGTTAGGAACGATGTTGCAAGCACCTGCGCGGCTGCGGCGGAGGTCACCCTTGCGCTGAGGACCGTCGAGGATCATCTGGTCGCCGGTGTAAGCGTGGATGGTGCTCATGATACCACTCTGGATGGGAGCGTACTTGTTAAGAGCGTCGGCCATAGGAGCGAGGCAGTTGGTGGTGCAGGATGCTGCGCTGATAACTGTATCGGCAGGGGTGAGGGTCTTGTGGTTGGTGTTATAAACGATGGTAGGGAGGTCATTGCCAGCAGGAGCGGAAATAACGACCTTCTTTGCGCCGGCCTCGATGTGAGCGGAAGCCTTTGCCTTGGAGGTATAGAAACCTGTGCACTCGAGAACCACGTCAACTTTCAGTTCGCCCCAAGGGAGTTCTGCAGCGTTGGGTTTTGCATAGATAGTGATCTCCTTGCCGTCAACGATGATGGAACCAGGAGTAACTACGGTCTTGCCGTCTTCGGCGAGGACTGCGTCCTTATAATCTACAGTGTGCTTTCCTTCACCGAACTTACCTGCGAAACCACCCTGGGCAGTATCGTACTTGAGAAGGTGAGCGAGCATTTTAGGACTGGTGAGGTCATTGATGGCGACAACTTCGTAACCATCTGCCTCGAACATCTGACGGAATGCCAGACGACCGATACGGCCAAAACCGTTGATTGCAATTCTATTCATATTGAACTTTTTAATAAAAAATAAACAATTTCTAACCGCGCTTTTAGGATTCTCCTAAAAAAGCGTCGCAAATTTACAAAAAAATTGATGCATATTCAATTATTACAGAGAAAATAGAACTATCTTTGTGCAAAATATTCCCCATATGAGAATTCTAGTCACCAATGACGACGGCTATAACGCCAAAGGCATCCGTACTCTTGTAAATATCCTGCGCCCTTACGGCAAAATAACCGTAGTTGCCCCCAAAAAGATGCAGAGCGGCATGAGCATGGCGGTAAACCTTGGGCAAGGACCGATTGCGACAAAAAAGATAAAGATTGAAGACGGGGTTGAGTGGTGGTATCTCGACGGCACGCCTTCGAGTTGCGTCAAGTTGGGCATCGACAATATATTCTATCCGGAAAAACCGGACGTAGTGGTGAGCGGAATCAACCACGGAGGCAACTTCGGCACGGCATATCTCTATTCAGGCACCATCGGTGCAGCATCCGAAGCCGCGCTGGCATATATCCCCGCTATCGCGGTCTCGCAGGACTCATTCGATCCGGACGCCGATTTCAGCGCCGTGGAAAAACACTTTCCTGCCATATTCGAAAAAATCATAAAAGATGGCTCCGTAAAGCCGGGAACCATTTACAACGTCAATTTCCCTAAGCCGTCGACCGGAATCAAGGGCATACGCATGGCCAGGGAAGCATGGCTGCGATGGGAAAATGAATTCATCCCCTATGATGAAGCCACCTTCCGAAGGATAGTCCGGGAGAAGTTCGGCTCCGAAGCGCCCGACTTCCCTCCTGCCGAACCCGGCGAGGTGCGCTACATGATGGCCGGTGACATCGTAAACGATTCCGCAGGCGACCCGGAAGCGGACATCAATCTGCTGGCGCAGGGTTTTGTGACCATCTCCTGCCACCAGTTGCTCAGCCACGACCTGGCCGAAAACGCCCGAATGAAAGCTCTCGGCCTGGAAATAGACTATTAATTGTCATTCCGAACAAAGTGAAGGAATCTATATGAAGTACTACCTCATTGCCGGCGAAGCCTCCGGCGACCTGCACGGAAGCAACCTCATGAAGGGGTTGCTGGCCGAAGATCCCCAGGCGCAGATGCGTTTCTGGGGCGGAGGCATGATGGAGGCCGCAGGCGGCACGAAGGTGCGCGACTACAAGGCCACAGCCGTAATGGGCCTCACCGACGTACTCGCCAGCCTGGGCAGGATATCCCGTAACCTCCAGGATTGCAAGGCGGACATTCTGGAATGGAAGCCGGACGTTGTCATCCTCATCGACTATCCGGGATTCAACATGAAGATAGCCCGCTTCTGCCACGAGCACGGCATCAAGGTATTCTACTACATAGCTCCCAAGACCTGGGCATCGCGAGAAGGCCGCAACCGGAAACTAAAGGAATGGGTGGACAGACTCTTCATAGTCTTCCCCTTCGAGATACCTTATTTCGAATCCAGACGGATCCCATTTATCTACAAGGGCAATCCTCTGGTGGATGCCGTTGACAATCACGAATATACGAGGCCGGAGGAAGGCCGTTACATAGCGATTCTCGCAGGTTCCCGTAAGGGAGAGATCGCCCGCACCATGCCAAGGGCCATGCAGATGGCCGACGCCCTGCATGCACTGCCGGAATACGCCGGGTACAAGTTCATAGTGGCAGGCGCACCCTCCAGGAACATCGAGGACTACAACAAGCATATCGGAGGCCGCGACTATGTAGCGGTTACGTTCGGGCGCACGTATGACGTGCTGAAATTCGCCGATGCAGCCCTTATCAACAGTGGAACGGCGTCGCTGGAAGCCGCCCTCATAGGCACGCCTCAGGTCGTCTGCTGGAGCACCAGCTTCATTACGGCCGTACTGGCGAAATATGTCCTGCGGGTGCTGGACCACGTCAAATTCATCTCCCTCGGCAATCTCATCCTCGACAAGCTCGCCTTCCGCGAACTCATCCAGTACGACTTTACCGCACGGGAAGCCGCTGCGGAAATCCGCCGTCTCATAGAAGATCTCCCCTACCGGGAGCGTATGCTAGCCGATTATGGGGAGATCCGTCAGCGTCTCGGGGGCACGGGAGCATCCCGCGCCGTCGCCAAGGCCATGATTCAGTGCCTGGAAGAGGCCTGATACTCAGTATTTATCACCTGGTACACCGCCTGCGTCTCGCGCAGTTGTTTCTCGGCAACCGAATCCTCCATCAGAGTTTCGGTGAAGCCGGTGCGGCCGGTCTGTCCAACCGAGAACTGCCGCACCTGACGTACCGGACTCAGAACAGTGAGGACGGAATCGGCATAGTAGCCGAGGTCCTGGTAGGTCGCCATGAAAGCGCGTTCGCGAAAACCGTCCGAGAGTACATCCTGCCCGTAAAAACGGGAATCGTAGCTGAATCCCAGAAGATTGAACAAGGTAGGCATCACGTCTATCTGCGAGCACACCTTCTGCACATGTGCAGGTTCTATGAAACCGGGAGAGTAGATGAAGGCAGGAATGTGATATCCATCCAGAGGGAGACTGGTCTTGCCGGCGCTCGATGCGCAATGGTCCGCCATGATCACGAACACGGAATTTTCGAACCAAGGCTTTGAGGAGGCCTCGTTGATGAACTTCCCTATCGCATAGTCGGTGTATTCCACGGCCGCCGAACGCGACATGGGATTGCCGTCATATTCGATGCGTCCCTCGGGATATGTGTATGGCCTGTGATTGGATACGGTCATGATATGGGCGAAAAAGGGCTCGGAGGCGGCATCGAAATCGCGCAGGGCCACTCTGTAGGTATCCTCGTCGCAGGTTCCCCAGATATTGTCGAAGGTTATATCCGCCTTATCGAAGGTCTTCTTGTCGCGGATGGTATATCCGTTGGTACCGAAGAAGTACTCCATATTGTCGAAGTATGCATCTCCACCGTAAATGTACGTAGTGCTGTACCCTTTCCCGCGAAGGACCTCGCCTGTGGAGAACACAGGGCCCATTCCGGGCCGTTTCACCAGGCTCTCCCCCGAACTCGGAGGGATGCAGGCAGTGACAGCCTCCAGACCACGCACGGTGCGGTTGCCGGTAGCGAAGAGGCGGTCGAAGGCCAGACTGTGCTCGAAGAGCGTATCCAGATTCGGGGTAATTCCCTTCTCATTTCCGAAGTATCCCATGAAATCCGCGCTCATGCTCTCGATGGTAATAAGGATGATATTCTTGCGGATTTCAGGATTCTCCGAAACTACGTGTGCCACGCCGTCCGGGCCCATACCGCATAGTTCTTTCTGCAAGGCTTCAGCCTCTTCCTGCGGAATCAGCGGATAGAACTGATTGTAGTCAAGTTCGTTAGATGCGAAGGCCTCCAGGAAGTCCCAGGAGCCGCTTTCCTGCAGTTGAGTCACAAACATGTTGGAGGTGCCGAAATTGCGGTATCCAAGATGCAGGAAACCGAAACCGAGGCAGGCGAAGACAACTGTACACGCAAGATTGAGCAGATACTCCCTCGTGCCGCCTATGCCGGCATTCTTCCAGTCAGCATGGCGGAAGAGCAGCCAGAAGATGCCCAGCGACACTGCCAGCACTCCGAGCGACATCAGGGGGATGTTGTAGGACTCCATGATATTGCCTATCACCTCGTTGGTATACACCAGATAATCGACGGCGATAAAGTTGAAGCGCACTGCGAATTCCTCCCAGAACACAATCTCGCAGACGAAGATAAGCACTGCACAGATGATGTAGAGCAGGCTAAGTGCAATGGCGGACACTTTCCGCCACCCGTCCCTGACCGTCGGCACGAACAGTTTGATGCTGAAGCAGATAAGGATGATTGCCACGAGGGCATCGGCAATGCCTGGCACCACTCCCCCGTATTCGTCGGTAATGTCATTGAAACCTATGACATATACAGCCAGGGCCACGAGCAGGCCTTCGATTATATATCCGGCCGGTTTACGGTACTTGGCTGATGTCATCAGAGAGTAAATGACAAATGCAGGCACCAGTGCTATCGCGCTGAATGCCACGTCGTTGAGAAGGCCGAGGCCGAAAATGCGCAAGATATCCAAAAAACCGAAATCGCGGACGGTCTGCGGCATGAAGATGAGGACTATCCTCAGTATGAAACCCATCACCGCCGCGAGAGTCACGAAGCGTGGGGCGAAATAACGGAACCAGTCTTTTCTATTCATATCTTACTGTTTTCTATTGTTACTACATTGAGAGAGGAAGGCAGCAACTCGAATTCGAGCCTCATACCTTCTTCCAGCGGCTCCCCATCGTAATGCGCCGGACCTGCCTGGCTGCGCTCTATCAGCACTTTACGGCCCTGCAGGCACAGCGTGCTGCTGCTTCCATTCACCTTCCCGCTTGCAAGGCGCAGGAGCAGAGGGGGGAACTTCATCGTGTTGAAGAGGCCGTCCAGTACCGAGGCGCCTCCGCAGACGCGGGCATTGTTACCCCACTGCGACGCATTCCCTACCGTGATGAAAACCGCTTCGCCTTCCCATGCGGGTGCGCCATCTACAGTCACCTTGTAATAATCCGGCTTGTAACTGAACCAGTTGCGGGCGGACATCGATACATAGGTCGCAAGCCCGCGGCTCTTGCTCTTGGAAAACTCGAGACCGACCTTTGCATCAAATCCTACACCGGATGTGCAGAAGAAAAAACGTCCGTTCATCTTGCCGCAATCCATGCTGCGGACCACACCGTCCCGGATCTGGGCAATGGCCTTCCGATAGTTACGGCTCATACCTAGATGAAGAGCGAGGCCGTCCCCGCTTCCGCAAGGGACTATGCCAAGAGCTTTCTCTGTTCCGACAAGCCCGGAAGCCACTTCATTCACCGTTCCGTCTCCTCCGACCGCCACAACCACGTCTGTGCCGGCATTTGCGGCCAATTCCTTTTGCTATCGGGGAAAACTCTCTGCGCCTCCTCCACAATCGCAGCCTTGTCTTTAGCACCCGAAACGGGATTCACGATGAAAGTAATAGTCATTCTGCAAATTTACGCAATTATCCTTTATAATCTGACATTTCCTTTCTTTATGGTGCTTTCAAGCATGGCGTTGAGTTTTGCTTCGTGTATGTAATCGGTCCGTATGGCCAGGCAAAGTCCCGGCTTTGGAGACGTAGGATCCATGTCCAATTACGCGGCATTCCCCGCCTTTCTTAAGATAAGCAGCCTGCTTGAAATGCTGATCGGCCGTCTGGAGATATTCCCTATATTGGAGAGTTTTTCTTATTTTTGCAAGTTAACCATTAACAGATCCTATTACACATGGAGGTAATACAAAGTTTTACGATCGATCATACCCATCTGAAACCGGGCATATATGTGTCTCGTGAGGACAAAGGATTTACTACGTTTGATATTCGTATCACAGAGCCAAATAAGGAACCGGCCGTAGCCCCTGCCGCCATTCACAGCCTTGAGCATCTGATGGCAACATGGTTCCGTAATTCACGGGCCAAGGAAGATGTGGTCTATGTCGGCCCGATGGGCTGCCTGACCGGCATGTATATCATTATGACCGGCAACTACAGTGTAGAGGATATGCGTAAGTTGACAATTGAGTGTCTGGAGTGGATACTAACCCAGGAAGAAGTCCCTGCGACACAACCGGAAACCTGCGGCAATTACCTGCTGCACGACCTGCCAATGTGCAAATGGGAATGCGCCCGCTACCTGGACCGGCTTAAGAAGGATTTCCACAGCGAATACACCAAACTCCGGGTAAAACTGGAAGACGGCCGCGTCTTCGCCGACGCATAAGCACTAGCACATTGATTTATTATTCGGGCTGTTTGCCGATGTAGGCTAAAATACCGCCGTCAACGTAGAGAATGTGACCGTTCACTGCATCTGAGGCATGGGAGGCCAGGAAGACAGCCGGACCGCCTAACTCAGAAGGATCCAGCCAGCGGCCTGCAGGAGTCTTTGAGCAGATGAAACTGTCGAATGGATGACGGCTGCCGTCAGGCTGACGCTCACGCAGCGGGGCGGTCTGCGGTGTAGCAATGTAGCCGGGGCCAATACCGTTGCACTGGATGTTGTATTTGCCATATTCGGAGCAGATGTTGCGGGTAAGCATCTTCAAGCCGCCCTTGGCAGCAGCATAAGCGCTCACGGTCTCGCGACCAAGTTCACTCATCATGGAGCAGATATTGATGATCTTTCCCTCCCGGCGTTCCATCATCTCGGGTAAAACAGCGCTGGAAACGATGAATGGGGCCACCAGATCTACATCAATAACCTGCTGAAAATCTCTTCGTTCCATCTCATGCATTGGGATGCGTTTGATAATGCCGGCATTATTCACCAGAATGTCGATCTGCCCCACTTCCCGATGGATTTTTGCCACCAACTCCTTTACGGCCACCTCGTCGGTGACATCGCATACATAACCGTGCACATTGGTAATGCCGGCCTCTTTGTAATTATTCAGACCGCGCTCCAGGGCTGTTTCGTTGATGTCGTTGAAAATGATGTTATCAATACCGGCTGCCACGAAAGCTTTTGCAATGTTGAAACCGATACCATAGGAAGCACCTGTTATCCAGGCGCTCTTACCTTTGAGAGAAAATGGATTTGTCATAATAATAATAATCTTTACACAAATTAACTACAGGTTTAAATTACGTTAGTCAGAGCGAAACGCATTTTGGACATAGCTGGTGCCACATGAGCGAAGAATGCCCGATATCCTTCACACAGCAGATTCACGCCCGTTTCGGGATCCCTGTGCTGCGGACATTCTCCATTGCATGCCGGCAGATATGGGCAGCGTAAGCAACGCTGCGGCAATGAAGTCCATTTTCTGTAAGCAAACTGCTTCACCATAGGTTTTTCCATGAGTTCCCTGACAGGAGTTTCCAATATATTCCCCACTTTATAGGAGGGATAGACAAAATGATCACAAACATAGAGGTCCCCGTTATGCTCGATAACCGCATTGCCGTAGCAACTCCTGCCGAATATGCACACGCCATCCCGTTGACCGCACCATGCCGACAACGCAGCATCGAAAAGTTGGACAAAATACTTTCCTATATCCAGCATTACCCACTCATCAAATATATCGCACATGTATTTCCCAAACTCTCCGGCCGTTACCGACCAGAAAGCAGGAACCGCTCCTGGAGCATTGGGTTCTACTATAACCGGTCGGGAATTTATCCCCTTTATACGAACATATTCCAACACCGGAAGGAACTGCATATAGTGGCTGCCGACACTCTTCAAAAATTCGTACACTTCCTTCCCACGGCCTTCTCCTGCACGACTCACCGTAGTGAGCGTATTGAATTCCACGCCATGCTCCTTAAGCTTTTCAAGTCCCACCATCACCTGGTCGAAACTGGGACGTCCACCCAGGTCAAGCCGGAAACGGTCATGTATATCCCGCGGGCCATCCAGTGAAATACCCACCAGGAAATCATGGTCACGAAAAAAACGGGCCCACTCATCTGTCAGAAGCGTTCCATTGGTCTGAACGGAATTCTGTATTCGCTTGCCGCCAGCGTAACGCCGCTGAAACTCCACTGCTTTCCGAAAGAAATCCAGTCCCATCACCAAAGGCTCTCCGCCGTGCCAGACAAAATGCACCTCGGAAACATCGTTGGCTTCAATACATTCCCTTGTCACCCGTTCCAGAACCGGTAAAGTCATGCGTGGCTCACGGCCTCCATAAATCCCGGATTTATCCAAATAATAACAGTAAGCACACCCCAGATTGCACAAGGAGCCTGCAGGCTTCAGCATGATATTGAAAGCCAAAGGACCGGATAATCCGGCAGCCTCTTCAAGCGGAATAGGAATCTGTCTTTCGTCCATGGTTTATTTATTCATCCCGTATTAGCAGTTGACGGAAAAGTCTAACGTTTCGGGCCATATGATTCGTAACTTGGATTCAGTTCAAACGCTCCGGTAATGGTGTCGAAACTTCGTAGAGGATTCCCGGCCTCTTTGGCAATGGTGTTGGATTCCGGTTTAACCGTGGAATTACCATGCGCCACGATCCAGTTCTTGCTGCCGTCCAGACCATAAGCGATGTTATCTTTCACTTCCAGCGCATCGACAGTTTGCGAAGAGCTGTAAAGAATGAAGCAGTAAGACGCCATGTTCGCTGCAGGATCGGCCCAGAAGATATTGCCTGTCAATTTAAGAGATGCCAATTCGTAGAACTTGAAGTATCCATTGGCCGAAGGACAGTTGTAGAAGAGATTGTTCTTGACGGAAAGGGTCCCCTCCCAAGGCGAACCGGTCTGAGAGATGTTCTGATCATAATTCATAATCTGCACAGGGGATGCCGATACATTGAAAACCACATTATTTTCAAATACCAACTGCTTGAAGGTATTCAAGACCGTAGAGCGGTAAAAGTTGAACAACTGGATATTGGCCGTATTGGTCAGTTGTATATCGCAGTCCTTCACAATAAGGCTCCGGAAACCGTAACCCGCCACATTGGCATATAGAATGGCCCTTTCGACATTGACAATTCTGCAGCCTTCGAAATGCCATGCCGTAAAATCGGCCGTAGCATTGGCGTTGTTGAAAGCATACGCGGCATTGGTACCACCGTTGATGTCGACCATGTCGTACACGAGGTTCTTCAGGATTAAAGAGCCACTCTTGAGTTTTGTGCACATAGCCGGACGTACTGTCACCGGATTATCGGCATAACGGCTCATAAGTATAACGTCGCCGGTTATTTCAGTTACGGAAGGAATAACAAAGTCGGCGCCATCGGCCTGTTCCAAAAAGAAAACACCGCTCTTTTGGTGAATGCTGGCTCTTAAATCCGTAGCAGCGGTTTCGGCTGTCAGCAGCGTAGCCGCTCCCTGCGATGCTTTATTGTACTTGACACCGGCAATCTCAATATCTTTACCCTCCTCCCATGCCTGATAGAAGTCGTTGATAACGGCGGACAACGTAGTGGCGTCTGCCTTGGAAAGCGTTCCCGCAACATCTCCGTTGATGGGCAATACATAAATGGTATAACTGGTTCCTTCGGTGAGGCCGGTGACGGTTGCGGAAGACCCTTCGCCGATAATGCCGGACTCAAAAACATATTCGGCCGAAGGCGCCGCGGCCGAGGCCTCTCGCACCAGATACTTCCACGCGGAGGCATCGGAAAGAACTACACCGAAGGAAATTGAGGTTATGCCAGTTTCCACCCCGATAATTGCTGCTGTTGGATTCACCACCACATGAGGGGTGTCGTCCAGAGTTACCTTAACCTTTGCTACAGCGGCAAAACCTGAAGCAGACAGAGCCAGAATTGATACATCTGTTCTGGTATCCGCCAGGGCTGCCTTGGTTGTGACAGGTGCAGTTATTGAAAGGATGTTCTCTGTCAGAGAAACCGCCCAGCCTTGAGGGGCGGTAAGGATTGTCTGGGCTGTCCCTTCCAAAGTTACAGGGAAAGTTCTGGTTTCGCCGGCAGTGAATACCTGAAGGTCTCCGGCCCCGTCAATCACCACCCTGAAACCTGCCACTACGGGAACAGTAAGTTTTGTTCCATTCTTGAGTACCAGTGTAAAAACCCCATCCTCATAACTTACAGATTGGAAGAACTGGTCCTCTGTATTACCTGTTCCGGGCAGGGCGCTCACAGGTTGTCCGTCCGCCGCTTTCACTTCCTGGAAACTCTGACCGCCATCATAACTGACTGTCCAGTTTCCGGCCGAATTCACACCGAACTGCGGGGTAACTCCATCGGCGCCGGCAGCCATCACTTTGCTACCATTGGACAGTACATATTCGGGACCGGAGCCATAATCAACCATCCAGTATCCCTCGGCATCCACAGTCATGACAGGAATGCTTCCAACGCCAATGCTCCCTTGTGTAAGATTGAGTTCACGGCCATCGGAAAGAGTAATGGTCCATACACCATCGCTTTCGGCAACGGAATAGATGGTTCCGGCTTCCATCAAGGCAGAAACAGCTGCTACATTCTTGTTGAGCGCCTGCACTTGGGTTTCCAAGGCCGTTACACGACTCTCAAGAGACTCAATACGGGAGTCGATTTCGTTCTGCCCCGTACAAGCACCAGCCATAAGAAGGGCTGCAAGCAATAAGTTCTTTTTCATATTGTTTTTATTTTAAAGAATTCAACCAGGCTGGCACCACACCTAAACGTTTTTTAAGTTGCGCCTCATATAAGGATTCGGGATCAGCTATCGACCCATATGCTTCATTCACAAGTGTTTGAGAATCGACAAATTCACATTCTGCACCATGGAAGCCAACTATAACCGGAGGCAGGAACTTCCACCAGAGACTGGCCGATTTCCACCAATCCCACCGACCGCTGAATGGTGTGGTGGAGTTGAAGTTCCACACCACCAGATCCTGCATGTGATTGGGAACCTGACTTTCATCTCCACCCTGACGGAACTGCATCCACCCGCCCTTGCAGCAATCTACCAAAGTGGCACGCGGTTGTGTGGCATGCGACTCGAAACAACTGTCATCTCCCCAGACATTTCTCCAGAGGACTGTTCCCATGCTGGGCTTTGATACACCCACGGCGTGGTACTGCCCTGCATTCTCGATGCGGGCACCAGTCGATGCCAGCGGTCCGTCGGAATGATCATACACTTTACCTATGAACACGCGGGAAGACTGCTGGCTGCGGATGGAAGAATGTCCCCTGTTTCCATCAATCTCAATGTCGTATACAGACACATTGGTCGAATTTGTGACAGTGCATGCTTCACTTACTGACGTAAAACGGACGCGGCGCAACCAACCGTTGGCAATACGTGTCATAGCCAGCGGTTTGTAAGCACCATCATCCTGCCAGGAGCCGTGATGCACAAAGTCGGCTTTGGCGTTGCCCCTGAAAGTGAGATCCTCGACACCGACCATTTCGTAATGGGGATATTTTTTGATGGTCCAGTTCCAGCGGGCCTCCACCGCATGCATGATGGGTTCAGCGAAAGTTACCACATTGCCGGATACAGAGACTACTTGATGATAATCCCACACCTGGACACCTGTTTGCACGATATTCGTCATGGTGGATGTGGCAGCATAGGGCGCCAGTTCCCGGGCCACGAATTCTGCGTCGTTATTCACCACATAAAGGCACACCCAGTCACCAGGCAGGATTCCCGCTGTTGAGCCGACTGCCACAGAGAAGGATCCCCTTGAAGCATCTTCCGTTACGGCTGTAAGGTCAGAAAGGCCGGAATTATGCTTGAGTTCCAGCATCACAGGGGAACTGTAAAGGGCAGATGAAGACGGCAAGTTGGGATCCTGCATCACAAGAGTAGTCTTGTCCCTGCCTGCGCCCTTGATGGCAAAATAACCGGCACGCATGAGCATTGAAGAACTCCTGCCCTCAATATCGTCGGCCGAAGTATGAAGGATATATTCCCCTTCCGGGAAATATAGCACCGCCCGAGCCTCTGGATTATGGACGGCACCCTGACCAATAGCTGCTTGGTAAGCGCGCATCACAGCATCGCGGTCTGAAAGGCCATCGGAAGGGACAGCCCCGTAGTCGGTGACGTCATATACCGTCCATCCAAGTTCGAGCGCATCGGCAGGAACGCTCTCACCATGGTCGTAACCGGCATAGGAGAAATCCAGCAAGAGATTGTCTTCATTGTCCTCAAAAAAATCATCCCATGTCTTGAGTCCTGTCTTGCCGATATTTGGGGCAGTAGTAATCACATAATGCAGTCTAAGGTTACGGATATACCCCTTTGTAGAAACGAGCAGGAGGTTAATTTCCGCCTCACTGCCTTCTGTTCCGGAAGTCGGGGCTGTCACGGATAGTTGTCCGTCGGAGAGAATGACGGTCCATCCGTCAGGTGCCAAAACGATGGCCTGCGCCAGATCTGAAGCTTCAGTCTCATAGAGCAGCGTTTCTTCCAAATGGATGGTGCGACCGTCTCTATAACCGTGGATGCGGAGATAAAAACTCTCCAGAACACTCACCCGGATTGTGCGACCGTCCTTAAGGATAAATACCATCTCTTCGGAGTCGGCATCATGCATGACATTGCTGAAGAAAGATGTAATTCCAGCTACGGCGGCTCCGTCAATCGCGCTAACGGGCTTTCCGGCATCATCTTTCAAGACATGCCAAGTGCTGCATCCATCGGTAGAGATTTCCCAGAAACCTTCAGCATTTACGCGAACCTGCGGCGTTCTGCCATCGTTATCTTTAACATTGGCAGCACCCTCGATGACGCTGAAGTTTTTTCCGTCCAGCGAAACAATCCAGTGTCCTTCTGTGTCTACACCGAGCACGGGAACAACGGAAGGGGATTCGGCTCCAAAAGTAACCCGGACGGAAGTACCGTCACTGAGTTCAATCTTGTAGCCATATTCCGTTTTATCATAACCAACAATGAGTATATCATTCCCGCGAAGGAATTTTCCAATGGCTATGGCATTATCGTTGGCTGCAGCTGCGGCCTCTTCCAGATTGCTTATTCTGAGCGTAAGTGCATCCAGATCAGACTCCAGCCCGGATTTGTTCAGGCAGGAAGCGGCTGCGGATACAAACAGCATCAGCGCGAAGAATTTACATCCATGTTTCATATCTGTTCCTTTATTTTATCCAAAATATGCTCCCTGTCCCATACATCGGCACTCTCGGAGAGTTTTCGTGCAAGTAGACCGCAGAGATTGTCAAATAAATCCCGGTGCTCCCGATAATCCAAATTATGCAACTGGTAGGGATCATCGAGGTCATCGTAGAGCTTTACCTCTCTTAAGGTATAATCCCTGTTCAGGGCAAGTTCAAAGGTGTATCGGGCGGTTTTCAAACCTCGGGCAACAGGGAAAAAATGCCTGTACAGGCCGTCCGGATCGGCGGCTCCGTTCACATTCCGCAGGTATAGGGCGGCCTCAGGCCTTTCGCCTTCTCCACTCACGAAAATAGAAGAAAGGTCCCGTCCCTCCACACTTGATGGTATCTCATGTCCGCTCAAGGAGAGCAGAGTGGGCATTATGTCCACCGAAGCCAACAACACGGAATCCACCCGTGGACGAATCTTTTCAGGATAGCGCAGAAGGAAAGGTACATTGAAAGACTCAGTCCATATAGAATTCTTGGGATCTTCGGTCCCCTGACTGCACATGGTCTCGCCATGGTCAGAAGTAAACACCACTATAGTATTTTTTTCCAGACCCAGGCGGCGAAGTTCTTCAAGCAGCATTCCGAAGTGTCGGTCCACAGAGGTTACGTTGGAAAAATACTGCCGGATATAAGGAGCTTTGGCAAGACTCGTATCGGCGTTTTCGCGTATGTACAGGGCCGACAGTGGCTGGTCTTTGTAGTGTGCGTAATCCTCTGGAAGGCAATCCGTGGAAGGGTCTTCGTAAGGGCTGTGAGGCGGATTGAAGGCCACACAGAGAAAGAAAGGACGTTTTTTGTCACGCTTATGCAGGAATTCTATAGCCTTGCGCGTTTCATGAGCCACGGAGAACTCATGAGGGTCATGACGCACACCTTCGGTATCCCAATAATGCGGATTGCTATGCTCGTCGAAAGTACCGTAGGAATACCAGTATCCAAAACCATGGCGACGCTCCGCCGGTGTGTATGCATCCCATTCGGGACGCCGGTCACTCACGTAATAACCTGGGTTGGCGGGATCATTTTTCATAGGCACTTCCGCATGAAGTTTACCAATATAAGCACACTCATAGCCTGCCTCGGAAAGCACATCCGAAATACAAGTGGCATTTGGATTCAAGGTATTTTCAGGGCGCTCCGCCATGCAATTGGAAATGATGCCATTACGCTCCGGATACATACCGGTAAGGAACATACCGCGATAGGGGCTGGATAATGGGCAGGTTGAGACGGCCCTGTTAAGGACCAGAGCCTCGCGGGCGAAGGCATCCAGGCAGGGCGTAACGACAGGATCGGCCTGCCAACGCTGGGTACCATCGAAATCCGGGCTGTTCCAAAAGGCCATTGCACTTCCTCGGAACTGATCCGGAAAAACATACAGAATATTGGGTTGCTCTGGCTGCTTTGTGCATGAGAGGCTCAGCAGCCCTATAGCAGGAAGAAGGCAATCTTTAGTTTTCATTTCAATATCAAGTTTTCGGTGCGGGCTTCGGATGTGGGAATAATGAGGGTGGTTGCATTCCCTGAAACAACTGTCCTGGTTCCTTCCGGTGCCAGTACCAACTGCCATTCTCCCTTCAGGCGAAGGGTCACGCTGGTGGCCGCACAGTCATTATCTATCCATTGACGGCTGTACACACTTCTTTCCACGGTCCGGCCGTCGGAGCCATAGATTTCATCAGCATCTCCACAATAAAGAGCGAGGTCGGGGTTTGCGATGCTCAATAGCAGTCGCTCTCCCTCCTTTTGATAGAGGAGAAGACAGGGCGAAGCCTCCGTTACAAGGCTGTCCACTGGAGTCTGTTCAAATACAGCAGCGGCAACCAGACCGCTGCGAAGGTCTTTTACGGCATGCAGGGAGCGGCAGCGGGCCAGCCGTTCATAGGGTTTGTCTGAGATGATGGATTCCACCTCGTCATCGGTGGGATGCACCAGCACCATGTATTCATAGGATGGGAGTTTGTCATGTGGCAGATATGCCTTTTCAAACCAGCCTTCAGTTGGCGCATCGGTCTCTTCATGAAATGAATGCTGCAGGCTGCGGGTAAAGACAGCCTCCCCTTCCCCAAGAATCCAGACATTGCCGAAACGGTCTTTCAGAAGATCAGAGCACCGATGTCCGGAGGGTTCTGTCTGAGATGGGAGGGCATTCTGGAAAAGGGTAGTATGTGTAGGGAACTCCCCTTCGATATCACTTCCCAGACATACGGTAACGCCATCCAGAAAGAAAAAACTCTTTCGGGCACGCAATGTACCGTCGTATTTGTCGTTGCCGTGCAGTTTCATGGCATAAACGCCATAATTCCCTGCCGCTACGGAGCCGGCAAACCATTCGTCGGAAAGAAGCATTTCTTCATATCCGGAATATTCGTCGGGATTGATCACATGGGCTTTCATTTGTTCCATTGGCAATACGCCGGCCGTGGTTCCGGGCACATGGCACCAGTCATAACCGTCAACGCGGTAGCCGCTGCCAAAGGCCGATACCGGATGTCCGTCGGCAAGGATTTCCATGCTGCCATGTGTAAGATAACGGCCATAGTGGTTGGCCCCCTGATAAATCTCAGCCGACCAGAGATAACGGCTGTGGCCTGCAAAAGTAATAAGCCAACCGTCTTTCCTGGCCGACATGGAGCAGTTATACGGATACACGTGAACGCCCTCTGGAGCACTTTCTGCACAGAATCCAGCGGTTTTCAGGGCATTCGCATACTGTCCGTCCGGATCGAGGCGCAGACTGGCAGCGGCCAATTCTGGATCTATTGAGGCAGAGGCATCTGGAGTGCCGGAGAGAGCCAGCAGTCCATATTGCTCTGGAATCAAAGCTCCCTTACCGTCAGGATGTCGGCCAGACATGGCCAGCGGAAATGAGGCTTCATTACAGTAGAAGCGCATTTCCAACAGCGCTTTCTTAAGGATGGCGTGACTTTCCTGAGAAACGGCAAATGGCGTTCCATGCAGCAGCCAGACAGCCTTTACAGCCCCATCAAAACCACCTGCAGCATAAGCAGGATAAGCTTTACGGTGATGGAGCACCGTCCCGTCGGTCTTGAAACAAGCCTTGGTGCCCGAAGTATAGCGGTACCCATTGTCTATCCAACGCGAGAGGGCTTTGAGATAAGCATATTTGTAAGGCGTATCCTCCAACATAACAAGGGCAGCCACACGGCCGAGGAGGCTGGTATTGAAGGCATCTATGTCCATTCCCGGCCGCGAAGGAGCAGTTTTCACTTCACCCACGCCCGAAAACCATTCCATGGCTTGTTGCACCTGCTCCAGCAGACCGGCATCCCGGAGCACGTCCTTCATGATAACATGTGCAGTATAGAAATTGCGCATGCTGTACCCTAAGTGATGAAGCGTTCCCTGTGCGCTGCCGTCGGCAAAGCCTTGGTCCAGAAGGTGGCGAGTCATATCGATATACATCCGGGCCAGTTCTTCTTTTACTGCGGTATCGGCGGTCTGCTGCCAAGAAAGAGCCATGCGGAACATGCTGTCATTAAAGCTTCTCAACAACTGCCCACCTTCCTCGAATCGCCTGGCTGCATCGCGGATGCCAAGATTAAGGTAAGTTTCTGCGAATCGGGTGAAAAAGACGGGTTTGCCAATAATAGTGCCGTCGGGGTTATAACGGATATCGTAGGAGGCATATACACTTCTGGCTTCATCAAGGCTGAACCCCTTTTTGCCGTAACTCACCAGAGACTCAAAACGTGATCGAAGCGTATCCATCGATGCCTTTTCATCGGTCGAAAGGGAATCTTTGCAGGGGATATCAAGTTCTTTTCTGGCATGAGACAGTAGCATAAGCCAGTGGATGTCGGTGCCCTCATTGACAAACGGAACCTGATAATCGGCTGTATGATACCGCACATCCTCAAAAACCGCAGGGATTATTCCATCAAAGTACAACGTGCCTTTACGGGGACCATCTATGCGGATGCGTATTTGGTCCATTCCTTCTTCGGGACGACCTTCCATATCGCGGTCGAAAGCCACCCAAGCCCCTCGCCATCCCTGGAATCCCAATCGATAAGGGAAAGAGCAACACACACGGCCTTTTTTGAGGAATTCGAAATGCAGCTGTCCCGTAAGTTTTTCGGGAGAATACACCCAGAATACAAAGGTTGAGACAGATGTTTCTTCCGAATTTGGATTCCGACTCAGATAAGGGACGGAGCGTTTGAAGTTCAACATTGCTCCGGAACACTTCCAACTCCATTTGAGGCTGTGTGTCCCGGTCTTGTAGTGTTCCGTGCTGATTCCCTTCCCCGATTCAAAAGACATATAGTCTGGGTGTATGAAATCTGTCTGTGCAGCCAACGGTAAACTGCACAGAATGGTCAGCAAGCCTATGATGGAGAGACTGCGCATTATTTCATAGCTTTTCTACAATGGTAATGGGAAACTCTACAGTTGTTCGGCTGGTGCTTTTGTAGTTGGCATTGATACACACGAACGATGCTGTATATTTTCCGGGGTTAAGATATGTAAAAGTAAAGGAATCCATATAGTTCTGAAGATTCTTCAGGACTGTCCCTTTGTCGTTGGGGACACGGTTGAGCGGAGTGGGACTAGTGAAGATCCAAGCATCAATGGCATAATCCAACGCACCAGCACCCACGCCCTGGCATACAATCTGAGCCGCACTGTTGTCAAAACGCACCGATCCGTTGCCCGCATTTTTATGATACGGCTCCAACTCAGGATTCATGGCCACAACTATTGGATTGAGGTCGGTGATGGACAAAGAAGAAGGATCTGTTCCTTCCATATCGATTATCATGTTGCCGTTAATCCAATATGTGCGCTGTGCACTCCGGCCGTCATTTTTGGGATTCCAGTGAACAGCGATGGTAAAATTGTCAAGTAAAGCGCTCATATCGTAGTCCTGTCTTGTCCATACAGCCGATGCTCCTTCGTTGTACTCCAGTTGTGTCCAACCCTGCATGCCACCTTCAACCATTGCAGCTACGGTAGCACGGTCAGCCGCGCCGTCATCGCCCTTGAGCCCTTCAAAAGTATTTGAAACATATATTGACAAACCGCCGGCATGGCCGTAATTAGGCCGGTAATCCATAGTGAGCGAAGCCGATTTTACCTGTTCCACTGGAACGGAATAACGGTCTTTGAAGCAGTACCGGGCACCGGTTTCACCACTGTAGAAGAGGATATTGTCGGCATTCCCCTGGATGAGGAAGCGGACTGGTTCTCCGGCATAATATGTATTGGCAGGATCCAATGTTATCCTGCAAGATATTTCCTGCACCAGATCATGCTGGCAAGCAGCAAGGGCCAGCAGGAACGGAAAGATAATAATGATCTTTTTCATAAACATTTACCAAAGAGGATTCTGTTTTAGATGGGTATTCACACCAAGTTCGATGGAAGGAAGAGGCAGTAGAATATGACGGTCTTCCACGGCGGCGCCCACAGCCGCGGCATAGGTGGCCTTAGTATTCTTGGACCACCTCACGTCATCAGTCCATTCGGCATACTCGTGCATGCTGCGCACAAAGATGCCCCAACGGATGAGGTCCCACTTGCGTAGCGACTCAAAACATAGTTCCCTGCCACGTTCGTTCCGAACCAATGCACGGAAACTATCTTTGTCATAGTCGGAAAGCGGCGCTGTAGCAATACCGGCGCGATCTCGCACAAGTTTCAATGCATTATAGGCGTTTTCGTCGGGTCCTGTGCTCACCTCATTGGACGCTTCGGCATACATAAGCAGCACATCAGCATAACGGAGCAATGGATAATTGATTGTGGTGTAAAGGTTTTTTGCGGATTTCACCCCTTCGTAAATAACCTCACGACGGAACTTGCCGCAATTGCGGATACCTTGGGCAGCAGTGGGATCATCGGTAGTCGAAACTGCATCATACACATAGGGTGTCTTATCTATTGATGCTATACTGGAACCGCTTCCTGAGGTTCCGTAAGGTGGCTGGTTGGCGTTGCCGGAATAATTATATGGAGGCAAATTCCACGCCTGACGGCTGTCAGTGATGGTTCCCAGTTTTTTTTCGCTGTCAATGCGGTCCACGTCCCAGTATAGATCCCAGAGTTTGAGAGAGCCATCGTACATGCCATAGGAATAATTGCACTGGAAAGACGAATAACCGGTACTGCCGGTTGACTGAAGGCCAATTACATCACCGATACGGCCATTACTCCAATAAGCGGCACTGGTGCGATCCCCCAGAAACTCCACCTCCCACATGGATTCGTGGTATTGGGTGTCATAATTATCTTCTATCATATTGATGAATACCTGACTGTATTCCGGGTTCAATCTGCAACGGCCGGCTGATATTACTGCATAAGCGTGATCGCGCGCTGCAGCGTAAAAAGCAGTCTTGTCTCCACCTTGAACACTGGCTCCGGCCAGAAAAAGGTTAACGCGGGCAAGAATACCATGTGCTGTATCCAGTGTGATACGGGACGGTTGCAAAGAGACATCTTCACTCAAATTGCCAAGGCAGGCATCCATCTCCTCCACCACCCAGCAAAGGACATCATACTGCGATGTTGCAGCACACATCACCCCGCTGTGACTGGTTACTTCCTTGTCACGAAGTGGCACATCGCCCCAGGCCTGAGCCAGCAGAAAATGGTAATAAGCACGTAGGAAACGGGCCTCGGCATACATCCGCCCACCGGCATCAAGATCTGTGTCAGCAATTGCTTCCATGAAAGCATTGGCATTGCGTATACCCTCATAGATACGAGTCCATGCCTGATAAATATAGGTATTGCCTGCATCGAAACGGTACTGTTGCAAGGCTGTACCTGCAGCGGGCTGGCGATTAAAATAACACAGGTCATCAGTATTGGCAATCATCAAGGAATAGAAATTCCCATAAAAGGCCTCATGGCTCATGGCACCGTAAACACCCGCCAGGCCATATTCTGCTTCCGATGCACTCCGATAAAAGGTTTCCTTGCTGATAACCATAGGTGTCAGGTCCAGAAAACTGCAGGAAGAAAAACCTGCGGCCAAAATGGCAAATATCATTGATTTTATCTTTTTCATAACACGTCCGGTTTTAGAAACTTACATTCATACCTGCAGTAAGGCCGAAGGCTCGCGGATACGCAGACCAATCGAAACCAGGAGTCAGGACCGAATTGCGAGTGGAGACTTCCGGATCAGGGCCAGAGTAAGAAGTGAAAGTGAGCAGATTCTCTCCTGAGACATAAAAACGCAGGCTTGAAGCATGGATACGACGAAGTGCCCTGGGCGGCAGGTTGTAGCCAAGTGTGACACTCCTCAGACGCAGGAACGAGCCGCTCTCAATTACACGGGATGAGTAAACTGCCATGCCGTTGGCATTCACGCGCGGGATGTCAGACGCAGGAGCGGTTTCCTTGTTGAAACGGCCTTCGTAAGAGCGGAACTGGTTCAAGTTGAGTTTGGTACCGTTTTCAAATATCAGACGGTTGGCATTGAGGACATCGTTCCCATAACTCCATGAGAAGAAAAAGCCCAGGTCGAAGCCTCTCCATGTGAAATTACTTCCGAAACCACCGGTATGGAGAGGCTGTCCACAGCCAATTATGGTGCGGTCATCGTCATTCACTTCGCCGTCCTCATTGATGTCACGGTACTTTGGATCGCCAGGGCGTACATTGGATCGTCCGACGCTGGTCATGTATGGGATACCGTCTTTCAAAATACCTGCATCAGTGAAGTCTGAAATCCTGTATGTCCCGTCATAGATAAAACCGTACATCATACCGGAAGGCCTGCCTACTTGAGTAATATATGGGTTCTGGCTATTGTACTGCTGGTCCCATGATACCGAGCGAAGCAACGAATACTGATTGTCAGTGAGGGCTGTTACCTTGTTGCGGTTGATTCCGATATTGAAATTGAAACTCCATTCGAAGTCCCGAGTGCGCACCGGAACCAAATCCAGGGTCAGTTCCAGCCCCTTGTTCTGCATGGAGCCAATGTTGAGCATCTCGGTAGTATAACCAGAGGAGGCGGGGATGGTGGCGGCCAGCAGGAGGTCATAGGTATTCTTAAGATAAACGTCACCGGTAAACTTGATGCGGTTGTCAATGAAGGCAAGATCCATACCGGCGTTGTACTGTTCCGTAGTTTCCCACTTGAGTTTGTCGTTAGCCATGTTGGACGGGTAATAACCCGCTATGGGCTTTCCTCCGAACACATAGTCAAAAGACCCCTGATTGCCGGGCAGAGTGGCTATTTGGGAATAGAAGTCATACGGTGTGGTAGTGCGGTTGTTTCCCGTAAGGCCCCAGGACACACGCACCTTACCATTGGACAGCCAATCCTGTCTCTTCAGGAACTCCTCGCGGTTGAAATTCCATGCAAGAGAGGCCGATGGAAAGTATCCTGTTCTATTGTGTGAAGGGAATTTGGAAGAACCGTCAGCCCTGAAAGATGCTGTGAGATAATACTTGTACTTGTAGTTGTAATTGAGCCGGAGCGCTCCGGACATCATTCGCCAGTCATATTCGAAGGGAGTAACTGTCTGGTACTGACCGGTATGCAGCCCACGAAGGCCAAGAGCCTCGGTGGTCATTTGAGTGACACTTGTCCCGTAATAGTCGTAGTTTTGTCCTTGAAGGGAGAAGATACCCGTCAGTTGCAGATGATGTTTGCGCATGAAGTGCTTGTTCCAGGTAAGCACATAATCGTTGAGCCATGTACGTTGGTCGTACCAATAAATAGAGCCGTTAATGCCCTTGCCGGAAGGAGATCCCTCATAGCCCGTGTAGGTTTGTGAACCATTGAAGGATTCATGGCGACGTTTGTTCATGGTGTAGGCACCCGTCACTTTAAGCGTAAGGCCTTCGGCAATGGTCCACACCAGTGAGCCGTTTGCACTCAAATAATCCTGCACATTATGCCGATACTCATTCCGCACGGTCTTGGCCGGATTGAAGCGGTAATCATTGGAGGAAGCCACGTCGGCATCCACCAGGCCGTCTACCCACTCATCGTCATCCCCTATTTGGGAGAGCGGACGTATAGGACGATATCCCCATACGGAATACATGAGCCATCCAGAGGCTGAAGAGGACTGTTGTGCGCTGGTAGGGTTGGTCCCATTTGTAGCACTGCGAGAATAATTAAGAAGCAAGTTCATCTTAACCCTGTCTGTAATCGCCTGCGACATGTTAACCTTGCCCTGATACCGCTGAAAATTGGAATTCACAATGATGCCGTTCTGATCAAGGGCCGACAGGGATATGTTGTAGGTCGTGCCGGTCTTATCACTGCCTCCCGAGACCGACACAGAGTAATTCTGCACCAAAGCATCACGATAGATACGGTCCTGCCACGAAAAGGCTTTCACTTTACGATAGTCTTCCAGCGAGTACTCGGAAGTTATGTAATAATTGCTGCCATGAGTCTGGTCGGTGATGTCTTTCTGCAAGCGGACAAATTCATAAGCATCCATCAGATCTACTGGATTGGATATCCGGTTACCTGTCAATGTGGCCGAAAAATTCACTTTCGGCGTACCCACAGCGCCCTTTTTAGTGGTAATCACCACGACACCGTTAGCGCCGCGGGCACCATAGATGGCTGTAGCCGATGCATCTTTGAGGATGTCAATGGTTTCGATATCAGCCGTGCTCAGGGATGTAGACATGGAGCTCTCGGATGGAAACCCGTCAATGATATAGAGTGGAGCGCTTGATTGGGTGAGAGAGTTGTTGCCGCGGATGACAATCTGTGCAGTAGCCCCCACAGAGCCATCGGTAGTTGTGACTACTACACCAGCCACACGACCGTTCAGAGCTTGGTCAAAACTGGTCACCGGAGCACTGAGGACCTCGTCCAAAGACACGGATGTGGCTGAACCGGTGAGATCTCTCCTGGCCACGGATGAATAACCGTCACTGACCACCTGCGATGCAGCCAAAGCAAGGTTGTCTTCCTTCATCACAACATTGATAACCGTACGTCCGGCGACACTTTCCGTCATGTCCTGATATCCAAGGCAAGAGATGATTACCGAGGCCTCAGCCGGAACATTGAGCGTCCAGTTGCCTTCGACATCAGATACTGTTCCATTTGAAGTGTTCCCCGCCTCATAGACCGTGGCTGCGATAACGCCTTCACCATTTGAGTCGGTAATCCTTCCCTTTACAGTAAGCGTCTGACTCAAAAGCATCTGGGCAGACAACAATGCCGGAATCATAGTTAAAAGAAACTTTGTGATAAGTTTCATGGCTTTAATTTTTTTTCAGTGAAAATTCAATAGGATGTCCGTGACGGCAGGTCACGTAAAGCAAAGTATGGTCACCTTTGGAAGATGCTTGGACACCGGTCCCGAAAACGCTATCCGTATAGGGCTGTTCCAAGGACCAGTGACCTTCCAGCAGCACTTCACGCACAAGCGGCTGGCTCTCCTGTGGCGTAGTGTATGTCTTTTCCGTAAGGCCAAGATCAGGAGTGCAGACACTCATGATGCGTTTTTCTCCATTATCCCGCTCCATAACTATGGTCTCTGCCGGAATGCTGATATGCCTGGTAGCATAGGTGTCGTATGCTACGTAGGCTGTAATACCTGTGGCAAAGTCCTTCACTACATGGGCCTGCCGGCTTGCATGAAGTACCTCGAAAGGACGTTTTCTGGAGCAAGAACGACGTTCGGCCGAAGTCGGTTCCACTAGAAGCAGGTACTCGTAGTTTGCTCCTTCAGGAGCAGTCCCGTGATCAATGACGGCCGTCACAAAATCCCCCTCTCCATTCTTTTTCCCGGTATTGTCCGGAGACTTCTGGCGCTGACGGTAAATGACCAGATTTTGTGGTTCATACAATATATAGCAGTTTCCCTTTAGATCTTCCACTATAGCCTTTTCATTACGTCTGATGGTCTGAGGGAATCCGCCGACTAGTTCTCCGTCCACGAGAATGGCTTCTGACGGCTGCAGGAGATGTTGTTGAAATAGTGTTGTTTCCGTAGGAAAGGCCGAATTGTTGGTAATGTCCGTTCCTATGAAAACAATACGGTTGTCGAAACAGAATACACTTTTGGTGGCCGTGGCTCCGCCGCAGAAGTTCTCCCGGTCTTTTTCAATATAGGTAAATGCCATAACACCATTCTTCCCTTCCAGGGAGGATACGCCCGGGAAACGCTCCTGATTCCGCTCCATGAGGGTGCCTTTCAAAGGGCTGTCGAGTTTATCCCATGGCAAGTGGATGGCAGTAGTTCCTGGAAGACGGTTCCAGTCCCACCCTTCCTCAACGTAACGGGAATCCTTCATGCCAGCGGGTTTTCCGCTATTGATGACCTGCACGGAACCATAACTCTGGTAGCGTCCATAGCGGTTGTTGCCGGCATAAATCTCAGAGCCCCAGACATCGCTGTTAAAGGCCTTGAGAGTAATCATCCAGCCGCTCCGGCGGTGTATGCCAAATGAGCCGTAATTATAAACAAAAAATCCCTCCGGTGACGGAGATTCGCTGATTTTAGCAACTTTCAGTATGGCATTCACTTCTTTGTCGTTTCCCTTCAGCGCCAAATATGCTCCGCCAAGTTCAGCATCCACAGACGCTCCGCTCCCGCTCAAATCTCCCAGCACGGCCAGGTAGCCATAGGCATTTCTTACCTTTAAGGGGATGCCGCCTCCAAAAGGATGACGGCCGGAAATACCGGTAGCCCAATCATATAGGTTGCACCAGGTACGTAGAGCCATCAGTCCGGTCTTCACACAGCGCCTGGCCTTTTCTGAAGGGACGAAAGAAGTGCCGGCAACAAGTCTGAAATAAGTCCCCAGAGTGCTGTAGGCGCCGGTAGCGTATGCAGGGTAGTTGCCGCCATGATGGAACACAGTTCCATCCACCTTGATGCCCCCCAGCGTACCATGGGAATAACGCATGGAACCGTCCATCCAACTGGTCAGAGCATCCATGTGGGCTTGCTGCAAATACGGAGTATCCTGCAACATACAAACCACCACCTTTGGAACAAGCAAAGTGTTCCAAGAGTCCACAATCTCGTCACGGTCTTTCTCAAACGGCAAGCGACATTCGGCTTCGCCGCTCCAGTATGAAAGGGCATCCCTATATGCTTCCATACAGCCTGCATTTCGGATTTCGTCACGAAGAATCCACAGAGCATCGGCCCAGCCACGGATATTGTAGCCATAATGGTGGTTCGTGCCCATGCCACTGCCTTTGTCAACCCCCTGAAAGATAAGGTGATCTGCCACCAGAAAGAACCGCTCAAGGGCTACCTTGTTACCTGTGATACGGTAATCCAGTGCAAGACGATACAGCACGGTGAATGCTCGCTGCATGCGTATATCGGCCGAGGTACTCTCGTCGTTGCTCACGATGGGCGTACCTTTTGGCGTGCCGTCGGGCAAACGCTTCAGGTTCAGGGCTGCGTATTCCTTATCCAGCGTCTTGCGGTAAGGAACAGGATCATAGGCTCCGGCTGAAGGCATCTCATCGCGGAAGAAAGAGTCCAGATGAGCAGACACCTGTGCCAATGAGAACTCGTCAACCGAAGGCGCACCTTTCAGTGCAGGATAGCCCTCCCACTCTTGGAGTCGTGCCCAGTGCCAAAGATTGCGACGTGAGAGAAAATGATTATTGTCGGGAATCTGCGCATCTGGCGTGTTCTGGTGATGGATTGTATCGTCGGTAAAACTGAGCCGGTCCAGGCAGAAACTACCCTCCACCAAACGAGCAGACGGGCGGATGACCATCATGACACCGTCGTGTCGCCGGTCTTTCACTGGGACTTCTCCCACATAACCATCAGCAGTATGCATGTCTTCGTAACGGACCCATGCAGCGCGCCACCCCTTGAAATCCATGCCGAAGTGGAACCAGCATATATCACGGCCGTCCTGTCCGCGGAAAAGGACTAATAAAGGTTCCCTGGAAGGTGTTTCATTGCAAAGCCAGAACATCACGCCCCCCTTACGGCTGGACATAAAGGCTTGTATAGCTTCGGGGTCGGTAATGATGAGTTCCGCCTGTCCGGTCCATGAGAAGCGGAGAGAAGCAGCGCCATCCTTGAAACGGTCATGCTCTGTGCGCACACTTCCGACACCCCGCACTTTCACCTGCGGGGGGATGGTTTCGAAATCGTAGCCAGCCAGGCTCCAAATACCGAGGACAAAAGATAAAACTACTGTTACAATCTTTCTCATTTAAGTTTGCTTCTTCTAATGAGGGCTTCCAGGAAATAGTAATCTGCGTAATTAAGCGGGACGTCAATATTGCTTCCATGAGGAAGAGAGCCCACACTATGCATTAGGATAAAACCGCCATTGGTACCTGGTTCGGCGCGGTAGGCCGGAGACGAAAGACTGGAAAGCATCTTGTCGGCAGTCTGGCGGTACTGTATTGTTCCCGTAATGGAGTAAAGATGATAAAAGGCGCTGGCCATTATGGCTGCCGATGAAGCATCGCGGTACGTGTCCGGGATGTCAGGAGCATCGAAATCCCAGTATGGAACGCCGTCTTCCGGAAGTCTCCCAATGATGTAGGCAGCCACCTTCTCCGACTGTTCAAGATAGCGTTCAAAACCTGTATAGGAATAGGCTGTTGCGAAACCGTAGAGGGCCCATGCCTGACCGCGGGCCCATGCTGATTCATCTGCATATCCCTGCGCGGTACAACGGTGCAGGACTTCTCCGGTTTCGGGATCATAGTCGACCACATGATAACTGCTGGCATCCGGGCGAAAATGATTCTCCAAAGTTCTGTCAGCGTGGCTTACAGCTATCTTGAAGAAAGTAGAGTCTCCACTCATGCGCGTTGCATTGAAAAGAATCTCCAGGTTCATCATATTGTCTATAATCACAGGACACTTCCAACCGCGCTCAGCCTGCCAGCCCCTGTCCACATTCCAAGACTGTAGTACACCTGCTCCTGTACGGAAACGGGTGCTTAGGGAATGAGCCGTGGTGAGTATCTTGTCCCTGTATTCTGGGATATTCTTGATTCTCAAACCGTTGCCAAAACTGTCAAAAACCATGAAGCCTACGTCATGATGCCATGTCAAGTACTGTATGCTGTCAAGTTTCTCTGTGTGCACCCTGGCATGATCAGCCCACATTTCATCGGCGGTCAGTTCGTACATATACCAGAGGGTACCGGCGAAAAAGCCGCTCACCCAATCATCTTCTGGCACGAACTCCACTTCTCCTGCTTTGAAGGTGGAAGGAATGCGGAGTGTGTCTCCCTCCTCGCTAAGAGCAAGAAGGGAAGACAATTGCACTCTGGCATTTTCCACATTGTCTTCAACCAAACGGTCTGATTTGTGGCATGCCAACTGACTTACTACAGCCGTAACAACTGCGATGTAGTTTATGATTGAAATATTCATTTATTCTGCGGTCCATATGACTTGTATGCATCCTTGAGAACGTAAGCGCCCGTAGCGGCGTCAAATGATGCAAAGGGGTTCTCGGCCTGATTGGAAAGCGTATTGACCACGCCATCTGGCTGTCCGTTGGGGTTTCCTGAATAAACCCATGAACCGCCGTTAAGCCCATAGATTATATCTCCGTCATTTTTGATGCCCGTTTTGTCTTGATCCGAAGAGAAAATGTAGTAGGTCTTGCTGGTGCCGCTGGTTGCGGGAGAATAATATATATTTCCGCCCAGCCTTAAAGATGCCACCCTGAAATGACGGAACAGACCGTTAGGGCTTTGGACATTGTAGAAAATATTGTTTTTGACCGAAACATTTCCTGACCAGCAACTGGCATCGTTGGAATTTGTCTGGATGGTTGCATTGGCATAATTAAGCACCTGAAAAGAATTTAATCCTGCGCTGAAAACGACATTGTTTTCGAAAAGCACATCTTTATAAACATCCATACAGGGAGATTGTCCGGCATTCACCAGTTGCACCGATCCTGAGAATCTGATATTTGAATTCAAAAAGCGGATGCTAGAGAGCCCGTATCCTGTGGCGTTTATGGCAAAGAGGTTCTTGGAAAGTATCAAGTCACAGTCGTCAAAATGCATTTTACCGAAATCCGATTCTGCACCACTGTTATTGAATACATAATTATCAGTAACAGATGTAGCATCAAAAACAATTCCTTTCATGACAATCGTTCCCCCTCGGAAAACGGAATAACGAGAAGGTTTCAAGGTAACGTCAGATGTGGGATTGCGGTTTACCAGAACGAGTTCCTTATTAATAATAAGCGATGAGGAATACGTAAAATCCGCCGCTCCGCTGAGGAACACTATTGCCTTCTTGCCTGATACGGCGGAGCGAATATCAGGAGTGGTGTCGGAATCCAACACCTGTACTTCATTGACACCGCTAAAATCCGCCTTATTATAACCAATGCCGGCAATTTCAATAGTCGCACCTGCATTGAAAGCAGCATACAAATCATTACCAAAGGGAAGGCTTCCGATTGTGCCAAGTTTTACAAACTGATTACGCTCAAAACTCACACTGCCCCTGGTGCAACGGGTTGCAAAGGTGCCGTCTGTCTTGGTAAGGGTAAGAGTTATTCCTCGCGAGAAAGTAACGGGAGCCACAATGAAATAATAGGTTCTTCCACTCTCAAGGGTAGATCCGTCGGCATGTTTAAGTGTTACGGAAACATCGGATGCAGTAACAGTGGGACTCCCGGCATTATAGTCAATGCTGACTCTTCCGGAAATTTTTTCGCTGTTGTTGCCTGTAATGGCGACACTCTTCACATCGTATTCATCAAGAGTGAATTGCACAAGGGCTCCGACATTCCTGTAAGCCAAAGATAGTTCAGAGATGGTCGTATATGCTACCGAAAGATTGGCGCCCGGTGCAAAACTGTCAGGCGTTGCTTCTTGAACGGCAGGTAATGTGGTAGTGATTACGCTTCCGGAAATGGAAGAGGCCGCATCGTAAGGATAGAGACTGTAAAAAGAAGTAGCCCCCTCCGTGACAGTAGCGGAAACAGAATTTGAAATAACCGTAAAAGGAGTGGAGATAAAGCCCTGGACATTATCATAGATTGCCACCTTGTCTTCTCCATCTGTCCAGACTACAGAATGATCGTCCAAACAGCTTTTGACACCGTCCGCATATACTGAAAAGGTAACATCAGATAGTTTATATCCAGACTCGTGAGATTCTTTCACGCATGAAACGACTGCCGCCAACGTCAGAATCATATATATTTTCGTATTGACTTTCATGTTCCGTATTTAAAAGATTAAGTTAAAATCGCTCGGTACGCCTAAGCCAAAGTCGGCATCCCAATCAAAGATCATATCATTTCCAAATGATTCATTTTGCACTGACGCGCATAAAGGTCCTGTCATTTTCAAATGGAGAACCTGACAATCGGGGCTCTTGTAATTATTCATTGTAACAATTGGTTTTAAGAGTTGTTGTGGTTTTTGCAAAAATATGCAGAAAAGAAAGAACCTTTTGATATAAAAATACAAATAATTTATACTTTTGTCCAATAAAGAATTATTTGTACTTTTATCCATGAATGTGCTTGACAAAAGACTGAATTCCTTGATATTGACCATACTGCTCGGAACAGCTGCTTCAGCTATGCCATATTTTAAACAGCTTACCACCAGTGATGGACTTGCTCATCCCGACGTCATGTCTGTATGTCAGGATTCCTTGGGAAGAATCTGGTTCGGCACAGAAAACGGACTCAGTATTTACAATGGCAACCGCATGGTATCATATAGGCCATATGATATTAAAGGAGGACAAGTTTGTTTCAAAGAAGGCCTGGTAAAAAAACTGGTGTGTGATGCCCTTGGCAAAGTGTTTATTCTCACCTCGGGAGAACTGGTATGTTATAATCCACGCACCGATAAGATGGAAACGCTTCTGGAAGGAGACCTGACTGCATTATATATTGACAATGGACAGGCTTGTGCTGTTCGAGGGCAGGAGCATTTCCATTACGATGAGAAGAACAGTTGCATGACAAGCACGCAGAAACTGCCATTTTCGGGAATAAGGGATATGCTACGTGCATCAGACGGCAGCCTATACCTCATTTGCCCGGAAGGTCTGTTTCGGGCTGGAAAGGAATCTTCTTTTCAACAGTTGAGCTCTTTAGGAGACCTCTATTCCCTATTCGCATCATCGACCGGTGAAATCTGGACAGGAAGCAATACAGGTGGACTGCTGCGCGTTTTCCCTGACAGCAGCATACGCCATTATACCACAGCAACAGACAAAGACAGGGGATTTCTTAGCGATAATATCCGATCGGTAGTACAGGACAGCAAGGGTCAAATATGGTTTGGAACCTTCAACGGACTGTACACATATAATCCGGACACAGATACTTTCCGCTCCTATTACCGTGAGGATAGAGAAGGTGGACTTTCCAGTTCTTCGATCCATGCTATACTCAAAGACAGAGATGGCATTCTATGGGCAGGCACCTATTACGGAGGTGGAAATTATACCGATACAAGAGCCGGAGCCTTTTCTTTCTTCCCGGCAACACAAAGCGGAGAAGATGGGCTTTCTTTCCCCGTTGCGGGGCATCTTATGGAAGATGACGAAGGGTATATCTGGATATGTACCGAAGGTGGCGGGCTCAACAAACTGGACCCTGTAAGCGGGAAGATAATGGCTTATGGTACGAATCTTTTCAAAAACGCTAAATGGTTGGCAGCATATCCGGAAAAATCCTCACTTTATATAGCCACCAACCGGCAAGGCCTTTTCCGCCTGGACAAGCGTTCCGGTCATATATCGCGGGAAATTGTACCAAAAGACAACGGCTCTCCATTTTATGTAATCAATGTAGTGGAGCGTTATAAAGACCTGCTCATTCTTTCTACCGACGACGGTGTTTGGCTCCATTCGTGCGACAGCCGGAAAGACACCCTGCTGTATCCAAGGACGGAAGGTATTCGCTATGTGCACGGAGTCGTAAGTGGAAACAAACTGTATCTAGCCTCATCTACCGTGGTAGAATTCGATCTTGACCGAAAAATCAAAATCGGGGAATACCCTATCGTCACTGAAAGTGGGAGAGCACGGCCCATGCGTCTTCTGGCGCATAAAAATGGCACACTCTATGCCAGCACTTTCGGACATGGATTGTTCCGTCTTGAAGATGGGGTCTTCAAACTTATTAAAGATTCTCCACGCGATGGTTACCAGCTCGTCGACGCCGGAGATGACAGAATTTTGATTTCTGGAGATCAGCAGATACAACTTCTTGATACTGACGGGCAGATACTACAGCGCTATCAGATAGGCAGAGACTTGCCACTCCAAGCACTGGTGCTGGACAGCGGGCTGCTCCTCTCTGCCGATGGTACCGTTTATGCCGGCGGAACCAACGGACTGATGAGTTTTTCTTTGAATACACAACCCGGTACGCCAAAAGATAGCGTATATTTCTGCGATCTATACGTAAACGGCGAGATATTATCCGCACCACTCCCCTTTACCGAAGAAGTCATATTTGACGGACTACAAAAACATCTCGATTTTTATCTCTCCTCACGTCACAACATTACCTCAATAAACTGGGCAAACTACGAATACATACTGCACGGACGAGATGACAATTGGACTATTCTGGACGGGCCGATACTGTCTGTAGCAGAACTCAATGTTGGCCGCTACCGATTGGAAGTCAGGCACAAAGATACAATTGCTCCTGCGTGCAGCATTGCACTAATCATCCGTCCCCATTGGTATGCAACGACACTTGCGAAAGTCCTGTATCTACTTTTTACGCTGGGATTTCTGTGGTTTCTGGGGCGGTCTGTATATATACGGCGAGAAGCCGCACGTGCAAGGCAACTCAACGAGACCAAACTTCGTTTCTTCACCACCATAAGCCACGAACTGCGAAGCCCTCTCACCATCATTATTGCCCAGATAGACAACATTATGCATACTTTCCAGCTGGCTCCGCAGATACGGTCGAGAATGGGTAAAGTACGCAGTCAGGCTCAACAGATGAACCAACTTGTGAGCGAACTCATAGATTTCCGAAAGTTTGAACAAAATCAAGTAACACTCCATCTGAGCCAGACTCCGGTTAATCCTTTTGTTTCAGACATAGTGGAGAAATTCAGGGAACTGGTATCTTCAAAAGATCTGGAAATACATTTTATTCCCGCGCCGGACGAACCAAAAGCCTTGCTTGACAGTTATCAGATGCAGAAATCACTGATGAACCTTGTATTCAATGCTGTCAAGTTTACCCCACACGGAGGGAGCATTGATTTGGAAGTGGAGAATCTGCCTTCAAAGGGATTAGTTAAAATCCATGTCCGCGACACGGGCATAGGTATCAAAGAGGAAGACAAGGAACGCATTTTTGAGCGCTTTTATCAAGGAGAAGGAACAGAGGGCGTAACAGAAGGCATCCCCAGTTCCGGTATAGGGCTTGCACTTACAAAAGACATTGTTCAGTTACACAACGGGCAAATTCAAGCCTTTAACCGTCCAGGCGGAGGAGCAGACTTCGTGATAACACTTCCTGCCTATAGCCCTGCTTCCTGCACTCAAGTTAATGAAGAGTCCCAGGAAACCAACCCTAAAGGCTCAAAAATAGTGATAGCCGAAGATAACACAGAAATGAGGACTCTCCTAAAAGAACTTTTCAGTGTGCAATACGAAGTTTTTCTGGCAGAGGATGGCGCAGAAGCTCTGGAACTGGTAAAGAAGGTGAGACCAGACCTTGTGCTCAGCGACCTAATAATGCCCCGGATGGGTGGAGGAGAACTGCTTGCAGCCATCAAAGGAGACCAAAGACTCTCATCCATTCCTGTTGTGCTCCTGACAGCCTTGGATGACACGCAAAATCGCATGGAAGGGCTCCTGAAAGGAGTTGATGACTTCATAGCCAAACCCTTTGACTCAAAGATTCTTCTTGCACGTTGCAACAACCTTGTGCGCAGCAAAGGTATTAAATCGAACGGAAATACCAGGCGTGAATTATACATGAAAGCAACTAATCAAGAAGAAAAAGACTTCCTTGAGCGTTTTTCATCCATTATTGATAATAATATCAGCAATGGAGACCTTAACATAGACACGCTGGCATCACTTATGAACATGAGTCGTTCTCGCTTTTACAGCAACTTTAAGAAAATCACTTCCGAATCTCCGGCACAGTATATTAATGCCTGCCGGCTTGATATGTCCTGCAAACTTTTAATATCTCAGCCAGGGATGAGCATTGCTGATATTTCCGAGCGGCTTGGATTCAACACGCAGAACTATTTCTGCCGCCGCTTCAAGGAACGTTATGGTGTATCCCCCATGCAATACAGAAGGAATCAGGAATGATGACATGGTGGCTCAGGAGCTCTCCAACCGGTTCACATCAATCCTTTGCACCCGGACGGTTATTACTCATTCTTCAGCGTCTCCGCCGGATTCATCCGGGCGGTCTTGAGATAGTGATACAGAACCACGGCCGAACACAACGCCCCCACAATCACCAGCGCCAGCAGGAACACCGACGGCATAAAGCCCACCCGGTGCGCGAACTGCTGCAGGTAATACCTCACCACCAGCCAGCCGATGGGCGCCGCAATCACATAACAGATTGCTACCGTCCTCAGATACAGCATCAGGCCTTCGCTGGTAATCTGGCCCATATCGGCCCCGAACACCCGCTTTACGGAAATCTCCATCCGCTTGTACTGCACATCCATCAGCACCTGACCCCAGATGCCCACCAACGACAGCAGCACTGCCAGCAGGGAGAACAGCCACACGGCCAGCCGCAGGCGCTCCTCGCCGCTGTACAGGTTCTTGCCGATGGCATCGTAGAACTGCACCTCAAACGGCATCGTCGGGTCCAT